>CAYTIQ010000022.1:0-48997 GCA_964437935.1 uncultured Rheinheimera sp.
ACCCCGTTATCGGTTTTTTGTACTTGCAACAACGGGGCGGACCATACATTTTTATATCAACCTTTTATAGCTACACAGGCAACCAACAATCCACGCGAAGCTACTGCACAAACGGCCTTTGCTCCACTACAATGCGAAAACTTCGCCTACACCGGTTACTAAAAAAAGAACGGCCAAGCCGCCCCGAGGTTTTATGACATCCATTTTAAATCGTCAGGTCAATGCCACCGACTTAGTGCAAAGCGGTGATTTTTTGGGCTTTAGCTTAAGCTTTCCCGAGCATCATCCAGCCTTTGACTACGTCACCGAACAAGGCATTCGTGTTGAGGTGTGGGACAGCGGCATCGCCTGTTTGAGCCCCGCTCAATTGACAACGCAAGATATAGTGTTGAGCTGTGGTATTCATGGCAACGAAACTGCGCCGATTGAATTAGTCGCTAAGCTGGTGCAAGACATCTTAACCGGCGTCTTGCCATTGACCTGTCGCTTGCTGGTACTCATTGGCAATCCACCCGCCATCAATGCCGCCAAACGGGAATTGGTCGATAACTTAAACCGCTTGTTTTCTGGCCATCACAGCAAAGGTGACTTCACGCCATCGTGGGAGCGCAGCCGGGCCGAGCTATTAGAACAAGCAGTGCTGCGGTTTTATCAGTCGGTTGAAGCGGGGCGCCATCGCGCCTTGTATGACTTACACACGGCTATTCGTGGGTCTGTGCATGAGAAATTCGCGGTCTATCCGTATTTGCACGGCGAGCCTTGGTCTGAAACACAGTTACGGTTTTTGGCCGCTTGTGGCGTTAATACCTTTTTATTGATGCAAACCCCAGCCTCAACCTTTAGCTATTTTGCTGCGCAAACCGCCAAAGCGCATGGCTTTACGCTGGAACTTGGCAAAGTACGGCCCTTTGGTCAAAACGATATGTCACGGTTTTCACAATGCGACGTAATGTTGCGTCGACTGGTATCGGGCGAGACTTTAAACCTGCCGGCATTTGCGGACATCGACTTTAACTTTTTTGTAGTCAGTCGGTCCATTAACAAGCAGACCGAGCAATTTAAGTTATGTTTTGCCAATGACATTGAAAACTTTACGCAATTTTCATTGGGCACCGTGCTTGCTGAAGATGGTGATACACAGATCACCGTGGACGAAGCCGGTGAAGCCATTATCTTCCCCAATGCCAATGTTGCGCTGGGGCAACGCGCTATGCTGTTGGTCAAACCAACCGATATTCGCGGTCAAACGGCACCTTAACGACCCCGTTATATCCACGACGTCCTTTGCAGGAACAAGTAAAACCGCAGTCATGCTGCGGTTTTTTGTTGCCTAGGTGTTGCCTAGAACCTGAGCTATTTCGTTATTTGTTTGTTGGCTTCGCCCTTCGAATTAAAAAAACTTATGCGAAGACTTGGAAAAATTCACGGAAAAACCCGCCATGTGCTAGTGTTTTAGACGGTTTACGCGTTGCAATACAGTTTACGTAAAGGTAAAGTTGCGGCGCTGGATTCCAGATTTACACAGCAATCCACTTGTGACTTGACGTACACGTAAACTAAAAATGCAAGCACAGGTGAGATCCAGGGGAGAAGCTAACTTGGCAGCGGCGCTGCCAAGTTAGTCTGGTTCAACATCTGCGTGACCGGGCAAACAACCAAGGTCCAGGTCCGCGCAATGCAAACGAGAGATCTATGACCAACCCGAATAACGCCACGATTTCGACTGTGCATACCGCTGAATTCACCAGCGGCCACGCGCTACAAATCCCAACTTTTCGTATCCTCAATGACGACGGCACCATTTATGAAGGGGCTACTGCGCCTGAACTAAGCAAAGAGCTGGCGCTGAAAATGTACAACACCATGACCTTTATTCGTGTGCTGGATGAGCGGATGCTCGCCGCGCAGCGCCAAGGTCGTATCAGCTTCTACATGCAATGTTTAGGTGAAGAAGCTGCTACGATTGGCTCGGCCGCTGCCCTGGACGACGCCGACATGATCATGGCGCAATACCGCGAGCAAGGTGCCTTGCGTTACCGTGGTTTTACGTTAGAACAGTTTATGAACCAACTGTTTTCCAACGAAAAAGACTTAGGCAAAGGCCGTCAAATGCCCGTGCATTACGGCTCGAAAGATATCCACTACATGACCATTTCTAGCCCGCTGGCGACGCAAATTCCGCAAGCGGCTGGTTATGCGTATGCGCAAAAACTGCGTGGACTGAAAAACGTCACCATTTGTTATTTTGGTGAAGGCGCCGCGTCTGAAGGTGACTTCCACGCCGGCTTAAACATGGCGGCGGTGCATAAAGCGCCAGTGTTGTTTTTCTGTCGTAACAACGGTTATGCCATTTCAACGCCTGCCAACGAGCAATTCAAAGGCGACGGTATCGCCTGTCGTGGTGTGGGTTATGGCATGAAGTCCATTCGTGTCGATGGCGCTGATATCCTAGCCGTGTACCAAGCGACCAAAATGGCGCGTGATTATGCACTGGAAACCAACGAGCCTGTGCTGATTGAATCCATGGCCTACCGCTTAGGTGCACACAGCTCGTCAGACGACCCAACCGGTTATCGTTCCAAAGAAGAAGAAGAGAAGTGGCGCAAAGTCGACCCAGTGGCACGCTTCCGTGCGTATCTGGTGGCGAAAGGCTGGTTGGATGAAGACGCCGACAAAGCATCGCTGGATGCACTGCGCCAAGAAATTTTGGATGCATTAAAAGTTGCTGAAAAAATCCAAAAACCTGCGCTGGAAGAATTATTTAGTGATGTCTACGCCGAGCCAATCCCTGAGCTGAAGCGTCAATACGAAGCACTGAAAGAACACATCCGTAAATACCCGGATGCGTATCCAATTACCTCAGGGAGAATCTAAGCATGGCTAAGATGAACTTATTACAAGCCATCAACAACGCCTTGGACATCGCAATGGCGCAAGATGATAGCGTGGTGTGTTTTGGTGAAGACGTTGGCTTTTTTGGTGGTGTGTTTCGCGCCACGTCCAAACTGCAAGAAAAATACGGGAAAGATCGCTGCTTTAACACGCCACTAGTCGAACAAGGTATTGCCGGTTTTGCCAACGGTATGGCGGCGCAAGGCATGAAGCCGGTTGCTGAAATTCAATTCGCCGATTACATCTTCCCAGCGTTTGACCAAATCGTTAACGAAGCGGCCAAGTTCCGTTACCGCTCAGGCAACGAATTCAACGTCGGCGGCTTGGTCTTCCGCACCCCATACGGTGGCGGTATTGCGGGTGCGCATTACCACAGCCAATCGCCAGAAGCCTATTTTGCCCATACGCCGGGTCTTAAAATCGTGGTGCCACGCAACCCACATCAAGCCAAAGGCTTGCTGCTGGCGTCAATTGCTTGCCCAGATCCAGTGATTTTCTTTGAACCGAAAAAGCTGTATCGCGCCTCGGTTGGCGAAGTGCCGGAAGAGTATTACGAAATCGAAATTGGCAAAGCCGAAATCGTCAAACCCGGCAACCAAGTCACAGTACTGGCGTGGGGCGCACAAATGGAAATTTGTGAAAAAGCGGTTGAAATGGCCGAAGCGGCCGGTATTTCGTGCGAACTGATTGACCTGCGCAGCATATTGCCATGGGACGTTGACACAGTGGCGGAGTCGGTGAAGAAAACCGGCCGTTTAGTGATTAACCACGAAGCGCCATTAACCGGTGGTTTTGCTGGTGAAATTGCTGCGACTATCCAAGAACGTTGTTTCTTGCATTTAGAAAGCCCAATTCAACGTGTCTGTGGTTTGGATACACCATACCCACTGGCGCTGGAAAAAGAATACGTGGCCGACCATTTAAAAACGTTCGAAGCCATTAAAGCGGCAGTGAACTTCTAAGCGGAGCCGGTAATGAAAAAAGATTTTATTCTGCCGGATATCGGTGAAGGCATTGTCGAGTGCGAAATCGTCGAGTGGCTGGTCAAAGAAGGTGACACCATCAAAGAAGATCAGCCGATTTGCGACGTGATGACGGATAAAGCCTTGGTGCAAATTCCAGCCGTGCATGACGGCATTGTGACCAAGCTGTATTACGCCAAAGGCGATATTGCCAAAGTGCACGCGCCTTTGTTTGAAATGCAAGTCGCGGGCACCGACGGGGCGCCAGCTCCGGTGGCTGCAGCAGCCCCTGTTGCCGCAGCGCCTGCAGTGGCAGGCAAGGTCGTTGAAGATTTTATCCTGCCGGATATCGGTGAAGGTATTGTCGAGTGTGAAATCGTCGATTGGTTAGTCAAAGAAGGCGATGTGATCGCCGAAGACCAACCGGTGTGTGATGTGATGACCGACAAAGCCTTGGTGCAAATTCCGGCCAAACATCCAGGCAAAATCGTGCGTTTGTACACAGTCAAAGGTCAAATTGCCAAAGTGCATGCGCCGCTGTTTGCCATTGAATTAGACGCAGCACTTGCCAGTCATCCGCAGGCGGTGTCACACGCAGCGCCTGTTGCCGCAACAACGGCTCCGACAGCTCCTGCTGCAGCGCCTGTCGCCTCGGCAGCGGTTGTGACTCCGATGCCTGCAGGCAACAAAGCATTGGCAAGTCCTGCCGTGCGCCGTTTAGCGCGTGAACTGAGTGTCGATATTCACCGCGTGCCGGGTTCAGGCCCGAAAGGCCGCGTGTTTAAAGACGATGTGCGCGCCTTTGCCGGCGGCACCGTGGTTGGCAATGGCGTGGTAGGCAATGTCGCCGCTTCGCAAGTGGCTGCTGTGTCGACAACCACGGTGAGCGCACCAGCCATTGGTGCAGCAGCTGTGGCCGGTCGACGTGTGGAACCTATCAAAGGCATTAAAGCTGCGATGGCGCGGCAAATGGCGGAATCGGTATCCACCATTCCACATTTTACCTACTGTGAAGAAATCGATTTAACCGACCTGATTGCGCTGCGTGGCAGTTTAAAAGATGGTCTTGCCAAACAGGGCGTCAAGCTCACTATGATGCCGTTTTTTATGAAAGCGATGTCGTTGGCATTAAACGAGTTTCCGATTTTAAACAGCCAAGTCAACGCCGATTGCAGCGAGCTAACTTATTTTGATGAGCACAATATCGGTATTGCGGTTGATTCCAAAGTCGGTCTGTTGGTGCCAAACGTCAAAGACTGTCACCGCAAGTCGATTGTCGAGATCGCCCAAGACCTAACCCGCTTGACGGATTTAGCTCGCGAAGGTCGCGTATCGCCTGCCGATTTAAAAGGCGGCACCATCACAATTTCCAACATTGGTGCTATCGGCGGTACAGTGGCCACGCCAATTATCAACAAGCCAGAAGTGGCGATTGTGGCGCTGGGTAAAGTTCAAACCCTGCCGCGTTTTGATAGCAAAGGCCACGTGGTCGCGCGCTCGATTATGCAAGTCAGCTGGTCTGGCGATCACCGCGTGATCGATGGCGGTACTATTGCCCGCTTTACCAATTTGTGGAAAAAGTACTTAGAAGAGCCAAGCAGCATGCTGTTGGCGCTGCGCTAAGTCGCGATAGGACTTGGCGCCTTGCGGAAAAACCTGTAAAAAGCCCTAGTAAGGGCTTTTTTTATGGCTGTTGCTCAGCAGATGCAGGCAGACTAGGTTGTTCGTGCATGGATAAACATCAACTTCGTAATTTTTACATTCCAGAAGAACAGTCGTTTTATTTGCTCAATGCCAACGACGCAAAGAAGCTCAAAGATTGGGTGCAGCTTTGTATCGATGAGCTGAATAAACTTGGCTATCGTGATATCGCTCTTGCTGGGAAAGGTGCCTTTGGTTTTGTGTTCGCAGGGACTGGGCCAAGTGGCGATCCCTTGGTGTTTAAGTTTTCCCGCGTCAATTTACCTCAACATATTCAAGAACGTTTGGCCGACGAGGCCTATATGTTGTCGCAACTGCAGCATCCAAATATTCCGCGTTACATCACCTATCAAGTGGTGAAAAAACAAGGGATCTTAATGATGGGGCGTGCCAAAGGGATTGACCTTGAGCAATACAGCGTGCAGCACGGTCGGCTGCCTGTGCGTTTAATTATTGATATCGCAGCCCAGCTCGCTAGCTTGCTGAAGGTTCTGCGTCATCATCAACGAGATGGTGAGCTTGCGCCGATTGTGCATGGTGATGTCAAACCGTCCAATATTGTGTTTGACGGCGACACAGGTCAAATCAGCTTGGTGGACTGGGGCAGTTCGGTGTTTGCCCAGCTGGATGAACAGGGGCAGTATGTTAGCAATAATGTCATGGCATTAATGTCCGAAGACTTACAACACACCAATGCCAGGCTTGGCGATATCTATTTCATCGGTGTTGAACAACGCACCGGCGGTTTATCCAGCCCACGCTTTGATGAGCAAGGGGTTGCAGGTACCCTGTATGCGTTAGCCGCAGGGCAAGGCTGTCGTTTTGGTCGAAAAGCCATCCCGGCCAGAGCCTTAGGCTTGCCGCAGGAATTTGCCACGCTGTTAGATAGTATGCTCGCCGATGATGCCATGCTGCGTGCCCAGGCTGGCGATTATTTCCTAAAGGCGATGCCGCGGCTGAAAAACTTAGTGTTACCACCGCTAGCCCTGTTTGATGACAAACCACAACTGCCGTTTGGGATCTCGACCCATACCCGCGAGCTCGATACGGTGGTGTATTCCAGTCGCAAATCTTTTCTACGTGAACACAGCGACGAAGCTGGTATTCACTACATCGATGATGTGCAACTCGAGCGTTATTACAAAAATTATTTGGAAGGCATGGGGGAAACTGAAAAGGCCTTTGTGGCGGCGGTGAGCCGGTTAGGCCGTTATGCGGTGGTCGGCGGTTTGGCGATCCACTGGTTACCTCAAGGGATATTTATCGATTGCCACCTGCACCTGTATCAAGCCAGCCAAGCCGAAGCGTTTGCGCTGGCTATCAATAATGTGGTGACCTTAGCTCGAGCCATATCAAAGGTGGGGATTTTTAAAGCGTGTTTGTTTGATGCGCGCCAAACTATCCATTTACAAAGGCAATCTGCGTTAGATGCCTTTGTCGTGCCAAACGGTACTTGTATTCGTTATGAAGTGCTGGAAGGGGCGTCGGATAAACCTGCGAAACAGCACAGCTATTTTGAAGATGGCAAAGATCCAGATGAACAATTGGTGTTGCCGGATGCCATCATGGATGATCTAGCAAAACTTAACCTGATTCGACACACCGGTTGCATCATTTTTGAAGTCAGCTCCAATTTTATGAAGGTGCACAGTTACTTCCATTTGCTTGATGCGACTGCTGAAGACGAATTCAATGCTTTACTACAAAGTATCGTCAGTAAAATCCCGCTGATCCGCGGCGAAGGGGTTGGCGGCTTTATGAAGTTACCCCACAAAGACACACGGCATTTTACCGTGCAATTGACCGCACCGACTTGTTATTATCCTGCAAACCCCTATGCGCAAAAGAGTACATTATGAGAATAATTGCGTTGTGTTTGCTGCTATTAGGGCTGGCAACACCGCTGAGAGCCCATCAAGACCGTGATAGTTTTGCCAATTTCAACGAGGTAGTTAGCGAATCCATCATGCTGGATTTAACGGTCGATTTCACGCGGCAACGACTCTCGGGCTCGGTGGAGCACCACCTTAGATGGTTAAATCCCAAGTCGACGCGACTGACCTTAGATACCAAAGATTTGGCTGTCGAAAAAGTCGAATTCTTAGGTCAAGATCAGCAGTGGCGACCCGCGGCATTTTTACTAGGCGTTGGCGATTCGCTTCGAGGTCAGCCCTTACGGATCCAATTGCCCGAGCAAGCGCAAACTATACGGGTCAGTTATTTTACCAAGCCCACCGCTAGCGCCTTGCAGTGGTTAACGGCGGCGCAAAGTACCGAAAAAAAGCACCCGTTTTTATACACCCAATCTCAAGCCATTCATGCCCGTAGCTGGATCCCATTGCAAGATACGCCTGCCAAACGGCTGCGATATAAAGCGCGGGTGGTGATCCCCTCCTATTTAAAAGCGGTGATGAGTGCTGACTTAGTGCGCTCCGATGAGGCCAAAGGGGTGTATTGGTTCCAAATGGACCAACCGGTCCCAAGCTACTTGATCGCACTGGCAGTTGGCGATTTAAAGTTCAAAGCCATTGATAACCGCTCAGGCGTCTATGGTGAAGCGACTTGGCTTAATGAGGCCGCGCGTGAATTTGCCGATGTCAGCAAATTGGTAGACGCCGCCAATGCGCTGTACGGCAATTTTGCATGGCAACGGTATGATTTATTGGTGTTGCCATCGAGTTTTCCGTTTGGGGGGATGGAATATCCTCGTATTGCGTTTGTCACACCGACAGTGTTGTCGGGAGATCAGAGTTTAGTCAGTATGGTGGCACACGAAATGGCTCATGCCTGGTCTGGCAATTTAGTCACCAATGCCAATTGGCAAAACGTCTGGCTTAACGAAGGCATGACCAATTACGTTGAAAATCGGCTGATGGCCAAGGTGTATGGCCAAAAACGCGCCGACCAAGAGTTTGCCCTCAATGTGGCAGAACTTTATAAGGAGTTAGACAGCCGTCATCCATCGCAAACACGGCTAAGGCCGTTGTGGCAAGGGGACGACCCGGAGCTCGCCTTCAACCAGATTGCGTATGTCAAAGGTCAGTTATTTTTGCGTTGGTTAGCGGCGCAAGCGGGCATCGATGATTTTGATCGATATCTGCGCGGTTATTTTCAGCGACATGCGTTTCAATCTATTGATAGTGATGATTTTATCGCGGATTTGCAGAGGTATTTAATCACACCAAACGAGCTAGCTATTACAACGGAGCAACTAAACATTTGGCTGGATGGCGAAGGCATCCCTGATTTTGCCGTGTTACCAAGCGCAGAGACCTTCCAAGCGGTCGAACAGGTGATGCATATCTGGCTCACGCAACAAGTGCCGTTGAGTACTTTGCAGACGCAACGTTGGTCTGTCCAAGAATGGTTATATTTTTTAAGACGTCTACCTAGGCAATTATCGGAAGCACAATTAGCCGAATTAGATTCTAACTATGGTTTTAGCTCGAGCAAAAACGCGGAAATTTTTACCGAATGGGCCCTATTGGTGGTGCCGCTTCGACACGTGATTGTAGACGAGCAGTTACGCGAGTTTTTAAAAACTGTCGGCCGCATCCGATATATCGAGCCACTGTATCGGATGTTGGCAGCAACGCCACAAAAACGCGAGTGGATGCGGAAGATTTATCGAGAGGCTCGCAAGAGTTACCACCCGCAAGCGCAAATGCTGCTCGACCAAATAGGACTCTAATTGTGGTTAAAGCTTCAGCAGTTAACAGGTTAATTCCGGTGTTTTCTGTTAAAACTGCTTTTATTGCGTTCGAACTAGTTTAATTTTGGCTATAAACCAAGTAATGTACGGGCTTTGACCTATTTGCATTGTAAAGATGTCTGCTGAAAAATACGCTTTTTATCAAACCCTCGCCGCGCAAGCGCATGCACTGATCAGTGATGAAACTGATTTTATTGCTAACCTCGCCAATATTTCGGCGTTATTGTTTAATGAAATGCCCGATCTGAATTGGTCCGGCTTTTACTTATTAAAACAACAACAGCTGGTGTTAGGCCCATTTCAAGGCAAGCCTGCGTGTGTTCGCATTGATATCGGTAAAGGGGTCTGTGGAACTGCTGTTGCGACGGGCGACATTCAAGTTGTGCCCGATGTGCATGAATTCCCAGGGCATATTGCCTGTGATAGCGCCAGTAATTCCGAAATTGTCTTACCGTTGCGTCTGCGAGGTGAGATTATCGGTGTACTGGATATCGATAGTCCGTTGTTTAGCCGTTTTGACCAAGCCGATGCGGATGGCTTAGTGCTCCTTCTTCATGCACTGGAAGCACGTTTGGAACAAACCCTATGAAAGATCTCGTGTCCATTCACGATTTCCTGTTTGAAATTGCCGATGTCGGTGATTGGGAAGGCGCCGAAGAACAAGTCGCTGACCGAATCAACACTATTTACCATAGCGTGTGGGATAGCATTCCAGACGAGTTGGCCGTCGATGATATTGAACAACTAATGCGTTTGCTTTGGGATGAACTTCGCGGCAGTGATGTGATCCTAGAAGCGGATGAAGAAGATTTAATTGATTGGGCAGTTGCTTACAGTCAATTATATGTCGAGAAACTGCAGTCGAATTCGGACGATGATGAAGATGCCGAAGACGATGATGAACATGATACAGAAGAAGAGTACGAACAATGACCAGTCAAGTCGAGAATCAGGTTAAACCTAACGCAGTGAAAGACCTGGTAACCTTGCTAGCCGAAAAATTTCCAGCCTGTTTTAGTTTGACTGGTCCTGCAAAACCGCTAAAAGTTGGTATTTTCCAAGATTTGGCGGAGCGTCTACAAGAATCACCGGAGATTAGTAAAACGTCGTTGCGTCAAGCGTTGCGCTTGTACACCTCAAGCTGGCGTTATCTGGATGCTTTAAAAGAAGGCGCACATCGTGTTGATTTAGATGGTAATGACGGCGATGTGATTGATGCGCAACAAGCAGCCCATGCCGCACAGTCCTTAGCTGAAAGCCGAGCAAAAGCAGCCGAAGTGCGCAAAGCCCGCCAACAAGCCGAACGTGCTAAAGCGCGTGCTGAAAAATCTGCCGAGGCCAAAGGCAAAGAGGGTGACAAGCCAGCCTTCAAAAAGTCAGCCCCTCGAAAAAAACCTGTGGATGTGAAATCAAGTGTCGTCAAAGCAAAACCAGTGGTTGCAGCGCCTGTTGTTGAGTTAACGCCATTGGCTGAAGCTCAAGTGAAAGCGGGAACTGCGGTATTGGTGAAATTAGGCAGCCAGCCACTGGCTGCAACCGTGGTTGAAGTGGCACGTCATGATGTCGTGGTGCAATTAGCCTCGGGTATGGTGATTAAAACCACCATTGGCGCAATTTATAAAGCTTAATAAAAAGAGTAAAAGATGAGAAGACTTTCAGGGATCGCGGCAGCATTACTCACGGTTTTTAGCGGATTGGCAACTGCAGCGGGGGCGGTGACCGACACCACGCCGTTGCCACAGCTAAAACAACTGGAACAACATTATGTTGTCAGTCAACGTATTGCTGCTACCCTGAAACGAGGGCATTACTTGCCCGTGCAATTTGACGATCAATTGTCGGCCAAAGTGTTCGACGAATATCTGCAAAACCTTGATTACTTTCGTAATGTCATGTTGCAGTCGGACGTTGACTCCTTTTCTCAGTATAAATTCCAGTTTGATGACGCGATGAACAAAGGGCAATTTGATTTTGCCTTTCAAATGTACGATTTGGCCTTAAAGCGCCGGGCCGAACGTTTTGATTATGCGTTAAAGCTGCTGGAAAAAGACTTCGATTTCACCACCAACGACACTTACGAATACGAGCGTGAAGATGCGCCATGGCCTGCTGATCAAAAAGCCTTGGATGAGTTATGGCGACAACGTGTCAAATTTGATGCGTTAAATCTAAAGCTAGCGGGGAAAGATCCGAAGCAAATTCGCGATTTATTGACCAAACGCTATAAAAACGCCAAAAAACGTTTAGTACAAACCGAAAGTGAAGATGTGTTCTCCATGATCATGAATGCCTATGCGCGGACCATTGAAGCACATACCTATTATCTGTCGCCACGTAATTCTGATCGTTTCCAGCAAGACATGAATCTAACGCTGGAAGGGATCGGTGCCGTGTTGCAGGCTGACGATGACTACACTGTTATTTCCAGCCTGGTGCCAGGTGGTCCGGCAGATATGTCTAAAAAGCTCAAACCCAAAGACCGTATTGTTGGGGTTGCCCAGGGCAAAGATGATTTCGTTGATGTCGTGGGTTGGCGCTTGGATGATGTGGTCGATTTAATTAAAGGGCCAAAAGGTTCAACGGTTCGGTTACAAGTGCTTGCTGGCAGTGATAATGCGGGTGCAACGCCGCAGCAAATTGAACTGGTTCGGGACAAAGTACGTTTAGAGGATCGCGCGGCCAAAGGTGAAGTGTTCCACTCGCTGTTGTATAAAGACGACAAAAAAGTGGGTGTGATCGCCATCCCTAGTTTTTACAACAATCTGACTAACGACGTGCAGAAAGAGCTGGAAAAGCTAAAGGCCGAGAAAATCGATGCGTTAATCATCGATTTACGTGGTAACGGCGGCGGTTCATTACCGGAAGCCATCACGTTGTCGGGCCTGTTTTTTGACCAAGGCCCAGTGGTGCAAATTCGTGAAGGCAATGGCCGTATTACCGAAAACGAAGATACGGATGCTGGCGTCAGTTACGCCGGTCCAATGTCTGTGCTTGTCGATCGTTACAGTGCTTCGGCTTCGGAGATTTTCGCCGCAGCAATGCAAGATTATGGCCGTGCCATCGTGCTGGGTGAAGATACCTTCGGCAAAGGCACTGTGCAGCAGCATAAACCGCTAAAACGTATCTACGACCCGTATGAAGAAGATTTGGGTGGTCTTAACTACACCATTGCGAAATTCTACCGGATTAATGGTGGCAGTACGCAACACAAAGGCGTGATCCCAGACATTGGTTTTCCAACGCCGATCAACCCAGAAGAATGGGGCGAGAGTAAAGAAAAAACCGCCATGCCGTGGGACTCCATTGAACCTGCTGCTTATGCTGCATCCACGGATATCAAAAACTTACTGCCAACCTTGAAACAGAAGTATCAAGAGCGGATCGCCAAAGAGCCTGAATTTGCCTATTTGGATCAAGACATTAAGGCCTATCAAAAAGAACAGGCGGAAAAACGTGTTTCTCTAAATGAGAAAACACGCTTGGCCGAACAAGATGCTGAAAGTGCAAAACAATTGGCTCGGGTTAATGAACGGTTGAAGCGTTTGAATAAACCACCGGTTAAAAAAGTGGAAGATGCGCAAGAGGCGTTGGAAAAATTAGACCCGTTGCTTGAACAAGCGGTACTTATCACCAAAGACCTCGCTGCGGCCAGTAAGCCCAGTAAATAAAATCCCTTTAATAGAAACAAAGGACTGTCACAGTCCTTTGTTTTTTTTGGTTGTTGAACATGAATACACAAAAAACTACAGACCAATGGTCAAGTCGTCTGATGTTTATTATTGCCGCCACGGGCGCAGCTGTTGGCTTGGGTAATATCTGGAAGTTTCCCTACATCACCGGTGAAAACGGCGGCGGCGCCTTTGTTTTGGTCTATTTGGGCGCTATTTTAGCACTTGGTATTCCGGTATTAATTGCCGAAGTCTTAGTCGGTCGGCGCGGTCGACAAAGCCCAGGTCACTCAGCCCGCACCTTAGCCTTAGAGGCTCACGCCAATACCAAGTGGCAATTGGTCGGGTGGCTTGGCCTTTGTTCAGGTTTTTTAATTTTATCCTTTTATTCGGTGATTGCGGGCTGGGCTTTTGCCTATGTTCCTAAAGCGTTAATGGGTGATTTTGATGGCTTAACTGCCGAGCAAACAGGGGCCATGTTTGGACAGGCATCCTGCGATCCTCTGGCCTTGTTAGGTTGGACGACCTTGGTGATAGTGTTGACCTGTGTGGTGGTAGGCAAAGGCGTCAAGAAAGGCTTGGAGGGCACCATCCGTGTGATGATGCCAGGTTTGTATGTATTGCTGATTGCATTAGCGGTTTATGCCTGCTGGACCGGGGATACACGACGCGCCATCGAGTTTTTGTTTTATCCTGATTTCTCCAAGTTAAGCTGGGGTGGGGTGCTAATTGCGCTAGGACATTCCTTTTTTACCTTAAGCTTGGCATCGGGCGTGATGATCACTTACGGAGCTTACATGCCTTCTAAAGTGTCTATTGTGCGTACCAGCTTGTGGATTGCTCTGGCCGACACTTCAGTGGCGTTGTTGGCGGGGCTGGTCATTTACCCCATTGTGTTTGCGCATGGTCTGGACGCAGGACAGGGGCCTGGTTTGATTTTTGTCACCTTACCAGTTGCGTTTGGTCAAATGCCTGCAGGTTCGTTGGTCGCAGGGTTGTTTTTCATTATGTTAGTGTTCGCGGCGTTTACCTCCACCATTGCAATGATTGAATCCGTTGTCGCTTGGTTAGTCCAATCCAAAGGTATGACGCGGTTGAAGGCCTGTGTGGTCTCTGGCACTGTGTTATGGGTGTTAAGCTTGCTGACTGTCTGTTCATTTGCTGGAGTTCCTTTTACTCAGTTTGACTTTATGTTTGTAGGAAAGCAGGTACATAACTTATTTGAAGTGATTGATCATTTAACGTCTGACATCCTATTACCACTGTGTGGTCTTGCCATGGCTATTTTTGCTGGCTGGATCCTTAAGAGGGAAGTTACTTCAGAAGAGTTGAATGCTTCTGCATTAACCTATAGCATTTGGCGGTTTGCAATTCGGTGGGTTACCCCAGTTGCTGTGCTGGCTGTGTTCCTAAACCTGACCGGCGTTCTACAAAATAACTAAAAAAATCCAGGAAATACCGATGTCTCACCCAACCCCACGTGCTCCTAGCTTGTTGGATGCAATTATTCCACTGGCGACACTGATCTGCTTATTATCATTCTCTGTCATGTTGTTTGGCAGCGATTCCTCCTACGGTCCAAATCAGATCGCCTTGTTCGTTTCCGCTTTTGTGGCCGTGGTGATTGGTCTCAAAAATGGCTACCAATGGGCGGATATGGAACAAGCCATGGTGCATGGCATTTCCTTATCGCTAGGGGCTGTGTTGATCCTGTTTTCTGTCGGGGCGCTGATTGGCACCTGGTTGTTAGCGGGGACTGTGCCTTCACTGATTTATTATGGTTTACAAGTGCTTGAACCTTCATGGTTTTATGCAGCAACCTGTGTGTTGTGTTGTATCGTTTCGCTCAGTATCGGCAGTTCATGGACAACGGCAGCCACTGTGGGTGTGGCATTGATTGGTGTGTCGATTGGTCTAGGCATGTCTCCGATTGTTACTGCGGGTGCTATTGTCTCGGGCGCTTATTTTGGCGATAAAATATCGCCACTTTCGGATACCACCAATCTTGCCCCTGCGGTGGCTGGTACCGATCTGTTTAGTCACATCCGCCATATGCTGTGGACAACAATTCCAAG
Source organism: uncultured Rheinheimera sp. (assembly GCA_964437935.1). GTDB lineage: Bacteria > Pseudomonadota > Gammaproteobacteria > Enterobacterales > Alteromonadaceae > Pararheinheimera. The sequence continues at coordinate 15,011 of CAYTIQ010000022.1, forward strand.
TATCGTGCTAGCTATCACCATTTTCTTCTTTTTAGGCATGACTGATCATCAAACCGCGGATGCGCAGAAAATCCAACAAATTAGCGCAGATCTAAAAAAGAATTTTGATATCAGTGTGTTGCATTTAGTGCCTATGGTGGTGCTGATGGTGATGGCGGTACGTAAAGTGCCAGCATTTCCTACGGTCTTTGTTGGAGCTCTTCTTGGCGCGGTGTGGGCTGTGCTGTTCCAACCTGAGTTGATTGAACGGATGCGTGATACTACGTTATCACCGGTGCTTGGCGTCTGTAAGTTGGTCTGGGCGACATTAGCCAATGGTTTTGCAATAGAAACGGGTAACAAAGAACTCGATAGCTTATTAAGTGGCGGTGGCATGTCAAAAATGACCAATACCGTGTGGCTGATTATGTCGGCGATGGTCTATGGTGCCGTGCTCGAACGTACTGGCTTGTTACGGCGTTTTGTGCAAGTGATCCTAGCACGTGCTAAATCGACAGGTTCGTTAGTGGCATCGACGATCCTAACTTGTGTTGCCACCAATATTTTAGCGGCAGATCAGTACATGGCGATTGTGATGCCTGGTCGCATGTATAAAGAAGAATTCGCGGCACGTGGTTTAGCGCCGGTGAATCTGTCTCGAACCCTCGAAGATGGCGGCACTATTACCAGTCCGCTGATCCCATGGAATACCTGTGGCGCTTACATGAACGGCGTGTTGGGTGTCAATCCACTGGATTATCTGTTCTACGCATTTTTTAATCTGATTAACCCACTGCTTGCCATCATCTACGGTTATTTGGGGATTAAGATTTTAAAATTGACACCACCACCGGCGGTGCAAGCCGATTTACCCATCAAAGCCTAAAACAACAAGGCCTGTGCGAACAGGCCTTGTTTCTTTATACTCAATGAAACTTCGTTTTAGAGACGTGTTATGACTCAACTATCTACTGCCAAACGCTTAGCTGATTACTTGCCACCCGACTTTAGTATCGACGCCATTGAACTGACGTTTGAACTTCATCCGACGCAAACGCGTGTCACCGCTGTCAGTCAAGTGCGGGCTATAACGACATCTCGCAGCTTAGTGCTTGCAGGGCAGCATTTAAAATTGTTGTCGGTTGAGGTTAATAACCAACCTTGGACTGAGTATCAATTAGAACCAGATCAACTCAAGCTTGATGCGTTGCCAGAGCAGTTTGAGTTAAAGATCGTGACTGAAATTGCCCCCAAAGAGAATTTAGCCCTGGAAGGCTTGTATCAAAGTAATGGAGCCTATTGCACGCAGTGTGAAGCGGAGGGCTTTCGTCGTATCACCTACTACTTGGACCGGCCTGATGTGATGGCTGTCTTTACGACGCATATCATAGCCAATCCGGCAGAATATCCCTACATGCTTGGTAATGGCAATTTGGTCGCTCGTCAGCAACGCGATGATGGGCTGATGCATGTGACCTGGCATGATCCATTTCCCAAACCCTGTTATTTGTTTGCGCTGGTTGCTGGCCACTTTGATGAAGTCGTCGATCGCTTTGTGACCCGGTCAGGCCGCCACGTCGCGATCAAATTTTATGTCGATGTTGGTTATGCCGCTCAAGCCTCATTTGCCGTTGAGGCACTCAAACGGGCTATGGCGTTTGATGAAGAGGTGTATGGGCGAGAATATGACTTAGATATCTACATGGTTGTTGCTGTGGATTTCTTCAATATGGGGGCCATGGAAAATAAAGGCTTAAACATTTTCAACAGTAAATATGTACTCGCAGATAATAGTACTGCGACTGACACTGATTTTTTTAACGTTGAAAGCATTATTGGCCATGAGTATTTTCACAACTGGACCGGCAATCGGGTAACCTGTCGTGATTGGTTTCAATTGTCGTTAAAAGAAGGCCTTACAGTCTTTCGCGACCAACAATTTTCAGCCGCTATGGGCTCGCCTACCTTGTGTCGCATCGATGCGGTAAAAACCATACGCACCGCCCAGTTTGCAGAGGATGCAGGGCCGATGGCGCATCCGATCCGGCCCGAATTGGTGCTGGAGATGAATAATTTCTACACCGTGACTGTGTACGACAAAGGTGCGGAAGTGATCCGCATGATGCATACCCTGCTAGGCGATGCAGGCTTTCGCCGTGGCATGGACTTGTATTTTGACCGTCATGATGGCCAAGCAGTGACCTGTGACGATTTTGTCGCCGCGATGGCGGATGCCAATAGGGCTGATTTGAGCCAGTTCAAGCGGTGGTACTCGCAAGCAGGTACGCCATTCGTCACGGTGCAGTTTAGCCAACCTGCGTCCAATCGTGCTGAATTATCCTTACATCAGGGTACGCCAGCAACGGCCGATGGCAGTGCCAAGTTGCCATTTGTGATCCCTGTCCGCTATGAGTTGCTAAGTGCGGATGGCGAGCTACAACAACATGGTATTTTGGAATTCAATGAACAAGAACAACACTTTACGTTTGAAGGGCTTTCGCCATCGACTGTACCAGTGTTGTTTGCAGATTTTTCTGCACCGGTCAAATTCGAGTTTAGTTATAGCATTGACCAACTGATTTTGATTGCGAAATCCAGTCAGGATGGCGTGGCGCGTTGGGATGCCATGCAGACGTTGTGGTCGAACATTATCAGACAGCAGCTTGGTGCAACTGACATCAAACTGCCGGATGCATTAGTTTCGGTGTATCGAGATTGGTTAACTCATAGCGCAGGTGACTTGGCGTTCATCGCTGAGTTACTTAGCATTCCGACCTATGATGTGTTAGCTGGTCAATATCAGCCGGTGCCGGTTGAAGCACTGTTGGCGACACGCAGTGCATGTGTGGCTGCCGTTGCTGCTGCACTGCACACGGAATTGACCGCTTGCTACACCCAGTTGCAGCCAGAAGCCTATGCATATCAACCAAAGCAAATTGGCATGCGACAGCTGCGTAATTGTTGTCTTGAGTATCTGGCTGTCACCGAAGCCAATCTTGACATCGTAACAACGCATTACCGTCAAGCAGATAACATGACCGATCGGATCGCTGCGCTCAAAGTCATTGCGACAAATCCAAGCATGGCGAAGGGCACTCATCTTCTCGCAGAGTTCTACCAAGACTTTGGCGACAATCCGCAGTTATTCGACAAATTATCAGCCCTTATCGTGTCAATTCCGACACCAGAGGTCTATCAGTTTATTGCCGAACAAGTTGCTCGTCCTCAGTTTGATTGGACCAATCCCAACCGGGTGAGAGCCGTATATTTGGCGTTTAGTCAAGCCAACCCTTGGCAATTTCATGCTGCGGATGGCCGCGGCTATCAAACTTTATGTGATGTGATTTGTAAGTTGGATAGTCAAAACCCACAGTTGACGGCACGTTTAGTGACCCCTTTATTGTCATGGCGTCACTACGATGAAACCCGTCAACAACAGATGCGCGCACAATTGTTGACGCTGACACAGCTTTCGTCGATTAGTAGCGACTTATTTGAAAAAGTGCAACGTAGTTTGTAATGCCCCGTTATGTGTTTTCCGCCAAGCTAGCACCCGAACAGGTGCTAGCATATTACAGACAGCATGCGACCTCGGTCATTGTTGTGACAGATCAAGGCCTCAAAATTCAGCTCGAAATTCGCCATTTCCAACCCTTTTTTACCCATCATGGCTTAGATGGTCGTTTTGTGCTGGACACAGACCACAGCGGTCGGTTTATTCGCTTAGAAAAAATTATTTAGAGTAAAAACTTTAAACGATGAATTAAAACGCAGCATGGTCAGGGCGCCTTTTTATGTTTATATATCATTAATTTAGCTAATTAAACTTGCGGTTTTGATAAAGCAGTTAAACTGAATGAGGAAGGCATTTCAGCGAAAGTGGTAGTTTTTTAGAAAAACTGGTGACAAATCAACAGATTTGACAGAAGGCAAGCCTTGCGCCTGCTAAAAAATGATGTAATTATTTTAGCTAAGTGACCACAGATCAGAGCAGTTGTGAGTCACGTATTACAAAAACAAAATATACCTGCAGGGACAGGGGGGAGAATCCAACATGATCAACAGGCATCAAACCTTTGCTAAGTCAAGCTTAGCACTGGGTGTCGCATCCGCATTGTTAGCCTTGTCTGCAACCTCCGTACAAGCCGCGTCGTTTACCTTCGCGGATGATGTCGAAGTTGTTTTCGATTCAACATTATCTTACGGCTCTAGCTGGCGTGCCGAAGACCGAAACTGGGATACCATCAGTAAAGTCAATCATCCTCGTTTCAACTGGACTGGCTATAACGCCGCAACCAACACCATCTATCCAGCATCGGAAATTTGGTCAAAGCCTGGCGCATATTCAAGCAACGGTGATGCTGGTAACCTGAATTACGATAAAGGTGACCAATTTTCATCCTTGTTCAAAGGCACCCATGAGTTGTCGATTAAAAAAGGCGATTTTGGTGCTTTTACCCGTTTCATGTATTTCTACGACTCAGCCTTAATGGACAAAAAGGGTCGTTACACCAACCCAGTCTCGGGCAATTATGTTGACCCTTGTGCTGACAAGGAAGGTGAAGAATTAGCGTGTAAAGATATTCGTTTACTCGATGCTTATGTTTTTGCCAACTTTGCGTTAAATGATGGGGCTAACCCGTTATCCATCCGCGTCGGTAACCAAGTGTTAAGCTGGGGTGAAAGTACCCTGATTCAGCACGGCATTAACATCACGCCTATCGATGTGGGCATCGCCCGTTTACCTGGCGCTGACTTAAAAGAAGCCTACATTCCTGTAGGCATGGTATGGGCTTCGTTAGGTCTGTCAGAAAACATGTCTGCAGAAGTGTTTTATCAATACGACTGGCAAAATAGCTATCTGCCAGTGCCAGGTACATACTTCTCCACCAACGACTTCGCCGGTAAAGGCGGTTATGCGCAAAACATTCAACTTGGTTTTGCTGGTATCCCAGATATCGATTTGAGCACTTTATTAGCCGGTTTGAATTCCTTAGGTACAGCTGCGGCTGCGCCGTTGGCGGTTCTGAATAGCGCCAGTGCAAGCGCCGCACAAAAAGCCGCTGCTCAAGCCGCTGTTCTGCAATTATCGCAAGCCTATTTGGCATGGCCGACGAAAGTAACGCTGCGCCCTAAAGGTGAAGCTGGTGAAATCAAGCCTAAAGATGGCGGTCAGTATGGTGTGAAATTCGAATATTTCTCACCTGAGCTCGGTGATACTGAACTTGCGTTGTACTACATGAATTATCACAGCCGTACCCCAGTTATTTCGGGACGTGCGTCTAATTTCAGTTCTGCTGCTATTCAGTCCGATTTGATTTACATGGCATCAAATAAAATTACTGAAGATAACGTCAGCAACTTATCGGCGATGTCCAAAGGTTTTATTCAGTACCCAGAAGATATCAAGTTGTACGGTTTTAGTTTCAACACCACATTAGACGGCACTTCGGTTGCTGGTGAATTGGCTTACCGTCAAGATGAACCGCTGCAAATTGATGACGTTGAAATTTTGTACGCTGGTATGCCTGAGCAATTAGCAAATGCAGGTTTACGTCCAGATTTGGCAGGTATTTCACAGATTGGTCGTGTTGATGGCAACAAAGTAAAACCGGGTGAATTTGCCCAAGGTTTTATCTTATCTGATACCTTACAAGCCCAGATGACCGTTACTCATATTTTTGGTCCTGTGCTGAAAACTGACAACTTAACGTTATTGGCTGAGATTGGCGGCATTAAGATCCAAGATATGCCAGATCAAGATGTTCTGCGTTTAAATGGTCCGAACACAGATCGCTCGGGTGGTCCTTTGTTAGGCACTAACGCGTCGGGTCAATTAATTAACAAGTCTGGCTTGCATACTGGCGTGTCCAATGGGGCTGAAACCAACCCATTCCCTACAGCGTCTGCATGGGGCTATCGTTTGGTGGCTATCGCAAACTACAACAACGTATTTGCAGGCACCAACTTAACACAACGTTTAACCTTCGCCCATGACGTGAACGGTATTACGCCTGATCCACTGTTCATGTTCTCGGAAGATAAAAAATCGCTGAGCTATTCGTTAGGTATTGATTATCTGAGTGAATTATCTGCAGAAGTGAGCTACAACGCTTTCTTTGGCGGCGTCGGCACCACCAACAACACTGAAGACCGAGACTTTGTCTCGTTCAACGTCAAATACACATTCTAAGGGAGAAGAGAGCATTATGAAAAAACTATCTCTGTTATCTTCTGCAGTAGCTCTCGCATTCGCGTTCGGCGTACAGGCTAAATTGCCAGCAGACCAAGTCGCCCGTTTAGGCCAAGATTTAACGCCAATGGGTGCTGAAAAAGCCGGCAATAAAGACGGTTCAATTCCAGCATGGGAGGGCGGTATTACTGCTGCTCCTGCTGGTTATACCCCTGGTAGCCACCATGTCGACCCATTTGCCGCAGACAAAGTGCTGTTTACAATCGACAAGTCCAATTTGGATAAATACAAATCCAATTTGTCACCAGGCCAAATTGCTTTGTTTGACTTGTATCCGACATTCAAGATGAATGTTTACCAAACCCGTCGTTCTGCGTCATATCCACAATATGTGTATGATGCGACTAAGAAAATTGCTGCTACGGCTGAATTAGTCGAAGGTGGTAACGGTATTAAGAATGCTGCTATTGGTATTCCATTTCCAATCCCAGCCAATGGTTTAGAAGCTATTTGGAACCACACCTTACGTTTCCGCGGTGTCGCTGCGACTCGTAACGGTGGTCAGGCTGCACCAACGGCGGATGGCAAGTTTACGTTGATCAAATTTGATGAACAAATTATGTTCAAGTACTCAGAGCCTTCGGCTACGCCTGCAGCGCTTGAAACAGAAAACATTCTGTTCCGTTTCAAGCAATCTGTGACAGAGCCCGCACGCTTAGCAGGTACCGCTCTGTTAGTGCATGAAACGATGGACCAAGTGAAAACTCCACGTCAAGCGTGGACTTATAACACCGGCCAACGTCGTGTACGCCGCGCTCCTAACGTTGCTTATGATGCACCAGGTACGGCGTCTGATGGTCTGCGTACCACAGACGATTTCGACATGTTTAACGGCTCTCCAGATCGTTACAATTGGAAGTTAGTCGGTAAGCAAGAAATGTATATTCCGTATAACAGCTACAAGCTGCACAGCAAAGACGTGAAATATCCCGATATTTTAAAACCAGGCCACATTAACCCTGACTTAGTCCGTTGGGAAAAGCACCGCGTTTGGGTGGTTGAAGCGTCATTAAAATCTGGCATCAGCCATGTGTATGGCAAACGGGTGTTCTTCATTGACGAGGATAGCTGGCAAGTACACGTAGCTGATTTATACGACGCTCGTGGTCAGCTTTATCGTGTCGCGACAGCACATGGTTTGAACTATTACGAAGTGCCAACACACTGGAGTACCTTAGAGGTTTATCACGATCTGAACTCGCGTCGTTATATCGCAATCGGGTTGGATAACGAAGATAAGATGTACGATTTCTCTGTGAAGTTGTCTGATAACGATTTCACACCAGCAGCTCTGCGCCGCGAAGGAACTCGTTAATCTGTCACTTTATAGAAAAGCGGTTGGCCTAGGTGCCAACCGTTTTTGTTTCAAAGAAATACCCGAGTAAAAACTCTAATGAAATTAAAGTTATATACAGCTTCATTGTGCTTGGCGTTCAGTGTTTCTAGCGCCATTCACGCTCAAGTCGCACCTCAAGCTGCATATATGCAACCTCGTGCAGACAAGTCAATTCTGACCGACATCATCAAAACGGATGCTGGTTATGTTGTAGCAGGCGAGCGTGGACACATTCTATTAAGCGCCGATGGGGCGACATGGCAGCAGGCTAAGGTGCCAGTTCAGTCCAATCTTAATTCGGTGTTTTTCGTAAATAATCAGCAAGGCTGGGCCGTAGGTCATGATGTCACTATTTTGCGTACGACAAATGGTGGCCAAGAATGGCAACTGCAAAAATTCGCGCCGGAATTAGATAAACCTTTGTTTGATATTGTTTTTAAAAATGATTCTGAAGGCTTGGCTATCGGCGCTTATGGCTTGACATTAAGAACTCAAGACGCTGGCGCGACTTGGGTGCAAGAGTATCATGCCGAACTTGCCAATGCGGATGATCAGGCGGTTCTGAATGAACTCAAAACATCAGATCCAGCGGCTTTTGAAGAAGAAGCAAATTCTGTTCTACCGCATTTAAATCGGATTGTTAGAGTCGGAGAAACCCTGCATATGGTTGGCGAGGGCGGTCTGTATGCCCGAAGCAATGATTTTGGTAAAAGCTGGCAACGTCATGAATCGTTTTATCAAGGTTCGCTGTTTGGTATTGCGCGCGGTACAACTGGCACTTTGGTGGTAGTTGGTTTACGCGGTCATGCCTTCGTCAGTCGTGATGACGGACAGACTTGGCAGCCTTTAAGTCTGCATGTGGCGGCGACCTTTAATAGTGTAACGGCCACTCAAGACGGTTTTGTGATATCCGGTAATTCAGGCTCCTTGCTAGTGAGTAAAGATGATGCCGTCAGTTTTGAGGCAATCAAACAGCCTGATGGCAAAGCGGTGTTAAATGCCTTGCGTGATGCGGAACGTTTAATCACAGTGACCGAAGTTGGAATACGCCAAAATGAAGTTACGGCGGGTAAAAAATGAGTATGAATCGATTCGTCAATAAGTGTGAATACGCGTTATTCCGCCATCGTGGTTTTGTGATCTTGGCCTTTGTGTTGGCAACCCTCTTTTTATTATTTAAAGCCTCGCAAATTAAGCTCGATGCTGCGTTTACCAAAAACATCCCGTTGCAACATCCTTACATGCAGACCTACATGAAGCACGCCAAGGATTTTGGTGGTGCCAATAACATTCTGGTATCGGTCTGTGATGCTTCAGGCAATATTTTTAATCCAGATTTTTTTAAGCGCTTTAAAGAAATCCATGAGCAGGTGTATTACATGCCTGGTGTGGACCGGGTCTTAGTTAAATCTATCTTTAGCCCGAGTACCCGTTTCGTTGAAGTCGTCGAAGATGGCTTTGCCGGCGGCCCCGTGATCCCTGCAGATTTTAAGTTTGACCAAGAGGGTCTTGCGACGGTTCGGCAAAACATCGACAAGTCCGGTATTGTCGGACGCATGATCGCCGACGATTACAGTTGCGCCATGATCACGGCACAATTGCAAGAGATAAACCCGGAAACTCAGCAAAAGTTGGATACCATTGCGTTTGCCAACGCGTTAGAGAAGGACGTTCGCCAAAAATTTGAAAATGATGTCATCAGCATTCAAATCATTGGTTTTGCGAAAATGGTTGGGGATGTCGCGAATGGTGCTCGTGGTGTCTTGGTGTTTTTTGCGGTAGCTATCTTAATTACCGGCATCATGGTTTATCTATTCTCGAAATCATTCAAACTGACCATTTTACCTATTGTCTGTTCGTTGGTCGCAGTGATGTGGCAAATGGGGTTATTGACTGTTATCGGATTCGGTATTGACCCTATGTCTATTTTGGTGCCGTTTTTGATCTTTGCCATCGGTGTGAGCCATGGGGTACAGATGATCAATGCGACCGGTCGAAATGTCGCGGCCGGGATGGATGCAAAAACCGCAGCTCAAGCCAGCTTTAGAGCACTGCTGATCCCTGGTGGTGTAGCGCTACTGTCAGACACTATTGGTTTTATCACCTTATTGGCCATCGACATTGGCGTCATTCGTGAACTTGCCATCACCGCAAGCCTTGGTGTAGGCGTGGTGATTTTAACGAATTTGTTCTTGTTACCCGTGTTGATGTCTTACATCAAGTTCAGTGACGCCTATATTCATCGTGTTTCAGCGCCGTCGCCCATGGCAGATAAATTGTGGCGAACCTTGTCGGCTTGCACTGAACGCAAACCTGCGATGATTATCTTAGCCATCACCGCTGCACTGTTTGCCTTTGGTTATGTACAAAGTAAACATCTGAAAATCGGTGATTTAAATGCCGGTGCAGCCGCGTTGCATCAAGATTCACGTTATAACTTAGATACCGCTTTAATCACAGATCGGTATGCCATCTCTGTGGATTACATTAACGTGATGGTCGAAACGCAGAGCAATGGTTGTACCTTCTTCCCCATTATGCAGAAGGTTGATCAATTCCAATGGCAAATTGAAAACATCGAAGGTGTGCAAAGTGCTATTTCTCTGGCATCCGTGTCCAAGTCTATCAACGCAGCCTTTAATGAAGGCAACTTGAAATGGCGTGTCTTACCTCGCACCACAGAATCTTTAGTTCAATCGTCAAGTCGTGTTGAAACAAGTACCGGATTATTAAACGCGGATTGCTCTGTGATGCCAATTATTGTGTTCTTAAATGACCATAAAGCTGAAACGATTGAACGTGTTGTGGCAGCTGCAAAAAAATTAGCTGCGGAGCTCAATGACGATACCGTGAAATTTACCTTAGCCTCGGGTCCTGTTGGCGTCATGGCAGCAACCAATGAAGCGGTTGCTGAAGCGCAAGATCCTATGACTTGGTATGTTTATGGCGCGGTGATCTTGCTTTGCTTGGTGAGCTTCCGCTCGGTGAAGGCTACCGCGTCCGTCATTATTCCGTTGTATGTGGTAACCATGCTTGCGACAGCACTGATGACGTATCTGAACATCGGTCTGACGGTGTCAACGTTACCTGTGATTGCATTGGGTGTAGGTATCGGCGTTGATTATGGTATCTATATTTTAACCAATATGACCCAGCCGCTTCGCAACGGTGTGCCGTTACGTCAAGCTTACGAAGACGCACTGCGCTCTACAGGTTCTGCTGTGATTTTTACTGGCTTGACCTTAGCTATTGGCGTTAGCACTTGGGCCTTTTCTGCGCTTAAATTCCAAGTGGATATGGGGATCCTCTTAACGTTTATGTTTGTGGTGAACATGTTAGGAGCGGTGTTTGTATTACCTGCACTAGCGTCGTTGTTCTGGCGGCAACAAAAAGCCTAATTAAAGGTTGTTTCAAGAAGCCTGTTAGTGATGCTAACAGGCTTTTTTATTTTTAGGCATCACAAAGTCCACCACTGGACCGAATGACAAACGCCAATTTAGGGTCTTTACTTCATTCAAGAGCTAACCTGTTGGTTTACTGGGAAAGAGCCCGAATGATGACCAAACGGCAAATTTTTTTATGGCCGTTTTGAGATTTTTAATCTCTGCATATTTATGCAATAACCATCTCTAGCTCGATTGTCGTCGATTTTCTATCCGATTCTGCTGAATATCCTTGCAAATCGGTATTTTACGGCTGGTACAACCAGTATGCTGATAAAAAATAATGCTCGAAAAGGGCTACAATTGGCAATAAACTTCGCACCTGACACGCTCTGTATGTAATGCACAGTTCCGCCACCCCCAAACGCGGAACCCTATAAGGATACAAAAAATGGCACTGATAGACGGTCAACCCTCAGTACTACTACAAAACGTTTGTAAACTCATCCGTCAACGGGTGAAAGACCAAGTGGACTTGGTTGAGCAATTTGCACTGACACTCTATGGACGTGTTGCACCAGAAGACCTGATCGGCCGCACTGATAGTGATCTGTATGGCGCCGCATTAAGTCTGTGGCAAACTTTTAATGCCCATGCCGGCGATGACGCGAAGATCCGCGTTTTTAACCCAGAAATTGCAAAACACGGCTGGGAGTCAAAACATACGATTGTCGAGTTAGTTTTAAAAGACAGCCCTTTTTTAGTCGATTCGCTGCGTATTGCCTTAAATCGTAGTGGCATCACGGCACATTTGATGTTGCATCATCCATTGCAGACATTCCGTGATGAGAAGTCCGCAATTGTTGAGTTCCATAAATTAGGAACCAAGCCGAATCCTTCTACCAATCAAACCGTATTCCATATCGAAATCGATCGGATGACCGATAAAACGGTGATGGATGGATTGGTGCATGAGCTTGAATCTGTCATGCAAGATGTAACGTTGGCTGTGCAAGATTGGCGTCCGACGTTGCAAAAACTGCAAGATGTGATCGCAGGGCTTGAGAAAAACGCAGGCAAGGCAACACCTGCACAACGGCAACAAGCCTTGGATTTTCTTCATTGGTTGGTCGATGACAACTTTACGTTGTTAGGCTACCGCCAATATAACATGGTGCCGGTGCAGGGCGATTACCGCATTGAAGGGGTCGCAGCGTCTTCTCTAGGCTTGATGCGTCGTTCTAATGCTCGTGATTTAGTACTGAGCGAATTGCCAGACGTCGCTCGTAAACAAGCGTTGTCTTCAGATTTGTTGATTTTAACAAAAACAAATCAAAAATCTCGCGTGCACCGCCCAGCTTATATCGACTATGTTGGCATTAAACGGTTTGACGAAAACGGCCAGGTTATTGGTGAAGATCGCTTTATTGGTCTGTACTCTTCATCGCTTTACAACAATAGCGCTGCCGATATTCCACTGCTTAAAGATAAAGTCGCGGCAGTGATGGAAGCCTCTGGCTTTGCTCGCGGCACGCACGCTTATAAAGCGCTGCTGAATATCCTTGAAACATATCCTCGCGATGAGCTTATTCAAGCGGATGTCTCTGAACTAGCCGATGTAGCCAATGGCGTCTTGCAAATGCAAGAGCGTGATATGACTCGCTTGTTTATGCGCAAAGATGCGTTTGGGCGTTACGTGTCGGCGATGATTTATGTACCACGCGAACGTTATAACACCCAGCTTCGTCGTGAAACCCAACAAATTCTGCAGAATTATTTAGGTACAACAGAACCTGTAGAATTTACGACCTATTTCTCAGAATCTGTACTTGCACGTACCCATTACCTTGTGCGGATCCCAAATAGCAATATCGAGTTCAATGTGAAAGAAATCGAACAAAATTTAGTTGAAGCCGCTCGGACTTGGGAAGATAAACTCTCATCGTCGTTGGTTGGTACCTTTGGTGAGTTAAAAGGCCGTGAGTTATCGACTAAATACGTCAATGCATTCCCGCGTGCCTACAAAGAAGAGATGTTACCAAGCGATGCGATGGTAGATATCGCGAAGTTGGAAGCATTAACGGATGATCACACGTTAGAAATGCTGTTTTATCGCCCGCAAGAAGAAGCGGCCGATAGCAACGCGGTTCGTTTAAACCTGTTCCATAAAGACAAACCAATTCATTTGTCCGACGTGTTACCGATGTTGGAGAACTTTGGTTTACGTGTCATTGGTGAAACGCCATATTGTGTGCGTTGCCCAGATGGTTCAGTCAGCTGGGTGTTGAATTTTACCATGGAGTTAAATGGTAAAATTTCGCTGGATTTCGAAGTGGCTCAACAACTGTTCCAAGAATCCTTTGCCAAAGTTTGGCGTGGTGATTTAGAAGATGATGGTTTCAACCGCTTAATCCTAGGTGCTGGTTTAACCGGTCGTGAAGCCTCATTGTTACGCGCATTTGCGAAATACAAACGCCAAATCGGCGGTACTTTTAGCCAAAGTTATGTTGAATCAGCCTTTGGACGTTATCCAGTCTTAGCTAATTTGTTGGTGAAATTGTTCAACCACAAATTTGATCCAGCCTCAACGTCGAATGCCGCAACCATTGCAGGCATCGAAGCTGAAATTCTGGCACAGCTGGAACATGTATCAAACTTGGATGATGACCGTATTGTTCGTCGGTTCCTGGCCATTATTCAAGCAATGGTTCGTACCAACTATTTCCAACCAGCCAACGATGGCAGTATTAAGCCGTACATTTCCTTTAAAGTACGTCCGTCATTGATTCCTGACATGCCATTGCCGCTGCCAGCCTTCGAAATTTTTGTGTATTCGCCACGCGTTGAAGGTGTCCATTTACGCGGTGGTAAGGTTGCTCGCGGTGGTCTGCGTTGGTCCGATCGTCGTGAAGACTTCCGTACAGAAGTGTTGGGCTTGGTCAAAGCTCAACAAGTGAAAAATACCGTCATCGTGCCTGTCGGTGCTAAAGGTGGTTTTGTTTGTAAGAAACTGCCAACGACTGGTGGCCGTGAGGCTTGGCTTAATGAAGGTAAAGAGTGTTACCGCACCTTTATTCGTGGTTTATTGGATATCACGGATAATATCGTTGCCGGCGCCATTGTGCCGCCGAAGTCTGTTGTTCGTTTAGACGAAGATGACCCATATTTAGTGGTTGCTGCGGATAAAGGTACCGCGACGTTCTCGGACATTGCCAACGCGATATCGCTTGAATACAACCATTGGTTGGGTGACGCATTTGCATCTGGTGGTTCCAACGGTTATGACCATAAAGGCATGGGGATCACCGCGCGTGGCGGCTGGGAGTCGGTGAAGCGTCACTTCCGAGAAGTTGGTATCGATTGCCAATCGACCGATTTTACCTGTGTCGGTATTGGTGATATGGCAGGGGATGTGTTTGGTAACGGTATGTTGTTATCGAAGCATATTCGCTTGCAAGTTGCCTTTAACCATATGCATATTTTTGTGGATCCGAATCCAGATGCAGCGCGTTCGTTCGAAGAGCGTGACCGCATGTTCCGTTTACCCACATCGACTTGGGATGACTACAACAAAGCGTTGATCTCTGAAGGTGGTGGCGTATTTTTACGTAGTGCCAAATCCATTAAGTTGACTCCACAAATTCAACAAATGTTAGGTACTGACGCGACTGCTTTAACTCCAAATGAGTTCATCCGTGCCGCTTTGATGATGCCGGTAGACTTGATTTGGAATGGTGGTATCGGGACTTATGTCAAAGCGTCAGACGAAACGCATGCTGAAGTTGGCGATCGCGCCTCTGAACCGCTGCGCGTCAACGGTAAAGACGTAAAAGCGAAGATCATTGGTGAAGGTGGTAACTTAGGGACCACACAACGGGGTCGAATCGAGTATGCGCAAAACGGTGGTCGTATCAATACCGACTTTATTGATAACGTCGGCGGTGTAGATTGCTCAGACAACGAAGTAAATATCAAAATTTTGTTGAACGCCTTGGTATCCAGCGGCGACATGACGCTCAAGCAACGTAATGAATTGCTATACACCATGACCAATGACGTCGCGGACATCGTTATCAACGACTGTTACCGTCAAACACAGAGTATCTCGGTGTCGATGTCCTTGGGGGCAGAGCAACTCAAAGAATACATGCGCTTTATTCATGCTCTAGAAAAAGATGGCAAGTTAAACCGTGAACTTGAGTTTTTACCAAGTGATGAAGTGCTTGCAGAGCGTATGGCTAAAGGCCAAGGCCTGACTCGTCCAGAAATGGCTATTCTGACTGCATACGGCAAAATGGTGTTAAAAGAGCAGTTGGTGTTACCGGAGATTTTTGAAAACCTGTATTTCAAAAAATTCCTATTCGGTGCATTCCCAGTTGTTTTACAACAACAATTTGCTGCTGATATGGAACACCATCCATTAAAAGCAGAAATCATTGCCACCAAATTGGCTAACTTGTTAGTTAATGACATGGGCGCAAACTTTACCCATCGGATGATGGAGGAAACTGGGTCGACTGTTTCTGAAGTGGCGATTAGTTATGCCATTGGTCGTGAATTGTTTGATATCGAAGGCATTTGGTCTCAATTAAATGACTTAGATACCAGCATCCCGAGCGCACTGCAAACTCGTTTATTGTTCCAAATTCGTCGCACCATGCGTCGTGTAACCCGTTGGTTCTTACGCCATCGCAACAAAGCGATGAGCATCGAACAGACCATCGAGTTCTTCAAACCTGCCTTTGCGGTCATCTCTAATGAACTGCAATCGTTGTTAGCCAGCGCTGAAGGTGCTCAGTTGCATGCTAGCGAGCAACAACTTGTGCAGCAGGGTGTACCTGCCTCTGTTGCTCGTTATATGTCGCAATTAAGTACCGTGTTCTCGGTGATGGACATTGCGCAAGTCGCTGATGCCGAAAAAGCAGATTTGAAACTGGTTGCAGAAACGTATTTCAAACTGGGCGAGCGTTTAGATCTACACTGGTTCTTGGAGCAAATCACTGCACAGCCAGTGGCAAACCATTGGCAAGCTTTGGCTCGAGCGTCCTACCGTGAAGAATTGGATTGGCAACAACGTGCCTTATCACAAGTCGTGGTGCGTGGTACCGCTGGTTCAACCGATGCCGACGCTATTATCAGTAAATGGCTGGCAGCGAATGACGCGGTACTGTCACGTTGGCGCTTGATGCTGGCAGAGTTTAAAACAACCAAGAGCCATGAATTCGCCAAGTTCTCAGTGGCACTTCGTGAATTGATGTTGTTAAGCCATCATTGCGATGTTAAATAATCCGGCTTAGAACGCTTACTTGGCGTTCTTCTGCTGACACAGGTAAAATGCCCCGCCATCGCCGGGGCATTTTTTTAAGGGATCCTTATGTTTTACTCACTTGCTCGTCAAGCCATGTTCTTGGCTGATGCAGAACAATCACATCACTTTGCCTTAGGCAGCATGAAATTATTGCAACATACGCCTATGTCACTGTTATGGCGTCAACAAGTTCAAGCGAAGCCCGTAAAGATTGCGGGTATTCAATTTGATAATCCCATTGGGCTTGCCGCAGGCTTAGATAAAAACGGCGAGTGTATTGATGCCTTTGGCCAGATGGGGTTTGGTTTCATCGAAGTCGGAACTGTGACACCACGGCCACAAGCTGGCAATGACAAACCCCGGTTATTCCGTTTACCGGAAGCGAATGCCATTATTAATCGCATGGGGTTTAATAACAAAGGTGTTGATTATCTGGTCGAAAACGTCAAAAAAGCCAAATATAAAGGTGTGCTTGGTATCAATATTGGTAAGAACAAAGACACCCCAAACGAACAAGGTAAAGACGATTATATTGCCTGTATGCGTAAGGTCTACGCACATGCATCTTACATCACTGTTAATATCTCATCACCCAACACACCTGGTCTGCGTGATTTACAGTTTGGCGAAGCATTAGATGATTTGCTACAAAGTGTTAAAAACGATCAATTGGATCTACAGGCTCAATTTGATAAATATGTGCCTGTTTTCGTAAAAATTGCGCCGGATATGGATGCTATTGCCGTTGAACAGGTTGCGGATACTTTGCTGCGCAGCAAAATGGATGGAGCTATCGCGACGAACACCACACTCGACAAAAGTACTGTCGCCCATTTACGGTATGGTGCTGAAGTCGGTGGCTTAAGTGGTCAACCCGTTCGTCAGAAAAGTACACAAGTTATCTCTCAATTACGCCAAGCCGTTGGCCCTGATTTTCCTATCATTGGCGTCGGCGGGATTGATAGTGGCGAAGCAGCTAAAGAAAAGCTGGCTGCGGGAGCAAACTTGCTACAAGTGTATACTGGCTTTATTTATCAAGGCCCTCGCTTAATCAAGACGATCGTAGATAGCTTATAACGATCCGTGATCGATCCGTTTTGTTCAGAACATAATGGTATTTCCCTGTGAGATCTCGCCGTTTGATAATGGCTTGACTCACAGGAGACGCTTGATGATGCAACCTC
Source organism: uncultured Rheinheimera sp. (assembly GCA_964437935.1). Classification (GTDB taxonomy): domain Bacteria; phylum Pseudomonadota; class Gammaproteobacteria; order Enterobacterales; family Alteromonadaceae; genus Pararheinheimera. Next base: position 32,454 of record CAYTIQ010000022.1, read on the forward strand.
AACCCGATTGGTTATGGCGCGAAAACCAAGGCAAACTTGAACTTGCTGGCCGTGGATTTTGCCACCAAACGCACTTTAGCGTGGGGCAGGGTTGGTCTGCCCCGTTTAGCGTGGAAGATGTAGAGCTTTTATGGTTTTTCCAACATCAGCTCTGTCACTATTTTTGTGATGAGGCCTCGACTCTGGCGGCTAGCCTAGATGCCGTTGCTGCAGTGAAGCAACCCTGGCCAGCGTGTCGTGGTTTTTGGTTCGATTATCTGCAAAGCACACCTTGTGATGTTGGTATGCTTGTGCAGTTATGTGGCCAACATCCTGCTTCGGGGTTAGTGATTGCCCAAACCGATTTGAATGCTTTAGTCTTACTTTTGCATCCTATTGTCACTCTGCAAGGCAAATCTATTGCGCACGGACAGGTTGTTCAGGTGCCTTTTAACCGCTTACGGCCACTCGCAATAAATCCTCCCAATCAACAGCCTGCGTTTTCGCGTTCCGCTTAACTGGTCAGATCTCAACGTGTTCTGATGATAAAATAGCCAGCCATGCTCAGCTCTGGCTATTCATAACCGCAGAAAACAGCGACAATGCGCAATTCAGTCCAATTGGATACGAGATTTTACGTTGAACGACCTTAACTTTGACGATATTCGTCCTTACCATGATTCCGAAGTTGCTGCTGCTATTGATCAACTCATCCAAGATCCAGAATTTTTGGATGCGATAATTCAGTACCGTTGGGGCATCAAAGGCGTGTTGGGACGTTGTATTAAACCTTTGGTCACTTGGGCGTTACGCCGTAAACTACAGAAATACCATACCGTCGAGCAGGTCCAGCGCCATGTCGCGCTTTTCCTTGAGCAAGCCATCAAACGCTCAACGTCTGGGGTGACTTGTTCTGGCCTTGAACGATTAGACCCAACGCAAAGTTACCTGTTTATCAGTAATCATCGTGATATCGCCATGGACCCAGCACTGGTGAATTGGTGCTTGCATCAGCACGGCTTTAAAACCTGTCGCATCGCTATTGGTGATAATTTACTGAAGAAAACCTGTGTGACGATTCTGATGCGTTTAAACAAGAGTTTTATTGTGCGCCGTTCGGCAAAAGGTCCGCGTGAAATGCTCAAAGCATTGACTCAGTTATCGTCGTACATTGCTTTTTCGCTGCAGCACGAACATGAAAACATTTGGATCGCTCAAAAGGAAGGGCGTGCTAAAGATGGCAATGATGCAACAGACCCAGCCATTCTAAAAATGTTTTATATGGCAGGCAAACAACAAGGCCTTAGCTTTACTGAGTATATGCAAAACCTGCGTATTGTCCCGGTCAGTTTGTCCTATGAATTGGATCCCTGCGATGCAGCCAAAGCAAATGAGTTGTGGCAACGTGACAGCCAAGGTGATTATCAAAAAGGTGAATTTGAAGACATCGAAAGCATTATCCAAGGGATCACCGGTCATAAAGGTCGGGTGCATGTCCATTTTGGTCACCTTGATACAGCGTTTGAAACACCTGAACAACTGGCGCAGTTGATAGATCAGCAAGTGTACCAAGGTTATAAAATCTATCCGGTGAATCATGCCGCAGCGGGAGATTCTGTCGATAAAGATGCCCTGCAGGTTTGGCAACAACGTTTGGCCACTGTCGAGCCAGTCGTTGCGCCGTACTTGGCTGCTATGTATGCCAATCCGCTTCGTAACCAAAAATCGTTGGACATTGCATAATGGCGCGTTATGTTACTTATAAATATCAAGGGCAAGAGCGACGTATTGCTTTTAGCTTTGATAAATATCGCGATATGTACGAAGCGGCGGCTGCAGCTGAAGGTGTTGATCTGGCGAAGTTTCTCGCCATGGAACGTCAAGTCGCAGCCTTGTCACGCCAAGGTGCTGCGATGAAAGACTATCGTAAAAATGAGTTCAAGCGTTTGGGTTTTACCGACTTGTTTTTGCACAAAGATGAGGATGAGTAAGGCCTGAATTATTCAGGCTTACTTCGTTGTCTCTACTAAACAGCTTGTCGGATAAAGCTGACAATTCTGGATCTTATCGCCAATTTTAACCTGATGTTGGCTAAACCAATGCAGAGGCATCTCAAGCGCCCCTAACACGGCTTGGCCTGAAGGATGTAGAGTTTCTGTATTTGCTTGCATCTGGGTGATTAGGACGATGCGCCAGTTGCTGTCAAAAAATGCCACATCCAAGTCGCTTGGGGTATTTTTCATCCACAACACCATGTCACGTGGTTGCTCGTTCAACAGCAACATGCCATGAGTGACCGGCGATTGTTCCATTAAACCTCGCATCCGTTTTTCGACGATATCTGCCACTTGTACGGTGATCGTTTGATCGGCCACCGTGAGTGGGATCTTATTAAACTGCACTGCAGATGCGCAGGCGGTCATCGATGCCAGTAAACTCAACCAGACTAAATTTTTCATAAAAAACTCCAAAACCAAGCGGATACAGTAATAAACCTTTCGACAATTTCCTAGTATGTTGCGTTTATTCCATAAAAAAACCGAGCATGTAGCTCGGTTTTTGTCGTTTCAGCCTGTATTAGACTGCGGCTAATGCTTGGCGTGGGTCTACGAAATTCAAACCCAAGGCATCGGCAACGTGTTGGTTGACCACTTGACCATTGATCACGTTCAAACCATTTAACAAGTGTGCATCGCTCAGCAGAGCTTGTTTGTACCCTTGATTTGCCAGTTTGATGATAAATGGCAAGGTTGCATTATTCAGAGCGAATGTCGATGTGCGTGGTACTGCACCCGGCATGTTGGCTACACAATAGTGCACCACATCGTCCACAATGTAGGTTGGGTCCGCGTGCGTGGTGGCATGCGATGTTTCAACACAGCCACCTTGGTCGATGGCGACGTCAACGATGGCTGCTCCGGCCTTCATTTTACGGACATGCTCACGAGTGACCAACTTAGGTGCAGCGGCACCTGGGATCAATACGCCGCCGATCACTAAGTCTGCTTCAACCACATGTTTTTCTAACGCGTCAGCGGTTGAATAAATTGCTTTGACGGCGCCGTTGAATTGAGCATTGATGCGACGTAATACGTCGACTGAACGGTCTAACACCACCACATCAGCGCCTAAACCAACAGCCATTTGCGCCGCGTTGGTACCGACCATACCACCACCGATCACGACCACTTTGGCGGGTTCAACACCAGGCACGCCACCTAATAACATACCGCGGCCGGCACAAGATTTTTCCAGTGCACGAGCACCAGCTTGGATCGACATACGACCCGCAACTTCGGACATTGGAGCTAATAATGGCAAGCCACCACGAGTGTCTGTGACGGTTTCATAAGCGATACATACTGCTTTTGATTTGATCAAATCTTCAGTCTGCGGCAAATCCGGAGCTAAATGCAGGTAAGTAAACAGAATTTGGCCTTCGCGTAACATGGCACGTTCAACGGCTTGTGGTTCTTTGACTTTTACAATCATCTCTGCGATGGCAAAAATCTCAGCAGCGGTTGCTAATACTTTTGCGCCAACAGCTTCGTAATCAGCATCGCCAAAACCAATGCCATGACCTGCATTGTGTTCGACATAGACAGTGTGACCATGCGCAACCAACTCGCGAACGCTGGCTGGAGTCATACCAACACGATACTCGTGGTTTTTAATTTCTTTAGGTACGCCAATAATCATCGTTTATTACCTGTGTAGGGTGGAAAAATTTTCCGCTAGTATAGTCAAAGGTTTGTAGATTTATCCTTTTTATTTGCATTAATTGGTAGCATAATCATCTGCAATTTAGATTTAAACGAGATATATCACTATGGTGTTTGGCGCGGATAAAGCGATACGTAAGTTAGATCGTATTGATCGTAAAATTCTTACCGAATTACAGTTAGACGGCCGCTTATCCAATGTGGAGCTTGCAAAGCGGGTAGGGCTCAGTGCTACCCCTTGTTTAGAGCGTGTGAAAAAGCTAGAAAGCGAGGGCTTTATTCTTGGTTACAACGCTCGTGTTGACCCAACTAAAGTTGGCGCGGCCTTGTTGGTGTTTGTTGAAATCACCCTGAGTAAAACATCACCGGAAGGCTTTGATGAATTCTCCAAAGCAGTACAAAAACTTCCTGAAATCCTCGAGTGTCATTTAGTGTCCGGGAGTTTTGACTTTTTACTTAAAACGCGGGTGGCCAATATGGCTGCCTATCGTGAATTGTTAGGAGAAACCTTGTTACGTTTGCCAAGTGTGCGTGAAAGCCGAACCTATGTCGTGATGGAAGAAGTCAAACAAACGACCTTGGTTCCAGTAACTGGTTAAATTTACAGCATCTAGCTATTCCAACATGGATTGCTGGTGTATAAAGGTATGCAGGACGATGCTAGCTTTGGTATGGTAGTCCTGTTGTACGCATTGAAATTGGGATTCTTCTTTTGCAGGCAAAATCAGTTTTTTCGTTAAATGGCACACAGCGTTTTGTCGAAGTTGGGCTCATCCTATTTTCAGGGCTCGCTGTGTTTATGTTAATAGCATTGCTGAGCTTTGACTCGGCCGATCCAAGTTGGTCACAAACTGGCTATGCGGTTGATGTAAAAAATATCGCTGGACCGGTCGGCGCACAAATTGCCGATGTTTTGTTGTGCGTGTTTGGGTGGGTTGCCTTTTTATTTCCGCCATTTTTTGCATTCTGTGGCTATCTGCTGTTTCGACGATTCCGAGACCTGTTATCGCTGGATTATTTAATTCTTGGCCAACGCTTGTTAGGGTTGTTGTTGTCTGTGATGGCAGCCTGCGCTATCAGCAGTATGAATTTTGATGATTTATTCATTTATTCCAGCGGTGGTGTTGTCGGCGATTTGCTGGTGCAAACCTTGTTGCCGCACTTAAGTTTTGCTGGCACAACCCTAGCCTTGTTGTGTGGTTTTTGTATTGGCTTGACCTTATTAACAGGCATCTCTTGGTTAACTGTGGCTGATTCTTTAGGCTGGCTTGTCACGACAGGTGTTGTGTCTTTGGTGCGATTGGCCAAAGGTGAACGCCAGATTCAAAAAACCAACGAAGCGCCAGTTGACGCCATGCCAGCGCACAGAGCTGTAGTTGAAGAACCCGTGATTGCTTCTCCATCGTTTGCCAGCCAGCTTGAAGGTGCCAAGCAAGAGCAAAGCCATGCGCATGAACCTGAGATACCTGCATACGAAACGGCCAATCAACGGCAAGAATATCAACGCCAAGAGCCTGTATTTCATAGCCAAGTTTCAGACGATGATCATGAACCTCGGTTAGATCTCAATGCGTTATTGACGGATGACGATGCGGTAAAGCCAACCGTCGCGGTGCAAGAAATCAAAGCTGAATCCTCTATTTTGGCCTATGCCAAGCCAGTAGCCTCGCCAGTACCGGCGCAGGTAGTCAAATCCTCACTCATCAACGTGGGTGTTGATGTGCAAAGTCGTGGTTTCTTCCCGGCTCCTGAGCATAAAGTTGAACCATTGCCGATTAAACCGCTAAATCCAGTCACTGATGCTCGCGCTTTTGTCAGTATTGACGATATCGCGGACGAAGAACTGTCATATAGCACCATTGACGATAGTTATGCTGCCGACGAATTGGCCCAAAGTTATATGCATACCCAAGCGGCTGCGCCTGTTGTGCCTGCGGTGGAGCTCGAGGATAACGAAGAGTTGGATGAAGTCATTTATCCGACAAAAGCCAAGGCACCAACTGAATTGCCATCACTTGCGCTGCTGGAAAAGGCCAATCGCACGACCAACCCGATTTCGCAAGAAGACTTAGACCGTGTCTCTCGCTTGGTTGAAGTCAAATTGTTAGATTTTGGTGTCGAAGCTCGCGTTGTTGGAGTGTTCCCTGGGCCCGTGGTCACGCGGTTTGAATTAGATTTGGCGCCAGGCGTGAAAGTCAGCAAGATCACAGGGTTATCCAAAGACTTGGCGCGTTCGTTATCGGCTATCTCTGTTCGGGTCGTCGAGGTGATCCCAGGTAAATCCTTTATTGGACTTGAACTTCCTAATCAGGTCCGAGAAATTGTTCGGCTGTCCGAAGTGATTGAAGACGAAGTGTTCAGCGGCGCCAAATCGCATTTAACCATGGCGCTTGGCAAAGATATCGCTGGTAAAGCGGTGTGTGCCGATTTAGCCAAAATGCCACATTTGTTGGTTGCCGGTACGACAGGCTCAGGTAAATCGGTTGGCGTTAACGTGATGATCTGTAGTTTGTTATTCAAATCAACGCCCGATGATGTTCGCTTCTTGATGATCGACCCCAAAATGCTGGAACTGTCTGTCTATGAAGGTATTCCTCATTTGTTAACAGAAGTCGTCACGGACATGAAAGAAGCCGCTAACGGGTTGCGTTGGTGTGTCGGTGAAATGGAACGGCGATACAAACTGATGTCGGCCATGGGGGTTCGTAACTTAAAAGGCTACAATGCCAAAGTCGAAGAAGCGATTGCCGATGGCAAACCGCTGCGTGACCCTCTTTGGCGGCCAAGCGACGATATGCGTGGAGAACCGCCACTGCTTGAGAAATTGCCGTCCATCGTTGTCGTCATTGATGAATTTGCCGACATGATGATGATTGTTGGTAAAAAAGTCGAAGAATTGATCGCCCGTATTGCTCAAAAAGCGCGCGCCGCGGGTATCCATTTAATCCTCGCTACCCAGCGGCCGTCCGTGGATGTGATCACGGGTCTTATTAAAGCGAATATTCCAACACGGATGGCGTTCCAGGTATCGTCCAAAATTGACAGCCGTACCATTTTGGACCAACAAGGTGCCGAAAGTCTGTTAGGACAAGGCGATATGTTGTATCTACCACCAGGGTCTGGTGTGCCGACCCGTGTGCATGGTGCTTTTGTGGATGACCATGAAGTGCATGCGATTGTTGCGGACTGGAAAACTCGAGGAAAACCAAATTACATCCCTGACATCCTAAGCGGTGAGCCCAGTGAGGATACGTTGCTTCCAGGTGAGACCATGGAAGACGATGATGCCGAGGCGGATCCGCTATTTGACCAAGCAGTTGCTTTTGTTACCGAAAGTCGTAAAGCCTCGGTCTCAGGTGTTCAACGCCGCTTTAGAATTGGCTACAATCGCGCCGCCAGATTGGTTGAGACGATGGAAAGTTGTGGCATCGTCAGTGGCCCTGGCCATAACGGTAACCGTGAAGTATTGGCGCCTCCGCCACCTAAGGTATTCTGATGAAAAAAATGTTGTTGCTTGCGTCGTTGTTATTTTCTGCAATCTCTGTTGCCGACGAACAATCTGTCGACCAATTAAAATACAAACTTGCGCGGTTAAATACCTTTCAAGCCAGTTTCCAGTCTCATGTGGTGGATGCCAATAAAAAGGCCGTTGGCAAAACTGGTGAAGGCTATTTGACTTTAAAACAGCCATCGCTTTTTCGATTTGAAACCCAAGCGCCGTCGCGCGCTGTGTTGATTGGTGACGGAACATCGCTATGGAATTACGACATCGATATGGAGCAAGTCAACATATACGATGCGCGTAAAGAAGTGGCACAAACCCCGTTTGTACTACTGACATCTACCGACAAGGCGTTGTGGGCACAATATGATGTGTCGATGCAGGGTGAGACATTTGTCATTGTGTCGAAAAAAACTGACAATCCTGTGAAGTCTTTGACCTTGTCATTTAGTGGCACTGGCTTAAGCCAGATGGTGGTGCACAACTCCGACGGTCAGGTCGGAACCTTTGATTTTGTGACCAGCCAAGTGAACGGGCCTGTCGATGCGAGCGAATTCAAATTTACACCGCCAGCAGGTGTAGAAGTGGAAGACCTACGCAGCAAGTGAAAACCTTACCTTTTGATTTTGCCCCAGATGTTCGGCCGCTTGCAGCTCGCATGCGGCCTTTATCATTATCTGAATATAGCGGCCAATCTCATCTGGTGGGTGAACATACGGCATTGCGAGCGGCCATTGAAGCAGGGCGGATTTCATCCTTAATTTTGTGGGGGCCGCCTGGCAGTGGAAAAACCACTTTAGCTGAATTGATTGCAAGCTATTGTCAGGCAAACGTGTTGCGTTTATCCGCCGTCACATCAGGCGTTAAAGAGATCCGCGATGCGATCGATCAAGCCAAATACACGTTGCAGCAAAGCGCTAAACGCACCCTGTTATTTGTGGACGAAGTGCATCGTTTTAATAAAAGCCAGCAAGATGCATTTTTGCCACATATCGAAGATGGCACCATTATTTTTATCGGTGCGACCACAGAAAACCCGTCTTTCTCGTTAAATAATGCCTTGTTGTCTAGGGCTCGAGTCTGTGTCTTACAAAAACTTTCTGAAGCCGACTTGCATGCGTTGCTGCAGCGCACCCTTAAAGATACAACGCGTGGACTCGGTGCTCAGGAGGTTCGTATTGATGATGCTGCGAGCAACCTGTTAGTGCAGTTAGCGGACGGAGATGCGCGGCGGTTATTGAACTTATTGGAATTAGCAGCACAGTCAGGTGGGCAAGCTGGCATCTCCACCATTGATGTTCCCTTGTTAAAACAAATGGTTCCGCAAATTTTGCCAAGTTTTGATGCCAATGGTGAGTTGCATTACGATTTAATTTCTGCGTTTCATAAATCAGTACGTGGTTCTGATGCTGATGCAGCGTTGTATTGGTACTGTCGTATTCTAGAAGGGGGTGGCGACCCGCTTTACGTAGCTCGTCGTTTATTAGCCATTGCGAGCGAAGATATCGGCAATGCCGATCCTCGAGCCTTAACGATGGCCATTGACGCCTTTGATACGTTTCAGCGTGTAGGGCCTGCCGAAGGTGAACGTGCCATTGCCCAAGCAACGATTTATTGCGCGCTCGCGCCTAAAAGTAATGCCGTGTATCTGGCGTTTGCGCAAGCTCGTGAATTGGTGCGGCAATCACCATCGTATGAGGTGCCACTGCATCTTAGAAACGCACCAACTAGCTTACTTAAAGAGCTTGGTTATGGTGCGCAGTATCGATATTCGCATGATGAACCCGGTGCTATCAGCCCAGGTCAACAATATATGCCCGATGAATTAGTCGGAACGCAGTTTTATCACCCATCGGACAGAGGTCTGGAAAAGCAATTAGCCGAAAAAAAGCGTTTTTTACAACGACTCTCTGAGCAGGCGGATAGGTCTGATGTTGCTGACTAATTATGTTGCAATTGCGCTAGGTGGCGCCATTGGTGCGTGTTTTCGTTATGTTCTGAGCGAATGGATGCTGCTTCTTTTTGGAAGAGCGTTCCCTTTTGGCACTTTGCTAGTTAATATTCTAGGAGCCTTTGCCATTGGTGTTTTATATGGATTATTGCTCTCTGAACAGATTAATCCAAATCCTTGGCGGATTTTTATCGGCATTGGTGTTCTTGGCGCCTTTACCACGTTTTCGACCTTTTCGTTGGACACTTTGTTGTTAATCCAGCAGGGTGATATTGTCAAAGCCGCACTCAATGTGTTGCTTAATGTCTTTCTTTGTATAACTCTCACCTGGTTAGGGTTGAAGTTGGGTACTTTAAAGTAAAAAATTATGTTAGATAGCAAATATTTACGTTCAGATTTAGCAGAAGCTGCCGCGCGTCTTGCGACCCGGGGTTTAACCATTGATGTTGAGAAAATTACAGCGTTAGAAACAAAACGCCGTGACTTGCAAGTTGTAACACAAGAGCTACAAAACACCCGCAACTCAAAATCCAAAGCGATTGGTCAAGCCAAAGCTCGTGGTGAAGACATAGCACCGTTGTTGGCAGAAGTCGATGGCTTAGGCGCGCAGTTAGAGCAAGCGAAAGTGCAACTTGATGCTGTTCTGGCCGAAGTAGATGCTATCAGTCAGACGTTACCTAATTTACCTGATCTGTCTGTGCCTGTTGGCAAGGATGAAACAGGTAATGTTGAAGTGCGCCGTGTCGGCGAGCCGACAATGTTTGATTTTGCGGTGCAAGATCATGTGTCGTTGGGTGAGGCTTTAGATAAAGGCTTAGATTTCGAAAGCGCAGTAAAAATCACCGGTTCACGCTTTGTCGTTATGAAGGGCCAAATTGCAAAATTACATCGCGCTTTAGCCCAGTTCATGCTGGATTTGCACACTGAACAACACGGTTATACAGAAATGTATGTACCCTATCTGGTCAATAAGGATTCGTTGTTTGGGACTGGTCAGTTGCCCAAATTTAGTGCTGATTTGTTTCATACCCAACCAGCAACCGAAGAGGGCCAAGGGTTATCTTTGATCCCAACGGCTGAGGTGCCCGTAACGAATCTGGCACGTGATCGGATCTTCGATTTGTCTGAACTGCCTGTGAAAATGGTCGCTCATACACCGTGTTTCCGCAGCGAAGCCGGCTCATATGGTCGTGATACTCGAGGCTTAATCCGCCAGCATCAGTTTGATAAAGTGGAATTAGTGCAGTTAGTTCAGCCAGAGCTTTCGATGGCTGCACTTGAAGAGCTGACTGGTCACGCCGAAAAAGTGTTACAACTGTTAGGCCTTCCATACCGTGTAATGTTGCTTTGTACCGGTGATATGGGATTTGGCGCAGCCAAGACCTATGACTTAGAAGTGTGGTTACCAGCTCAGAATACGTATCGTGAGATCTCAAGCTGTTCGAATATGTGGGATTTCCAAGCCCGTCGTATGCAAGCGCGTTACCGTCCGGTTGATGGCAAAAAGCCTGAGTTATTGCACACGCTGAACGGTTCTGGTTTGGCAGTAGGTCGTACCTTAGTCGCAATTTTAGAAAATTATCAACGTGCGGATGGCTCTATCGCCATTCCTGCGGTTTTACAACCTTACATGGCTGGTAAAACCGAATTACGCTAATCGATGAGGTGAGGGCGGTGAGCCGCCCTCACTGTGGATACAAAGTATGACGGAAAAAGTTGTAGAAAAGCCAACGGCAGATGCGAAACCGGATACCAAACCCAAAGTAGAAAAAGTGAAGCGTTATCGGGTAAGCCCGCTTAAATTGTTTTTGAAAACAACGTATTGGGTTTTATTATTGTCATTTTTAGCCATCTTGTTTTTTATCCTATTCCAAGCGTTTGACACTTGGTACAAACACTATCTCGAAACCAAAGTTTAAAGACATTTAGCCGGTTTCGGTAATCCGGCAATACGTGTTGCTTGTTTAGCTGGCCCTTCAGGGAACAACATAAACAGATATTTGCTGTTGCCTTTTTCTACGCCCATTTTTTCAGCCATTGCTTTGACAAGAATGCGAATGGCAGGTGATGTTTCAAATTCTTCATAAAAATGTCTTACGAACCACACGACCTCCCAGTGGGCGCTGGTCAGCGTAATTCCCTCCGCTTTTGCAAAAAGCTCTGCGATCTGTTCATTCCAAATCGATAAATCGGCCAAATAGCCGTGTTTGTCCAAAGGTAATGTTTCTAGCGAGTTCATTGGCAATTCACAACCTGTTGGTATTTCAAGGTTAATTCGATCCATTCACAATCACTGATGGTGATCCAAGGAGCAGGGACTTCGATTTGTAGTGCCTTTACATCATGTTCCAGCACATACAAGGTGTTTGTTGGCCATGGCCTTTGTTGGTACAGCAACCAGCAGGCGTCACGTTTTAACAATAGCCCGTCGATAGGTTTAATTAAGCAAAAGGACGCCGGGATAGATACGCTGTTCAGTTGAAATAAGGTCATGCTATACCTCAATCACAATGTCATAGTCACGAAGCGACAGCGCGTTAGGTTCAATAAACGTGGCGTTGCATCGAAGAGTCGAAGAGCGAAGTTGGTAAAATGCAAAGGCAGTGCTATCGACGAACACCTGTTCGATATCGTACATGGCGAACAACTTTTGCTGTACCGGGTAATTTTTGACGGCTAATTCTGGATTTGTTTCAATCGGATGCAATTGCAACACACCTTGACCACAATAAAAAATATGCACCTGGTGTTCAACGGCGCTAAAAGCCAAGGCTAATTCTTGTCCTTCACGGCCAATCATTTTTTCAAACGGCGAATGTGACAGGATCAGTAATATACGCTTCATTCTAAAACCCTATCACTCGATCGCATGTTTCTGCCCGCATTGCAAATTCAGCTAACCCTGCGCCATGAAAGTGTTGCGAAATATCAGTAATGCCACGTCGGTCAGCGGCCGTTGTGCAATAGAGCAGTTCAATTGAAAACTCGCTAGCGTTTTGTTCGAGTTGTGCCATCCAGTTCACTTCATCAGTGGCGAAAACTTGCTGCTGTGTTAAGCAATACACCGCATCTTGATAGAAGAATATATGATCGACTCGGTGACCACACGCGACCGCGGATTTACAAAATCGAATGATTTCAGCGATAACGGGGGTGCCTATACAGTCGTGTTGGACGAATAATGCAAATGTTGCCACTTCATATCAACTAAAAAGCCCCTAACAAGGGGCTATTTTAAATCAGAATTTTGAGTGTGTCTTTGCTTAATCGTCGCTATTAAATGCTGCAAGTAGACGCAGTAAGTGAACGAATAAGCTAAAAATATTAATAAACAACGAGACAGCAGCCATGATGTAGTTGTCGTATTCGCCACGAACAATCGCACTCGTGTCATGCAAGATATAGCCGGACATGATGAGAACCATTGCAGCACTGATCGCGAGGCTCAGAGCCGGAATATCGAAAAATATATTTGCGATGCTGGCAATCAAAGCGACCATCAGACCGACAAACAAGAAATTGCGCATGAACGAAAAATCTTTTTTCGAACTTAATACAAAACCTGATAAGCCGAAGAAGATCAACGCAGTGCCACCAAAGGCCCGAGTGATAATGCTAGCACCTTGCGGCATATTTGCGTAAAAATTAAGCAAAGGCCCAATGGATGCGCCCATAGTAACGGCGAATAACATTGCAAAGAATAAACCCGACGCACTGTTTGCGGTGCGTTGCACTACAAAGATTAAACCGATGCTGACCAATGACAACACGATGGCCACGATAGGGCTGGTGATCAATGTCATGGATAAGTAGGCCGATACAGCGGCTGCGACTAAAATCAGTGACAGTAAGCTGTAGGTGTTACGCAGCATCTTGCTGATTTGTAACTGATCCTGCGTATACGTCGTGCTTTGGTAATGTTGCATAAGATGTCCTTATAGTTAAAACAGATTGACTATATAGCCATTTACGGAGCATCTCAATAGATCGCTCACTAAGTAGACAAAACCTCTAGCGAATAGTTCGTTGGTTGATTGAAAAATATTCTATCAGCATTATCAATGGCTTAAATCGCAAAAAAATACTTGCATCCGATCTTAAGCTCGCTAAAATAGCGGGCATGGAGAGATGGCAGAGCGGTTTAATGCAGCGGTCTTGAAAACCGCCGATGGTTAATAGCCATCCGTGAGTTCGAATCTCACTCTCTCCGCCAAATTCCAAAAGCACCTTACAGGTGCTTTTTTTATGTCAATTAATCCCCGCTAGCGTCAATTTTTCGTTTTTTGCCTGCAACGCTTTCGCCAATGGTCCTTGATTTGTCATTGACGAGTCGACTTTTTGTTAACCCATGGATTAACAGACTGGCAAGCTCACTAATGTTCGTCTACGTTAAGTTCAGAGTGTTACTACTGAAGGAACAGTATGATGAGTGGGGCCGATCGAACGACGCAAGTCAAGGATTTGGTTTTATATTATCCTGAACACGCCGCAACCAAACAACTTGAGCACTATTGCGAAATCATTTATCGGTTGTTTGACGCCAGTTTTGTGCTTCTGCAGTGGAATGTGCAGGGCATTAACCATATTTGTTACTCAGCAGACGCCAAACGCAGTTACATTGAATGGTGCCTTCAGCAAGACACGCCACATTTATTAAGTACCTTACCTTTTTATTTACCTAACTATCATGTGGTGCTTATGCCTGTGGGCGAGCATGGCTGTCTTAGCATGGTACGTGAAGGGACCGCTCGTTTAAGTACAGAACAACATGAAGCGTTAACTTGGCTGGCCAGCAGTATAACTGATTACCTGTCTGATCAATCTTTCATACAGTTTAAGGACATCCTTGTTGTACGTTGCGACGAATTAAAGCAGCAAAGTAGTCTTGAACAAGTGATATTTCGCCAGAATGTTAAAATTTGATCTCGCTTGGGTGTGTCGTAATTGTGGGGCCAATGGCGTTAAGGAAAATGCCTACAGTAATAAAGCAAAGTTAACATGTGAGCACTGTTCGCATGATATAGATGTTCTAGATATCAAAACTGTTCTGCGGCCCGTTGGTTTCTCTACAGATTTTTTTGAACCGACATCAAACGACATCACCTCGCAGAAGTTTATTAAGTTAGCTCAGCCCCGCGTACAAGTGTATGGCGAGACATTTACGCTGCCAGATCCTCGTTGTGGATTTGTTCGATTTGGCCATGACGGTACTGTTTTCCATCATTCGTCGGGAGAACATGATAATGGTTATGCTATCTGTCTTGCATGCGGTCGTTCTGACTCAATGACGGCAGCAAATACTCTGCCAAACGGGATGGAGTTAGATAAAGACCATCGTCCAATTGGCGGGGCTACAGGGGCAACTAAAGAGAAAAACTGTCCCGGCCATTTCGTCAAACCAAACGTACACCTTGGTTATCACACTCAAACAGACGTTCTAGAGGTCGCTTTAAGAAACCCTATCACTGGAAACTGGTTAAGTGATCATCCAAAAAATCAGGTGATTGGTCGAACCTTAGCCGTAGCCCTTAGGGATGCAATTGCGGAAAATATCGGTATATCAAGTTCGGAAATGGGCTATTCAATCCGATTGGATCGCGATTTAAATACCAAGCAAACACGCACTATAGTTCAGATTTTTGACAATGTGAGTGGAGGAGCAGGGTTTGCTTTAAGTGGCCTGAGCAATGTTCAGCCGCTACTCCTAAATGCCTTTGCAAAACTTCGGTGTCCAGCGAACTGTGATAACGTTTGCAGTCACTGCCTAGCAAGTTCAGATAGTCGAGTAGAACAGCAGGAATTAGATCGAGAATCGGCACTGGACTGGGTGCAGCAATGTCATTTTGATGATTTCTTAAGATTGCCAAAAGCCTTTGAAGCGGTCAAAGGTGCAGAACTTGTGGCGACCGGACCAATTCGATTCATCCGAGCCTGTGAAAACTTACGTGTGGATCACCATCAACCTGTAAAAGTAAGCTTCCTGTTGCATGGAAAGTCGGACTTGTGGGATTTATCTCTTTCAACGGTGAAAGACCAAATTCTGACCTGGAAGCTGATTGATAAAGTGGACGTTGAACTGGTTGTCAAAGAGGGCGCTTCTCTCGATAAAGTTGCTTTACGACAACTTCAAGCGTTTAAAAACTTCGGTGTGGAAGTTAAAACTGTACCCAGCGTCCAGTTCGAGGCGAAGTCGCCCCTTAGTTTGGTTTTACAGATTGACGTTGGTGATGAAACCTATTCAGTTTTTACCAACAACAGCGAAGCATCACTCGCGAATGAGTCCTGGTTAAAGACAGACGAACACACTACTTGGGTTTGTACAAAATCCTACCAAGCTCTATCTACGACAGCCTATCAATTTAAAGATGCAGAAAATCAAATTGTCAGTGCCTCTGTAATTGAAATCACTGATGAACTAAACGGACCTGTAGATAGCTTCGGTAGCAAGTTTCTAGCGTTAGTCGGTGCTAAGTATCCATCAATTGTAGAGCGTTTAAACAGTAATAATCTTGTTAGGTTGTCATACAGCGATCGATATCTGAAGTCACCTTGGGCTGCGCTACTTTGTTGTAAAATTCTACAGGCATTTGCTATAGGCAATTCCATTGAGATTTATTTAGATACTGTTGCTGCATCTTCGGACCAGATAGGCCGGTTTATAAACCATGATTGGCAGGATGAGTACGAACAGCGTCTAATGATAGAAGAGCTTCTAAACACCACGAATTTCAGATCAATTAGCGTCAACACAGTTGAAAAATCCTCGGATATTCAACATTCTCGGGTAATGTCGTTGTATTGGTTAGATGGCAGCTGCTCTCAATTGATCTTTGATCAAGGAGTTGGCTATTGGAAAGCACATACTCGATATTCAAATCAGCGTGAGCATGATTTTTATTTAGATGCTCAGGGGCAACTTGAAGACTTACAGGCAAAAGTTAAAGATCTTTCAGCTGTTCAAAGTGCAACTTGGCCAACCTATGTGATGGTTAGCCTTAACGCGAAATAGGGTTATGGGAGCCCTGTCTATTCAGGGCTCCCATAACCTATAAACTTTATAAATACAAATGAAATGCTGCTCATTTGAAGTCTATCTAATTGACTTTATTAGTAGTAATATTGATTGATATTCCTTTTTCAGGTACATATCCGAATGGATTTTTTGCCAACTGGACTGGCGATTTGTAACGATGACCTCTTTATTTTCTACGATTCAAAAATACACCAGCTGTCGTTTGCTTCACACCAGGTCAGTCCCGTGGTGCAGAGGAGTTTATGATGCTTAAATCCACACCAAACGAGTTAGTTTCAAGAATCATCCTTTTTAATCATTGCTTGAATCATACCGGGTTTGTCGGAGGCTAATTTTCTTGAGAGAATTAGCATATGA
>CAYTIQ010000023.1:0-25989 GCA_964437935.1 uncultured Rheinheimera sp.
ATGTCAGGAAGGTAATTGCATGATATTGTTAGATTATTTCTGGGGATCCATCAGGCGTGCGGCGCTGCATCCGAAAGGGGCTCTTGTTAGTTGTGGTCTAGTGTCGCTGCAGTTTCCGAGCGATTTAGAAGATGTGTTTGATTTTATTTCGCCAAACTTTGCTGCGAAGCTACTGCAGATGAGCGCGGAACCGCTGTCGCTGCTCAAGCATTTGTGGCAAGTGTCGCCGGCTTCGACTTTGTCATTTGCCGACTATCCGCATATTGAGCAAGACCTTGCGGTGCTGCGGCCCTATTTAAAGCATGCGCTTACCCAGCAAAAAGTAGGGGTGAACGTGTTGCTGTATGGCGCCCCAGGGCATGGTAAAACAGAATTGGCGCGGCTGTTAGCGAACGACCTTCAAACACACCTGTTTGAGGTCAGTAGCGAAGATGATGATGGCGACCCTATCGGTGGCCAGCAGCGGTTACGGGCTTATCGGTTTGCACAGCGCTGTTTAGCGTCAGCGACGCAGCAGATGATGATGTTTGATGAAGCCGAAGATGTGTTTTATCAAAACCCATTTAACCGACATTACACCGAGCATAAGTGTTGGCTGAACCGGTTGTTGGAACACAACCCGATGCCATGTATTTGGCTTACCAACGATATCCGCGAGATGGATAACGCGGTGATCCGCCGTTTTGACCTAGTGATTGAGGTGCCAAACCTGCCGAAGTCGCGACGGGCAGGGCTGTTGCAAGGTCTAGCCGACGGCTTACTTGATACAGCCGATGCACTGCAGCTGACGGCTCATCCGGCGCTATCGCCAGCGGTGATTAAACGCGCAACCGATGTGGTGAAAACCTTTGTGTCACCGTCAAAAACGGTTGAAGGTTTAGGCGGCGAGAATTTAGCAACAACGGCTTTGAACCAACAGAACCTAGTTGTGTATAGCGGGCCTCAGTGCAAACAAGCGCTTCAGCGCGTAATAAATAACACGCTTAAAGCACAAGGCTATTCGCTAGTGATGCCGGAGGCCACCGCGCCTTCGCAACTATATAACCCGGCATTTATCAACGCCGATGTTGAGATCACTGCTTTAGTTGCTGGGCTTCGTCATGCAGGCAACGCGCGGCTGTGTTTGTACGGCCCACCAGGTACCGGTAAAACAGCGTTTTGTCAGTATCTGGCCGAGCAATTGGATAAACCTTTGTTGTTTAAGCCGGCGTCAGCGCTGTTTAGCTGTTACGTGGGCGAAAGTGAAAAGCTAATTGCACAGGCGTTTGCTGAAGCAAGCGACGATGGCGCCATCTTGCTGCTAGATGAAGTCGATAGCTTTTTGCAAGAGCGCAGTAAGGCTAAACACAGCTGGCAGGTGACACAGGTGAACGAGCTGTTGCAGCAAATGGAGCGTTTTAACGGCATTTTGCTAACGACCACCAATCAGCTACCGCAGTTAGACCAAGCCGCTTTGCGCCGGTTTGATTTGGTGATTGGCTTTAGTTACCTAAGCGCCGAGCAAGCCAAGAACTTGTTGCGAGATCACTGCAAGCTACTGGGGCTGTCGACCCCATTGGGCGCGCTTAAACAATTGCAGCATTTGGTGTCGCTGACGCCGTTACTGACCGCTGGTGATTTTCATGCGGTCGCACGTCAAGCACGGTTTCGCCCGCTAGCCGATGCTGAGGCGTTTGTTACTGAGCTGCAAAAAGCCGTGCAGTTAAAAGCTGGGGCGAGCGTGATAGCGACTGATGGCAGCAACCGGCTGCAGTGATACTGGATCGACTGACCCCTACGTAGTATTACAGTTCAGGATAGAGCGCCATCGTTGCCCGTAACCGCGTAACGATGCGCTCTCGAAGCTCTAGCGGCGCTACCACTTCAATTTGACTTGAATGCGACAAAATCCACCATTCCAATTGCCAGCCGTGCTGCACCGTGGCGGTCAGTGTTTGCCAGTCATCGGCGGCGGGTTCCAAGGTCATGTCGTCGGACAGCGGCGCTTCGACCAGCAGACGTGATAGTTCTGGCCGTACACGTGCCTGCAGTTGTATTTGCTTGTCGTTGGCAAATTGCAATGCGCCACTTTGCAGGTAGGCCTGCAAACTAAAACCTGCTGGTGATTGAAGCTGGCTTGGTTCGAGCGTTAAGTGCTCAAAGCGGTGCAAGGCAAATAATCGCACGTCGGTGTAATTAGCCACCGCTGCAATCAAATAGGTGACATGGCCCCGTTGCACTAGGCCTAGAGGATTCAGCCGGTAATCTTTTTGCTGCTGATGGTACACCGAGGTATATCGCGCCTGCAGTTGCTTTTGCTCGGTGAGGGCTTGCTGCACGGCCTCGTATAAATCCGGCGATGTTTTGGGTGGTCGCATCGGTAAGCCGGGTGACACCACCGCAATTTTGTCCATTAACCGGGCGTTTTGGTTACTTTGCTCTAAGGCTTGCAGTTTTTTACGGGCTTGTTGAAAACGGCCCGTTAAGCCTTCAAGCATTTCTTCAGGTAACAGGTGCTGCAATGTGCCTTCAACCAACTGGAGCATCACCGCTTCAACCACGCTCATACCGGGCAACAGCAGATCTTTGTCATCCATCCAGCCCCAACGCTGCGGGCTTACGTTCTCATCCGTCATTAACGGAAAAACCAGCGATAGGTCATTTAAATCCCGTTCCACCGTGCGTTTTGAGATGGCAAAACCCTGATCGGTCAGTGTTTGGGTAAGCTCGGCCGCTGTTTTGCCTGGCCCACGTTTGGGTATGGCGTTTAACAATTCCCATTGTCGACTGAGGGTTTCGTGGGATTTTGCTGATGACATATCGAGCTTCCTTGGCTGCATAGTCGTTAACTTTCAGGTGCTTACAAAGAAAACACACGTTGGGTGTACCTACTATGGTAATGCTCCTCAGGCGCTGAGGAAAGCCCTTTACTGCAGGCGTTTATAGGTTTTGTGCAAGCATCCGCTAGTACAAGAGCCCGCTAGTAACCGAAGCCGAGCTGACATGACCAAACATATTGAAAACTTCGAAATGAACAACAACTACGACCTATGTTGTCGCGCTGTCCCTGCATGCTTGGCAAAGAACGGGCAATGCCAGCAGGAGAGCAGTACATGACATTTTCACCCGATGAGGTAAAGCAGCAATGCGTATCGGCAAGCGACCCGTTTGCACAGCTGGTGCGGCTAGTTGCGCGAGCAGATCAATGGCAAATACTTGAGCAGCACCCCGCGGCGTGGCAACTGCCAAGCAATAGCTTGTTGCATTGGTTGTTGATGGGTCGCGATGTAGAGGCGAATTATCAAGGTGAGACGCTGCAGCAACTGCTCAAATGGGCAGACGAAGGGTGCCTTCAACCACCGCCGCAGTTAACAAACTGCTCAGGTTGGCCGCAGCTTTGGCGGCACTGGATTGCCCAAGGCATAGACAACGGCTGGTTGTTGGCAAAACCTATGGCAGGGCATTGGTCGCTATGGCAACTGCTATCGGCCGATGCTGAACCTTTGCTACAGGCACTTGGCTTTGTCTTTTACGACGATGAGTTAGCTAACAATTGTTGGACTGCGTTGTTTTTACTCAGCAACGGCTATCAACATAGGGTACTGGATTGCAGCACTGGTGTTTTGCATGCTCCGGATGATCAGCGCGTCCGTTTGTTTGAATTTTGCTGCAAGTTACCTGCACTTGCGACGGCGCTTGATAACGAAGCTCAAGTGTTTAATGTGGTTGAGTTGCAATTTTTTCAGGTGGTGGCTCAAGCGCAAGCCCAAGCATGTGTGCATGGTCTCGCTACTCAGGATGTTGGAATTCAGAACGTCGCCGTAAATAGTCAAACACATCCATCATTGCAGGGTTCGCCGGCGTTGAGTTACCAACAACTTGGCTCCATTGCGGTGACAAAGCCCTGGTTGCTACGTTATATGCCGCTCAATCCTGCGATGTCAGCTTACCGGTTAGCACTTTGTCGTTATATGCCATGGTTCTATCGGCAGTTATGGCCGTCAAGACCCACACTGCAGCTGCTGCAGCAATGGATTTGGCATCACCGTCTGCAGCGCAAGTTTGTCAAAACTGACTTCTTTGAAGCGTCGTTACTAGCGGCTATCGCGGATGGTATGCCGCTGGCAGGTTTGTCGCAGCTTAGCCTTAACGACGAGCAGGCTGATGACCCGAGACTTGCCAGTTGTTTGTGGTTCGCCAAGCGCCACAGAGACTCGGATGGAAAGAGTTTTGTGCTGTCTGATCTGTCGCAATTAACGCAGTTGTGGTGGCAGCAATGCAATGACGGCGGCAGCTATGCAAAGCGTCAGTATCGTCACCAACATGCTGCCAAAACGCACGCCAAAACACATGCCTGCAACATGCCGGTGCCGACTGTGATTGAGCAATTAAAAGTGCTGTTTTTGATGCTGCAAAGTTTGCGCAGCCCACAGCTACGTCAAGTACTACAGCTATGCCCTTGGCTGGTGTTGTTATTGCCCGAGGCACGTCAGCAACGCTTTATTGCCTTCGCTTTAGAGCTCGAGCCCATGCTGGGTTCAGTGCTGTTGCATCGGTTAACCCAAAAGCAGCGCGTTCAAACACTCAAGCAAGCACCGCATTTATTGGCCTGTGTGGCACAGACTTTAACCACCCAAGAGTTTAAGCAATTGGTGGTGTATCACCCACATCTCGCTGTGCAATTCCCGCAATTAGCGACGATCCAACAACGAGCGCACGCCATCGCCAACCAACCTGAATTGCTGTTGTCGTTAACTGCCGAGTATCGAACGCCAGAACTGTATGAAGCCCTGGTGCAGTTGCGTGGTGTTCTCCTGAGTGAGATACCGCTGCGCCAGCGCACGTTCAAGCTTTGCCATCTGGCTGTATATCAACACTTCGCCGCCTTGGAATTTGTGCCAGCGCACTTCGACCAGATGCTGTGCAAAAACGAGCGTTATTGGCCGTTTTATCAGCAGAGTTACCAGTGGGCGCTGCTGCATCACGCCAAATTCAAAACGCTGATGCACAACAAGCTACCGCAATTTTGCAGTCTGTGTCTCGGTTCTACAAACCCTGATCTTGTGTCTAGCAGCACGCTTTAACACCCGTCTTTAAATCATCAATTCAATCAGAGAGGTCAATGATGAAACACCTGTGGTCTTGGATTAGCTATAGCTACAAGCGTACTTTTGCCTTGTTGTTTATGCTGCCCTTAGCGTTGTGCAGCGGGCACCGATACATGCAAATAGTTGAAGAGTCCGAGGCGCGTTGGTTAAGCATCGATGGGCATATTACCAACGTAACAAGTGTCAACGGCGTACGTCGAATGAACAACGTGATGCGTGCCGATGCCTGCAATAGCCATGGTGAAGATTGCATCAAGGATGTGCTGCTTATTCGGGGCACGATCACGGTTTCAACGTTATTCGATTTAAATCAGATGTTTGAACGCCATACAACCACAACGGTTTGCCTTGACTCTCCCGGCGGTTCAGGGGTTATCGCCTGGTTTATCTCGCATTGGATAGCAGCGAAGAACCTAAATACTTGTATGGCCGCCAGTTACCGTTTGCTGGATTTCCCAGTCAAACTATCAAAAGCTGCCTGTTTTTCCGCTTGCCCCTTTGTACTGGCATCAGGGCAACAGCGTATTGCTGTGGGTTATGAGCATGGCGACATCCAAACCATCGGCGTGCACCAAGGGCGCATCGGGCTGTCCTTGTGTCTTTGTGACTATACGCTGGCATCCGGTTTCCACGTGCCAAAACTAGAGCTGATTATGCCAAGCGACCGAGCCGACTTCGCGCGGCTGTTTGCTCTTAGTAACAAAGCGACCTACGATAAAATCTTTCCGCTGCAGCGCAATGAATTAGATGCAGTGCAGATGTTTACGCGGTGGCTTTGAAAGTAAACCAGTTTGCCAGTGGTGTTATCCCCACAATACTCATGCCTGCGTATGCGGCAATTTGCCGCACCGTGCTCGTAAGTTGCTTCCCTTATAATGCGGCCACTCGCTAAAATTGTAAGGATTTCATTGTGTTCTCTGCTTTTCCCTGCCATCGCTTCCCCAAAACTGCAGTCGCATTTTTGGTTTCTCTGGCGCTCATTCAACCTGCTTTTGCCGATGAAGCCACCCCAAAACCGGCGGATAAAACCGCAGCAGCCAAAGGGGATACCAGCTTTGCTATTGGTGAACGTATCGAAGTGACAGGGAAGCGGCTGACCGATGCGAGCCGTGTGCTGACGTCGATTGACCGCATGGGCGCGGATGTTGCGCAAAACTCCAATGCAGATTTTGCTTGGCGTTTGATTGGCCAGCTTCCCTGGCGTGATGATCACCGAGTTTAATCAGGGTGCGACTAGCGGCAATTTGTCATTTCGCGGCTTTAACGGCGAAGGCGAGGTGAATGCGGTGAAGTTACTGATTGATGGGGTTCCATCCAACTCCAACGATGGCAACATGCCGTACCTAGACATGGTTTTTCCGCTGGAAATTGAAGCTGCTGAAGTAGTTCGCGGTACCACAGATCCACGTTTTGGTTTGTACAATATCGCAGGTCATGTCAATTTCATCACTCGCAGCGGCGGCAATTACCTTGATAGCCGCTTGTCAGTGGGTAGTTTTGGCAAAGCTCAAGCGCAGTTTGCCGCAGGCTATGAAGAAGGAGCTGTTCGCCAGAACTATGCGCTGAATTACCGAAAAGCGGACGGTTATCGTGACCACTCACAAGCAACGCGTGTCGGCCTCTCTGGCAAATGGGGCTGGGACATGACCGAGCAGTTGACCCTGCACGCCAGCGCTCGGACCTATAGCGCAGAGCAGCAAGAACCTGGCTATCTGACGGCAGCGGTGGCTGCTGCAACGCCTCGAGCCACCAATGCTTATAACGCGACCGATTTGGATGAGCGTGACATGGAGCAGTTCAGCGTCGGGCTCGATGCACAGGTTTCTGAGCTGACTTCGGTGAAGACGCTAGTCTGGTTTAATACCTTAGATGACGATCGTTTTGTCAAATTCTCTGCAGCAACGTCCCAGCAAAATCGCGTGACGCAGGAACAACACTATGGCGCTAGCAGCACCCTGAATATTCTGCCTGAGGTGGATGGGCTGGAACATCTGCAGCTTGAGCTTGGGGCTAGCATTGAAAAGCAAGATAACGAGTCACGACGGTATTTAACCAAAGAACGGGTGGTGACTAGCCAAACACGTGACCAACAATATGACCTG
This sequence comes from uncultured Rheinheimera sp., assembly GCA_964437935.1. Classification (GTDB taxonomy): domain Bacteria; phylum Pseudomonadota; class Gammaproteobacteria; order Enterobacterales; family Alteromonadaceae; genus Pararheinheimera. Next base: position 7,190 of record CAYTIQ010000023.1, read on the forward strand.
TCGGTTGCTGGTGTTTATGCTCAAGTATCGGTCGAGCCGCTGCCTTGGCTTCGGATCTCACCTTCTTAGCGATTGGATCAAGTTGATGGGGATTTCCATGATTTCCGAGCGAATACCTCGGCGGATATCAACGACTATGGCACCATTTCGCAGCCCAAACTCGCGCTGGCTATCCTCGCCTCAGAGCAAGTGACTTTATTTAGTAATTGGGGGCGAACCTTTCAAATTGGTGCGGGTTCCGGTGCTTATCTGATCCCACCCCGTCAGGTTGATTTAGCGCCATCGGTTAACGACGGCTGGGAACTGGGCGTGAAGTATCAAACCTCTGCCCAAACGCAGTGGCGCACCACAGTGTGGCAACAAACCGCGACCGGTGAATTTAAACGAAAGCTCAATGACCCGCTTGGCGATTTCGACAATCTGGGGGCTACGCGGCGTAAAGGCGTCGATGTGCAGTTTTCAGTCGCGCCAATGTCGGCGCTGAATGTGTGGGCGGCTATTGCGTGGCAGCAAGCACAGATTGAAACGCCTGATCCGGCAACGCCTGCGCTTGCAGGGAACGATATCGACCATATTCCACAATGGATCCACAGTGCCGGTGTGGACTATAACGTGTCCGATCAATGGATTGTTTCCGCGTCCTTACGGGCTCAGTCATCGTATGAACTAACAACGACGAATGATCACGGTAGCTTTGGTAAGTATCTGTTGGTGGATGCACAAGCACGTTACATCATCAATCCACAAATCGAAGCGAGCCTACAACTGCAAAACCTGACGGACGATGCCTATGAGTATGTTTGGTGGGATGGCAGCCAAACACTGCATAGCCCGGGTGAAGGGCGCTCTATCACGGCAGCCATCCATGTTAGTTATTAAGTAAGTTTTGACCGAGGGACGTTAGATGAGCGGGTCTTGGCGTCTGTTTAGCAGACGCTTGCATTTGTGGTTGGGTTTGTCGGTGGGCACGATTCTGGTGTTAATCAGCCTATCCGGCGCAGCCGTTGTGTTTTATGTCGAGTTAGATCGATGGTTGCATCCAGAGCTTCAAGTGCAATCGCCGCAGAGCGGGGCGCCGGATTGGGATCAAGCCGTCAAGACCCTGCGCGCTGCCTATCCGGATAAAACCGGACCATGGCGGCTTGAAGTGACGCCGGACCTACAGTTGATCCCAGCACGTTACAACCAGCCGCAAGAAACCCATGGCCAACACTTCGCCCCGATGTTGGTCTGGTTGTCTGCGGATGGTCGGCAGATTTTACGACAGGATTTTTGGGGGCAGTCGCTGATGACGTGGCTGTATAACCTGCATTATCAGTTGTTACTGGGTGCGACCGGCACCATAGTGCTTGGCTATCTTGGTCTTGCTTCGTTGCTCCTGTTGTTGTCTGGTTTACTTGCGTGGTGGCCAAAGCGCGGTCAGTTTCGCAAAAGCCTGCTGTTTAAGCGCAAGCAAAGTAAATCAGGCCTGCTTTACGACTGGCATAAAACGATTGGCTTGATTTGCATGTTGCCGTTGATGCTCTTGGCCATAACTGTCGTCATGCTGGCGCTGCCGGGGCCAACACAGGCGGTGCTACAGCTGTTACCTGGGCAAAAGCCTGATGTCGGCTTGTTGACATGGTCTGGTTCAACCGCTGCCGGGAAAACAACCGCAGTGCTGCCTGTTGCCAATGCCATTAACACGCTCAAAGCCGCTCTACCACAAGCCAATTTGGCATGGATTGAAGTGCCTGCGGATGCTGGCGGCTATTATCAATTTCGCGTGCAATTGCCTGGCGACCCATCAAGGCGTTTTCCACACAGTTATGTCCAAGTGGACCGCGCCACCGCCAACATAGTACGGCTAAAAGATATCCGCGAGCTTGGAACTAGTGCGCGGGTTAAAAACTGGCTGCATCCGCTGCATGACGGTTCGGCCAGCGGGCTCTGGTTACGGGTGTTATGGCTAATTATTGGTTTTAGCCCTTTGCTATTGGCATTGCTTGGAGTTTGGCGTTATTTAGACCGAAAGAGGCGGAGAATCAACCCAGGTTGGTTACGCTAACTAGGTGTCAAACAAAGCTATTTGTGCGTTAACTCAAGTAAAAAGGTGAACGTTGGCAATGAACAGATAGGTGGGAACCAAATGCCGAAGCAAACTCTTGCCTTCGCTAATAGTTAGATGAGCTTGTAGGTACCATTTGAACCAGTGAATTTCGCCTATTATCCGAAGCTCTGCCACAAACGCACTGCAGCAAAAGCTCTGCAACTCCCTTTACAGTGCCAAGATGCGCAAAGCCTATTGGTTTAACTGGTTTTTACGTTTTTCATCTTTATACGCAGCGACATAATAGGCCGCGATTAAGGTTGAACCTATGGCAAGGACGGCGAAAAAACTGATGATGAGTACCATGATTTTGATGGTCATATGCGTTCCTCTTGGTTATCTATTTACTGTATCGCAATTACCAGAATTGGTTGTTAAAAACGCGAAAACGGATCAGTTTTTTTAAGTGCTGCGTTATCCTCCTATGTTTAACTGCAGTTATAAGTAGCGGCTATGGCGCCATAAACAGCATTACTTCCAACACCCGCTTTTGTGTTTAGATACCTTGCAAAATCGCGTGCAACTGCCCTACGTTGTGGTAAAACATGCTAAATCGTTGGGCGAAGTTGTATATCGTTGATAAACAGCGTTTTATATTCTGAATCGCCGCCATTTAAGTAGGTCTTCATGTCACCAATTAAAACACTCGTCTTAGGGTATGGGCTGTCTGCCAAGGTTTTTCATTTGCCGTTTTTGCTAGAGAACCCGCAGTTTGAGGTGGTGGCGGTGTTGACGTCGCAGCCGCTGTTAGCTGAACATGCCGCGCGCGGCGTGCGTGCGGTGACTGAGTTTGATGCGGCGTTTAGCACTGACATTCAGTTGGTGGTGGTGACGACGCCCAATCAAACCCATGCCGACTTTGCGATGCGTGCGTTGCGGCGGGGCTGCCATGTGGTGGTGGAAAAGCCGCTGTGTATTGATAGTGCGACGGCGTATCAGTTGGCCGATTTGGCAAACCAACAGCAGCGCTTGTTGGTGCCGTTTTTTAATCGGCGTTTTGACGATGATTTTTTATCGCGGCGGCACGGGGTAAGTACGCAGTCAGAGCCGGTGCTGTTGTTTGAATCACGCTATGACCGCTTTCGGCCTCAGGCGCAATCGCGCTGGAAGGAAAATGCCGATGTTGGCAGCGGTGTATTGTTTGATTTGGCGCCGCACTTAATTGATCAGATGCTGCAGTTGTTTGGCATGCCACAGGCGGTGACTGCGTCAATTCGTACCTTGCGACCATCGTCGGTCTGTATCGATTATTTTCAGCTGCAATGCCATTACCCGCAGTTCGAAGCGGTATTGAGTTCATCGCCGGTGCAACCGCGTATCGCCAGCCGTTTTGATGTGCAGACGCTGGCTGCAAGTTGGAGCAGCCAAGGCTTTGACCCACAAGAAGATCAGTTGCGTTTTGGCCGTTACAGCGAAAAGCCGCGCCAGGCAGTCGTGACAACTGCGAAAGAGTCGCATCCGCTGCCGATGTTGCAAGGCGATTATGGCCAGTTTTATCAACAGTTAGCATACGCGTTAGTACAGGGCGGAGAACCGCCGAGTACGGTGCAACAAGCGATTGATGGCTTGCGGGTGCTGGAAGCAGCTTGGCAAAGTCAAGTGCAGGGCAAGCGGGTGGACTTGTAGCAACTGTCCTTTGGATGGGGTGCGACACGAGGTGGCCTAGGCGGGGAAGACTGGTCGTCGAGCCGCTTGCAGGGAGATGCTTGGCGGTTTTTAACCCTTCGCTAGAAGACAAAAATTTACTTTTTATAAAAAAGAATAACGCCAGAGCAAAAAATTCTAAAAATAAGCAGAATAGGTACATAGGTAAGGACAAGGTTTTTAACATTTAATTAAATGTAAACGCTTTCGTAGTTTTCTAGGTTGCCGATGGTAAATTTCATGAAAACAACGACATCAGCGTTGTTATTGTGGACAAGTTTTCACATAATCGACCTTCACGCTTATTTGCCCTTTTGTGAAATACCTATCTACACTGCACGATACGGTCCAAAGCTGTCGGTACAGGCTGTGTTTCACAGGATATGTTACCAGGGAACGGTGTATGAAATTTTCTTGTCAATTCAGGGCATTGCTGTCCTTGCCTCATGCGTCGCAACGTGGGCGCTTCTGGCGCGCTACCTGTGCCTTATCATTGGTGTATGCGCTGATTGGTTGCAAAGCCGATGTCAGTGTCAATGACGAACCGGCAGATCCGGTCACCCAAGAATTTCCGCTGTTGTACATTGAGCGTCCGTTGGTACTCGCTGACGAACAGCCTTTACCGTTTGATTTGTTTGACCCATCAGCCTTTAACCCAGGCGCGCGCTTAATCTTTAAGAAAAATGCCTTTGCCCAGTCGGCAGAAAGCGACGTGTTGGATGCCGTGTTTGGTGCTGGCGCTTTGTATGATGTCAAAGATTTAGCAGTTGCCCCCGATGGTCGTTCGGCCATATTTGCCGCACATCCGCCGCGTAAGGCGAATACGCCAGAGCGCTTGCAGCCTACCTGGGCCTTGTATCGATTTGATCTGGCCAGCATGCAAGTCACGCCCATTCACAGCAGTGAAGCGGTGCGTCAGCAAGGGCATGATATTGCACCCGAATTTTTAACCGATGGCCGGATAGTCTTTAGTTCAACCCGCGGTGTGGCGGCCAAGCAAATTTTGCTGGATGAATTTCGCCCTCAATACACGGCCCTTGATGAAGACAATGAAGCGCAGGTATTTAGCCTGCATCGGATGACTGCCGATGGCAGTGGCATCGAACAAATTAGTTTTAACATGAGCCATGATTTGTCGCCGATGTTACTGGCCGATGGTCGCTTAGGCTATGTGCGTTGGGACAATCAGCAAAGCCGCTCTATGCTGAACGTGTATCGGATGACACCCGATGGCTCGAAAACCGAGTTGCTGTATGGCTGGCATAGCCATAGCACCGGCGTTGCAAATTCACGGGTGGAGTTTGTAAAGCCCCAGCGTTTGGCCAGCAATGAGTTAGCCGTGCTGGTTACCAGCAACAATGCCCCGTATTACAACAGCTGGCCGATGCGCATTGATATTGATAATGCCAGCGATCATAACCAAGCCTTGGCCAACAAAACCTTGGTTGGCTCGGCGCAAACGCCGTTGTTTCCGTGGGCCTTTAGCAACAGCGCGACGATTGACCGCGCAGGTGCCGTGCATTCGTTGTTTGCCTTACATGATGGCACTGAGCGTTACTTAGTCAGTTGGTCGCCGTGTCGGGCCGTGGTCAATACCGTGACCGTGGCATGCAGCCAAGTCCCAGCCGGTGAGCCGCTGGTGTATGCCGCGCCGCTGTATGGCCTGTGGTTGTTTGACAACCAAGCCAAAACCCAAGTGCCAGTCAAACCCGGCAGTGAAGGGCGGCTCATCAGCGAGGCGGTGGTGTTGCAAGCGCGTAAAGCTGTGCCTTATGTCGCCGATCAACAAGGCCGCAACGCCGAATTGGCTGCAGAAAACGCTGCCTTGTTAGATATTCGCAGCGTGTATGACATCGCGGGTGTTGAAACCAGCGCTATCAGTCGTTTACGTGATCCCCAACAAACTCGCAGTAACGACAGGCCCGCCCGTTATTTGCGCATCGATCGCCAAGTGCCAAGACCACCGCGTGACGTGCAGCCAGTGCCTAATTTTGCCTTTGGTGTGACTGCCGTGCGTGGCATGCGGGAAATTGTCGGCTTTGTGCCCATCGAACCCGATGGTTCCGTCAAAGTGAAGATCCCAGCCAATGTGCCGATCGCCATTAACGTGTTAAATAGCAAAGGCCGTAGTGTTTCGGCGGCGCACCAGCAGTGGATCACGGCGCGCCCGGGCGAAACCATTCAGTGCAATGGCTGTCACCAAGCCAATTCGACCGCGCCGCATGGCCGTTATAACGGCGAAGGCGAGGCTGCATCGGTCAATCCAGGTGCACCTGTCAGTAATCAGCCATTTCCAAATGCTGATCCGGCGTTGCCAGCGCAATTGGGTGAAACCATGGCGCAAACCTTAAATCGGTTAACCGGTTTAAAAACCTTAAAAACTGCCTTGGAGTATCAAGATCATTGGACAGATCCTGCCCGTCGCAGCAAAGAGCCAGATCAAAAACAAAGTTACCAAGATTTAACCACTGCCTTGCCAATTGGCATGGCCTGTTTTGACAAGTGGCAGGCGCATTGCCGGCTGCGCATTGATTACCCAAGCCACATCGCACCACTGTGGTCGGTGCAGCGGGTGACGCGCGATAGCAATGGTGAGGTGCTAACCGACCATACCTGTATTAATTGCCACAGTCGAACCGCCGCCGATGGCAGTTTGCAAGTACCGGCAGGGCAGCTGGAACTGACCGCGGAGCCGTCCGATCAAGTGGCTGAACAAATGACCAGTTATCGTGAATTGCTGGCCGGTGATTTTGAACAAGCGATCGTCGGCGGCGTGCTGGTGGATAGACAAGTGCAACAAGTCGATGCCAATGGCAATTTAGTCTGGGTGCGCGATGCCCAAGGCAACTTAGTGCTTGATGCCAATGGCAACCCCATTCCGGTGTTGGTGCGGGTGCCCATTTCCAGCCCTGCGGTGGCTGGGCGCGCTTTATCCAGCCGTGTATTTACCGTGCTTGAAGGGCAAGGCTCCCATGCCGGTTACCTTAGCGCCGCCGAATTAAAGCTACTTGGTGATTGGCTGGATATCGGTGCTCAGTATTACAACTCGCCTTTTGCGGTGCCACAATGATCAACAGGCTGTTTCGAGCATTCACCCCGTCCTGCGCCACTTTATGCGCCACGTCATCGTCCGCTGTTGGGGCACGTTGTGCGCTGCGTTTGGCGTTACTCTTCGTACTAAGTGGTGCAACCTATAGCGCGCCTAGCTGGTCACAACAAACACAATTGCAATCAACGGACTTGCAACCAACACTAACGCCGGCCGATGACTCGTCTTGGTTCAGTCACCAAGCGCATGAGGTGCAGGTGGGTAGCGGAATTGTGCATTTGCACACAGGCCCAGGCCGTGGTTATCCCATTACCTTGTCGCTGGTCAAAGGCGAACGGCTGACCTTATTAAAAACCCGGGGAAATTGGGTACAAGTGCAAAGCCGTCAGCAGCAATTGTGGCTAAACGATGACGATTTAACTAAGTTGCAATGGCAAAACGGTGCGCCGTACGTCACCGAGCAACAAGGTGCGCTGGCCTATCAACAGCGTGATATTGAAGTCTCGGCCATGTTCGGTGATTTAAACGGCGCTAGTTTTTATCAATTGGAATTGGGGTATCGGTTCTCGTCCGTGGTATCGGTAGGGCTCAGTGCCGGCCAAGCCAATGGCGACAATGCCACCACCCAAATCGCTGAAGCACATGTGTATTTAGATCCCTTTGCGCATTGGCTGGTCAGCCCGTATCTGGGAATTGGCGGCGGTGTGAACCGCACGGTGCCGCGGACCATTTTAGTGCAATCGTTGGACCGCACAGACGCTATCGCCAGTGCAGAAGTGGGGATGCGTTATTACCTAGCTCGAAATTTTATTGCCCGCGCGGCGTATCACCGTGGTGTTTTAGCCACCTCCCGTAATGAAAACGATGAGATCACAACATGGAAACTTGGCGTCAGCGTATTTTTCTAGGCCTTCGTCTTGCAACTAGTGCAACGGTTCGGAGTGCAACGGTTTGGAGCGTCACAGTGGTGAGCGCCACGGCGTCGGCGCAGCAAGCACCGGTTCGCATTGAACCGCAAATCCAACGTAGCGTGGTGAACGAGGCCAAGCTGGATGACGAAAGCGCTTTTATCAGTCTCCAAGGTGGCCTGATTAGCCTGAATGATTTTGGCAGCAGTGGTTTGGTCAAAGGGCAGTTAGGTTATCAAATCACCGAAGATTTTTATGTGAGCCTAGATTATGCAAAAGCCAAAGCGGGGCTGACCTCGTTTGAGAAACTCAGTGGCGCCGCGCCGTTGATGACCGATGCGCAGCGGCAATGGACCTACACTGGCGCCAATGTTGGTTATGTGTTGATGCCAGGGGAAGTGTATTTTGGCAGCGGCACGGCGATGAATTCGCGCTGGTCTGTGACCTTGGGCGGCGGCAACTTAGATTTTGCCGGCGACAAGGTGTTCGCCATCGCAGCAGGCACAGCCTATCAAATCTATCTGACCGATTATTTGGCAGCCGATATTCAAATTTCCGACCACATGTATGAAACAACCATTTTGGCAGAGACCAAAACGCAGCACAGCTTGGCGCTGTCGCTGGGCTTGTCATTTTATTTCTAAGGATTGAGCATGCAGCGGATAAAGAACTATGTACAGACCATGCTGGCGCTGATGGCGCTTAGCAGCAGTCTAGGTGTGATGGCCGAGGTACTGCCGGCGGCGCAAAGCCCGCAAGCACCTGATTTTACCCTGAAAAGTGTTCAAGGTAGCAATGTCAAACTCAGTGAATTGCGCGGCTCTATTGTGCTGGTGAATTTTTGGGCGAGCTGGTGTGGGCCTTGTCGCACCGAGATGCCAGCGCTGGATCAATTATCTCGTCAGTATGCCGACTTGGGCGTGGTGGTGCTTGGGGTGAATGTGGAGACCGAATCTGACGGCGTTAACGCCTATTTAAGTGATATCCCAGTGAGTTTTCCGGTGCTGCTCGATCAACAAAATATCGCCTCCAAGGCTTACAGCGTCGAGGCGATGCCAACCACTGTGATTATCGACAAAGATGGCAAAGTGCGCGCGTTACACCGTGCTTATCAGCCAGGTTTCGAGAAAAAATACGAGGATGACATCCATGCATTGCTGGCTGAATAACTTAAGGCGGGTCAGCCTGCTGCTGGTATTGGTTAGCGCAGCAACTGGCTGTGCCAGCGTTGAGCCTTGGGTGAAGCCGTACGAGCGTGACAAATTGGCCGATCCGATCATGGCGTTTAATCGCAATCCATTGGCACAAGGGCATTTAAATCATGTGCAAGATTCGCGGGAAGCCGCGCGCGGCGCCACTGGTGCCGGTGGAGGTGGTTGTGGCTGTAACTAAGTTGTGCGCCTTTTCGCTTGCCACCCTTAGCAGCCTGCTGGCATGGCCGACACTGGCCTCGGTGTTGCCGGTCGACCGCGCTGATGTGATGCATCACAGCTATTCTGGCGGCGGCGTCAGTATTGATGGGCCTGCGGTGCAACTGCGCAGTAAAGTCGGCCAGGACTTGTCTATTTCAGGCACCTATTATGTCGATACCGTATCGGGTGCGTCGGTCGATGTGGTGGCGACAGCCTCGGCCTACAGCGAAAAACGCAAAGAGCAGCATGTCGGGGTCGATTATTTAGCGGGTAATAGCTTACTTAGTGCCAATGTCACCCAAAGCAAAGAAAATGATTACCAAGCCAAAACGGTTAGTTTTGATTTGTCGCACGATACCTTTGGTGGCTTGACCACGCTGAGTATCGGCACGGCGCTTGGCTCTGACACGGTTGGCCGCAACGGCGACGCCAGTTTCAAAGACGAAGTCAAACGCAACAATTATCGGCTGGGGATCAGCCAAATCATCACGGCGCAGTGGATCATGGCGCTCAATGCCGAGATCAATTTAGACGAAGGGTATTTAAACAACCCGTACCGCCAAGTACGGTTTGTCGATCCGACGGCGCCGTTGGGGTATAGCTACCAACGTGAAGTCTATCCACGGACTCGAAACGCCGCGGCGTTGGCCTTGGTCAACAAGTATTATTTGCCATATCGCGCCGCAGTCACCTTAACGCTTCGAGCCTATCAAGACAGCTGGGATATTCAGTCCAATGATGTTGAACTCAGTTATGTGCACCCGCTGCCGTATCGACTGACGCTTGAAGCGCGGCTGCGTCATTACAGCCAAAGCCAAGCCAATTTTTATCGCGATTTGTTCGACTACCAAAGCCAGCTTAATTTTATGGCTCGCGATAAAGAGCTCAGTGATTTCAGTGATGTCACCGCCGGCGTTGGTTTGACTTACAAATTGCCAAAATTTGCAGCGCTACGCCAAGTCGAGCCGGAGATCACCGTGCAATATGATCGGATGCAATACCGCTACAACAACTTTCGGGATGTGCGCGTGCGTAACGTCACGCCTGGCAGTGAACCCTTGTATCAGCTGGATGCCCAGGTGATCCGAGCATTTTTCAGTGTATATTTTTAAGGATTAGCCATGGATCGGATCTATGCCCTGTGGACTTTCGTAGTGCTCGTTGCCACGACGCTGTCGCTGCCTGTCATGGCGGCGGACCCGCTGCAAACCACGCCCAAGTCAGCTGACGTGTCATCAGCTCAAATGTCGTCAGGGCAACAAGAACTGGCTGGGTTAAAGCAACAAGTGATCGCGCTTAATCGCGAACTGTTTTTACTCGAGCAAGCGTTGTTATATCCGCCTGAAACCCAGCTTGGGCTTTATGTCACGGTCGATCAGGGCAAATTCTTCCAATTACAAGGCGTGCAATTGCTGCTGGATGATGAACCTGTCGGCAGTCATTTATACACCGAGACTGAATTAACGGCCCTTGCCAATGGCGCGGTGCAACCCTTGTTGCAAACCAATGTCGATGCCGGCAAACATCGCTTAACCGCCATTTTTACCGGCAAAGGCCCGAACAATCGCGAGTATCGCCGCGCCGTCAGTTATGAGTTTGAAAAAGGCAGTGAAGGTGTGCGCCTGGAATTGCAGGTCAATGACGATGCTGGCAACTACCAGCCCAGTTTTCAAATTCTGCCATGGACACAGGCGCATTGATGATGAAACGCTTGGCGCTGTCTTTCTCCATCTCTTTGTTGCTGCTGACGACCTTGGCCCATGGCCAAGAGTATGAAGCCGAGCGTCAATTGGTTAGCCAACAGCCGCTGGAACAAGCCTATCGCCAAGCGGCTTGGTATTTTTACCTCGATCAACCTTACGATGCGTTGTTACAGCTGGATGTCGCAGGTCAGGCGCAGGGTGAAACGCGCCTGCATAACGCGCGCAGTGATTTACTCAAAGGCGGCTTGTTACTGCAAATCGGCTTGCCCAAACAGGCCGCTGATTTGATGCAACAGGTGCTGGCACAGCCTGACGATCAATTACCCAATGATTTACGCCAATACGCGTTGTTAAGCTACAGCCGCTATTTGTTAAGTCGTGGCGATAAAGCCAGCGCCAAACAGTATGCCGCCGGCATCGAGCACAATCCGCAATTGCAGGGTGTGCAGCAGCAACTGCAGCAAATTTTAGACTGGCCCAACATCGCTATTCCAACTGAACCGGACTTTGCCGCCTTAGATGGCCAAGCCGAAATGCCCTATGTGATCATCAACCAAATTCAAGCCATCGCTGCCAGCGGCGATGTCGATAAAGCGCTGCAATGGCAAGAGCAGTTATCGGCGCAGCTTGATGACGCCGTCGATCCGTGGTTTTGGCAACGCTGGTTTGGTTTTACGCCGCAGTGGGTGCGACAAGGCGATGCAGAAACCACCGCAGTGCTGCAGTATTTGCAGTTGTTACGTGCCCAGTTGTTTGTCAAACAACAAGATTATGCCAGTGCACAACAGGTGCTCGCGGCATTTCCACAGCACACCGCCTTGGATGAATTAGCGCTTGAGTTATACGCCAGTACCTTGGATAAGTCCGGCCAAACCTCGTTGCTGCTTGGCGTGTATCAGCAGTTATTGCGCGAGCATCCGCTTGCAAAATCCAGCTGGCAAGCGGCCCATGGCATCGGCATCGGTTTGGAAAAGCTTGGCGAAAAAGCCAAGGCTCTCAGTGCTTATCAATGGGCGGATGACTACTACAGTGCGCAACTGGCGCAAAACGAGCAGCTTAAGCCTTTGACCTTAACCGAGCTGCAAGCGAACCAGTTAACACCCTGGCAGCGTTATCAAGTCAAACAAGACCGCCAGCTTTATCAGCAATTACAAGATTTACAGGCGATGGCGAAGCTCACCGAGATGGCGCCTAAGCAGCTATCGCGTATCGATCATTTGCAGCGGGTGATTGATATAAAACTGGCGCAACAGCAACAGTTATTGCAAAAGCAATTGCCTCAATTACGTGACCAATGGCAACAGTTATCGCAGCAGTTTGACCAACTTTCCGCACAGGCAAACCAAGCGACGCAGCAGGTGTATCCACAGGCCTGGTTACCCTTGCCATTGTTTGCGCAGCAACAAAAACTAGAGCGCGCCAAGGCGCGACTGCAACGCCTGCATGAGGCGTCGTCTTCCCAGTCGACGGCAACGGATCAATTGCCGCTGTTGGCACGGCAACAGCAACGGCTGGACCGACTGCAAGGCCTGTTGCAATGGCAATATGCGCAGCAACGTGCAGAGAGTCACTGGCAGGTACAAAAACAGCGTCAGGCTATCTCGTCGTTGCTGCCAAAGTTACAGCAACGCATCCAGAGCTTAAGTCAGCAACCTGATGCGACACCGCGTTTAACAGCGCAGCGACAACGTTTAGACGAGCTCAAGGCACAACAAGCCAACGTGCTGGCAGCGTTGACACAGGCGCAAACTACCTTGTTGGCTGAACTCAATGGCCATTTTTATCGCAAAGCCAGTATGCAAAAGAAACAATTGACCCAGTGGTCGCGGCGCAATAAACAAGCGCTGGCGCGGTTGTTGGAAGAACGTTTGCAGGAGCAGCCATGACCATGCCTCGTTTTGCCCCTATCGCCTTGGTGCTGCTTGCCGGTTGTAGTAGCGCTCCTGAACAACCTATCGCCACGCTTGCTGATTTGCCGGCCTTTGATGTCAGTGTCTACCAAGCCAAACCCAAGGTCGGCGCCGCGCAGTTGTCCGAGTTGTATCAACAAATCTTGGCACTGCAACCCGGGCCACAAACGCGCCAGCAAATTCGTTATCGCTTATCGCAAATGCAAACCGAGCATGTGCAAAGCGCTGACTTACCGGACGCGTCAGAGCGTGAGCAATTACAGCAGTTAGTCGTGCAATATGAAGCGTTACTACGCGACTATCCCGATGATTTAAATAACGAACTGATCCGTTATCAACTGGCACGTAGTTACGATCTATTGGGCGATACTGCGCAGTCCTTAACGCAATTAAATGCGCTGATCACGCGCTACCCCGACAGCGAATTTGCTGCCGAGGTATGGTTTCGCAAAGCGGATATTCATTACAGTCAGCAGGATTTTGCCAATGCCCTCAACGCCTATCAGCAAGTGTTGGCGCAAAAGTCGGTGAAATTAAAGCAACACGCCTTGTACATGGCGGGGTGGTGTGAGTTCAAATTAGAGCAGTACGCCAACGCCGATCGGTTGTTTTTACAAGCCTTGGATTTAACCGAGCCTAAGTACCAGCATACCCGATTGGCTGGCGCTGACGCTGACGATCTTAAGCAACAACGGCTGCGGGCGGAACTGCTGCAGATCCTGTCGGTGTCGCTCAGTTATCAACAACAAGCCAGCTCGTTGCAGCAGTTGATTGACAGCACCCCGTACCGAGATGGCCGCGTGTCGAGTCGGCCGATGCAACAAATCGCCGAGCTATATCAAGCGCTGGCGGATTTTTTAGCCAATAAACAATTATTTGCCGCAAGTTATGACACCTATCGCAGCGTTGTTAAGGCCTATCCGCAAGATGCCGAAGCGGTGCAGTTTCAGTTAAAACTGATCCAAACGCTGCTCAGTCGTGGCGAGGCGGAGATGGCACTGGCCGAACAACGTCAGTTGATTGTGCTGTTTGGCCCAAGCAGTGACTATTGGCGCTTTGCTCGTCCGGCCCAATTGGCAGAGTTGGAACCACCGCTGTTGCAATACTTGCAGTATTTTGCCAGCAAGGCTTACCACCAAGCCCAGACACAGACGGCGTCGCCACAGGCAACGGCTAAATCCAGTGCAAAAGCCACCAGCTTATTTCGAGAGGCTGCAGCGGATTATGCCGCTATGGTGCACATTTTACAGCAACAAGACACAAGCGCTGCCACGGCAAGTTCGGCATCGACTACCACGCGTTACAATCTGGCCGATCTGCAATTTCTAACGGCGGAAGCCTTGGCGCAAGCAGGGGATGACGACCAAGCCATTGCGCTGTATCAGCAACTGGCCTATGGCCCGGCACCGGCTGTTGCCGCGAGCTTGTTTCAACCGCAGGATGCCGCGTATCGGCAAGTGGAAGTGGCCAGCAAGTCCAAACGAGGGGACAGCACGCAAGCGGATCACACACAAACAGATAGCCAGCATGGAGATAACCCGCATAAAGATAGTGCACTGTTTGCCATCCAACAGGCGTTTTACCAGCAGTTTCCTGCGCACCCCGAAGCGCTGACAGTGGCGCTGTCTCGCTTGCAACAGCTGTTTAATGCCGGTGAGCAAAGCCAAGCCTTAGCGCTGGCAGACCGCATGTTGCATTGGCCAACCCCCGTTTCCAAAGCGCAGCAGGCGACACAGCAACAAGCGCTGTATGTGCAAAGCCAGCTGCAATTGCAACGCGAAGACTATGCTGCGGCTGAACAAAGCCTGCAGCAGTTATTACAGGCGCCGCGCCTAGAAGGTGCCAACGGCTCTAATGTCATAGACACCAAGCAGCTCGCCAGCCAATTGGCCAGCGCCGTGTATCAACAAGCGCAGCGCCCCGCGCCGGTGGCAACGCAACAAGCCTTATTGACCAAATTATTACAACAACCGCGTTCTGAATTTCATGAAGCGGCGGCGTGGCAACAAATCGAGTTAGCCGAAAAAGAGCAAGTCGCTTCGCTATTACGGCAATTCTTAACCGATTATCCGCGCTCCGAACGGCGTTTAAGCGCGCAAGCCAAATTAGTGGCGCTTGAGGATGCCAATCAAAATTTTGCAGCGGCCGCCGCCTTGTATCAACAAATGGCGGACGAAACTGCAGATCCGCGTATTGAGCGCGAAGCCTTATGGAATGCCGCAACCGCCGCCGGCAAAGCAAAACAAGGCGACACGGCGCTGACGCTTTGGCAGCGTTATGTCACCAAATTCCCGCAACCGCATGACGCCGCGCAAGAGGCGCGATATTCGCAGTTGCTGTTGTTAGACGCCATGCCGAGCTTGGCTCTTGGTAAAAACGCCGTGGCGAGTAAAACCAAAGGCAGCAAAAAAGCTAAATCGAGCTCACCAGCACAAGGCAACCTACAGCAGAGCTTGTACGCGCAAATTCTGCAGGCTGAGCAACTGGCGGCTGGGGCTGGCACCGAGCGTACCCGTTTTATTGCGGCCAGCGCGGCACTTAACAATGCTAAACAGCTCGCCGAGCAAAGCCGCAATGTCGCACTCACGCATCCACTGAAACAAAGTCTTGGCAAAAAACGTAGCTTGATGACCTCGGCCATTAGTGCGTTCGAGCAGGCGATGTCTTTAGGCGATCGCAGCGTGGTCACTGCTGCCAATTATCAGATCGCCGAGCTGTATCGCAGCCTGGCCAAGGATCTTTTGGCCTCTGAACGGCCGCGTGGCTTGGATGAATTAGCCCTTGAGCAGTACAACTTGCTGCTCGAAGAGCAAGCCTATCCGTTTGAAGAGCAAGCCATCGCTATTTATCAGAAAAATCTGCTGTTGTTGCAGCAAGACTATGTCGATGAGCATGTACGGCAAAGTTTGCAGCGTTTAGCCGAGTTAGTGCCTGCCAAGTATCAGCGGCCTGAAGAATTGCCGGAGGTGCTGAATGCCCCGTTTAATTAACCCCGTAGCGACGACAAGCCAGCGTAGCCTTGGCAGAGCGATGCTGGCTTCGCTGTTTGTTGTTACCCTAGCCAGTTGCAGCACAGTGCAAGGAGAGTCGCCGCTTAGCGCTGGCGATGCCACTGCGTCATCACCAACGACCGCCAGCGCAGCAGCGGTTTCACAACAGCAAGACGGGTCGCAGGCACAGCCCTTGACGGACGCTCAACGACAATCCCAACAGGCAGCGATGCAAGCCATCACCGAGCGGCGTTATGCCGATGCAGTTGATTTGTTAAAACCGTTGGCCGATCCGCACAGCCAATACATGACAGCCGTCTGTTGGTATCGGTTGCAACAATTTGACCTTGCCAGTTCCAGCGTAAGCACCTTGCTAAACGCGTACGCCAACCATGCCCCTGCTTTAAATCTGCGTGGCCTTGTCGCCAAACAGCAGGGATTGTATCGCCAGGCGGAGCGAGATTTTTTAGCCGCGATCGCCGCGGCCCCGCGCTTTGCACCTGCCGAGCGCAATCTCGGCATTTTGTACGAGCTGTATTTGGCCAACCCAAGCCAAGCGGCGCTGCATTATCAGCGTTATGTGGAGTTAACCGGTGATACAGCGGTCGAGCGTTGGCAGCAAGCCTTGCCTAAGACCGACAGCCAGAGCCCTGCAACGGGAACGCCAGCAGAGCCCGCGACTGACCAGAGCACTCAGCAGAACACTCAGCAGAACACCCAACAAATGATGTCGGAGGCGCCATGAAGTGGTATCCATCGCAAGCCAGTGACCGGGCCAAACGTCAAGCCCAAGGCGTGAGTCGGCTTTTTACGCTGACGGCGCTGTTGTGGGCGGCGATGAGCCAAGCCCAGACCGCACCTGCAGCGGCGAAGCCGAGTGAGCCTGTGGTAACAGACACCGCAAGCCACACATTAACCGATAGTGGCACGCCGGCTCAGCCCGCTGCGACGGCTTCGGCCGACACTCGCCCTGACACGGCGATAGCCACTGTTGATATCGAGTCGACCATTCGGGGTAACCCAGAACAACCCAAAACCATTTATGTGCTGCCATGGCAAGACAGTGTGGCGCGTATCAAGATGAATGGCGATGAGGCCGAGCCAACCGAGGCTGAGCAGCAACCGTTGGATCGTGACGATTTTTTACGTTTTATCAATGCTAACCAGAACACCGCAAGCGACAGTGAGTCGCCGCAATCGAAGCAGTAAGGAGTAACCCATGAGTTTTTTTGATGCAGCCATTCAGTTTTTACAAGACGGTGGCTTTTTTATGGCGCCAATAGGCTTGATGTGTATTGTCGGTTTTGTCATTGCGCTGGAACGTTGGTGGTTCTTGCGCCAAGTGCAGCAACAAAATCAGCAAGCGTTGGAGAGCATTCGTCACGCCTTGCAAAGCGGCGATATTAAAGCCATCAGCCAACAAGCGCGTCAATCGGATGCGGCGGTGCTGACCATGCTCGATAATGGCATTCAACGCATGCAAGGCGCCCATCGCCGCGATGACATCGAATACGCCATGGAAGAAGTGGTGCTTGAAGTCAGCATGCGCTTGCAAAAACGCACGCCGATGCTGGGCACCTTGGCAAACATCGCTACTTTATTGGGGCTGCTTGGCACCATTATGGGCCTTATCACCGCGTTTGCGGCGGTGGCAAGTGCCGATCCGGCGCAAAAAGCCAGCTTGTTATCCAGCAGTATTTCGGTGGCGATGAACACCACAGCGCTTGGCTTGATGACTGCGATTCCGTTGGTGTTCTTACATTCGTTGTTGCAAAGTCGCACCGCGTCGATCATCGACGCCATGGAGATGGTCGGCATGAAATTGCTCAATAGCTTGTCACAACAACAAGGATGGCAGGATGTTCAGAAAGCGTAAGGTCGATACGACCGACGCCGAGCTCGACATCACCTCCTTTATGAATCTGATGATCGTGCTGGTGCCCGTGTTGTTGCTCAGCATGGTGTTTAATCAAATGCGCGTGGTGCAGGTGCAACTACCGGCCAAAGCCATGGCTGCGCTGGAAAAAGAAGCCGAACAGCCGCAAGCGCTGGAGGTCGAAGTGCATGCGCAAAAATTAGTGGTGAATTACCCAGCGGGCCAGCCGCTGCGTGAGTTTGTTCAGCTGCCGTCGGGTGAACATGACGTGCAGGCGCTGTCGAGCTTTTTACAAGACTTAAAGTTGACGCTGCAACAAAAGAGTCTGGATAAAAAAGACATTACGCTGGTTCTGGCCGATGACACCTCGTATCAAACCATAGTGCAGGTGATGGACACGGTGCGATCGTTTAAAACCGTGGTCGCTGCGTCGGTGGTCGATGCCGAGCTGTTTCCTCGCATTAGCTTTGCCGATCTGCCTGTGGCACCAGCGACTAGCCCAGCCAATCTGCCGACCAAGGATGCAACGCCATGAAGATGTCCTTTCGGGCGAAACGGCAAGCCAAGCAAAACGCACGCTTAGCCCAAGCGAGCAAGTTAAACCTGGTGGCGCTGATGGATATTTTCACTATTTTGGTGTTTTTCCTGATGGTGAATCAGAGCGAAGTCACCTTGCTGCAAAGTGATAGTCAAATGGCGTTGCCAAGCTCCAGCAGTCAGCAAATGCCAGCGCAAACCGCAGCCTTGTCGGTGCATGTCGATAAAGTGAGTTTGCAAGGCCAGATCATTTGGCAAGGTCAATTGTCTGATCCAACCGCAATGGCGCAACTAGGGGTGGTGTTAACCGAGCAACTGTCGGCGCTGGCCAAGTCACAAGGGGAGTTACCGGCCGATCAACAAGCCAGTGGCCGCGCCATCACGGTGCTTGGCGACAAACAGGTGCCGTATGCCTTGCTAAAACAAGTGCTGAGCATTTGCGCCGCCACCGAGTTTCGTAACGTGTCCCTGGCGGTTGAATTAAAACCTGAACAAGCTGCTGCGTCAGTTGGCAGCGACGCTGGCACGACAGGGGGGCAGCCATGAGCACGCTAACCACATCGACAGCACTTTCGACAGCAGTGCGGCCATGGGCTTTGGATAGTGCAAGGCGAGATGACCGTCTTTATCATCGGCTGCAAGCGGCTGGTTTTTTGCTGTTTATGGCCTTGGTTGCCGTGGT
>CAYTIQ010000023.1:25999-48859 GCA_964437935.1 uncultured Rheinheimera sp.
GCCCCAGATCCAATTGCGCGAGCCGCCAGCGATACCGGCACCACCACCAGTACCGTTGACCGAGTTGACCTTACCCGAGAAGGTGATCCCACCGCCGCCGAAGGTCGAGCTCAAAAAGCCGGAGCCACCAAAGCCAGAACCGCTGCCCAAGGAAAAACCAAAAGAAAAGCCGGTCGCTGCCAGTAAAACGCAGCCCGTCAAACCCAAAGACCAAGCCGCGACGCTAGAAGATGCCCGCGAAGCGGCCGAAAACTCTGGCTTGTTGGCGCTAAAAGACGATTTAGCTGAACTGCGCCAAGCCTTTGATACCACGCAAACGCAAGTAGCGGTCAATCAGGCGAGCACGGCCACGCAAGCGGTTCAGTTAGAACGGCAAGTGATTGGTGCGGCCAGTCAAGCCAGCTTTGCCAAAGCCCAAGCGGTTGGCGCAGCCACCCAAGTCGGTCGCGTGGCTCTGTCGGAAAAAGGCGCCACCAAGGTCAGCGAGGTATCGCTGCAGGGGCTTGCCGATAAAAATACCGTCGCTAAACAAGATGCCAACGCCAAAGGCAACAGTAAAAACGGCAAGTCCAGCGGGCCGTCGGGACGCAGTGAAGCGCAAATTCGGCAAATTCTGGAAGCCAATAAAAGTAGTTTGTACACCTTGTACAGTCGGGCGTTACGGCAAAATGCCGGGTTACGCGGCAAGGTGGTGTTTGAATTGGTGATCACACCGCAAGGTGCCGTGTCATCCGTCAAAATCGTGGTCTCCGAACTGGGGGACGCGAAGTTAGAGCGTCAACTGCAGCTTCGCTTGCAAACGGTGCAGTTCGGACCGGCCGAGGTGAGTTTAACCCGCTCGCAATGGACCATTGAATTCCTACCCGGTTAAGTCACGGTGCGGGGCAGGTACAGGTTGTTAGCGGTACAGGTGATTCGAGGTAGACATGGGAGACACACAATGAACAACAGATGGACACTAGGCTTACTGAGCCTGGCTTTTTGCTCGAGCCTTGCGACTGCGACTAGTTTGGATCAAGCCAAACAGATGCATGATCGGCTGACGGGTGTGCCTGCCAATGCCACGACACTTCTGCAGATGCAGCAAAAAATCGACAATGGCGATGCCATCGGTGCGGCCTATATTGCGATGCAACACCCTGATTTTTATCGCACCACGTTGAAACTGTTTGCAGCTGCCGATACCAACCGCGATCAAGATGTGTTTGAACCGCTCAATGATTACACCGCCACCGTGATTGGCTTAATTCGCGATGATGTCGATTACCGGCAACTGCTGCAAACCTCGGTGTTGTATGTGGGGGATAGCGCCAGTAAAGCACCGCCATATCAAGCCAACAGTAACAGTCATTACCTGTATTTAGAGCAACAAGGTGTGGATCTAAAACAACATCTGGTGGCGCAGTCACAATCGAGCTTAAACGGCTTGCCAGAGGATGCCACCGCCGGTGTGATGACCAGCCGAGCCGGCGCCAAAGCATTTTTTTATCTAGGAACTAACCGCGCCATGCTGCGGTTTACCCTGATGAGCCAATTGTGCACCGACTTAGAGCCGATCAAAGACATCACGCGGCCGGTAGATCGCATTCGCCAAGATGTCAGCCGAAGCCCAGGTGGCGACAGTCGTATTTTTAACAACCGCTGCGTGGGCTGTCATGCCGGAATGGACCCGTTAGCGCAAGCC
The DNA here is from genome assembly GCA_964437935.1 of uncultured Rheinheimera sp. Classification (GTDB taxonomy): domain Bacteria; phylum Pseudomonadota; class Gammaproteobacteria; order Enterobacterales; family Alteromonadaceae; genus Pararheinheimera. The sequence goes on from CAYTIQ010000023.1 coordinate 27,684, forward strand.
TTTGCCTATTACGATTACCAATTTAGCGATAGTGACGGCAGCAATGGCCAACTTTTTTACCAAGGCGCCGGTACCACACACGCCAGCACCGGTACGCGGGTGCAACCGAAATATTTAATCAACGCTGGCTCGTTTCCATTTGGTTTTGTTACCCAAACCGATGACTGGGAAAACTACTGGCGCGAAGGGCGCAATCAAGCTTTGGGCTGGGATAACAGCTTGCCCGGTAAGGGGCGTGGCGCAAAAAGTTTAGGGCAGGAGCTTGCCAACAGCAGTGCCTTTGCGCAGTGCCAGGTGAAAAAGGTGTTTAAAACGGTGTGTTTACGCAGTGCAGAATCCAGCGCCGATGTCACCACCTTAAGTCAAATCACCGCCAACTTTAAGGCCGGTGGTTACAAAATGAAGCAAGTGTTCGCAGAAACTGCGGCGTATTGTCGGGGGAATTGAGCATGAACCGTCTACAAGCCCTGTTAAGCGTTCGCCAACGCGTTGCTGCGCTCACGTTGCTGCTGTCATTGTCGTTGCTAAGCGGTTGTGGTGGCGCTGAAGTGGAAAGTAATCCGCCGCCTGTCGTGAAACAACCGGATGAGGTGTACAAAGGCCCGGCAGCACAAACCGCCGACATCCAGCAATACAAAACTGCGTTTTGGGACAATGTCTCGCCAACCAATCGGTGTGGCAGCTGTCATGTGCAAGGCAAAACCGCGCCGGCCTTTGCTCGCAATGATGATGTGAATTTAGCCTATGCGGCCACCACGCCATTGGTCAACTTGGCCGATCCGGCCTCGTCAAAAATTGTGCTAAAAGTGGCCGGTGGTCATAACTGTTGGCTATCCAGCGCACAAGCCTGCGCCGATACGATGACGCAGTGGATTAAACTTTGGGCCAATACCACCGCTTCCACCCAGTCGGCGGTCAGTTTAGTGGCGCCAACGGCCCGTGATGTCGGCAGTAGCAAGGCCTTCCCTGCAAGCAGCAGCTTGTATCAAGCCCATGTCTATCCAATTGTCAGTCAATTTTGCGTGGGATGTCACACCCCGTCATCGGTGCAAGCGCAAGCGCCATTTTTTGCTCACAGCAATGTCGATACGGCTTATGATGCGGCCAAACCATTGATCAATTTAGACAAAGTCGAACTGTCGCGGTTGGTGCAGCGCCTGGGTAAAGAATTCCACAACTGCTGGGGCGATTGTGCGCAAAATGCGGCCACCATGCAGGCGGCTATTCAAAAAATTGCCGATGCCATTCCGGCCACCCAATTAGATGCTAGCTTAGTGCCGTCCAAGGCCTTGCGATTGGCCGATGGTGTGGTGGCCTCAAGCGGCGGACGTTTTGAACGCAATCAAATCGCTTTTTATCAATTTAAAACTGGCGAAGGTGCGATCGCGTATGACACGTCAGGCATTGAGCCTGCGGCGAATTTAACCTTGCAAGGGGACATTCGTTGGATCACCGGCTGGGGTATTCATATCACCAGCGGCCGCGGCCAAGCCACCACCGACGCTAGTAAAAAATTCGCCGCCTTGATTGGTGCAACTGGTGAATTTTCGATTGAAGCCTGGGTGGTGCCCGCCAATGTGTCACAAGAAGGACCGGCGGCCATTGTCAGTTACGCCGGCTCCAGCATCAGCCGCAATTTCACGTTGGGTCAAACCCTGTATAACTACAACTTTTTGTTACGCAATGAACGCACGGGGACGGCAGGCACACCCGCCTTGTCGACTCCGGATGCAAAGGAATTACTGCAAGCCACGTTGCAGCACGTGGTACTGACCTACGACTTGACCAATGGTCGTCGTATTTTTGTCAATGGTGTCGACAGTGGCGCCCGCGAGGCGGTCAGCCCGTTAAAAGATTGGGATGACACCTTCGCGCTGATGGTCGGGAATGAAGCCAATGGCAATCGTCAATGGCAAGGCTCGGTGCGGTTGCTGGCTATCCACAACAAAGCGCTGACGCCGACCCAAATTAAACAAAACTTTGATGTCGGTGTTGGCCAAAAATTCTATTTGCTGTTTGGCATTGGTCATTTAATCAACCTGCCAGAAACCTATGTACTGTTTACTGTGTCGCAGTTTGATGATTTCTCGTATTTATTCAGCCAACCGCAATTGGTGAATCTCAATGGCAATAGTTTACCAAGTGACCTGAGCATCGAAGGCATGGCGCTGGGCTTAAACGGCAAAGAAGTGGATGTCGGCCAGGCCTGGTTGAAAAAATCCTGGCAATTACCGGCCAACACGGCGTTAAAAACACCGACGACCTTATCTAACCTTGGCACCATCATCGCCAGTGAAGGCGGGGCTGGCAGTGATGAGTTTTTCTTATCCTTTGCCAAATTAGGCAACAAAAGCCATGTCAGAGTCACGCCTAGTTACAACGAGCAAGGCTTTGATATCCAAGCTAGTCAATCGGCGAGCCAAGGCCTTCGTACCTTTGCCAAAATCCACGCCAGTATGAGCGAGCTGACAGGCGTTGCCATGTCACAAAGCAAAGTGGCCTCGGTGTATCAAACCATCCTGCGGCAACTGCCGTCGGATCCGCAACTGGACACCTTTGTCTCCTCGCAACAGATGGCTGTCACCCAACTGGGCATCGCCTATTGTGACGCGGCCATCGAGGACAGCGCCTTGCGTTCAACTTGGTTTCCGGGCATCGATTTTAATCAGCCAGCCAGCAGCTTTGTCAGTGAACCGAACCAAAGCAGTTTTTTAAATTTACTGCTGAATCGCCTGCAACCCTTGTCGCCAACGCACAGCGCGCCACGGCCACAAGTTACCGCGGAATTAACAGCGCTGATGACGCGACTTGCCGCTTGCGGTACATCCTGTGATGCCGCACGTAGTAAAACCATCGCCAAAGCCGCCTGTACCGCAGTGCTGGCCAGCAGTGAAACCTTGGTGTATTAAGGAGACGCACGATGAAAAGTAAAAAAGCCCTGCATCCGGATGCACCTTTGTATTACGCGGATCACCGCAAGCCCGTCAGCCGTCGTGATTTTCTAGCCTGCGGTTTAGGGGTTGGCAGCGCCATCTTAACCGGTGGCTCGGTGCTTAGCCTGTTTGCAGCGCCCAATAGGGCGCATGCGGCGTTGTCGGCCGATTTAGAGGCCTTAAAAAAACAATGCGGCATCGCGGTGCAAGGGGCCGGCAAAATCCCGTTCATCTGTTTTGATTTAGCCGGTGGTGCCAATATTGCAGGCTCAAACGTGCTAGTCGGTGGTGCTGGCGGACAGTTGGATTTTTTGTCGACCCAAGGCTATAGCAAACTAGGCTTACCAGCTGACATGGTGCCTGGTGCGGTCAATAGCGCCGATCCTGCCAATGGTTTTATCAATAAACAATTGGGCTTAGCGTTTCACAGTGACTCGGCCATGCTTCGAGGTATTTTAAATCGAGCCGGTACCGCCACTCAGGCCAATACCAATGGCGCGGTGATTGCAACACAATCGGAAAATGACACCGGCAATAATCCGCACAATCCGATGTATGCGATCGCCAAGTCAGGCGCAGATGGCTCTTTGTTGCGTTTAATTGGTTCACGCAGTTCAGATTCGGGGGGCAATTCGATGATGCCGCCAGAGTTCTATAACCCTGAATGGCGGCCCACCAAAATTGATCGCGCCACTGATGTCACAGGTCTTGTCGATGTGGGCGATTTGTTTGGGTTGCTCAATCAAAACGATGCCGTTGCGGTCATGGAGTCCATCCAGCGTATTAGCGCGCAAAAATTAGGCCAGCAAAGTCTGCATGTCAGCCGTAACGATGTGCTGAAAGACTTAGTGAATTGTGGTTATGTCAAAAGCGCTGATTTAGCCGACCGTTTTGGTAACCCAGCCAGCTTAAACCCGGCGGCGGACCCTGATATCGTTGGTGCAGCCGGTATTTTTAGCGTGGCCGAATTTAATGGCGACGCCGAATTTCAGAAAACCGCCTCCATTATGAAGCTGGTGCTCAGCGGTTATTCTGCCGCTGGTACTGTCACCATGGGCGGCTTTGATTACCATACGGGCGAACGTGGTACTGGCGAGCGGCGCGATTTTAGAGCCGGGCAGTGTATCGGTGCGGTGCTGGAATATGCCGCGCGCAAGCAAACACCGGTGATGATTTACGTGTTCAGCGATGGCTCCGTTGCATCCAACGGTCGATTAGATATGAGTGTCGATGGTCGCGGCAAAGGCGAATGGACTGGCGATAACTCATCCACGGCCGCGTCGTTCTTTCTGGTGTATAACCCCGCAGGGCGGCCCGCGTTGTTAGGTGGCTCGGTCGCCGAGCAAGCACGCCATCAACAGCTGGGCTTTATGCGCGCCGATGCGTCGGTTGAAACCGCGTCGACGCCTGCGGCGAACAACGTTAATTTGTTGGTGCAAACCGTGTTGTTAAATTACATGGCGCTGCATGGTGAACAAAACCGGTTCCAAACCGTGGTGCCGTTTCAAGGACTTGGCAACGCCGCGAGTCTAGACCGACTCACCGCGTTTGCGCCTATTAAAACCAGTTGATCGCACGCCCCAAGTGAAGGCATATGCTTGAAACCTGAGGGACTTAGCTTAAAACATGCCAGTTAGACACACTGACTGGCATGTTTTTTTTGTTAAAGGCTTACTGCTGTAAGCCTTTGGAGAAAAACATCTGCCGATCACTGCGGATAAACACCGCGTCGTAGCCAGGGATTTGTTCTATCAGTTGCATGCCGCGCTCAAGCCCCAGTACGAACAAGGTGGTGGACAAGGCGTCGGTTTGGGTCGCGTCAGGGCCTATCACCGACACGCTCATCAACTCGGTCGGGCTCTGGCCTGTTTTCGGATCTAAAATGTGGTGGTAGCGCTTGCCGTCTTCGATAAAATATCGCTCGTAATCGCCCGATGTGCTAATCGCTTGGTCCGCCAGCGGTAACTGCGCTACTTGTTTGTCTTCGGCACGCGGATGTTTGATCGCCACGAGCCAAGGCCGACCCGCTTTGTCACCCAGTAAACGAGTATCACCACCGGCGGACACCAAGGCGTGGCGAATGCCCATTTTTTTAAGCAATTGAATGCTTTGCTCAACGGTGTAGCCCTTGGCAATGCCACCTAAGTCGATTTTGACCTGCGGTCGACTGAACTTCACTTGGTTGTTCGGTAACAACTGCACGTAGCGATAGTTAATCCATTGCGCTTGCTCTTTGCGTTCGGCATCACTGGGTTTTTGGTGCAGACGGTAATCAAATTTAAACCCGACCGATGCAAAGGTGATGTCAAAAGCGCCGTGGCTAAGCTCAGACACCTGACGAGCGCGGGCGAGGAGCTGCCATAATTCGGCAGAGACGGTCACGGGCTGGCGTGCGGCCTCGCGATTGAGCATGCTTAATTCACTGCTTTCCACCCATGGGCTCATCAACGCATTGACACGGGCAAACTCGGCTTCCACCACCGCAATGGCTTGCTGTGCTTGTACATCATCCTTGGCTAGTACTTCGATATAGGCTTGTGTGCCCATCGGTTTAAAGCCGTGTTGCTTCCAAACATCAGCATCCGCGTTTGGTGCGAGTAGGCACACCACCAAGCATAACCAACGTGAAATCAACGTCCGCATAACAACCCTTTTTTGCTAAGTACTTCATTGTCCGTAGAATAGCCCACAATGCCAAGCAAAACTTCAGCCGCGACGGCGGAGGTTTTTCCGCTTTTTAAGCCAGTTTCTGCTACACTAAGCGCCTTTTTTTGCGATTGAGACCAACCATGATGCATTTTTGGGCATTAACCTCCAAGGGGATTGAAGAAGTCCTCGCCAGCGAATTGACACAGTTAGGCGCTAGCGTGGTGAAAACCGGCTTAGGCGTGGTGCAATTTACCACCGAGCTGCAAAACGCGTGGCGCATCTGTTTATGGAGTCGGTTGGCGACTCGTATTTTGCGTGAGATCGACCGTGTCGCCATTAGCGCCGACAGCGATGTGTACGAGGTATCCAATCAAATTGATTGGACCTCACAGATGTCACTGAAACAACGCTTTGCCATTGATTGCGTTGGTAAACACCCAACGATTGATAACACCCAGTTTGGGGCGATGCGGCTAAAAGATGCCATTGCCGACCAGTTTCGCGCTAAAACTGGTCACCGCCCAGACGTGGACAAAGACGATCCGCACGTGCGTTTTCAATTGCGCCTAGAGAAACATCATTTTGTGTTTTTGCGTGATTTTTCCGGGCCGTCGCTGCATCAACGTGGCTATCGCAAAGAAAAAGGTGAAGCGCCGCTGAAAGAACATTTAGCCGCCGCGTTATTACTGCGCAGTGGTTGGAATAAAGTGACGCCGCTGCTGGATCCATTTTGTGGTAGTGGCACCTTAGTCATTGAAGCGGCGCTGCTGGCACGTAATATCGCGCCGGGTTTAAAGCGTCCACGTTTTGCCTTTGAAGCCGATGTTGATTTTGACAATGCGGCGTACCAGCAATTACGCGGCGAAGCGCTGGGGCAACGCCAAGCACTTGATGCCAATTGCCAACTGTTTGGCTTTGATGTAGACCCGGTCCAAATCGCCAAAGCCAAACAAAACGCCGAACGCGCTGGTGTGTTAGATCTCATTCAATTTGCCGTTGGTGATGCCACAACCTTGCAAAAACCAGCCACAGCGGTGCCTGGAGTGGTGGTGACCAACCCGCCATATGGCGAGCGGTTAGGGGACTTACCTGGCTTATTGCCGGTGTACGCCGCGTTCTCATTGCAATTAAAACAACAGTTCGCGCATTGGCGGTTGGCGATCATTACCAGCAACACCGATTTATTACGCGCGCTGAAATTAGCGCGGTTAAAATCGTATAAATTCAGCAACGGTCCACTGGATTGTGAATTCACGCTGTTTGATTTAACAGAGCAGCAGGTTCAAATCAGCAGTAAAGTGCCAAGTTTATTTTTCGCTGAAAGCGAATCCTTTGCCAATCGACTGCGCAAAAACGCCAAACAGCTGGAGAAGTGGGTCAAACGCGAGCAGATTGACTGTTATCGCTTATACGATGCCGACATCCCTGAATACAACGTGGCGGTGGATTGGTACGCTGGCGAAGTGGTGATCCACGAATATGCACCACCTGCCAAAGTCGATGCGCAAATTGCGCAAAAACGCTTGTTTGATATTGTTAATTTAGTGCCGCAAGTGCTTGGCATTAAACCTGAACAACAAGTGCTCAAAGTTCGTGAGAAACAAAAAGGCAAAGAGCAGTACCAAGCGTTGGATAAGGTTGGCGTCTACAAAGAAGTGGGCGAATATGGCGCGAAGTTTTTAGTGAATTTACGCGATTACTTAGATACTGGTTTGTTCTTGGATCATCGCACCACACGTCGCGCTATTCAGCAACAAGCCAAGGACAAATCCTTCTTAAACTTGTTTGCGTACACCGGTTCTGCGTCCGTGCATGCGGCCCTGGGTGGTGCTCGTAACGTCACAACGGTCGATATGTCCAATACCTATTTGGATTGGGCGAAACGTAATTTTGCTGTCAATAACTTAGCTGGCCGCCAGTATCAATTTGTCCAAGCCAACGTGCTGGAATTCTTACAAAACTGCCATAACCAATTCGAATTGATTTTCTGTGATCCGCCAACCTTTTCCAACTCCAAACGGATGGAAAATACCTGGGATGTGCAACGCGATCACGTCGAATTATTACGGTTGATTGGCAAGGTGTTAGCCCCTGGTGGCAAGGTGATTTTCTCCAACAACAAACGCAAGTTTAAACTCGATGAGACCGCGCTGAACGCGCAAGGCTGGCAGATCAAAGATATCAGCAAGCAGTCGTTGCCTGATGATTTTGCTCGAAATCCGCATATTCATGTCTGTTTTGAATTATGGAAAAACGGTTGATGCTGACGCTGTATTCAACCTGGGGCTGCCATCTGTGTGATGACGCCAAGGCGCTGTTACAGCACAGCGGCGTGGCGTTTGACGTGGTTGACATTGTCGATGATGAACAGGCCTTTGCCTTGTTTCGCACCGAGATCCCCGTGGTCTATGGCGCGGGTTTATTACTAAAATGGCCGTTTGATGCCGCTGTGCTGGCTGAATTTATAGCTGCGGTGCAGGCTGCATCGCCAAGTGTGAGTGACTAAATCGATGGAATTGGTTCGTTTTCAACAAGCATGTCTGGCCTTTGGTACCCATCCTATTTTGGACCATGTGGACTTTAGTTTGTTCGCCGGTGAACGGGTGTGTTTGGTTGGCCGCAATGGCGCTGGCAAATCCTCGTTGTTAAAAGTGATGTCCGGGCAGCAAAATCTTGACGATGGTCAAATGGTGCTGGTCAATGGGGCGGTGTTGGCGCGCCTTGAGCAAGATCCGCCAGCCCGTATCGACGTCACCGTCGCCGATTTTATCCGCGAAGGTGTGGCCGATTTAGCTGAAAAACTGCAGCGGTTTTACACCTTATCTGAACAGCTGGCGGACGCGACTGATCAACAAATGCGCGAGTTTTCCAGCTTGCAACAAGAACTGGATGCTCGCGACGGCTGGGGCTTAGAGGCGCGTATTGAAACCATGTGCCAGCAGTTTGTGATGTCACCGACCGCGACTTTGGCGAGCTTATCCGGTGGTTGGCTGCGTAAAGCGGCCTTAGCGCGCGCGCTGATTCGTCAGCCGTCGATTTTATTACTCGATGAGCCGACGAACCATCTCGACGTCGAAGCCATTCAATGGCTGGAAGGATTCTTACAGCAGTTTAGCGGCGCCATTTTGTTTGTGTCGCACGACCGGGCGTTTATTCGCAGTGTTGCCACCCGTATTGTTGATTTAGACCGCGGTATTTTAACGTCCCATCCAGGCAACTATGCCGAGTATTTAGACCGTAAAGCCAAAATGCTTGAAGACGAGCAAAAGGCCAATGCCTTGTTCGATAAAAAGCTGGCTGAAGAGGAAGTGTGGATCCGCCAAGGCATCAAAGCCCGTCGTACGCGCAACGAGGGGCGTGTCCGCGCTTTAAAAGACTTACGCCGTGAACGTGCCGCGCGTGTCGAGCAGCAAGGCAAAGTAGATTTCTCCATCGAACAAGCGACAAAATCCGGCAAAATGGTGTTTGAAGGCCAGCAAATGTCGTTGTCGTTTGAAGGTAAATCGCTGTTTAGCAACCTCGATATTTTAATTATGCGCGGCGATCGCGTTGCGCTGGTTGGGCCAAACGGTGTCGGCAAAACCAGTCTGATCAAGGCATTACTTGGTGATTACCCATTAGATAGCGGCACTGTGCGCCAAGGCACCAATTTGGAAGTCGCCTATTTTGACCAGCACCGGATGGCGCTCGATTTAGACGCCACCGTACAAGATAACGTGGCTGAAGGGCGCCAAGACATTACGCTTGGCGGTCAAACTCGGCATGTGCTGAGTTATTTGGGCGATTTTTTATTCTCACCACAACGGGCGCGCACACCGGTTCGGGCGCTAAGCGGTGGCGAGAAAAACCGCCTGCTGCTGGCCAAACTGTTTGCGAAACCCAGCAATTTGTTGATCCTCGACGAACCTACCAACGACCTTGACGTCGAAACGTTGGAGTTATTAGAGGAAATTCTCGAACAGTACCAAGGCACAGTGTTATTGGTTAGCCACGACCGTGAATTTGTTAATAACACAGTCACCAGTTCGTTGTGGTTTGCGGGCAACGGTAAAGTAATTGATATCTCCGGTGGTTATGATGATGTCACCGCCTATCAACGGTATCTGGCAGAGCAAGACGCGAATAAAACTAGCGCCAAAGTGCAAAACAATGTAAAACCTGACAAGCCGAGTGCACCAGCGTCTTCTGCTTCGCCTGCGAAGAAGTTATCATACAAAGAAAAACGCGAACTTGAGCAATTGCCAGCCCTGATTGAAAGCCTTGATGCGCAAATCAGTGAGTTACAAGCGCAAGTCAACGGCCCGGATTTTTTCCGCCAGAGTTCTGATGTCACCTCCGCGATTTTGAACCAATTGCATGACGCAGAGTCAAAGCTGGCGCACGCCTATGAGCGATGGGAATTATTAGAAGCATTAAACCAGCAGTAAGCAGGGGATTTGAATGAAATTTTCGCCGATGTTTCTCGCAATGGGTGCCATGGTGGCGTCATTTGCGACACAGGCAGCTATGTATCAGCTTAAAGAGTTACCAAAACCGGACAACTTTAAACAAAGTTTTCCAGCCGGTTTGAATAACGCCAATCAAAGTCTGGTCAACCTCAACGGCATGTACAATTTCCCGGTGGATTTAAATCGCATTGATGCCGCCAATACCGGTTATTTAGTCGAACGTTTGACCGCCAATGAAATTGATGATTTGAAACGCGGTATTATCTCTGCGAACGCGCAAGCCGCGCTGGAAGGTTATTTACAAGCCAACGCCGGTTTTGCCACAGTACAACGTTATGCGGGCGTGTTTGCGTTTCGCCCCGATAGCCAGCAAGTGTATAAATGGCGTGAAACAGCCGCGGTGCCAACCAACAACGAATATTTCATGGATATCAATGATGAGTCTGTGATTTTAGGTGTGGCATCGGCCAACTATAAACAACAAACCTTTTTAGCCAAAGCGACGGATACTGAGCCCAACCCGCAACCTGTTAAACTGTGGGTGCCAGAACCAATGCATATGGCCGCGTTAGTGCAATCTGACAAGGGCAAGTTTTATTTAAAACCGCCTTACACCGATTATGGCGGTGGTTATTCGTATGCACGTGCGATTAGCAATTCAGGATTTATCGCCGGTTTTGGTAGCGTCGGTATGGACGCATCCATTGAAGCGAGTCTCAAATCGAGCTGTACCGGTGAATCAGCGCCGCAGATGTTGTGTTACAACAATAACGCGCAAACCGGTAGCTACATTACCCGTGGTCTGATTTGGAAACTCAACAGCAATGGTGTACCTGAAGTCGTACGCACATTGAATTATTTTGGTGATCGCAATACCGGTAAACCCCATGGTTTGGCTAAGTATCCAGCGGTCAGTTATACCAGCAACCCAGTGGATATTAACGACAAAGGCATCGCGGTTGGTAGTTCAGTCTACAGCGATAGCACTGACATCCGTTATTCGTATGGCGTCGGTGATTATGTCTACAACACTACGCATGCCGCGGTGTTTGAAGGCGATGAAGTGCGTGGCTTTATTAATCCAAAAGATTATCTGAGTAGCTATGCGATGGCGATTAACGACAAAAATATCATTGTCGGTTATGCGTCAAAAATTCTGCAAAGTTTTGAACGCAACAAGATGTTCGTTTACAACTATGATACCGATACGCTGACTTGGGTCACCGACATGTTTGAAACTGCGTCGACCAGCCCAACAGCCATCAATAATCAGAATTTTGCGGTAGGTACCACCGAGATCTTCACTTCAGGGACTTCGACCCGTCGTAACGTTGGTTTCCTCGCCGATATTAACAACAATAAATTCTATGATTTGAATACCTTAGTTGGTTGTGCCAACACCTATAACATTGTATCGGCAACCTCGATCAATGATAAAAACGTGGTGCTGGCGATGGCGATTAAAGAAGTCGATAAACGAGATGCCAAAGGCGAGTTAGTTAAAGACTCTGCTGGTAACTTGGTGAAAGAAAATATTGCTGTGGCCGTCCAGTTAACCCCAATTGCCAATGGCACCGTGGATGACTGCTCTGCAACGAAAAATGAAACCTACGAGCGTAAAGGTGCAGCCACGCCATGGCTGGCACTGATGTTATTGCCGTTGGTGATGTGGCGTCGCCGCCGCCACCATTCATAGCGCCTGTCGCCTTAAAGCCTCCAAGCGCTTGTATCAATGCCAGTCAGTGCTGCTGACTGGCATTTTTTATTGGCGCAGGTTATCAACTTTATAAACAAACTGTCCGTCTTCGCGGCTATGGATAACGAGTCTAGAAATTTTGACTGCTGCAAGGGTGGTGGAGGGCACAGCACCTTCGAAAAACACGTCGAATGGTAAGTGACTGAAAGCACTTTTTCAGGCTATTTGCCGATGAAATAAAAAATGCTGAACTAATGATTTCTAATGCCATTTCACGGCTTTTTATTCCAAAAAATTATTTAAAGAAAAATTCATAGAATTGTAATCCAATTCAGGGTGTTATTTATTGTCAATAGCTTTTATCGGCTTTCTTTCATTGAACCTTTTGGCTTTGGGGGCTATCTATTAAGAGGCAGCAGGTAGCGAACCGCTGTTTCGAATCATTGAAAGTTGAGGAAGATTGCCGTATGAAAAGACAAAAACGTGATCGTCTTGACCGGGCTCATGCTCAGGGATACAAAGCTGGCGTAACTGGCCGTTCGAAAGAAAATTGTCCGTATCAAAGTATCGACGCCCGCTCACAGTGGCTCGGTGGCTATCGCGAAGCCATGGAAGACCGAAGTATCGGTTTATTTAGCAAAGGGCAATAAGGGCCCCCGGCAATAACAAACCCCGCAATCGCGGGGTTTGTGCTTTTGATGCTGCATATGTGCGACGTGGTTTAGAAACTCGACGTATCTTGGAACAAACCAACTTTTAATTCATCAGCAAAATAGATATCACGGCCATCAACGCTAACGACGCCTTCACCGATCCCCATATACAATTTGCGTTTGATCACGCGCTTCATATCAATGGTGTATGTGACTTTTTTGGCGGTCGGTAGAATTTGCCCGACGAATTTGACTTCACCCACACCCAAGGCGCGGCCTTTGCCTGGGCCACCAGTCCAGCCTAAGAAAAAGCCAACCAGTTGCCACATCGCATCCAAGCCTAAACAACCAGGCATCACCGGGTCACCTTTGAAATGGCAAGCGAAAAACCATAAATCTGGGTTGATATCAAACTCGGCAATGATTTGACCTTTGCCGTATTTACCGCCTTCTTCCGAAATATGTAAAACGCGGTCAATCATCAGCATGTTGTCGACAGGTAATTGGCTGTTGCCTTCACCGAACAAACGGCCTTCGCCACATGCGATTAATTCTTCTTTGGTAAAGCTATTCTTAGTATTCGTTGTCATGTATGGTAGATCCCACAAAAAATGCCGGCCCACTTTAGCGAACACTTGTACGCTAGACAAGTCCGATTAGTGCCCAACCAGCGTAAACTGCTTTGATGAACGGAAGTTGACAGTATGGAGTCGTCAAAAAAAGCCTTGTCGAACGCGGAAAAACAACAGCGTTACCGCGAACGACAAAAATCTCAAGGACGCAAAGAATTGCGTGGCTACCTCACTCCTGAAGCCTTGGCCTGTTATGAGGAGATCAGTCAAAAAACCGAATGGAGTGATAGTTTGTTGCTGAGCAACGCCATTCGGCTGATGTATGCGGCCCACAAGCTAGGTCAAATCGGCTTGCTGAATGGCTGGTTAAACGAACATAAGCGCTAAGCTGGGCGTTGCCAACACAATCACGTATAATGGCATTTTTGTCATTGGCCGGAAGTACTATGATCCTGTTCGTACGAGATTTGACTGTCATCGATTTTTCTTATTTGTGTCAACAACGCGGCATGTTAGGCGAAAGCTTTATTGTCGATGTTGAATTGCACGGTGGCCTTGACCAAACCTCTATGGTGTTGGATTTTGCGCTGGTTAAGAAAGTGATTAAAAAAGCCATCGACGAGCTTGTCGACCATAAATTGGCGTTTCCTGCCATTCATCCAGCGATTCAAGTCACCGATGTGGATGACGTTCAGCGTTTAGTCTTTGATACTCAACGTGGCCGGATTGCAATGGCAGGGCCGCACCAAGCGCATGTGGCTATCCCTGCAGAAAAAGTAACAGCTGAGACGGTTCGTGATTTTTTAACATCCCAACTGAAGTCGTTATTGCCAGACAATGTACAAAATCTGCAATTAACGCTGCGTCCAGAAGTCAGCAAAAGTTTTTATTATCACTACAGTCATGGTTTGAAAAAACACGATGGTAACTGCCAACGCATTGCACACGGCCATCGCTCGACCATTGAAATCTATACCAAAGGCATGTTGAATCCACGGTTAAATAAAGCCTGGTGTGAACGTTGGGAAGACATTTACCTTGGCAGTGCGGAAGACGTCGTTGATGGAAACGCCTTACAATTCTTAGCACCGCAAGATGACAGTTACGCCTTTCGCTATCAAGCCGCTCAAGGGTGGTTTGAGTTAGTCATCCCTCAGTCTCACGTTGAAATTGTGCCTTGTGATACCACGGTCGAATGTTTGGCCGAATTCATTGCCAATGAATTAAATCGCCAAGAACCAAATCAGTACAAGGTGGTTGCCTACGAAGGCGTTGGTAAAGGTGCCATCGCCTTTGCAGGGTAGTGTTAAGTCAGAACATCGTTAAAGAAGCCGGCAACGCCGGCTTTTTTTACGCGCCTATGCCCAACCATCGTTGCAACGACGGCGCCTGGGCTGGGTCTGCTGTTAAAATGGCCACTGTTGATGCAGCAGGGGCGGGTTGCAGCGTCACAGTTAATAAGCGTTGCTGTCGAAATAGATGTAACTCGATGGTCGCATCGCGGGCTTTGCGTAGATTGACTTCACGCCAGTTTTGTTCGGTCATTCGAAGTCCATCCACGGCAATGATTAGATCGCCTGCCATGATACCGGCCTGTTTCGCAGGGCTTTGTTCTGCCACAGCACTAACCGCCATGCCATCCGCTTTAAACTCATACCATGCACCGAAGGCCCGCGGTTCCACCACAAAGGTTTTGTTACCGCTGACATCTTGCTGGTTGATTGCAGCACGCCAGCACAGCGATAGCCCTAACGTTTGAATCGCGTGTTCTAGTGGCAGAGAGCCGCTCTGGTACACCCAGTGCCATAGCTCCTGAACTAATGCAGGGTTTTGACTGTACTTAAGTAAAATGGCGGCGAGTGTGTCCCAATCACTGCCAAGTTCTGTTCGGCCATAGGCTTGCCAGCAGGCCTGCATAAAGCCTTTCAACGACAGCCCTTGTTGTTGTAATCGCGCATCGAGGCATAACGCGACCAGCGAGCCTTTGGCGTAATAATTCACCACGGCGTTCTGGGCATTTTCATCTTGCTTGTAATACATAGTCCATGCGTTATGGCTACTCGCGGCCAAGGATTGATGCATCTGACTGCTGGCACGTGTGACACGACTGATGGTTTCACTGAGCAACTGCAGGTATTTTTCAACAGTGATAAGGCCAGTTTTCACCAAGGCATAGTCATCAAAATATGAGGTAAACCCTTCATAAAGCCATAATTGGTCGGTGTATTGCTCGGCATTTAATTGATAATGAAGCAACGCTTTTGGCCGAGCCCGTTTCACCCACCATGTATGAAAATATTCATGGCTACATAGGCCTAGCAAGGTGATGTAATCGTCGGTTTGCTGGCCCGGTGCTTGCGGGTTGGGTAAATCAAAGCGATTGCATAACAACAACGTTGAATTACGATGTTCCAGACCACCGTACCCTTTATCAACCGCCCAAGTGAGAAACCAATACTCTGATAAGTCATCAGGTAATTCGCCAAAGACATCACGTTGCGCGGCACAGATCCGTTGCAGTTCTTGGCTAAAACGAGTCATATCCGGCTGGTACGCACCAACTACGACCACATGGTGAGGGATAGCATCCAGCATAAAGCTTTCAATGCACAAATTGCCACAGAGCAAAGGGCAATCGATCAGGTGTTGATAATGCTCGGCATGGTAGAGACCAAAGCTTGCAAACGCAGTGTTAGCATCACGACTTAGCCCTGTCGCAACGCGCCAATCGGGGTAAGCGCTTGGGGCTATCAGTTCTAATTCCAGCTGTGCCGCGCCGATCACTTCTAAACAACAGGCTGCTGGATTGATCACCGCGACCTCGTCGTTGAAGTAATTCGCGCGTACTGACAAATCAAAGGCATAAACCAAGTACTCAATTCGCACCGGTAAGCCTTGATGATTGACCTGCCACTGCTGTTTGTCGAGCTGTTGCCATGACAAGGCGCCTTGGCTGTCGGTTACCTGGAAGCGCTGCACATTGCGGGCGAAATCTCGGATCATGTAAGAACCAGGGATCCACGCTGGCAGCTGCAACTCTATCGGGGCACTTGACCATGGCGTGAACTCAATACGAACCTGATAATAATGACTGACTGGATCTAGCAAGCTGAGCTGGTATCGAACTTGGTTCATCCTTTATACTCCGTTGACTCTATACGTTTGTCGTTGATTGTATTCGAAAAGGAACCGTTATGGCGCAAGAAACTATCTTCAGTAAAATTATCCGTCGTGAGATCCCTGCCGACATTTTGTACCAAGACGAACTGGTTACCGCGTTTCGAGATATCAATCCACGTGCGCCGACACATATTCTGATTGTCCCGAATGTGCTGATTCCTACGGTCAATGATGTCGAGCCTGAGCATGAACAAGCATTAGGGCGGATGTACACTGTGGCCAGAAAACTAGCGGCGGATGCTGGCATCGCTCAAAGCGGTTATCGGCTGATTATGAATTGCAACGAACACGGTGGCCAAGAGGTGTACCACATTCATATGCACCTGGTCGGTGGCAAGGCCTTAGGTGCCATGTTGTGTCGATAAAACACTGGTAATCTGCGGCTAAGGCGTTAGAATGCGCGCTTTTTTTAGGAAGCCTTTTTGATGAACTATACAGATTTAGTTGCGGTGCGGATGGAACATGCTGTGACCCGCGTCACCAAGACTGTGTTTCCAGGACGAACTAATCACCACAACACCTTGTTCGGTGGCGAAGCGTTGGCATGGATGGACGAAGCTGCCTTTATTGCGGCTACCCGTTTTTGTCGTAAGCCATTGGTGACTGTGTCCTCGGATCGTGTTGATTTTAAAGAAGCTATCCCAGCAGGCACTATTATCGAATTAGTGGCAAAGATTGAACATGTTGGCCGTACCAGTATCCGCGTCCAAGTGGATATATTTGTTGAGAACATGTACAACGATGACCAGCACAAAGCGATTTCTGGTACCTTCACCTTTGTTGCCTTAGGGCCCGATCGTAAACCTACCCCTGTGTTGGGCGATATGGTTGTTTAAGTGAGCGGGGCTGTGCGACTAAGCCCCGTCTTCCTACGTTTAACCGCCATCGAGTGACCTAGGCATCTGATATAATCGGCTTTTTGCTATTGGGTTTGTCACGCTTTGCAACGCATTTTTGAAGACCGTCATCGCCAATTTTGGTTACTGCACACGGCCGGTTGGTTTGGCTTTGCGGTGGTCGCCTATTTAGGCTCGTTGTTTCAGGAAATGCGTTCTGCTTATCTGCTGGTCGTTTCCTTGGATTCGTATTGTGGCTGGTTGCTGACAATTCCACTGCGTTATTTATTCCAACGGATCTGGTCTTGGCGTCCTGCCACCTTGATGCTAACCGTGTTGTTGTCCTCCCTCACCGTCGCCATTGTTTGGTCTGTGGTTAAAAGTTTTAACTACTGGCAAATCTACCGTCATGGTTTTCAACCTGATGATTGGTTTCAGTATTTAGAGCAAACGCCCGTTAGTTTTTATGTGATGCTGTGTTGGAGTGGCTTGTACTTTGGTGTCCGCTATTACCAAACCTTGCAGATGGAAAAACAAAAGTCGCTGACTGCACAAAACAAAGCGCATGAAGCGCAGATCAAAATGCTGCGTTATCAGTTAAATCCGCACTTTTTGTTCAATACGCTCAATGCGATCTCCACCTTGGTGCTGCTGCAAGAGTCAGAAACTGCCAATCAAATGTTAAGTCGTTTAAGTGATTTCTTGCGTTATTCACTGTATAAAGATCCCATCCATAAAGTGGCGTTGTCACAAGAAATTTATGCCGCCAGTTTGTATTTAGAAATCGAAAAGGTGCGTTTCGCAGAGCGACTGAGCATTGAGTACGATATTGCATCCAACACCGCGGATGCATTGGTGCCTTCACTCATTTTGCAGCCGCTTATTGAAAATGCGATTAAATATGCGGTTGCACGCTCTGTCACCGGTGGTCTAATTGCGATTCGGGCACGTAAATTTGGCCACGATTTGTTGATTGAGGTGGCCGATAATGGCCCTGGCATGCCGCAACAAACCGAACAAAAAGAGCACAGTGGTGTTGGTCTTGTGAACACCCGTGAACGATTAGCCGCCTTGTATGATAGAAATTTCTCGTTGGTATTGACCGATAATCAGCCTCAAGGCGTAAAAGTGAATATCCGGATCCCCTTTGAAGTGGAAGCAGAGCATGAATAACCCGTTAAAAGTCATTGTTGTCGATGATGAACCCCTGGCCCGCAAAGGCATGTTGATGCGTTTGCAACAATTCCCTGAATTACAAGTAGTTGCTGAGTGTGGCAATGGCGAAGACGCGGTCAACGCGGTTCGTCAGCACCAGCCAGATGTCTTGTTTTTGGATGTTGAGATGCCGGTGATGGATGGATTTGCCGTACTCAAGCAACTGAGCACGTTACCGATTGCCATGCCGCACGTGATTTTTGTCACAGCCTTTGATCAATATGCATTAAATGCGTTTGAAGTCAGCGCCGTAGACTATGTGTTAAAGCCTGTGGAAGCATCACGTTTGAAGGCGGCTATTGATAAGCTGTTCAAAGCGATGGAAGCACGTGATGATCACAAACATAAAGAGCAACTGGCGGAGTTGTTAGGTCGCTTAACCGGTGAAGATTCGTTAGCCATTTTAAACCGCATTGATAACAGCGAACCGGTGATGCAAGACAAGTACCCGGACGCCATTTCCATTAAAGACAGTGGTGAAATTACTCGGGTTCACGTGTCCACCATTGATTGGGTCGATGCCGCTGGCGATTACATGTGTATTCATACCAATGACGGCCAAACGCATATCTTACGGCGTACGATGAAAGAGTTAGAACAAGAATTGGACCCTCGTATTTTTGTGCGCGTGCACCGTTCTGCCATCGTCAACGTCAAAACCATTGCCAAATTGCAAATGTTAGCCAACGGAGAGCACCAGTTGATGCTCACCAATGGTCAATCCGTTAAAGTGAGCCGCAGTTACAAAGACCGGGTAAAAACGGTGTTTACCTCTTAGTAGTGAACGGTTGAACAGGGCGCTTAGGCGCCCTTTGTCATTGTTGCCACTGCGTTTGTTGCCATGCGAGTAGATACGGATCTACCTTTTTTTGTTTTAAGCCGGTGAGTGTCAGTGGGTATAAGCATGTTATCCCTGCTTGTTCACCTGCCATCATCATATGCGCGTGACCAAGCAGCAATTGTTCTATGGCAAAAGCGCCGAGTTTAGTCGCCAAGATGCGATCGGCGCCAACCGGTTGCCCACCGCGTTGGATATGTCCAAGGATCTGAGCGCGGCACTCAATGCCAGACGCCTGTTCCAATTGTTTGGCCAAGGCGGTGGCGCCTTGTTCAAGCATCGTTTCTGCCATCACCACGATATAGCTGCCATGTCCATACTGGCGTTGATGACGTTGAATGTCCTGTATCAAATCCGCGATATCCACCTCACCATATTCAGGACATAACACTTGTTCTGCAGCCGAAGCGATGCCTGCAGATAACGCTAGATAACCACTATGGCGACCCATCACTTCAACCAAGAAAATGCGTTCAAACGCATCGGCGGTATCGCGTATTTTATCGATTGCATCCAAGGCTGTATCTAACGCTGTGGCAAAGCCGATGGTGAAATCACTGCCATCGACATCGTTGTCGATAGTTCCGGGGATGCCGACAAGTTGTCCGTGATAATGGTGCGACAGCGCCTGACAGCCACGAAACGAGCCATCGCCACCAATCACCACCAACGCATCAATAGCTAATTCATGTAGAATTTGCGCCGCCTTGGCCGGGCCGTCCTGCTCTTGAAGTTGGTGGCAGCGGGCACTTTTTAAGATAGTTCCGCCCAGATGGCTTATGTGTAATACGTCTGCAGTGGACAAAGGGCGATAGGCACGTTCGAAGATACCGTTGAAACCACGCAAAAAACCAACACACTGCAAGCCCGCGCGTTCTGCAGTGACCACAAGAGCGCGGATCGCCGCGTTCATTCCAGGAGCGTCGCCACCTGAGGTTAAAATTGCTATTCGTTTCATGCTTTGAATATCCAATGAGTTGAGCTGTTCTTACCATAACAAACTTAAGCAGTTACCACTTGAGATAACGCAAATCATCGTACAAAACGTAATTATTCTTTGCTTGGTCGCTAAGATTGAGACACATGCGGCGGAAAAATGCGAAAATAAGCGTTTTGGTTTCAAGGTGTCATTATGCATCAGGCGTCAGGTCGTAGCCTTTTGGGGTTTGTGTTAGCGCTTACCACGGCAATTCTGTGGGGGATGTTGCCAATCGCATTAAAAGTTGTGTTAGCGGATTTAACCGCCAATACCATCACGTGGGTGCGATTTTTGGTTGCAGCGTTGTTTGTGTCGGTTGTGTTGTTTAAAAAACAGCAACTACCGGCGTTGCGTGGACACTCGCGCAAAACCACGATATTGCTTTGGATAGCCATTGCCGGCTTATTATCCAATTACATTTTGTATTTAATGGGCTTGCATTTATTAACCGCCGAAACGGCGCAAGTGGTGATCCAACTGGCACCATTTTTAATGATGCTGGGTGGTGTTTGGCTGTTTAAAGAAAAGCTATTGTTGTGGCAAAAACTTGGAGCTGCCTTGCTTGTCCTTGGTTTGTTGTTGTTTTTCAACGAACGGTTTGTCACCTTGATTCAACATGCCAGCAGCGATGGTTTTGGGGTGTTGTTGGTTATTATCGCTGCAGTGACCTGGGCCGCGTACGCCTTGGCGCAAAAACAATTGCTGGTGGTGTTTAATTCTCAGCAAATTATGTGGTTTATTTACCTCTGTGGAGCGATTTGTTTTCTGCCGTTAATCGACCTACAGCCATTGCCACAACTAACATCACTGCAATGGGGCATGCTGGCGTTTTGCTGCCTAAATACCATTATCGCTTATGGCGCTTTCGCAGAGGCATTGGAACATTGGGAAGCGTCAAAAGTCAGCGCGGTGCTTGCGATCACGCCACTACTAACCATTTTGTTTTCACATCTTGCGCATTGGGTGTGGCCTGAATTCCCAACGCCGCAACAGCTCAATGGGTGGTCTATTGCGGGTGCGATGCTGGTGGTCGTAGGCTCTGCGATCACTGCGTTATCACCGCTGTTAAAACAGCAATTGAGTAACGTCCGACAACGTTAGGTGTGGTGCTACACCAGCTCGGTGTAGCAATTAATGCTGTGTAAGTACCAGCAGGGTTTGGTATATATTTATAAAC
>CAYTIQ010000024.1:0-45560 GCA_964437935.1 uncultured Rheinheimera sp.
AGCAGCGGATTGAAAATCCGCGTGTCGGTGGTTCGATTCCGCCTCTGGGCACCATCTTCATGATGAGAAAAAGCCAGCTTCTAGCTGGCTTTTTTGCTTCTATTGCTTTTCAAGTTTGCTTTCTTGTCGACGCATCGATGCAGAGCCGCTTCAGCGTGTTGCTGGTGGTGGACGTTTTATCGTGTCGACTTGCAAATTGAGCGTCGAGGCAGGCGATCGGCGGGCGTTTTACTCTAAACCGAACGGTGCTGCTCAGAAAGTCTGCAATTGGACTTGAATCGATTGTCAATCGAAGTTCAATCAGTTATTGCTAAATAAAAATAATCCGACTAAGCTGCGTGCCCCTTTTTGCAAAGCAGCAAGCGATGCCGACATTTGGTGATTGACAGTCGGCTGAATTGGACAAAACTCAACTAGTTTCGTAAGTCGTTTCGAGGTAATCGCATGAAAAAAGCAGTGATCATGGTTCTCGACAGTTTTGGTATTGGCAGTGCTCCCGATGCCGATCAGTTTGGTGATAGCGGTGCAAATACCTTTGCTAGCATCGCTCGCGTTTTTGCTCGGGAACGAGGACGACAGTTACAGCTGCCCAATTTAGCCAAACTGGGCTTGGTCAAGGCTGGCTTTGCGGCGTCTTCTGAGATTGCAGCGGTGGTTGATAATGGCCCAACCCTCGGCGCTTACGGTTACGCCCGCGAACTTTCCAGTGGCAAAGACACCCCATCGGGTCATTGGGAAATAGCTGGGGTGCCGGTGTTGTTTGATTGGGGCTATTTCACTGCAAAACAGCAGAGTTTTCCGCAATCCTTGCTTGATGAGTTAATTGCCCGCACTGGGGTGCCCGGCATTTTGGGCAACTGTCACGCATCTGGCACTGACATTTTAGTGAAGCTCGGTGATGAGCATATTCAATCGGGCATGCCTATTTGTTATACATCGGCCGACAGCGTGTTCCAAGTCGCAGCCCATGAACAGCATTTTGGCTTGGATAATTTGTACCGTTTCTGCGAAGTCGCCCGAGAATTATTGGATGACTACAACATTGGGCGTGTCATTGCTCGTCCGTTTTTAGGGGATAGTGCCGCGACCTATGCCCGGACGGGAAACCGCCGTGATTATTCGGTGTTGCCACCTGCGCCAACACTGCTCGATAAATTGACACAAAGCGGTGGCACTGTAGTGAGCATCGGCAAAATTGCCGATATCTATGCTCATCAAGGTATTTCAAAGTCCGTCAAAGCGACAGGGCTTGAGCAGCTGGTAAATAAAACCATCGCCGAATACCAAGCGGCCCCTGAGCGCAGCATTGTGTTTACGAATTTGGTCGACTTTGACCAAAACTTCGGCCATCGTCGCGATCCATTAGGCTATGGCGATGCGCTTGAATACTTTGATACACGCTTGGCTGAATTAATGGCTATGCTCGATGACGGTGATGTGTTGCTGTTGACCGCCGATCATGGCTGCGACCCAACGTGGATTGGCACAGAGCATACCCGCGAATACGTGCCGGTGTTATTTTTTGGATCTAATGTCACCCCTGGCTCACTTGGCGAGCGTCAGAGTTTTGCCGATATGGGACAGACGTTAGCTAGCTATTTTGACCTAGAACCGATGGCCTACGGCACATCGTTTCTTTAATTTTCAAACAACCAACGAATGAGCGCAGGGTTCGCTGCGTAATTAGAGAAGAAAAACAATGAGTACACCACATATTAATGCCGAAGTTGGCGCCTTTGCCCAAACCGTACTGATGCCAGGCGACCCACTGCGTGCAAAACACATTGCCGAGACGTTCTTATCAGACGTGACCCAAATTACCACGGTGCGCAATATGTATGGCTACACCGGCACTTATCAAGGCAAACCTGTGAGCGTGATGGGGTCAGGCATGGGTGTGCCGTCGATGTCGATTTATGCGACGGAGCTGGTGAAGTTTTACGGCGTAAAAAACATCATCCGGATCGGTTCGTGCGGTGGTTTACCGTTATCTGTGAAAGTACGTGACGTGGTGATTGCCATGGGCGCAAGTACCGATTCTGCCGTCAACCGTAACCGTTTAAACGGCATGGATTTCGCAGCCATCGCTAGCTACGATTTGCTCGAACGTGCCGTTGCTGCTGCTCGTGCAAAACAAATTGATGTCAAAGTCGGAAACGTATTCACGTCCGACTTGTTCTACAACCCAAGCGAAACCATGTTTGATACGTTAGAAAAGTACGGCATTTTAGGGGTTGAAATGGAGGCTGCAGGTTTATACGGTGTGGCCGCTGAATATGGCATCAATGCACTGGCAATCATGACGGTCTCTGACCATATCCGTACTGGTGAAGCATTAAGTGCGGCCGATCGCCAAAACACCTTTAACGAAATGGTCGAGATCGCGTTAGCGCTGGCTTAAGCGGTTCTTTTTAGTGTGAACTTGAACATGATAAAAAAGCAGCCTAAGGCTGCTTTTTTGCTATTTAATAGGAACAAAACGAAGCGTGGCAAACACCAAACGATGATCTGAACTGGCTTCTCGGGTCGCAACCAACTCGGCCATGGGGTCGTTAGGCGCTGGCCAAAACACGCCATTTTTCAGCAACTCCAAGCCTTGTTTCGATGGTAACACGTAGTCAGCTCGCATCCGCCAACCTGCGGTATGGCTGGCAGCAAAAGGGGAGCGCTTCGAGTGCGCTACACCACCTGCGCTTTGTGGCACAGGTTTGGTGATGAGCGCAGGGTGTTGGTTTAACAGCACTATTGCGTTTCCATAGGCGTCGCCTTCATCGGGTGATGAATTCAAATCACCGACAATAACAAAACGTTTGTCTTTACCAAGCCCCCCGCGATGGCCTTGATCATCGTAGATGTAAGCTGAGTGCTCACCGATATAATCGAGCCAAAACCGAACTTCGTCATGGTTTCTATGACCATTTCGGTCTTCTGGACCATCAAACACCGGCGGCGTCGGGTGGCTGGCTAATACATGAATGGTGTCGTTGCCAATCGTGATCGGAATGTCCCAATGCGATTTACTTGAAAGCGGCATCTGTTGCCAAGCCGCAGCGCTATACCATGGACTACCGTCTGCTTTGTAGGTTGGCGTATAACTTGGCATATCCTTCCATTTAAAGTGTTGGAAGGTTCGAACCTTGGCCGTATCGATGGGATATTTAGACAGCAACACCATGCCATATTGACCCGGATACTGACCAAATCCCCACGCGTCTTCACGCGCAGAATCGATGCTGCCGTCGTTGTTTAAATCAAAGCCGCTAGGTTGTCCGGTATTGACTGTGCTGTAGTAGTGATAGCCAAAATCGATAGGCGGTTGGCCATGTTGGCTTTGATTGAGGTAATTACGGATAAAAGCCAAAACGCCTTGGCTAGGGTCTTGGATGTAATCAAACTCATTGAGCAAAATGATATCCGGGTTGGTGCGCTGGATGATGGCCGCGATATTTTTAATCTGTGGGTTATCACCCTTGGCTAATTGCTGCGCTAACACCTGAGGGCCAAGTGGACCTTTGGGCTGATAGTTCTCTGCCTCCATGCTGACATTAAAGGTGGCGATGGTGATGTCCTTGGGTGCTGCCATAAGTGATCCGCTGCAAAACAGGCTGGCGAGAGTTGCCAACATGGATAAACCAGATAATTTCATCTTCGATTACGCTATGAATGCTCAGAGCTGCAGACTACTCTGTTTGGCGCTGAAAAGTCATTTTTTCTGCATTTAGATGGCCAGATAGCTGATATTTCAGCCGAATATCAGCGAAATATTAAACAAACTTATTAGGGACTGTGCATATTGCTGGTCTGATATGTTACACTCCCATGACAAATAGCTTGGATCAAAGTTCAATCGAATAGTGTAAATATTCGCAAAAAAACTATAATCCATCGCTAATGTAAGAAAAGCGTAATATCTAGACGTTAAGCTTGTCTCCCAAATTCGCACGTCCGAGTTTGGTTTTACTCAGGATTTGACTGAATACCTACAACTACCAGGTGAAAAAACGATATGAAAATGAGACATATTGCTATGGCAGTGGCCGTGGCGTTAAGCTCCAGCTATGCTTTGGCAGAGACTTCTTCTGCAATCCGCGGCCAAATCACAACGCCGCAAGGTGCTGCCGCCGCAGGTACTAAAGTAGTTATCCTGCACGTGCCATCAGGTACTTCACGTACTGTCGTCACCAACGCAACCGGTAACTTCGTTGCATCAGGTTTACGTGTAGGTGGTCCATACAAGATTATCGTTGACTCAGACACATTTAAAGATCAAGAAGAAAACAACGTCTTCTTGCAACTGGGTGACACATTCGCGTTTAACCGTCAGTTAGAATCGGCTGAAGCTGTTGAACGTATCGCTGTTAGCGGTACTAAAATCGCTTACGCACCAACGACTGCATCAAACAGCTATTTCGGTGCGGATGACATCAAAAACGCCCCAAGCTTAAACAACGATTTAAAAGATCTGGTTCGTAACAACCCACTGGCTGTATTGTCACCAAAAGATGGCGAGCTGTCAGTTGCTGGTACTAACCCACGTTTTAACAGCATCAACGTCGATGGTATTTCTCAAAACGACGATTTCGGTCTGAACGCTTCAGGTTACCCAACCACCCGTGCGCCAATCTCCTTTGACGCGGTTGACCAGCTGACTGTTGATATTTCGCCATTTAGCGCGAAAGAAGGCGGTTTCCAAGGCGCGAAAATCAACGCTGTTACTAAATCTGGTACTAACGAACTGAAAGGTTCATTAAAGTATGAGTACAAAGGCGACAACTTAGCGGGTACGCCAGAAAACTTATTTGCAACCTCACCAACGAACGTGCGCGGTGAAGTGCCACTGAACTTTGAAAACAAAAACTGGGCTGCCACACTTGGCGGCGCGGTTGTCAAAGACAAGTTATTCTTCTTCACTTCGTATGAAAAATACGATGCAACTCCTCCGTTAGAGTGGGGCCCAGTAGGCGCTGGTTTAGCTAACGAATCATTAGTCACTCAAGCCCAAGTGGATCAAATCACCCAAATCGCGAAAGATGTGTACGGTGTTGATGCGGGTACTTGGAACCTGACGCCAATCGAAAAAGACGAAAAGTTATTGGTGAAAATGGACTGGAACGTTAACGACGAACACCGCGTTGCGTACACCTACCAATACAACAAAGGTAACCAAACTCAAGGTAACCAGTCTTCGTCCACTAGCTTACGTATGTCGACATACTGGTATGACAAAGAAGAAACGTTAAATAACCACGCGGTTAAACTGTATTCTGACTGGACTTCTGAGTTTTCAACTCAACTGAGCATGACCTACATGGATGTTGCGACTAAGCAACAATCATTAGGTGATTTCGGTGATATCTCTATTACAGTTCCACGTTTTGGTTCAACCAACGGTGGTACATCCACAGTTCGTTTAGGTTCAGATCTGTCTCGTCACTCGAACGATCTGCGCAAGAAAACATGGATTTTTGCAGCCGATGGTGAATACCTGCTGGATGAGCACCGTTATTCATTCGGTTACCAATTAAAACGTTTGGACATCTTTAACCTGTTCTTACAACGCACCAAAGGTGAGTATGTATTTAACAGCATCAATGATTTCCAAAACCGTTTAGCGGCATCAGTGCGTTACCAAAACTCTGTGACTCACAATCCAGATGACGTGGCCGCAAGCTTTGTTCGTGACGAGCACGCGCTGTACGCTCAAGACGAATGGAGTGTGAATGACGATTTGACAGTCACTTACGGTCTGCGTTTTGAAATGTTAGGGTCATCAGACGTTCCACGTTTTAACCAGTTCTCTAAAACACGTACTGGCTATGACAACACTGAAAACTTAGATGGCATCAACATCCTGTTGCCACGTGCTGGTTTCAAATACAACGTCTCTGACGATTTAATCGTTCGTGGTGGCTTAGGTCGTTTCTCTGGTGGTCAACCGACCGTTTGGATCTCAAACAGCTATTCAAACCCAGGTGTTGGTACCGGTGATAGAACCTTAACTAACCTGGCAAACGTGTCTATTTCGTCTGTTCCACAAGCACTAAAAGATGCGGTTGCTGGTGTAACGACTGGTGGTACAACCAACTTAGTTGACCCGAATTTCAATCTGCCTTCAGATTGGCGTGCCCAGTTGGCGTACGACTATACGTTCAGCCTGCCAGTGATCGGCGATGACATCGTGTGGACTTCTGAATTCTTGTATGTGAAGAAAGAAGACAGTTCATTCTGGAAAGACGTGTCTATGTTAGACAGCGAAGTGACTGGTACATTAAAAGACGGTCAACGTAAGCTGTACAATGACACGGATGGTGTGTCAGATATCATGCTGACCAACGCCGACGAAGATGGTCGCTCGAAGATTTTCAGCACCATGTTTAGCAAGCAATGGGAAAACGGCGTGAACCTCAGCACATCGTATACTCATTCAGACGTGACTGAAGGTGCACCAGCAACCAGTTCAACTGCGGGTTCTAACTACGGTAACAACGCCGTTATTAACCGTAACGAAGTGTTGTTAGGCCGTTCATCGTTTGAAACGAAACACCGTTTCTTATTGAACCTGTCATACAACGTGGAACTGTTCTCTGGTTACAACACCAACTTCACGTCGTACTTCGAGCGCCGCTCAGGTAAGCCACTGACTTACGTGTTAACCACGGCGTCAGCAACTCGTACAGCGACTTACAACTTGTTAAGCCCAGGTACTACTAACGACTACTTCTTACCATTCATTCCAGTGAAAGGTGATTATTCAGTGGTTAAGTTCGCCAGCGCAGCACAAGAAGCCGCGTTCTGGAAAGCTGTTGAAGGTTTAGGTTTAAGTGGCTACCAAGGCCAGTTCCTGCCAAAAGGCGTGAACGAGACTCCATGGGTCACGACATGGGACATTTCAATGAGCCAAGAGATCCCTGGCTTGGTTGAAGGTCACAAAGGTTCTGTCTACTTCGTTGTTAACAACTTCTTGAACTTAATCTATAAGAACAAGGGTAAAGTATACGGCGATGACTTCGGTGATAGCGGCTTAGCTAACTTCACCGTTGACAAAGCAACAGGGACTTACACGTACGACAACGTCACGTCAAACCTGAACAACTGGGACAAGTTCTACACAGAACAGTCTACATGGCGTATGAAAGTGGGCGTAAGCTACAACTTCTAATTCGCTTGAAAGCATCATAAAAACGCCGGCCCAGCGCCGGCGTTTTTTTGCTTTTTGTAAACCTGGTGCTGTCGCCGCTGTAAAAACGGCTACAATGCCTATAACTACTAGAATCTACGAAAGAGTTGTCACGTGGCGAAACCTACCATTATTGCAATCGCTGGTGCTTCGGCATCTGGAAAAAGTTTATTTGCATCCACGGTTTATCAAGAATTAGTGGCTGAATTTGGTGGCGAAAGGATTGCCGTATTGGCGGAGGATGCGTATTACCGGAGTCAAGATCATCTGTCGATGGATCAGCGCGTCTTGACCAATTACGACCATCCGGCTGCATTTGAACACGAATTATTAGCTGAGCATTTGCAGCAACTCAAAGATGGTGTTGCTGTGGAAATGCCACAATATTGTTATAAAACCCATACTCGCAAAGCCGAAACGATTCGGGTGCAATCGGCCAAAGTCATTTTAGTCGAAGGGATTTTATTACTGACCGATGCCCGGTTACGCGAACAGTTTAATATCACCGTATTTATGGATACACCACTGGATATCTGTTTGTTACGTCGGATCAAGCGTGATGTCGAAGAGCGGGGCAGAACCATCAGCTCAATCACAGAACAATACGAAAACTACGTGCGTCCGGCGTTTTTTGAATTTATCGCGCCAAGTAAACAATATGCAGACCTCGTCGTGACGCGTGGTGGCAAAAACCAAATTGCGATTGATATTATCAAAACCAAGATCCGCACGCTTTTAGCCTAAACCCAGCCTTTTGCGACAAAAAGCCCGAACATTTCTTCGGGCTTTTTTGTTGTTATTTTGCAGGGAAATTGAAGTATCTAGTTGATAAATAGGCTAAAAAAGGCATAAATAGCCCATTGCATAGTTGTTAATTTAGGATCTTTTCAAGCACCACGATTCTGTTATAATTCTGCACGCAAAAACATCAGGTTAGACAACCCCATAAGAGCAACTCTTCGCCAGAACGTCCTGTTCTTGCTAGCCGCTTTGAAACTGTAACTACTTGATCTTTTGATGCTATCCTAGGATTTCAGCATCACAAGAACAATAAATCCGCAGTCGTAGCGGGCCTAAAATCCAAGGAAAATCAAAATGATGAGTTTAGTCGGCATCTTTGCCCTCTTAGCGCTTGCTTATTTGTGCTCTGCACATCGTAGCAAGATTAATTGGCGTACTGTGATTGGCGCATTTGTGATCCAAATGTCCATCGGCGCATTTGTGTTGTATGTGCCAGCAGGTAAAGACGTGTTAATTAGTATTTCCGATGGCGTCAGTGCCGTGATCGGTTACGCCAACCAAGGCATTTCGTTCCTGTTTGGCCAAGAAATTGGTGAGAAAAAATACGGCTTTGTGTTTGCCGTGCATGTACTCACTGTCATTATTTTCTTTAGTTCACTGATCGCAGTGCTGTATCACATTGGCGTGATGCGCGTAGTGATTAGTGTATTAGGTGGCGGTTTACAAAAATTATTGGGCACTAGCCGCCCAGAGTCGATGAACAGCGCCGCCAATATTTTTGTCGGTCAAACCGAAGCGCCATTGGTGGTGCGTCCGTTTATCCCAACCATGACGCGCTCGGAAATCTTTGCCGTGATGGTCGGTGGTTTAGCCTCGGTAGCAGGTTCGGTGATGGCCGGTTACGCCGGTATGGGCGTCGAGCTGAAGTATTTAATTGCGGCGAGTTTTATGGCGGCTCCGGGTGGCTTGTTGATGGCAAAAATTCTGTTGCCTGAAACCGAAACACCAAAGAATGATTTAACTGAATTACAAGCCGATGAAAAAAATACCAACGTCATTGACGCGGCGGCGGCCGGCGCTGCGTCCGGTTTGCAGCTGGCATTAAACGTCGGTGCTATGCTTCTAGCATTTGTTGGCTTGATCGCACTGGTGAATGGTTTTGTTGGTTGGCTTGGCAGCTTGGCTGGCTTGGATGGCCTGACATTGCAACAGATATTCGGTTATGTATTCAAACCACTGGCGTGGATTATTGGTGTGGATTGGAGCGAAGCACAGCTTGCTGGTAGCTTCATCGGCCAAAAACTAGTGATTAATGAATTTGTCGCATACGTCGACTTTATGCAGCATGTGCAAGCAGGTGACTTGTCACCGCACACGCAAATTATTGTGACGATTGCGCTGTGTGGCTTCGCGAATTTCTCGTCGATTGCCATTTTGCTGGGTGGTCTTGGCAGCATGGCGCCAAGTCGTCGCAGTGATATCGCGGAGCTGGGGTTAAAAGCCTTATTTGCGGCTACTTTATCAAACTTGATGAGTGCAGCGATTGCGGGCTTTTTCTTCTCGTTAAGCTAAAACTTAGGTCTTAATTATGACTCAACAACAAGTCCCTACGTTGGACATCAGACGGTTTGCCACCGACAAAGATAACTTTGTTGCCGAAATTGGCAAAGCCTACACTGAGTTTGGATTCTGCGGCATTTCAGGCCACGGCATCCCGGATGAAGTTGTGGAAAACACCTACAAAGCAATTAAAAAGTTTTTTGCTTTACCGACTGAAGTAAAACAACAGTACCACGTGCCAGGCCAAGGCGGCGCGCGTGGCTACACCGGATTTGGTGTTGAAAAAGCCAAAGACAGCAAACACCCAGACTTAAAAGAGTTCTGGCATGTTGGGCGTGAACTGGACGGTCCTGCCCAACATGAATGTTTGTATCCGAACGTATGGCCAAGCGAAGTGCCAGAGTTCAAAGATGCCACGTACGGTTTGTACAAAGCGCTGGAAAACTTAGGCACGCAAGTGTTAAGCGCATTGGCCTTGTTCCTGCAACAAGATGAAAAGTACTTCGACGACAAAGTGAATTACGGCAACTCGATTTTGCGGCCGATCCACTATCCGCCAATCGCCGATACCAGCACGCAGTCTATTCGTGCCGGTCAGCACGAAGACATCAACCTCATCACCTTGTTGGTCGGTTCACACGAGTCGGGTTTGGAGATTCTGCGTCGTGACGGCAGCTGGCTGCCAGTCACTACGATTCCTGGCACTATCGTGGTGAATATCGGCGATATGCTGCAACGCTTGACCAACCACGTGTTGCCATCAACCACACACCGCGTAGTGAACCCAGCCGGCGCTGCTGCGGGCCAACCGCGTTATTCAATTCCGTTCTTTATGCATCCGAATCCAGATTTCGTTATTGAAACGCTGGCATCGTGCATCAGCAGCGAGCGTCCAAACCGTTACCCAGAGCCAATCAACTCGAATGATTATCTGCTGCAACGCTTGGAAGAAATCGGTTTGCTGAAAAAAGCCAAGTATTGATCCATTGATGGCGATCGGTCTTAAAAAGCGAACTTAGGTTCGCTTTTTTTATCGCGTACAGATAGAGCATTGCAGACGGTGGCTTCTAGACCCGCTCTAAGCTGTATTCTGTTGATCCCTCTGTTGCGGGCATCAGCAAGACATGCTGACAAATTGCTGAACATTTCAGCAAATGAATGAAAAAATCCGGATAAAACGCAGATCGAGGTTGACGCATTCGCCTGTCACGAATATCATTGCGCCCGTCAGCGACACTTGGCCGCGGTGGTGAAATTGGTAGACACACTAGCTTCAGGTGTTAGCGCTTCACGGCGTGGGGGTTCGAGTCCCCCCCTCGGCACCAAAAGTCGCAGACAACATAATACCCAGCCGCGGTGGTGAAATTGGTAGACACACTAGCTTCAGGTGTTAGCGCTTCACGGCGTGGGGGTTCGAGTCCCCCCCTCGGCACCAAATAAACCAGCTTAATGCTGGTTTTTTTGTTTTTGTCATTTGGCATCGTTTAACGCAAGGTACAATGAAACCTCGGTGCTCAGTGAACAATGGAGGCGTGCCGTATGTTTTATCTGGTTCGACATGCCAAAGCTGTCCCGCGAGTCTTAGGCATGGATCACCCGCAACGTCCGCTCACCAACAAAGGTCTGCTTCAAGCGAGCCAGCTGGCCCGTTTTTTTGTACTTGAAAACCCGGTTCCCGTCGCTATTTATTCCAGCCCGTTTTGTCGTTGCGTAGAAACTGCCACCGCTATCGCGACGCAGTTAGGCTTAGCGGTATGCCAAGTGGATTGGCTACGTCACGGTGGTGATTTAAATGAGTCGTTGCGCCAGCTGCAGAGTCTTACTGCCGATAACCATGCACCTGTGATCCTCGTTGGCCACGAACCCGAGTTATCGCAACTGGTGATGCGTTGCACTGGCCAGCCTTGCCGTGTCGGGTTTAAAAAAGCCGGTATTGCGCACCTGTCATGGCGAGCGTCCGGTTGGCAGTTGCAACGGCTGATGACCTATCAAGACGTAGTGGCAACACTTGAGGACAGCTCAACGCGGTAATTGTCGATTTTTCTTTGCTGGGTTTTTCGGCAAAGTATTGATTGTCTGTATATGCTGAAGAAAAAGCTCTGGAGCATGCCATGAACTTTTCTTCACCATGTCGAGTGTTTGCGATCGGTTGCCTGCTGTGGTGGTTGACGGCTTGCCAACAGACCCCTGCCGTGAGTCCGCTTGATACGGATGTATTTACTCAGCTGGTCGAGCAACATCCGGTGCCTGATACCAACTATGCCGTTGAAACCGAGCAGCAGATTTTTGGCTTGCCCGCGGATGAGATTGACGCTCTTCGGAAAAAATTGTCACCGATAAAGGATTATCAGCAGCGTAGTAAGGCGTTGTTATTGTTTATCTTTAAACACAACGAGCAGGGGCTGCAATACGTCAACGGCCAGACCCTGACCGCCGCACAGACATTGCAACAGGGCCAAGCCAATTGTTTATCCTTAACTATCTTGGCCTATAGCCTAGCCAACAGCTTAGGCTTTCCGAGCGAGTTTCGTGATGTTGCTATTCCAGAGTATTGGATCACGCGAAACGGTGAGAGTTTTTTAAACGGTCACGTTAATTTGCAGGTTCAGGCGGTGTATCCGATGGAGATGATGTCGGCGGCTTATCGTGAAGGTACGCATTATCTGATTGATTTTGAAAGAGGTTTAGGGGTTGGGCGTTTGCCCTACGACATCATTCAAAAAACAGACATTATCGCGCTGTTTTATAACAACAAGGCGGCAGAAACGCTTGAGCATGGTGATGCAAACCGAGCCTTTGCTTATTTACGAGCTGCTGCTCGAGTACAACCACGCTTGCCCGATACTTGGAATAACATGGCCATTTGGTATAAACGGCAGGGCAACTTAGCAAAAGCCGAAATGGCCTATCAGCAGAGTTTACGATTAGACCCCCAAAATAGTAATACCATTTCCAACTTAGCAATTTTGTACCGTGACACCAAGCGGACAGCACAGGCTGTGCTGTTGGAAAAACGTGTAGCTAAATTGCGCGAAACCAACCCTTATTATTTTCTGATGCTGGGCAACGAAGCCAGCGATCACGCGCAGTGGGATACGGCGAAGCTGTTTTATCAACGCAGTTTAAATCTCAATGATCGGATCGCGGAGACGCATTTTGCAATGGCCAAAGTGTTGTTGCAGCAAGGCCAATATCAACGAGCCGCCATGTACTTAAACCATGCGCGAAGGTTAACGTCGCCAGGGAAGGAGCGAGATGTGTATCAGCATAAACTTGATGTATTGCAGACGGTGGCCAATCTTGCCAAATAATCGTGCCTTTAAGGTGTTGGTCTGTCTGCTGCTAGTCGGGGTGTCTGCGTTGGCGTCTGCTGCTGATTCCACAATTGCGAACGTGGTGCAGGCAAGTGCAGCCCAGCCAAGTGTGGCCCAGCCAAGTGCGGCCCAGCCAGTTACAGCAAAGGAAAGTATCATACATCCAGACCAAGCGTTCGCCAGCGCCTGGCAAGACTTACAAACTCTCAGTGATGATGCCATGCAGGGACGAAAAACAGCAACGGCCGGTGCTGAGTTGGCACGTGTTTATTTAAGGCAGCGATTTGCCGAGCTACAGCTGCAAGGCCAACCTTATGATTGGCCGTTTCAGTATGGGGTGGGGTTTAGCGAGCGCCGCGGCATCAATCTCGTTGGATATCGTCAAGGCTGTGGTCGACCGGACTTCTATATCATTGTCACAGCGCACTATGACCATCTAGGCGGTGCAGGGCGTCGCATTATGAATGGTGCCGATGATAATGCGTCTGGCGTTGCTGGGCTGCTGTATCTAGCGGCGTTAACCGAGCAACGTTGCCCATTTTATTCCATCATCTTTCTGGCCACCGATGCGGAAGAAGCCGGTTTATATGGCGCTAAAGCGTTTGTGAAAACACCGCCGGTGCCAGCATCGCAGTGGGTGTTGAATATTAATCTGGATATGATTGGACGTGGCGAGCGGCGCAATAAATTAGTGGTGGCAGGAACCAAAAAACTACCGTTTTTGCAGGGGATCACCGAGCGTCGGCACTCAAATGTTCGGTTAGTGGCAGCCCATGATTCGAAGCAATTGATGCGTGGCCAGCACACTATCGATTGGCCCAACGCCTCGGATCATGCGCCGTTTCGCAAAGCAGGCATTCCCTATTTATATTTTGGCGTCGACGTGCACCCGCACTACCATACACCTGACGATGATTGGTCACGAATTAGTCCACAGTTTTACCAAGAAGCCTTGCTTTGGATCGCCGACGTATTTTGGTGGGTGCAGCAAATCCCAGCAGAGCAATGGCGTCAAGGGCAAGCATCGAGTCGTTAACGACCGTCATCTTGGCCGTCGAATAAACTTAATTGCGATGCCGGTGGCGTTTTTGTGCGCATCACCACAGGCCGTTTGCGAGAGGCGTGTTTTTTGACGACCTGTCGTTGATGTTCGCGCCAAGAATCATGCTGCTGTTGCCATGCTTTTAATCGGCTGCGGGCAAGCCGTGCAGCCTGTTCAACCTCGACGATAGGTTGTTGGTAAAGCGTTGGCACTTCGCAAGCAAACTGCTGTTGCAAGTGCGGTGTTAATAACCAAGGCGTGTGGAGATAGGCCAGTGGTAAGTGCGACAATTCAGGCACCCACTGCCGGATAAACTGCCCATCCGGATCTTTTTGCTGACTTTGCAACACAGGATTGTACATCCGATAGGGGTTGATGCCAGTGGTCCCGGCTTGCATTTGCACCTGCGGGTAATGGATCCCCGGTTCGTAATCGATAAAACAGCGCGCTAAATGAAGCGCGACTGGCCGCCAATCTAACCACAAGTGATAGCAGGCAAATGCTACAAGCATGGCGCGTCCACGAAAGTGCAACCAACCGGTTTGCAACAAACACCGCATACAGGCATCAATATAGGGATAACCCGTGCGACCTGTGGCCCAAGCCTGTAAAAACTCAGGATTGGTATCACGCAATCCTTCATACAAAGGGTGCATGCATCGGTGTTCGATAGCGACTTCATCTTCTAATTTCTGCACGAAATGACAATGCCAGCGTAGCCGGCTGAAAAACGCCGTTAAGCTAGATACCAGCTTGTCGTCCTTACTTTGTTGACGTAGTCGCCAAGTTTGCTGTTGCAGCTGCCTGAGGCTTAATAAGCCATACGCCAGATAAGGGCTCAAGCGTGAGCAGCTGCGTCGTGCAGTGCTGGCTTTTGAGATGCCGCCACGATAGCTGCGCGCGCGTTGTTGCCAAAAACTTTGTACATAGGCCTGCAGATGCTGCGGTTGTTGCTGATGCTGGCAAGGCCCTGGATCATCGACATGAAAATTCAGGTTCACCTGACTCAATTGCCAAGGGGTGTTGCTGGTATCAAGCAGGGGCTGGAGTTGTGTTGGCGCTGGTAGGCAAGGACTTTTTAACCATGCATCGGCCTGTGCGAACCAATGATCACGATCGTTGAGCGGTCGAAACACCGCAAACTGACGGTATTCTTGCCAGCGGATGCCCTGTGCTCGACAGACGCTTGCCACCGCTTTGTCACGCTGATAAGTCCATTGGGTGCCGGTTTCTTGGTGGCTCATCAGACCATCGATGGGCCATTGCTGGCAAAGCTCAGCAATGATTTCTTCAGCAACCCCGACCCGGATGACTAAACCTTGGCCAATCGCCAACAATTGCTGATGTAGCTGTATCAGGGATTGTTGCACAAACTGCCATTGCCGGTACGACGTGTCAGGTTGACGCCAATACTCCGGTTCAATGATGTAAAGAGGCAACACAGCACCGCTGGCGGCCGCATGGTGCAGCGGTGCATGGTCGTCTATTCGTAGATCGCGTTTAAACCAGACCAGCGTCAGCATGCTGTAAATACTCATACCAGCGTCGGTCGAATGGCAAGCCAAGATCGGCTATGTACGGTTGATGTCGAGCCATGCCCGGTGGTTTGCTGGCACAGATCTCTGGCAAAACAGCGGCAACAAAGTCACCACGCTTGTCATACTCGGCCGCTTGTTTGAGTTGATTAAACCAACGGGCAGGGCTGTACAATGCGCCGCTGATATAGGCCCAATTGCCATAGTTACTGGCCACATCGTAGTCCAGCAATTGCTGCTCAAACCAAGCCGCCCCTAAACGCCAATCGACACCTAAATCAAAGACTAAATAACTCGCCACCAATTGCCGACCGCGATTGGACATCAAGCCCGTTTGCAGTAGAAGTCGCATATTGGCATCGACCAGTGGAACGCCGGTGCGGCCTTGTTGCCATGCGCGTAAATGCAGCTGCTGTTGCGATTTAGCCAAAGGGGGAGGGAGCGGCTGACGGCCTAAGCCGATAAAACACTGCCGACCTTCTTGGCGGAACACCCAGCGAAAGTATTCACGCCACCACAGTTCAAATTTAAGCCATTGCGATGATGGATTTTCCCCATGCAATCGCTCGTAGCTAACAATATGCTGATACAGATCACGAACCCCAATGAGGCCAAGCGCCAAGGGCGTTGAGAAAAAACTCGCAAAATCAGCACCGAGCAACTCGTTACGCCGTTGTTTGTACTGATGCATCGAATGGTGGATGTAGTGCTGCATATGCTGGCGCCAACTGTGCTCGTCACAGGGTAGCGGCGTGCCTGCAAAAGGACCAAACACCAGATCATCAGGCGCATGCGCGTAAGCCGCGTGGGTTGAAGGCGGCTCACCCGTCAACGGCAAGGCCTTGTGAAGTTCCGTGTGCAAATCGGAGTAAAAAGCATGATCCACGGCAGGACTAACCCTTAACTCAGGTTCACGTGCGCGGCGAAATTGACTGTAACTGGGCGGCACCTTGCCAAGTTCAGGTGCAAGGGTATCCGTTAATAAACTGTTGGCATCAACCACCTGCACGACCAACGTTGTGCTTTGCCGTAACGCCGCTAGCCAGGTTGTTTCATCCCATGCAACAGGCTGATTGAGCACAATGCATGCACAGTCGTGAGCGCTGGCTAAGGATGCGATCGCCATCGCGCTGCTGGCAGGCTGCAGCACCACCTGACAGCCTAACCTCTGCAGCTGCTCTGCAAACTGCTGGCGGGCTTGCCGAAGCATCACGGCTTGACGGGTTTGACCGAGCGGTAGCTGCAATACCAAGACATCGTCAGTACTCAGACCCGACAGCAGCGGGTTATCGTACATGCGTGGGGCATCGTCGAGAATGATCAATTTCCTCATAATTGCTCCACATGGATTAAAAGTTCAGCCGCTTTGGCCCGGATCGCTTGTTGCTCGGCGTCAGCTTTACGATGCCAATTTTTGTATGTTAGGGCGAGCCGAGGGTTAGCGGCGAGTTGCGCTTCGTGCCGTGCCAAAAAATCCCAATACAACGCATTAAATGGACAGGCGTTGCCTGCCAAGGTCTCTTTCACCTGATAATGGCAATGCCGGCAGTAATTACTCATTTTGTGGATATAGTTGCCGCTGGCCGCGTAAGGTTTTGAGGCCAAAACCCCACCATCAGCAAACAGCGCCATGCCCATGGTGTTTGGCAATTCGACCCATTCATAGGCGTCGGCATAGACGGCCAAATACCATTGATGCACAGCCTGGGGCGATAAGCCCGCCAACAGCGCAAAATTGCCGGTGATCATCAGACGTTGAATATGGTGGGAATACGCATGCTGTTTGGTGTGCTCAACGGCTTCATGCACGCAGCGCATCTTGGTCTCGCCGGTCCAATAAAACCAAGGCAGTGGGCGCTTCGCATTAAAAAAGTTGCCTGTGGCATAGTTGGGCATCAATAACCAATACAAGCCTCGGACATACTCGCGCCAACCAATAATTTGCCGAATAAAGCCTTCGGCAGCGGCGAGTGGCACCTTGCCTTGCTGATAGGCCTGCTCGACTTGTTGGCAGACCCAGCGCGCATCTAGAAGGCCGCAGTTGATATACGCCGAGGCAACACTGTGAAACACAAAAGGCTCACCCACTTTCATCGCATCTTGATAGGCGCCAAACAGCGGCAAGTGATGTTCGACAAAATGCAAAAAAGCCGTGCGAGCATCCTTGCTCGTCACAGCGTAACAAAAGGCTGTGGCATCGCCGATATGGCTTGAGAATTCACTGGCCACAAGCTGGATCACTTCAGCGGTGATCGCGTCGGGTACAATGCGCAATGGGGCGGGGACTGCTAAATCAGCCGGCAGTGATTGGCGATTGTCGGCGTCAAAATTCCACTGGCCACCGACCGGTTGATCCCCGTCCATCAGCAGCCCGGTATAACGTCGCATCTCGCGATAGAAAAACTCCATGCGGTATTGTTTGCGCCCCGACGCCCATTGCGCAAATTGTGCCCGAGAGCAAATAAATCGGTCATCGGGCAGCACGGTCACCGCAAGACCTAATTGACTGGACCAGCTGTAGATGTCTTGTTGCAGCCGGTATTCGCCGCTTTCAGTTAACACCACTTCTGAAATATCAGGCCGCTTTGTGAGCACCTGTTTGATGGCATCAAGCAAGCTTTGGACTTTTTGCTGATAATCAATGTAATACACGTCCATCTGTTGCAAGCGAAGTGCTGCTGCAAAATGCCGCATTGCCGAAAATAGCAACACAATCTTTAACTGATGGTGTGGCACATAGCCTGCTTCTTGCTGCACTTCGGCCATCAGCACACAGTCACCATCGACCCGCTGACGCAATGACGACAGCGATAACGACAGTTGATCACCTAACACGAGAATAAGTCGACTCATGGCCACATTACCGGTAAATATGCGTTGTACGTGATGACAAAAGCGTTCGGATCAACCAAGCCGAGCCATCGCTGCATTTACAAGCCGATTAAAATTCGCTAGCTTGTTTTTTGAACATAAATTTTAAAGGTTTGTTACGTGGATAAGCTTGAACGGATCCTCTTGCAAGTCTCAGAAACGCCAGAGATTGATACAGGTGCATTAGAGCAGGCACAGGCGCTGATTTTGCAACGCTTGCAAGATGGCCTGGTGACTGAGCGCGTCAGTCTTTGGTTTTATGAGGCGGCGGGCACTGTGATGCAATGCCAGATCATGTTGGTTGAGGGCGAATGACATCGCGAGGCGACGGAGCTGACGGCCACGCAGTTTCCACGCTATTTCCAAGCCATGTCGCGGGCTCGAACGTTGGCGGTGGCGGACGCCCGACATGATGAACGCACCAGTGAGTTTACCGACAGTTATTTAGTTCCGAACCAGATTTTCTCGATGTTGGATGTGCCTGTGCGGTATCAAGGTCGAGTCATTGGCATTATCTGCTGTGAACAGTTGCATTTTGTTCGGCACTGGACTGCGCCAGAGATCCGTTTTGCCGGCGCGTTAGCCGATTTAATTGGACGAGCCATTAATGCCAATCGTTGGTCTCGCACCCAAGCACAATTGGAGCTTGCCAATCAACAGTTGGATGCGCGAGCCATGCGCAGCGAGCATCAAGCGGCGCAAGCGCATCAACAGATATTACAGGCACAAGAACAGTTACTGGCTCAAACCAAATTTGCGACGTTAGGTAGTTTAGTGGCGGGGATCACGCATGAAGTGGCAACGCCACTTGGGGTAGCGTTTACTGCGACCACCCATCAAAAGCAGTTGTTAGAGCAGCTCAGTCAGGCGTTGGACGATAAGACGTTAACCTTGGCTCAGGCACGGCATCAATTGCAGCAACTGCGTGAAAGTCAGCATTTAGTGCAGGTGAATCTGCAACGAGCTGAACGTTTAATGCAACAATTTAAAGACACGGCAGCCCATCAAACTCGCTCCGATGCTACTGCGGTGGCACTTCGGCAATTGGTCATTGATTTGATCGCCAGTTTGAGTCCAATGACCTCGCCGTTAAATGTTTCTCTCGAGGTGCACATCGATCCTGATTTGGTGGTGATCAGCAGTGCCGATATTTGGCTGCAAATTCTTACCAACTTCATCAGTAACAGTTGTTTACATGCTTTTGATGCGGTGAAAAACCCGCAAGTTCAAATCTATGCCTCGCTCGACAGTCATCATGTATTGACCTTTGTTTATCAAGATAATGGGGTCGGTTTGAGTAACGAAGTACAACAACGATTATTTGAACCCTTTTTTACCACCAAGGCTGGCAATGGCGGAACTGGGCTTGGCATGTCGATTGTGCGACAGCTGGTTGAGAAACGCCTTGAGGGCACTCTGGCCATTGGCAGTAACCCAGGCTTTTTTGCGCGAATTGAATGTTTGGCCTGACGCTTGAATAAAGATGTGATAGTGTCACATTTTTACAAGACTGATCGGGAAGCGAGCGATGAAAGCGTGGGTATGTTGTTTGGTGTTATTGCTGCCATTTGGACTGGGTGCTGAGCAAAAAGCGCACCAACACGGGGTGGCCAGTGCAACCTTAGTCATTGATCCACAAGGTGTTGAATGGCAGATGGATATTCCCGCAGACCAGTTGTTTGGCTTTGAACATGCCCCGACGACGCCACAGCAACACGCCGTGCTTAAAACTCAACTTGAAAAAATCCAGCCGCACCTATGGTTAGTATGGCCGGATGAGGCGCAATGTCAGTTAAAGACTGCAGAGTTAGTCCTTGAGGACACATCTAGTCATCATCATGATTATGTCAGCCGCGCCAGCTGGCAGTGCACCGAGATTGGTCCTCTCACCCAACTTGATATCCGATTGTTTCAGCTCACCTTGGGGCTTGAGCAGCTGCAGGTGCAATACATCACACCGGCTGGGCAGGGCAGCGCCACACTGACCCCTGAGAATCATC
Organism: uncultured Rheinheimera sp.; assembly: GCA_964437935.1. Taxonomy (GTDB): domain Bacteria; phylum Pseudomonadota; class Gammaproteobacteria; order Enterobacterales; family Alteromonadaceae; genus Pararheinheimera. The sequence goes on from CAYTIQ010000024.1 coordinate 20,241, forward strand.
GTTTAGAATTTTAAGACGGTGGGTTTTGTTGCCAGAGACAGTTGCTTTGGCCTTCATACAACAAAGCCTGCAGCAGCAGGCTTTGTGGTTTGTGCTTGAGAACTTATTCGCCGTCGTATTCGCTAATTTTATCGGCTTTTAAGCTATACGCGGAATTGGCCAAATCATGACTCATGGTATCCGTGGTCAGCGTTCCTTCAATCCAAAACGGATTGTAAATCATGTCTGCTTTTAGCCCCTTGGCGTTGGTCACAAACACGATTTGATTCGGCGGCGGTGGCGGCACGTGAATACAAGCACCAAAATATGGGACTAAAAAAAACGAGGTGATGTTTTGCTCCGCATCATATTCGATGGGGACGACAAAACCTGGCAGGCGAACTTTTTTACCGTTTAATTCACTGCGAACCTTCGCAGATTGCATCACATCACCAAATTGTGACGATGCTTTGTTAATTGCCGACCCAGCACCTTCGCCACCTTCATGGCTCACTTGTGGCAAATTTTCCATTTTCTCGCGGTCGTCGTCGGGTAATAAATCCATCCATTCCAGCGTCTTGACGGCCGATGTGCTGGCAGCTGCCGCTTCGGTGGCCGTGCCAGACATAGGCATTGCGACTAATACCAAAGATAATCCTATTAACAGCGGTTTTAACATTAGAGCTTACTCGTCTGGGTGTGTTATAAAATCACGATTGCCGTATCATACCAAAAGCAGGTTCGTCCTAGTGTTAAACGACCCGAATATTCCCGCGCTTGAACTCAAAAATTGTCAGTTCCAATACCCACATGGTGGGTTTTTATTGCAACTACCCGCTGTGCAATTGGCGACTGGTCAGCACCTTTTTGTCCGTGGTGCGTCCGGTTCCGGTAAAACCACCTTGTTGAATTTGTTGTCCGGCATCACCAGCCTGACCTCGGGCGAGATTTTTCTGCACGGCCAGCGGTTTCAACCCTTATCTGCGGCAAAACGCGATAAGTTTCGCGCGCGGCATATCGGTGTGGTGTTTCAACAGCTGAATTTAATTTCGTATTTGTCGGTGCTGGATAATGTGTTGCTGGGGCAAGGATTTGCAGGTCGAACTGGCTTGACGGGACGCGCTGAATATTTATTGACTCAATTGGGAATTGCCACGGACCTGTGGTCGCGGCAAGCCAGTGCTTTAAGTATTGGCCAACAGCAGCGTGTGGCAATCGCACGGGCGTTGCTGGGCGAGCCGATGTTGCTGATCGCCGATGAGCCGACCTCGGCGCTGGATGCGGATAATCGGGATAGTTTCATGCAGTTATTACTCAACGAAGCAGGGCGCTGCGGTACCACGGTGGTGTTTGTCAGCCATGATCCCCAACTGGCGAAGTATTTCCCATGCCAATTGGACATGGCCGATTTAGCGAAGGGAGTGACAGAGGTGGCCGCATGTTGATGAAATTGGCCCGGCAAAGTTTATGGAATCGTCGGACTACAGCGTTGATGACTTTGTTGTCACTGTGTATATCGATGATGTTGTTGTTGGGTATTGATCATTTGCGTTTGGAAGCTAAACGCAGTTTTACCAGCACGGTGGCAGGCACAGATTTGATTGTGGGGGCGCGCTCTGGCCAATTGAACTTGCTGCTGTATACGGTGTTTCGGATTGGCAATGCCACCAATAATATCCAATGGCAAAGTTATCAGCAGCTCAAAGCGCATCCGCAAGTGGTTTGGAGCGTGCCGCTCGCGTTAGGGGACTCGCATAAAGGGTTTCGGGTGGTCGGTACCAACCAAGATTACTTCCGTTATTTCCGCTATGGCGAACAGCAACAGCTCACACTCTCGCAAGGGAGCCCGTTTGCTGGCGTGTATGAAACCGTCTTGGGGGCAGAGGTTGCCCGTAAACTGAATTATCGATTAGGTGATGAACTGATTTTGTCGCATGGCGTAGGCAGTGTCAGTTTTAGTCAGCATAAAGACCAGCCATTCAAAGTGGTTGGCATTTTGGCGCCCACCGGCACGCCGGTGGATCAGAGTGTGCATGTGTCGTTGGAAGGGATTGAAGCCATCCACCTTGGCTGGCAAGGTGGCGCGCCGGCAATGGGGCGTAAGCAAGCTCCTAAACCAAGCGCTGAACAACTGGCTGCGCTTGAACCTAAAGTGATCACTAGCTTTATGCTCGGCTTGAAAAGCAAAGTGGCGACTTTCGCTGTACAGCGGCAAATCAATGAGTTTAAAGCTGAACCTTTGACGGCTATTTTACCTGGCGCCGCGCTTGCAGAGTTATGGCAGATGCTGAGTATGGTTGAAAACCTGTTACTGGTGATCACTCTGCTGGTGCTTGGCGCAGGATTGATCGGATTAACCACCACGTTACTTGCTGCGATGAAAGAGCGGCAGCGAGAAATGGCGATTTTACGAGCCATTGGTGCTCGCCCTTGGCAGTTGTTTGTGTTGATTCAATTAGAAGTGTTGTTCTTGGTCTGCGGAGCTATTGTCCTTGGGTTTGTGGCGTTAGTGGCGACGCTGTTTGCCCTGCAACCTGTGTTAAGTAGCCAATACGGTTTGGTGATCAGTGTGCTGCCATGGCACGCCCATACAGGAGCCTGGTTGGCTGGTGTGGTCGGATTGAGTTTGATGTTAGGGGCGTTACCCTCGTATTTGACCTATCGACAAAGTGTGGCGCAAGGTATGCAGGTACGATTGTAACCGCGTTTTTAGAGTCGAGGTCGTCGCCCGTCAGCGAAGTGACGTCGGCCAAAAACCAAGATGATGTGTCTCATGCTAGAGCCTGCAGCGATACCTTGGTATAGTGAGAAAGAATAATTTCGGTACAGGGTCGGTATGCCGCATACACACGCACAATTGGAAGAGCAACTGGCGCAGCTGCAACAGCAATATATGCAGCGCATGGCGCATGAGTTCCCGTTGCTGCAACAAAAGCTGCAGCAGCTTGCATTGAGCACCGCGCCATGGCGTGAACTGACCTCCGAACTCGTCCTGAAGTTTCATACTCTGGCGGGCTCGGCCGGCACCTTTGGCTTGGCGCAGGTTGGCGTAGAAAGCAAAAAGCTTGAGTTGAGTTTTAAACAATTGCTCGAGCAGCAAAACCCGCCGGATAGCGATTTTCTGCAGCAGGCGATGACTGATTTTAGTGCCATGCGCCGTGCAGCCGATCTATCTTCGGGCATTCGTGTGCCTGCCGCGACCACGGAGCGCAGTGAACGTTCTCAAACGCTCATTTACCTGCTGGAAGATGATGTCGATGCGGCAAACCATGTATGTCTGAGTTTGGCGACCTTTGGTTACCAAGTGCAATGGTTTCATCAAACTCAAGCGCTGGCAGATGCCATTGCGCTGCAAGAACCTGACGCGCTGATTATCGATATTGAACTCCAACATGAAGCATCGGATGGCCTGGCGTTTGTGCAAGATGTGCAACAACGCCGCGCCCAGCCATTGCCGCTCTTTGTGGTGACCAGTCACACTGATTTTTCACATTATTTGGCCGCGGTCCGTGCCGGTGCTCTAGGATTTTTTAATAAGCCACTGCACGCAGCGTCGCTTGAAGCTCGCTTACAACGCTTATTTTCCGTACGGCATCGCGATGCCTTTCGGGTGTTGATCGTCGATGATGATGTGATGCTGGCGCAACATTATGCGCTGGTGTTACAAACGGCGGGCCTTCGGGCAGAAATTATCAGTGATCCTGCAGATATCTTTGAAGGCCTGAACAGTTTCCATCCGGATGTGATCTTATTAGACGTGAATATGCCGCTGTGCACCGGGCCTGAGTTAGCGCAGCTGATCCGATTGCAAGATGAATGGCTTGGCGTGCCGATCATCTATTTATCGTCGGAAACCGATAGCGAGCGCCAACTGGCGGTGCTGATTAAAGCCGGCGATGATTTCCTGACCAAACCGATCAGTGACAACGCCCTGGTGGTTGCCATTTTTGCCAGAGCGCAACGCGCTAGGCAGCTTGCCGATGTGATGACCCGTGATAGTCTGACCGGGTTATTGCAACACGCCCACATCAAAGAACGCTTAAGTGTTGAATTGCAACGGACGTCCCGCAGTGAACAAAATGTTAGTGTGGTGATGTTGGATATCGACCACTTCAAAAAGGTCAATGACAAATACGGCCATTTAGTTGGCGATCAAGTGATCACCAGTCTTGCCAATTTATTGCGCCAGCAATTGCGTAAAACGGACTTAATCGGTCGCTACGGTGGTGAAGAATTCTTGATGGTATTGCCCGATTGCCCGTTGGAAAAAGCCTTTAAGGTGGTGGATCAACTGCGCGAGGCCTTTGCCCGTTTCCCCTTTGTCGGCAATGGCGAAGCGTTTCATTGTACTTTTAGTGCCGGGATCTGTGATGGCACTGTGGGGCAAGTGGTTGATCAAGTGATAGATCAGGCAGACCAAGCTTTGTACCAAGCCAAAGCGGATGGTCGCAACCGCGTGCGTGTTTATACGCTTTGAACACCTCTTTGCAACAACGCTAGTTTCTCGCTGAGCTGACTAGGCTCAATCGGTTTTTGAAGCCATTCAACACCGCTTAACGCATGCAAGGCAGGATGTTGCTCTGGACTGTCGAGCGATATCACCAAGACCGGTAACTCAAAACCATCAGGCTGAGCTCGGCGATGTTGCAACCAATCGCCAGCAAAGCCGTCAGGCAGATGCAAATCCAGTGTTAGAAGTTGAATCGGCTGTTGAGCCAAGATCAGCTCTGCATGCTGCAAGCTTGCTGCAAGGTGGACTTGATAGCCAGCACGCGTCAGCAGTTGGCTCAGTAGGCTGGCTATTTGTGGTTCATCTTCAACCAACAATAAGGGCGGTTTCTGCACAAGGCTGGCGATGGCGGTTGCTGGAAAATCCAGATGAAATTGCGTACCGATCCCTTCCTCGCTGTCAAAAGAGATCTGTCCTCCCATCCGCTGCGTTAACTCACGGACAATGGCCAAGCCAAGGCCAGTGCCGCCTTTGCTGCGCGCATCCGCGGAATCTGCTTGCGAAAACTTTTCAAAAATACGTTCGCGAAATGCCAGAGGAATGCCAGGCCCTTGGTCGATGACGGAGATTCGTACCTTGTCGCCACAGCGCTTGGTTTGGATCCGTACCAGTCCACCGCTGGGGGAGAACTTAACGGCATTGGATAAGAGATTCGACAGCACTTGCTGGAAACGTAAATTATCCAAGGTGACCATCGCATCGTCGCCCGCATGAAATTGCAACTGGATCTGATAATGATCAGCATACGGTTGATTGTGACGGATAGAGGTATCAATCAATTCATGCAGCCGGTGCGCTTGCATATCAAAGGTCATTTTGCCGGCAACTAGCTTATCGATGTCCAACAAGTCATTAATCAGCTGGGTTAGTTTTTTACTGTTGTCATGCGCAATATCAAGCATTTGTGCCATTGCATCACCGACCGGACCTAAAGCCCCTGCCGTGACCAACCCTAAAGCCCCAGAAATAGCCGTCAGCGGCGTGCGAAGTTCATGCGATACCATCGAGACAAACTGATTTTTCATGGTCTCGATCCGTTTGCGTTCGCTAATGTCTTGCAACAAGGTCCACACTTGCAGATCGTCTGCATCGGTATCCAGCAAGATCTCCGATAACACCACCGGCAGACTGTGACCATCGGTCTGCAACAACTCGATTTCGCACGGGCCGTACGAGCCAGTTTGCAGTAATTTCGCCAAGCGATCTTGTTGCTGACTTGGCGATAAAACCACCACTTGCTCCAGATGACTAGGTACCTCAACACTGCCGATCATGGCTTGCAGTTGCGGATTTGCCGTGAGAATTTGACCTTGGCGAATATTGGAAAGCACGATCCCAAGTGGCGCTAATTGGTAAAGGGACGTTAATTTCTTTTCGCCGGTGCGCAACGCTTTTTCGGTTTCGCGCCGTTCAGTGACGTCCCAGATAAAGCCGTCAATGTAAAGCAGGTTGCCTGACGCATCATAGATGCCGCGTCCCAGCTCTTGGATGAAACGCACACTGCCATTGGCATGTCGGATGCGATATTCCACGGTAAATTGGGCTTGTTGTGCGAGGTCTAGATTGACAACTTGCCGCACACGTTCAGAGTCATCTGCAAGCGTCAGCTCGGCAAAACTGATGGCTTTGTTGCGAATAAAATCCTTGGCTGGATAACCGGTGAGTTTTTGCACCTCGTCACTGATAAACAACATGGTCCATTTGGAGTCATTGATGCAGCGATACACCACGCCAGGTAAGTTTTCCAACATCGAGCGGTGACGTTGCTCGCTTAGCAACAACGCATGATGGAGTTGTTCTAGCTGTGTAATGTCGATAGCCACGCCTAAAAAACCGCGCACATCGCCTTGTTCACCACGGATCGCTGAGACACTGAGTCGAACTTGTTTGCGCTCACCAGAACGACAGACAAAGGTCCATTGGCGCGTTTCGCTGATCCCATGTTTGGCTTTGTAGACAAAGACGTCAAAGCCATCGATGGCCTTCTCATATTCAGCCGAGAGCTGGCCGGCACGACGCTGGATCTCGGCGGGATCGTGAAAAAGTGCAGGCGAGCTTTTACCCACCACCTCGTCTGCCGAGTACCCCAGCATCCGCTCAGCACCGGTATTAAAGAGTTGAATCACGCCATGATTGTCGGTGCTGATCAAGGCGGCCTCGGTACTGGAGTTAATGACCGCTTGCAACCAAGAGCGGCTTTGCTCGCGCTCAATGTCGCGAGCTTGGTCGATACTAATATCGCGATGAGTGCCGAACATCAACCGCGGGCTGCCATCTTCACCATAGGTCATCACTTTGCCGACCGCATGCACCCAAATCCAATGGCCTTGGGTATGACGCATCCGAAACTTTGCATCATAAAACTCGGTATCGCCTCGGAAATGTTGCTCGAGTAGCTGTTGGGTTGAGGGGATATCGTCGGGGTGTAACAAGTTTCGCCAGGTGTCGATGCTGGTGGGCATATCCGGATTTAACCCCAGAATGGTGTACCAGTGACCGTTAAACTCGGTAAATCCGGTATCGATGCGCCACTCCCAAGTGCCTAAATTGGTGCCGCGAATAATCGCATCTAAACGATGACGTTCATGTTCAAGTTGCTCGCTTTGCTGCTTTAACGACTCATGTAACAACCGCGACTGCAACAGTTCAGTGGCCTGTTTGGCGAGCAACTGCAAGCCACGGCGCTGTTGCTCAGTCAGCGGCTTGGGTACGGCATCAAACACGCACAAGGCCCCGACTGCAACCCCGGCTTCAGGGCACAGTGGTACAGCGGTATAACTACCAATAAGCTGCTGAGACAACGGGTTATCGGCGAAGCGCGCATCGAGTAAGGTGTTCGGGGCATAGGTGATTTGGTCAGGCGTTAAAATCGTGTGCGCGCAAAAGGAGTTGTCGCGAGACAGCGGCGGTGCGATAGAGCCTGTGGCAGCTTTAATCCATTGATGGTCTTCGGCGATTAAGGTGAGTGCGGCGTTGGAGCAATCACAAATCAAACAGGCTAATTCCGTTAATGAGTCATAGACCGCTTCTTGAGCGGTATCTAGGATATTAAGCCGATGCAGTAAATGCAGGCGGGCAGACTCATTGGCGGGTTTTGCAGGTTTCATCGGCGGACTTTGTTAGCTGTATCTGAAACAGTGTAAGGCGATTTTGCCTTAGTGAAAGTCCGCGATGCAAAAAGTTTGTGAAATTAGAGAAATTTAATCACAGCAATCAAGGTGTTGCTTTGGTCGGCTGCAGTTTTTTCGCTTCGATATCGAGTTCAGCGAGCGCAGCTTGACGTTCCAAATGATGCCGGATACGCATCAACGCGGCATAAAATTGTGCGGCGGTGAATGGCCGCGACAAATCAAGTAAATCGCTGACATCCACTTGCGTCGTGGTCAACAGCTGTTGAACAAGCGGCATGTGGCCGTTTTGCTGCAGTTGAGGCCGCACATCGTTTTCTTCGGTGCCTTCATGAATGCTGTAGCTTTTTTGCAGCAAATCGACCAGATGCAAACGTGCTTGCAAAGGCGTGGTTGACACCGTTTCAACCACTGTGGCTTCGCTTGGTTTGCTTGACGTTTGCAAGGCTAATAACGTTTCTGTGTGCCAGAAATACAACAGGATCGAAGCGCCAGAAAGACCTAATAAAAAACCACGCAAGAAACGACTTTGAAGCAAATACACAACCAGCATCCATCAGCAGTAAGGGGAGTGGGTTATCTTGGTTGGCAATGCTGCAGCTGTCAACCGACAACGGCGACTGACGAACGAGGTTGGTGGTTTGTTAGGCATTTTCACCAACCTCGGGCACTGCTTTGGCGGAGACTTTTCTACTCAGAGAGCAAACTGCGCAGCATCCATGCCGTTTTTTCATGCACGTTTAAACGCTGTGTCAGCACATCGGCCGTGGGTTGATCATTGGCTTCATCGACAATAGCGAACAAACTTCGCGCGGTGCGCGCTGTTGTTTCTTGCGCTTGCACCAGATGCTTCACCATGTCTGTGGCGTTTGGCACGCCATCGACCTCTTTGATCGATGTCAGCTTGGCAAACTCTTTATAAGTGCCAGGCGCAGGGTAACCCAAGGCTCGAATGCGCTCGGCAATGATGTCTAACGCATTCCACTGCTCGGTGTATTGCGTCATAAACATGGTATGCAGCGAGTTAAACTGCGGACCGGTAACGTTCCAATGAAAGTTGTGAGTCATCAAATAAAGGCTGTTGCTATCGGCTAACAGCGCCGACAATCCTTTGACAATCTTTTCCCGATGTTCCACAGAAATCCCGATATCCATAGTTGCCACTTTGGCAGATTTTTTGGCCATGACCTATCCTCGTAATAATCAAAACAAATTCAGTCTTACAAGAGTACCGAATTTAAGCACTGCACCTGCATCAAGTAAAAGGCGCGGTTGTTGATATTGCAAGGGAAATACGTTTAACCCCCCTATAACTGCTTTGGTTGTTGGGACCTTGCTTTTGCTAACTCATTGTGACCCAAGGATACGTTTCCCAGATCAGGATGTCGTCTGCTGCTGATGCAACACCGTTGCTAAGGGGTTCTTGTGAAACTACGCCACCAAATTCTTGTCACTGCAACCTTAGTGTTTATTGCGTTACTGGCCATGGTTGTCGCTGGTTTATTGACGTTTCGAATTGCGTCGATGGCGGATAATAAGGCCCGTATCAACCAGCTGTTTTTAAGCTCGTACAGCGTGCTTATTGAATTTGAGAAAATGGCGGCGGATGGCGCGTTAAGTGATGACCAAGCAAAAGCCTTAGCGACCCGAGTGCTTCGAAATAACATCTACAAAGACAACGAGTATGTGTATGTCGCTGACGAAAAGATGATGTTTGTGGCAACGCCACTTGATCCGCAACTGCATGGCACGTCCTTTGATGAGTTCAAAGATGCCCAAGGTCAAAGCGTCGGTGATATTCTGCGCCGCGCTGTCGAAAAACAACCCAACGGTATCGCCGAATACGACTGGAATTCGGAGCGGGATGGCAAGGTGGTCGATTTAACATCGATTGCGCGCAAAACCCCACGCTGGGGCTGGTATGTAGGCACCGGCATTAGTTATGCCGACGTCGATGCACGCTTTTGGTCAACCGCCCTGTGGCAATTGGCGTCAGGGTTAGTGCTTGCATTAATTGCTATCGGTTTGTTACTACGCTCATTACAGCGGCTTGAGCGGATGTTTGGTGATGAGCCAACCGCAGTGCGTTCTTTCGCCCTCAAAGTTGCCCAAGGCGAACTGCATCAATCATCGCAACAGTTTGATAATCAAAGCATTCGCGGTGCGATGCAGCAAATGGAACAAAATCTCTACCAGATGGTGGCTAGCTGTGAACAAGCGGCCCACCAACTGGCCGAAGTAGCCAAGCAAGCCAATGGCAATTCAGCCTGCGTCACGGATTTAGTCAGCTCACAACAGGCCGAAACAGAGTTGGTCGCAGCCGCCACACATCAATTAACGACCTCCGCCCACAGTGTATTAAATAGCGCCAAAGAAGCCGCCAAAGCCACCGACGAAGCCGATACCGAAGGACAACAAGCCACACGAGTGATGCAGCAGGTGGTGAGTTCCATTCAAGGTCTTGCTGGCAATTTGGATAAAACCAACCATGTGGTGCAGGACTTAGGCAGCAGTGTGGCAAAAATCGCCACTGTGCTTGATGTTATCAATAACATCGCAGAGCAAACCAATTTATTGGCCTTGAACGCCGCGATTGAAGCGGCCAGAGCCGGTGAGCAGGGACGTGGTTTTGCGGTGGTGGCTGACGAGGTTCGAAATTTAGCGCAGCGCAGCCAACAAAGCACATTAACTATTCAACAAATCATCGAAAAATTACAGCATGACGCAACAGCAGCAATGTCCGAAATGCAACATAGTCGCACTTTGAGTGAGCATGCGGTCAATCAAACCTTGAGCACGGCGCAGCTGTTGCAAAAAATAGCCGCAGAGCTTGGCACGATTTCCGATAGAAACCGAGCTATCGCGCTTGCTGCTTCTGAGCAATGCAAAGTCGGGGAGGATATCTCCAGCCGTATCGAGAAAATTGCAATGTTTGCCAGTGATACCCGACAACAAGCACAAACCAGCCGAGATGTGAATCAGCAACTCACGCGCTTGTCACAACAGTTAGAAGGTCTGTTGCAACATTTCCATCTAAAGGATTGATGGATATTTTAGGCAAGAATACCTGTAGCTCGATAAATACCAATAAAGCATAAGGCCACCCGAAGGTGGCCTTATGCTTTATTGGTGGAGCTGGGGGGATGCTCCACCACACTTGATTCAGTTCTGCAGCGCTACTGACCCTTTAAAATATCTATGTTACAAAAGGTTAAGCTCCAACCAGCCCTTTGAAGTGTGACACACTTTTGGGACACTAGCCATTCTTTCACGACATTAAAACTGACCAAAGACTAACTTTGCAGAGGTGTTCATTCGGTACAAAATTCGGTACTCTTGAATAAACAGCTGGATAGCAGTCTTAAGGAACATGGAGATGAACTTTTCTACGCAATCGTTGACTAAACGAGTGGACTTACCATAATGGTAAGTAGTATCATCGTCAGCCGTTACACGGACGGTGGGCCCCCACAAGACAATGGGGACCGAAAGATAAAAGTTGGACCGCTCTACCCGAGAGCAGAGCTTGAACAATTGTTAGCTCGCGGAGCTATGCAAGTCGCTGGCGGGGCTCAAACTGATTTGCTCAAATGGTCAATGGACGCAGACGATGTAGTTAGCTTGATCAGACTTGCGTTAATTGAAGGACGTTTTCTGGGGGCGGAATGGTGCCGTTTAAGCAATACCAAGAATACGTGGGCTGCGTGCGATGCTTATTCGGTCATTGAACGTCGATTTAACGAGTATTCACACAAAACTCAGAATACAGAATTTTATTTAAAATTCGCGATAGGTAAAACAGGAAAGATCATTCTCACAATATCCTGTCATCCTTCTGGTGCATAAAAGGAGAGTTGTATGAAAGGTAATCATCTTTGCCCCATCTGTGGTGAAGGGGCATTGTCGTCTTCAATCACATTACGCGACGTTGAATATAAAGGACATGCTGGTCATGTCCATGAGCTGTCTTCTGTGTGTAATTTGTGCGGTGTTGAACAGGCTAGCCCCGAACAGCTGCGTAACAACAAACGAGCGATGACCGCTTTCAAAAAAGAAACTGACGGTTTACTTACAGGACGTGAAGTAAGAAGGATTCGTGAACGTCTTGGTCTAACTCAGCAACAGGCGGCGGAAATATTTGGTGGTGGTCCGATTGCGTTTGCAAAATATGAGGCTGACGATGTATCTCAATCCGAGGCAATGGATAAATTAATTCGTTTAGCGAGTGCATCTGATGAAGTGTTCCAACTTCTATGTAGTGGATTTAGAGCCACTGTTGACGAAAGTTGGCATGATCTAGAGATTGAGCTTGATCAAACGACTCCACTTAGCCGTTCAGGGTCTCAAGAGGTTGTTGTTGCGATGGCTGATTGGCGGAATATCGCATGACAAACTTATTGCAACAGGCTATCAATAACCTAAGTATTCATGACGTTTACTTGACCAATTCGCACGCATCTATACCAGAAGGAACTAGTGCAAAGTATGATAATTTTGTGTCATATCAAACACAAGTCAAAACCGAGTACCCTCTTTACGACATCTTAGAATTTGAAGACGACAAGAAAATCCTTCGAGTCAAATGTGGCTATGGAATTCGGTGGATATCGTCTAATGACGAGAAAGACATTGTTCAACGTGCAGTGATTGAAGCTTCTTTTGTTGCTGAATACAGCATTCTTAATGAGTTAGACGAGAGTGCGATTGCTGAGTTTATTAAACGAAACGTACATCACCATGTTTGGCCGTATTGGCGTGAATTTGTGGCATCACAAACCGAGCGGATGAGACTCCCGCGCTTTGTCGTACAAATGGTGCAGTTTGGTGCAACACCTGACAACAAGACTGACGCTTGATAAAGTAATTGTGAAGCACTGATTTGCACGATTCTAATTCACTTCTGTGCCCTACTAGGAAGCTTTATCCAGTACAATCAATTTTGAAATGGAAGAAGGTAATCTTTCAAAAAAGCGCAAAAACGTTTTTAATAAAACACAGAATTTTTTCTGTCTTTCACACGACATTTAATTATGCTACGGGTTTACAAGCGATTATTGAAATAAAATTTCTTTGTTAAGAACCAGTTGTTGTAATACCAAAATGGGTGGCATGACAAACTAAGCAGATAAGGGATGTCTGTTGAATAAATAGCTCTCTCTGACAAAGAGAGCACCGATGGCGGTCGGTGTCGGTTCACTAGCTTGATAGTGAAATTTGTGGAACAGAACTATCTCATTGAAGCCAAAAAATCACGATAGTTTTCGTAAATTTATAACTGCAATGTAGTTCAAAGTATGTTGCTCTACATACTTTTGTATATAACTTAAAGTTTACTCGAAGATCTTCTCAATGTCTTCATCTAGATATTTTGCAAAACTTTGACGAAGCGCATTTATATTCGATAAATCATAAACAATACCGTTGCCGCGCCCAGATCTGCCATTTTTCGGTACACCCATTGTGGCAATGAACTTCGATAAAGTACTTCTCGCTTGATGCGCATTTAGAGCGTGACAATTCACGTCAATATATGACTTGAATTGTTCTTCTAGAGCTTTTGCTGTTGCATGCTGACCTAAGCTTCTAAAAGGAAACTCTTTGCTAAGTTCTTGATAAAAAAACTGAGCAACAACAGACAGATTTGCTAATTTCTCATCAATTAATCCATTACTTTTTGGGGCATTATGTGCGTCAAAGTCGCTAATATCAAAATTTAGCAAATAATGCATTAAGTGCTCAGCACCATTGCGATGTTCAATCCAATCGAAATACTTCTTAAAATAATCTGTATCTTGAATATATTTCAGGCTTGGCTCTAATATTACATAGCGACGCTCTCTAGTATCCGCCTGTAGCACTTGGTCTAGATTCGTTGCAAATATGAAACGAATGTAATTAGGAAATTCAGTTATTTCGCGGCCTTTGCATTCTACTCGCAAACTTTTTTCACTAATTAAGTGTTTCATCCGATCTACAGTTTTTCGATTGCGAAGATCAATTTCGTCACCAAAAACAAGCAGTTTATTAGCGAGCGAGCCATTGAATCTGCCGACGATTGAGTCCTCGCCATTTGTCTCCAGCGCATACTCACCGAAAATTTTTCGAAAAGGTGCATAAAATGCGCCTTTCCCTGTCCCCGGGGCTGATTTCAATAACAGTGCCCAGGAAGGTTTTTCGTCCGGTTTTTGCAATAAATGAGCAAAAAATTGCAGCACATACTTTGTGAGATTCTCATCGTTATTGCAGATCACTTCTCGAACGTGAAACAAAAACGGCTCGACATCCCCAGCGACCGGCTTGAGCGGAAAGCCCCTGAAAATATTGAATTTATCTTTGTTGGGCGATTCTAGTTTAAAACCTGGAGAGAACTCAAGACCACCTTCGTAATAGCATTTACCTTCCCACCGGAGCCATGCGTCGCCCGCATTCATGCCTGCTATCTGAGGCTTGTGTAAAAACCGATATTTAAAGTCCTTGGCCATTTCGAAACTCACATCTGTAATTTTTGACGAATCACTCGGGATCATCATTACGAGATGCTTGCCGCTTGTACACACATGTGCGAATTGCTGGTTTATTCGTTTAAGTCTTTTTAAATCTTGACTCGTTAATTTTTTTGCATCGAGCATTGAATAACTCGATCTAATAGTCTCCAATTTCTTTTCTTCCGACTTTTCACTCTTGTCAAGAGTGTCGGTGGCAGCAGGTGTGTGTGTTTGTCTTTGTTGCATAATGTCTTCTCCGATTTTTCGACTATATGCTCGACATGAGCATCGTCGTCTTTTTTACAATAATTTCCAAAGTATGATTTTGCAAATGGCTATTTTTATTGGCTTTTTTTCGCAATTACCCATTAAAGGGAAACTCTTTGTTATGTTAAATACGATTTTTTGAGTTTTTGCGGAATCGCTCAAAATATGAGCTTTTTAATCAAATTGGGTGATTTGAATTGCATTTTACGTTCGATAAAAGTCATTAAAATAAATGCATTTGTCTGCGTTTTGCTTGACGTTGTAGCTGCCAGAACAGCACATTACAAGGAGCTGCATGTGCAGTATCGACAATGAAGGGTTGAGCCATCACGCCTCATTCATCTATTTGGTGAAAACACAGTGTTGGTAGCGGTGGTATTGCTGAAACAGCCTTTGTATTCCAATCAATATATCTGATGAGACAAGCGACTTCTGTATGTAGTAGTGGTGGTATTGCTGAAACAGACTTTGTATTTCAATCACTCTATCTGAAATTATAAGTCAAGCCTTTATGTATATGGTAGTGGTGGTAGTGGTAATTTTTAATTATCTATATATTTTAAATTTAATAAAATTAATGGTTGCTTAGTCTGGTTAGGAGTTTTTAGTATAATTATATTTTGTTTGGTGCTATTTATTAAATAACGTCTAAAATTCCGCTATTTACCTCTACCACCACTACCAACTATGCTTTCCTAAATCTTCCCTTTTAAAATATCTTTTTTCCGGTTTTTGGTTTTATCATATATAACATTATGAAGATTTATTTCTTTAAATGATTTTCATCGTTTTTTAAATTTGCATGGTATTATATTTATGCTGAATATGGAGGTTTTTATGAGACTACAAGTTTTAATAGATTCGAAATTTGCCCATTTTTTTTCAAATAAAAGTATTCTTGGCGAGCTAATCCTGCATTCCGACGATTGGCACGTGAACTTAAAAAGCTTTAATGTGTTGATTCATTCATTGCAAAGCAACTCTCTTTCTCAAGACTGTACAATTGAATGTCTTGAAAAACAGATCGTTGAAGCTGCAAATGTTGAGAAGGAACTCAGGGATGAAATTAGTGAATTACGAAAATTAAATAGCGCTACATCGCGTTTATCTGATTTTTATAAGCGGGTCGGTGGAATTCATAAATTAGAGGAAATTGTTTCAAGTTGGGAGTCGCAGCAAAAAGCTATCTCAGAAAATCATGAAACAACAAGTGCTGAAAAAAGTATTCTGATTAACAAGCTACTCGACGATTGGCGAGGAAAGAAAAAATAGCTCGGAAGTCAATTTTTTAGCGGAAGTGACGGAGGTCGAGGATGAGCGATAACGAAAGCTATGCGATTTTGAGGATGGAGAAGCGCAAATCAGTTAGCTCGATTGTGGCTATGACCCTTCATAATTCACGGATCCGACCAGTCAAAAACGCAAACACAAAATTGTCGTCTTTCAATAAAATTTTGGTTGGTACAGCACGAATTGATAACGATTATCGTAAACGGCTGTCAAAAATGGGACTTACTGAAACTGACATTCGAAAAAATGGCACCCGAGCCCTTGAGTTTGTTCTGGCCTTTTCCCCTTGCTGGGTGCGCGACAGTTCAGGAAACTATAAACCAGATGCAAAAGTACAACTTCAAAAATGGGTAAGCAGTTCGCTTGGATGGTTGAAGAGTGCTTTTGGAGATAATTTAATCAACGTAATCGTCCATCAAGATGAGTCTAATATTCATATTCACGCAGTCGTAACACCAATTTTCTTTAATCAGAAAAAACAGAAAAATAGATTTAATGCTGATCAAGTCATTGGCACACCAGCGAAACTAAGAGCCTTGCAAACATCGTATGCAAATGCGATGCAGCCGTTAGGCCTAAAACGAGGTGTCGAACAATCCAAAGCAACGCATAAAACACTTAAACAGTTTTATGCTGAAGTCCACAAAGCAAATCAGCAAGCCACAGCACACAACATAGATGCCCCCGCAGTTTCTCACAAACCGCCTGTTACAGATTTAGATACTAATCTGGAATGCGTTGTCGAGGAATTGGTTCACGAGTTTGCTAGACGAGAACAGGATTTACGAGCAGAGATTGCATACTGGCAATCGAGATGCGAAAACACAGCGAGAAGTGGTATGTCGATATCCAATACTCTGACACCACGGTAATCATCTGATGTAAACGTCAGATGCGAACAGGAATTTGCTCCAGCAAATTCCGTAGTGAGTTACGGAATGGCCAAATTCCGTAATTCGGTGCTTAAGGGGGGGAGCAATGGATTTTAAATGCACACTAACTAGCCAACGCTCATCTGCAAAGAGCAAATCTTGCGCTTTAGACACTAAGAATGAGCTGTTACTTGAAGTTATATATCAAGACGCATCTTATCTGGTCAAAGTTAGATCAACAGAAGCTCGAATTTTGGTTTCTTCGGACAGGGTTAAAACACAAGAGTTTCTTTTAACTGTTGTCGATCCAGCATTTTCTCCAGAACTTTGGATGCTTGAAAGTAACGAAGCATTTTTACATTGTTCGGCAGGTGATGCGAATTCAATAGAAGTGCTAGTTGAATTAGTCAGTCTTATCATTCTGTGAGATTGAAACGAAAATCGTTCTTTCAAAGGATTAGTTGCACATTAGCGATAGCCTTCAAGCTTTCACTCGTTTACTATTCCCTAATAACCCAACATGGCAGCATAAGTAACTGCTTGGCGAGAGTTTGCGTATTAGTTAGATTAATGCTGCGATACATTTTGAATGTATAGGTCAATTTTTTATTGGGGTTAACTCGGTTAAACCGAACTGTATTGAATTTTGGAAGGCCAAGCTGGTTTCATTAGTGCGGCAATGTACAAATAGGACGTTATAGATGGACAAGAAACGCTTAACTGAAACGGACATCATCACCAAATTCATTCTGCCTGCAGTGACCAAAGCAGGTTGGGATCCGATGACGCAGCTTCGTCAGGAAGTAAAACTTCGTGATGGTAAAGTCATCGTGCGGGGGAATTTAGGTGTTCGTAAATCCGTTAAATCTGCCGACATTGTTCTCGATTACAAACGCAATTTTCCGCTTGCCGTTATCGAAGCGAAATCGAATAAACACGAAATTGGCAAAGGTATCCAACAAGGTTTGGATTACGCACGTCTTTTAGATGTGCCTTTTGTGTTTGCATCCAACGGTGATGGTTTTGTCTTTCATGACAAGACTAATAGTAGTGGTGTACTTGAAACTGAAATCAGTCTTGCCGAATTTCCATCGCCTGAAGAGTTATGGCAAAAGTTCTGCGCGTGGAAAGGTTACACCACTCAGCAGTTACCTGTAGTTACCCAAGAATATTACGACGATGGTAGCGGCAAAGCGCCTCGTTATTATCAGCTGCAAGCCATCAACAAAACGATTGAAGCTATTTCGCGTGGTGCCAATCGCGCATTACTCGTGATGGCCACTGGCACAGGTAAAACCTATACAGCATTTCAAATCATTTGGCGTTTATGGAAGTCGCGGCAGAAAAAGCACATTCTGTTTTTGGCAGACCGAAACGAGTTAATCGACCAGACAATTCGTAACGACTTTCAGCCGTTTTCAGGTGTGATGACCAAAATCTCCAATCGTACTGTCGATCCTGCCTTTGAAATTCACTTAGGTTTGTACCAGGCACTGACTGGCCCTGAAGAGTCGCAAAAAGCGTATAAAAAAGTGAGTCCTGACTTTTTTGATTTAATCATTGTTGATGAGTGTCATCGAGGCAGTGCGGCAGAGGACAGCGCTTGGCGCGAAATCCTTGAGTATTTCAGCAGTGCAACACAGATTGGCTTAACAGCGACGCCAAAAGAAACCGATGAAGTTTCCAACACCGATTACTTTGGTGAACCTGTTTATTCTTACTCGTTAAAAGAGGGGATAGAAGACGGTTTCTTATCACCTTATAAAGTGATCCGTGTCGATTTAGATGTGGACTTGCAAGGTTGGCGGCCAACCAAAAACCAAGTAGATAAAAATGGCGAGTTGATTGAAGACCGCATTTATAACCAAAAAGATTTTGACCGCGTGATGGTGATTGACGAGCGCACGCAGCTGGTCGCAGAAACGATTACGGCTTATTTAAAGCGCACCGATCCAATGGCCAAAACCATTGTGTTTTGTAACGATATCGATCACGCAGACCGCATGCGTCGTGCATTGGTAAATCTCAACCAAGACCAAATGCAAAAGAACGACATGTATGTGGTTAAAATCACTGGTGATGATCCAATTGGTAAAGGTCAATTGGAAAACTTCAGCAATCCAAAACGCAAATATCCAGTCATCGCCACTACCTCAGAATTAATGACCACAGGTGTCGATGCTAAAACCTGCAAACTGATCGTGCTCGATCAAAACATCCAATCGATGACCAAGTTTAAGCAAATCATTGGCCGTGGTACTCGCATTGATGATCGCTACAACAAGTTATGGTTCACTATTTTAGATTTCAAAAAAGCCACCGAGTTATTTGCCGATCCGAACTTCGACGGTATTCCTGAAAAAGTGATGGTCACAACCTCTGATGATGTCGTGGATTTAGAAGACCCAACTTTTGATGACGAGCTGGCCAGCTTCGAACAGCAACAAGAAGAAGAGCAAGCGTTAGACGATAACGAATCCGAGCACGAAGTTCATCAACCAGAAACCAACTACCCAACAGGTGATGACGATGGTGAACTTGATGAAGAAGGCAAACGTTACGTCAAATATCGGGTATCTGGCGTTACCGTGACCAAAATTGCTGAGCGTGTGCAGTATTACGATGCCGACGGCAAGCTAGTCACCGAGTCTTTTAAAGATTACACGCGCAATACCATCAAAAAACAGTTCGCGTCATTAAATGACTTTATCAAAACGTGGCAATCTACTGAACGTAAACAAGCCATTATCGAAGAACTCGCCGCCGAAGGTGTCATTTGGCAAGCGTTAGAAGAAGATGTCAGCCGTGATTTAGATCCGTTTGATTTAATCTGCCACGTTGCATTCGACCAACCGCCGCTCACGCGTCGCGAGCGTGCGGAGAACGTCAAAAAACGCAATTACTTCACCAAATACTCCGACACTGCGCAAAAAGTATTAAACACACTGTTAGATAAGTACGCAGATATTGGCGTCAGTGAAATTGAAACCATCAATGTGCTGAAGGTGAAGCCATTAGACCAACTCGGTACACCACTAGAGATAGTGAAAAGTGCCTTTGGCAGCAAAAAAGAGTACGAATTAGCAATTACCGAATTAGAAGCGGCTATTTACAGCGAAGAAAAAGCCAGCGCCTAAACCCATTTGAAGTCCCATTTGCGAACAAGCAGATATTGAAAGAAGAGTAAAAGTGTTATGTCGATCTCAACCGTAGTGAAATCCATCCAAGACATTATGCGCAAAGATGCAGGTGTCGATGGCGATGCGCAGCGTCTTGGCCAACTATCTTGGTTACTGTTTTTAAAGATTTTCGATGCGCAGGAAGAAAACTTAGAGTTCGAACAAGAAGACGCTTACCGTGCACCAATTCCAACCAAGTATTTATGGCGCAATTGGGCAGCAGACCAAGAAGGCATCACAGGCGAAGAATTATTAAACTTCGTCAACAATGACCTGTTTCCAACATTAAAAGAATTACCTGCCAACATTCAAACCAATCCACGTGGTTTTGTCGCCAAAGAAGCATTCAGCGATGCTTTTAACTACATGAAAAACGGCACCTTATTGCGTCAGGTAATTAACAAGCTTAACGAAATCGATTTCACCAATTCGGCCGAGCGTCACCTATTCGGTGATTTGTACGAACAAATTTTAAAAGACTTACAAAGTGCTGGTAATGCAGGTGAGTTCTATACACCACGTGCAGTCACTCGTTTTATTGTCGAGATGATTGACCCGAAATTAGGTGAATCAATTTTCGACCCAGCTTGTGGTACAGGTGGCTTTTTAAGTTGTGCCTTTGACCATGTAAAAAGCAACTACGTGAAAACCGCTGAGCATCACAGCATCCTGCAACAGCAAATTCATGGTGTGGAGAAAAAGCAATTACCGCATTTATTGTGTACCACCAACATGCTGTTGCATGGCATCGAAGTGCCAGTGCAAGTAAAGCATGCCAATACACTGAATCGGCCACTATCCAGTTGGGATGAGGACGAGCAAAAAGATGTCATCATCACCAACCCACCTTTTGGTGGCACCGAAGAAGACGGTATCGAGAAAAACTTCCCGTCAGATATGCAAACACGCGAAACTGCCGACCTGTTTTTGCAGCTAATCATTGAAGTACTGAAAGATAAAGGCCGTGCCGCCGTGGTGTTACCTGACGGCACTTTATTCGGTGAAGGTGTAAAAACAAAAATTAAAAAACTGCTGTTAGAAAGCTGCAATCTGCACACAGTGGTACGTTTACCAAACTCGGTATTTGCGCCTTACACAGGCATTAAAACCAACATCCTGTTCTTCGAAAAAGGCACACCAACGCAAGATGTTTGGTACTACGAAGTAGCATTACCTGCAGGTGTTAAAGCCTTTAACAAAACCAAACCAATGAAGTTAGAAGATTTTGCCGATTGCTTGGCATGGTGGGGCAAAGGCACAACCAAGTCAGAAAAAGCACTGCGTAAAAACCGCGTCGAAAACGAGCAAGCTTGGAAAGTGTCACTTGCTGACATCGTTGCACGAAACTACAACCTCGACATCAAAAACCCTCATGTCGTTGAACAAGTCAGTCACGATCCAGAAGAGTTATTGGCTGCATATGCTGAGCAAAAAGCGAAAATCCAAAGCTTACGTGACCAGCTAAAAAGCATTTTAAGTGCAGCGCTTGAGGGTAAAAACGCATGAGCGCAGAACAATTAATCACCAAGCATTTAGATATTTGGACTTCAGCACACAAAACGCGTAGTTCAGCAGGCCGTGGCAGCAGTAATAAGCTTGATTTATATGGCATTAAAAAATTACGTGAGTTGATTTTAGAGCTGGCGGTTCGTGGCAAGTTGGTTCCACAGGATCCAAATGATGAGCCTGCGAGTGAATTGTTAAAGAAAATCGAGAACGAGAAAAAAAAGCTACTCACAGAAGGAAAAATAAAAAAAGAAAAAGCCTTGCCAAAAATCTCTCCAGAAGAAATTTTATCTGAGCTTCCATTTAATTGGTGCTGGACTCAATTGGGTTTAATCACGAATTATGGAACGACGACTAAAGTAGATAGTATTGAGTCAGATTGTTGGGTTCTCGATCTTGAGGATATTGAAAAAGATACGTCAAAACTCATACAGAAAGTCAGATTCTCAGAAAGAGCTTCATTGAGTGATAAAAATTCTTTCTCTAGAGGTGATGTTCTTTATGGAAAATTGCGACCATATTTAAATAAGGTAATTGTTGCTGATGAAGATGGTGTCTGCACTACAGAAATATTACCGATTCGGCCTTACATTGAGTTAAATAGCGAATATTTAAAAATAGTCCTGAAAAGTCCAAGTTTTCTTAATTATGTTAATGACCGCTCCTATGGAATGAAAATGCCAAGGCTCGGAACAGATGATGGGCGAAAAGCTACTGTTCCACTTGCGCCCTTAGCTGAACAACATCGAATCGTTTCTAAAGTTAATGAACTAATGGCTTTCTGTGACGAGTTAGAGCAAGTGCAAACTGACAATATTGCAGCCCATGAGCAATTGGTTGAAGCACTACTCACCACGTTAACCAACAGCAAAGACCATCAAGAGTTACAAGCCAACTGGCAACGCATCGCTGAGCACTTCGATACCTTATTCACCACCGAAGACAGTATCGTTCAACTAAAACAAACCATCCTACAACTCGCAGTAATGGGCAAACTCGTCCCACAAGATCCAAATGATGAAACCGCAGAAGAACTCATTAAAAAAATAAACCATGCAAGGAAAAATTTAGAAAAACAAGGAAAAATTAAGAAACAAAAAATATTGCTTCCTCTTGAAAGTGAAGAAGAGTTCTTTGATTTGCCAAAAGGTTGGATTTGGGAACGTTTTAATAACATTTTTGATGTCAGAGATGGAACCCATGATACGCCGAAGTATGTTTCAGAGGGGTATCCTTTGGTAACTAGTAAGAACCTTTCGAGTGGAAGCCTTGACCTTACAGATATTAAGTATATTACAGAGGAAGACCATCTAAAAATTTCAGAGCGCTCTAAAGTAGATAAGTTTGATATCCTATTTGCGATGATTGGTAGCATTGGCAATCCAGTACTCGTTGATACTGATATCGCCTTTAGTATTAAAAATGTAGCGCTCTTCAAATACTATGACATTCAGCTCACTAAACCTGAATATTTATTGTTATATCTAAAATATGCTGCAGAAATAATGAAAGCTGAGGCATCAGGTGCTGTTCAATCATTTGTTTCTCTAGGCAGTGTTCGAAGTTTTCCCATTGCTTTACCTCCGATTGCAGAACAACAAAGAATAGTCGAAAAATTTCATGAGTTAATGGTTCTTTGTGACAGATTAAACGAAAGTATTCTCATTTCCCAAATTACAAAGATCACTCTAGTTGATTCTTTAATTGAACAAGTAGTCAGTTAACTAAAGGAGTCTAATTAATTGGTTACGGAGCTTGTTCTGAATGAGCAATCCAATTAATGAATATGATATTTTACAGACGATATCCTTCGATCTCGCTGAATATTATAAAAAGTCTGTCGATCAATTCGAACTTGGGTTTCATGCTGACGCACTAGTTAACTTAAAACATAGACTTTGCGTTCTCGTCAAAGATTTATGCGATTTTTTGGATCTGCCATCAACGTACACGGCTAGTTGTTTAAAAGCCAACTTTGCTTAGAACGACGATTTTTAATATATTTTAGTATATTTCTGAATTATAAATAATATATTGAGTAGGTTTCAATTTATTATTGGACAGGCGAGTTAGATGGCAGGATTGCAATAAATCATGAATTAATTGAATTATATATTATGGTGTTTTACTAGGGATGTTTATAAAAGAAAGGAATATTTATGGCAGAAACAATAAATACAGCACAAGCCGCAAATCAGATTTCAGACGAAATATTTTCGACATTTAAGTGGTTCAAACAAGAATTACTCGATCAAAATATTCCTTGTCACATCGAAGAGCATAAAAAAAAGACTCATCCATGCGACTGTGTTTTTTATTATATAGACCCATATTTGGGTAAGGTTGTGTATTTCAACACCGATTTAAAAAGTTACGGTGCCGGGAGTATTAGTAATACAGCTGTTTCCGATGCAATAAAAAGCCTGGCTTTAGCCACTCATTGTGCAAATTCTTCAGAGGAGTGGAGAAGAATATATGTTCTGCCAGAGAATGAATTTGATTATATCATTAGGGGGCTTTTGTTTGTTTATAATCATGATAATCGTTATACAAACGATTTTTATGAACAATTGTCAGTGATCAATCCTTTAAATATAAAAATAGCAAAAAATCAACAGTTACACGTGTTTGGGCCAGATCAAATTAAGAATTGTTTTTCCGTTGCATCTGACTTACAAACACTAATTGGCCGTTTGAACATAGAAAATTACGGTTTTTGGCATCCAGACATGATAATCCATAAGGTAAGACATGGAAATGTATGGGAGCATCCTGCAACGATAGAAATGCTATCAAGCTCAATAATAATAGTGAAGTACCGGACGAGGACTAATGAAGAAGGTTATATTGTTTACTATATGAGATCCGGTGACACAGAGGAAGAGTTTTTATATTTGATCGACTTCCTATCTCATTACCAAATTTTATCCGAGGCTTTGCCGATTAATCTTCGATTTATTTCATCAGATGTTTCAGGTTCTGTAATGACCAATTATAATCATGGAAGATATAGATACATGCAAGACTGGTCTATGAGTGAAGCTAGAGAGAATCAATTGAATATGATAAAGCCAGAAAAAGTAAATCGACAGATAGCTCACTACAACATTGGCGAACTTGGATGGAAATCATAATGATTAGTAAAAAAAGGTTTGGTCCGAGTCTGTATTTTTATCACGATAAAGCAATATTTGATGGACTTTCACAACATGCCTGTGGGAAACAGGATGTTCATCAGATGCTCCTTAAAAAATCGGTGTTTGTATCTCAAGATACTGAAAAAGGAGAGTTATCATATTATTTATCTTCGTTTATCTTCGACTACCAAGATAGAAATTATTTATCAGAGTTACTAGCAACAAAACCAAAACGAGAAAACGTTACATCGAGTTCTATTGTAAAAGATGAAAACTCTCAAGTTAACGATGAAGCTATTCGACAAGCCCTTTCTAATGTGAAAACGAAATTAGGTTCAGGGCCTGATTGCCAAGCTAATTTTACTAGTTCTAAAGATGGTTTTGTCTTAGACGTTGTATATAAAGATCACGATTTAACGAAACCTGAAATAAAACAGATTGAGACGAAAACGGCTCAAATTGAAATTTTTAAAGAGACTAATGGTTTTACTATTAGAAGTCCTGCAAATGAGTTTGGAGAAAAGCTTATTGCTGAATTCAAAAGAGCCCTTGAAAGCGAGACTAATGAAATTATCCAAGTACAAGAATTAACTTTAATTGGCGTGCAAGATAGTCATCATGTTTCAAAATTTTTCACTCTGCTGATGAATAATATAGAAGGGTTTCGTTTAGTCGACGTGACAAATGTTAAATTATACCACCCCGAAAATGACTTTGAGGAGGATGAAGAAGCAGCAAGTCACATTAAAAGGGCTATGCTACATGGAAAACAAGTTTTGATGTCTCCAGAGTTAAGTAGCTTATTTGATAGAGGTTTCCACATATCAAGTGTACAGTGGCTAGCTGATGATTATTTACCAAAAGGGGATCGTATAGCTTTTGAAGCATCTTTGAATAAACCTGAGACTAAAGATGAATCATACCGGGTTTGTCGGAGGCTAATTTTCTTGAGAGAATTAGCATATGA
>CAYTIQ010000025.1:0-45016 GCA_964437935.1 uncultured Rheinheimera sp.
CCCCCTTCTAGGGGGCCTAAAGCAAAGCCACCTCCTATGGAGGTGGATTTTTACCTAGCCATTACATCCAAGCACGAATTCTGGCGCAGATGGAATCGCTATCCAGACCCAGTTCTTGGTACAACTCGGCTTGTGTGCCGTGACGGACGAAGTGATCAGGGATCGCTAAATTCAACAAGCGGTAGTTAAGATTCAGCAGGGCTACGGCCTCATTAACGGCTGAGCCTGCACCACCGGCCAGCGCATTGT
This sequence comes from uncultured Rheinheimera sp., assembly GCA_964437935.1. GTDB lineage: Bacteria > Pseudomonadota > Gammaproteobacteria > Enterobacterales > Alteromonadaceae > Pararheinheimera. Next base: position 250 of record CAYTIQ010000025.1, read on the forward strand.
CTTCAACCGTGACCAACGCCTGATGCTCGGTAGCTAGTTGCGTCAGCAATGCTAGATCCAAAGGTTTGACAAAGCGCATATCGACCAAGGTCGCGTCGAGCTGTTCTGCCGCGGCTTTGGCGTGATGTACCATGGTACCAAAGGCCAAGATTGCCAATTTTTGGCCTTGGCGCACGATGTTAGCTTTGCCAATGGGTAATGCGGTCATCTCGGCGGTTGCTGCTACACCGGTCGCCGAGCCACGTGGATATCGCACAGCGGCCGGGCCTGGGTGCTGGTAAGCCGTGTAAAGCATCTGGCGACATTCATTTTCATCGGACGGCGCCATAATGACCAAGTTTGGAATACAGCGCATGTAGCTGATATCAAAGGCACCTTGATGTGTGGCGCCATCAGCACCAACGATGCCAGCTCGGTCAATGGCAAAGGTCACATCGAGATTTTGCAGCGCAACATCATGGATCAGCTGATCGTAACCACGTTGTAGGAAGCTGGAATAAATCGCAACCACTGGTTTTAAACCTTCGATGGCCAATCCTGCAGCCAAGGTCACCGCATGTTGTTCAGCGATCGCCACATCGTAATAACGTTCTGGGAAACGTTTGGAATACGCGACTAAGTCTGAGCCTTCGCGCATTGCAGGCGTAATGGCGTGTAACCGAGTGTCTTGCTCGGCCATATCGCAGACCCATTGCCCGAAGATGTTGGAAAAGGTCGGGCTACTGGCTTTTTTGGCGGCAGGTGCGTTAGAGCTTGGGTCAAACTTGCTAACTGCATGATATCCAATCGGATCTTGCTCGGCCGGGGCGTAGCCTTTGCCTTTTTTGGTGACGACGTGCAACAGTTGTGGCCCTTTAAGCTGTCGCATATTGCGAAGCGTATCGACCAAGCTGCCCACATCGTGGCCGTCAATTGGACCGATGTAGTTAAAACCAAGCTCTTCAAAGAAGGTGCCTGGGGTGACCATGCCTTTAAAATGTTCTTCAGCTCGACTGGCCAGTTCGTGCAGCGGCGGAATGCCACTTAGAATACGTTTGCCGCCTTCACGCAGTGTGGTGTAGAAATTACCCGACAAAATGCGCGCAAAATAACGATTTAACGCGCCGACGTTTTCAGAGATCGACATTTCGTTATCGTTTAAAATCACCAGCATATCAGGGCGAACTTCCCCGGCATGGTTCAGCGCTTCAAACGCCATCCCTGCGGTGATTGCCCCATCCCCAATTACCGCCACAACTTTACGGTTTTTTTGTTCAGCACGAGCGGCCAGTGCCATGCCCAAGGCGGCACTGATGGAGGTGGATGAGTGACCCACCGTTAGCGTGTCATATTCAGATTCTTCACGACAGGGGAAGGGGTGTAAACCATCTAACTGACGAATCGTCGTCATCCGCTCGCGGCGGCCGGTTAAAATTTTATGCGGATAGGCTTGATGACCAACATCCCAAATCAGCCGGTCAAAAGGTGTCTGATAGACGTAATGCAAAGCAACGGTCAGCTCGACTGTGCCTAAACCCGACGCAAAATGCCCACTGCTTTGACTGACAGAGCGCAACAAATAATCGCGTAATTCATGACAGACGCGTGGCAATTGCTCTTGCGGGATCTGACGAAGCTCTGGTGGCAAATCTGCTTTGGCAAGCAGCGGATAATCGTTGATATCAAGTGACATAACAAACCTTGGTTAAAAGCTGCGGTGCACAATGTAGTGCGCCAACTGGCTTAATTCTGCAGTATCGTAAGGTAGCTCGGCTAATGCATTCGTCGCCTCACGGTACAATTGTTGGGCTTTTGCTTTGGCTTGTTCCATGCCAAGCAATGCAGGGTACGTCGCTTTATTGCTTTGTTGATCGGACCCCTGCGGTTTACCGAGAGTGGCAGTATCACCCTCGACATCGAGGATATCATCCTGTACTTGAAATGCCAGCCCAATAGCGCGGGCATACCTGAGTAAGGCATCAAGCTCGGTGCTGTCGCGTTTGGACGATGCAAGCCAGCCTAAACGCACCGCACATTCAATCAATGCGCCGGTTTTTAACAGGTGCATGGTTTCAAGAGCATCCACGGTCATCGCTTTATTGGTGTGGGCCAAATCAACCGCTTGACCACCACACATACCGTTATAACCTGATGCCAGCGCCAATTGCTGGACCATTGCTAGCACTTGGCTTGGCGCAACCTGTTGATATGGGTGTAGCGCGATGGCCTCAAATGCCAATGTTTGTAACGCATCGCCCGCGAGAATGGCGACCGCCTCGTTAAAGGCTTTATGGCATGTCGGCTTACCACGGCGTAAGTCATCATCATCCATGGCGGGTAAGTCATCATGGATTAACGAATAACTATGCAAACACTCAATACCGGCCGCAGGACCATCCAGATCAGTCAAGGTTGCACCTAGCATGCTACCGACGGTGTACACTAAATAGGGCCGAATGCGTTTGCCGCCTAGCAATAAGCTGTAACGCATAGCGTCCAGCAGCTGAGGGTCATTGATGTGTCGAGAACTCAGCAATTGTTGCATGACGTGCTCGACGCGTTGTTGCACTTGAATTAAAGGCGCGGTATTCACGACAACTCCGTTAAGACTGAGCATCAAACGGCAGGAGCTGCTCGTTATTACCTTGCTGCAGTAGAATTTGGACTTTTTGTTCAGCGTGTTGCAGTTGTTGTTGGCTAACTCGGGCGAGCGAAACGCCACGTTCAAATTGCTGCAACGCGTCATCAAGCGCCAGCTCACCATGTTCCAGCTTTTGGACAATCGCCTCCAATTCGGCGATATTTTGCTCAAATGAATGCTCAGCAGCTGGTTTTTTTGTCATGGTGAACCTCGAAGAAAATAGAGCGCAAAGGTAGCTTTTTCTGGCTTTGTGGTCAATCGGAAAGCTTTTTTTGTCGGTGATTTTTAAAAGAAATGGTAAAAAGTTCTCAGGGATCAATAGTATTGGTCGATAATGCAGATAGACTTGCAAAAGTAGTACATCGTTCGTGTTCATAGGAGTCTTATTGTGGATTTAGCAACCGTCATCGGATTCGTCGCAACTATAGGTGTAATGTATTGGTCGCTAGATTTAAGTTCTGGCGGTAACTTAGCGATGTTTGTTGATATTCCATCAATCGTTATCGTGTTCGGGGGAAGTACTACAGCCTTGTTAATGAAGTTTACCTTGGCGCAATTTGGAGCTGCAGGTAAAGCGCTCGGTAAATCCTTTATGTTCAAAATGGACTCGCCTGAGGTGTTGATTGAAAAGGCAGTGCAACTTGCCGATGCCGCACGCAAAGGTGGCTTTTTGGCGCTGGAAGAAGCAGAAATTCCTAACGCTTTTATGAAAAAGGGCATTGATATGCTCGTAGATGGCCATGATGCGGATGTGGTGCGTTCCACCCTTGAGAAGGATATTGGACTTACCTACACCCGTCACGGTGAATATGTTGCCATGTTCAAACAAGCAGGTGACTTAGGCCCTGCGATGGGCATGATCGGCACGTTGATCGGTCTGGTCGCCATGTTAGCGAATATGTCTGACCCAAAATCCATCGGCCCGTCCATGGCGGTAGCCTTGTTAACAACACTGTACGGCGCTTTGCAAGCAAACTGTTTGTTTATGCCATTGGCCGACAAAATGGCGCTGCGCAACGAAGAAGAAAAAACCAACAACGAGCTTATTTTGGATGCCATTATGGGTATTCAAGATGGACAAAACCCGAAAGTCATTGAAGGTATGTTACGTAATTACCTGAAAGCCAGTAAACGTGAGCCGAAAGGCGAACCAGCAGCTTAAGGAGCAGCGGCATGTCGGATTGTCCTAAATGCCCACCGCCAGGGCTACCAGCCTATATGGGAACCTTTGCAGATCTGATGTCACTGCTGATGTGTTTCTTCGTGTTGCTGTTATCGTTTTCCGAAATGGACGTGCAGAAATACAAACAAATTGCAGGCTCGATGGCCTATGCCTTTGGTGTACAAAACAAAATTGAAGTAAAGGATATCCCTAAGGGCACTAGCGTCATTGCCATGGAATTTAGGCCCGGCCGGCCCGATCCGACGCCCATCGATACGGTGCAGCAACAAACGATGGACATAACCAAGCAGACAATTGAATTTCAGCCTGGTGAGGCGGACAAATCCGGCGGCTCGCAAGAGCAACAACAAGAAAAGACCGGTGGTACCAGCAACGAAACGGACAGCAAAGTAGCTGCGGCCGAGGCTCAATCTACAGCACAAGATCAAGTGACCACCAATGAGTTGGCGAAAAAGGTGGCTGAAAAGCTCCAGCAGCAAATTCAAGACGGAGCAATTGAGATGGAATCTTTTGGTCAACAAATCATTATTCGTGTGAAAGAAGATGGCTCGTTTGGCTCAGGCTCTTCTTTTGTTCAGCCAAAATTTAAGCCTATTTTACAGCAGATTGGCGTTATTCTTCGCGATATACCAGGCGAAATTACCGTCAGTGGCAACACCGATTCATTGCAAGTGTCTGATGAATTAAATGCCAATAACTGGGAACTGTCAGCCAAACGGGCGGTGTCGGTTGCGGTTGAGTTGTTAAAAGATACGGGGCTTGATAAAAATCGTATGGTGGTGGTCGGCCACGCCGATACCAAACCTTTGGTTGATAACAACTCAGAAGAGAATCGTAAGCGTAACCGTCGTGTCGAGATCTCAATTATGCAAGGCAAAGCCAAAGAAACCGACCCTATCAAATTGAAAAAGCCCAAACCTTAAGGCGATGATGGCTGTGGGTCGTCAAATGGCACGAGGCGCTGTATAATCAGCGCCTTTTTTATGCGGCCGGCACCATCATGATTGAATTTATTATCAAACTTCACCCCGAAATCTCTATCAAAAGTAAATCTGTACGTAAGCGCCAGACCAAATTGCTGGAGCAAAATATCCGCACCATTATGTTGCGACTCGATCCGGAGGTGAAAGTCGAAAACAATTATGATCACCTAGTGGTGCGGCTGGATAAAGACGATGCCAGTTTACGTTTGCAGATGATTGAGCATTTGCAATGCATCCCAGGCATAGTGCAGTTTTCAGAAATGCGTTCGGCCAGTTATGACAGCTTGCATCATATTTTCGAGCAAGTGCTTGAGCAGTATCGCGACGAGTTAGTTGGTAAATCCTTTGTGGTGCGGGTTCGCCGTAATGGTAACCACGATTTTAGCTCCATCGATGCAGAGCGTTATATTGGTGGTGGGTTGAACCAGCATATCGAGTCGGCCAGCGTGCAGCTGAAAAATCCGGATGTGACGGTGCAACTTGAAGTTCGTTTTGACAAGCTGATCATGAAAACCCAAAGCTTTCAAGGCATGGGCGGCTTCCCTTTGCCAAGTCAAGGCGATGTGTTAAGCCTGATCTCTGGTGGTTTTGATTCTGCGGTAGCAACGTATTTAATGATCCGCAAAGGCCTTCGCACCCATTTCCTGTTTTTTAATTTAGGTGGGCCCGCCCATGAAACTGGCGTGCGGCAAATGTCCTTTTATTTGTGGAACAAATATTCGCTGTCTCACAAGGTGAAGTTCGTTAGCGTTGATTTTGCGCCGGTCGTTGATGAAATTTTAAAAACCATCGATTCTGGCCTGATGGGCGTGGTGCTAAAACGCATGATGATGCGTGCCGGTGCTCAAGTTGCTGAGCATATGGGGATCAAAGCCATGGTGACAGGGGAGAGTATTGGCCAAGTGGCCAGTCAAACCATCACCAACTTAAACGTGATTGATCGGGTCACCGATATGTTGGTGTTGCGCCCGCTGATCTACCAAGATAAACAAGAAATTATCGATATGGCCCGCGCTATTGGCACCGAAGATTTAGCCAAGAGCATGCCTGAGTATTGCGGTGTTATTTCTAAAAGCCCAACCATTAGTGCCGTGCTTAAAGATGTCGAGGCTGCTGAGACCAAGTTTGATTTTAGCATTTTGGAAAAAGCGGCGACTGAAGCGAAGATTATGGATATTCGCACCGTTGAATATCAGGCGGAGCAACAGCTACAGACCGTGAAAACTGAGTCGAGCTTGCCGCCGGATGCCATCGTGCTAGATATTCGCTCTACTGAAGAGACCGATGCCTCAACCTTAGAGGTTGCAGGGCATCAGGTGATTGAATTGCCATTTTACAAATTAGCCAATGGCTTTGCCGAGTTAGACCAAAGCAAATCGTATTACTTGTATTGCCAACGTGGCGTGATGAGCAAGTTGCAGGCCTTATTGCTGGTCGAGCAGGGCTATCAGAATGTCGGTGTCTATACCAAGCCTAAGTTCTAACGCCTCTTTTGACAAAACCGCCTTCGGGCGCTTTTTTTATGTCATGGCGTTTTATGCGATAGCGCCAAGGATGTTGTTAGTACTGCCACGATTGCAATTGCTGAGTCAATTGCTGCCAAAGCCTTTGGTGGCTGGGCGTTTCTAACTGCAAGCTGGTTGCTTGTTGCAGGACGACGCCGGTGATGGCTTTGAGTTCTGTTTTTTTATTTTTTTCAACATCTTGTTGCATCGACGAATAGTTTTTCGCCGTGGCGTCGATCACCTGATACACAGTGTCAAGCGCATTGGGAAGGTGCACGCCTTTTGCGCTTGCAACTTGCACAAATTCTGCAACTAACTGCTGGATCAGTGTTTGAAATTGTGGTTGTCGCAAATCGCCGTTGCGGCAATGGTGCAAAGCCGTGAGTGGGTTGATCACCGCATTTACCAGTAATTTTTGCCAAAGTACCACTTGGATATCGGGGCAGAACTGGGCGGGGCCTAACGCGTGCTGCAGTTGCGCAGCTAACTCATGGTACTCTGCAGTGGCACAGGCTTCCTGTGCCGCGACATTTGCTGCGCCCCAACGGGTAAGCCCAAACCCGGTATGCTCAAGCTGATGTTGGCCATGCTTAAGTGCCCCATGGGTGGTGCTGGCAAACCATAGCTTTTGCTTTGGCGCTAGAAGTGCAGCCACAGGTTCAATGGTTCCCATACCGTTGTGGCATAACACCACATTGCCGCGCTCAGTCAGTAGTGGCAACCACTGCTCACAGGCTTGCACGGCATCGTAGGCTTTTACGGCCACCAGTAGCGTCGAGAACTGCGTTAGCGACGCAGGGCGTTGGCTAATTAACAACGGGAAATTCTGTTGGCCTCGACGAAAATCCACCGCAAGCGCTTTGCCATCGCGCACCGAACGACCTTGCAAATAACAAGGCTGGCCTGCCAAAGCGCATTGACTGGCGCTTAGTAGGGCAATGGCGCCAGAGCCAATGATTAAAATTGGCGCTTGCGCTTCGCGGTGTAGGTTGTTGTGCTGATTGTTGTGAAGAGTGTCGTTCATGGCTTAACGCTCCGCTGGGATCGATCGCTTATTTCTGCGATGTGAACGCGATATTCACCTGTTGGATCGAAAACCAGCGGCAAAACAACGGCCAGATTAAAAATGCCAAAGCAACCCCGAGCATATCGGCCAACCAATCCATGGCATCGGCACTTCGAACTGGGGTCATGCCTTGCAGCACTTCAATCAAGGCTCCATACCCTGCCATTACCAACACAGGATACAGCCACGGCTGGCGAAAACTGGCTTGCCATAGGGTGGTTAAGGTTAAAAATACTAATCCATGCATGACTTTATCGTTTGGCATCCAGGCGGATGGTATGCCGGATACGTCTTTTAAAAAGCCCCAAGTAGCCACACAAAATGCGCAGAGCAACAATAAACGCCAAACGATAGGTGACACAATCGACTCCGATTTTTTTTGCAAAGGTCGGATTATAAAGCGATTCTGAGTATAATCGCAGAGAAATTCTTAAGGAGGATGTAATGCCATCATTTGATATCGTTTCCAAAGTGGATGAACAAGAAGTGCTAAACGCGGTTGATAATGCCAACCGTGAACTGGCGACCCGCTTTGACTTCCGTGGCGTGCAAGCTAGCTTCGAATTAAAAGACACCACCGTCACCATGAAAGCTGATGCGGAATTCCAATTGCAACAAATGCGCGATATTTTCCAATCCAAGGCTATCAAACGCGGTTTGGATGTGCGCTGTTTTGAAGCCGAAAAAGTGCAGTTTTCAGGTAAAACCTGTAGTCAGCAGCTAAAGCTCAAGCAAGGCATTGAAAAAGACATGGCGAAAAAGGTGGTGAACCTGATTAAAGACAGCAAGCTAAAAGTGCAAGCGGCGATCCAAGGGGATGAAGTTCGCGTCACTGGCAAAAAGCGTGACGACTTGCAAGAAGCCATTGCATTGTTGCGTCAAAGCGATTTAGGTCAGCCCTTCCAGTATCAGAACTTTCGCGATTAAATCGATGATCGAAACAGCCTTTGGCTGCAGCAGTAAGTTCAGACGTCTGGATTTCTGTTGACTTTAGTACTCTGGCGGCTACACTGTGGCCGCTTTTTTTCAGGTGCTGCTTCACGCAGTGAAACGGGAAGCTGGTGCGATTTATCAAGTCCAGCGCTGCCCCCGCAACGGTAAATGCATGTGGTTCGCCCATGTTCAATCGCCACTGTCTTTGGATGGGAAGGCTTGAACGTGACTCTATACAGTGCAGCATAAGCCCGGAGACCGGCCTGAAAACGTCTATCAACCTCGCATGCGGTGGGTATGTGTTAAGGAGTTTTCATGTCAAAGTTATCTCTGCTGGCACTTGCCAGCGTATCGGCTATTGCAGGCCATGTTCAAGCCAACGAATCCATCGAACGGATCTCCGTGTATGCCACCCGGCAAGCGCAGCAAATTGACCAAGTCAATGCCAGCGTATCCTTGCTGACGCGTGATGACATCGAGCTGCGTCAGCCAAAAGACGTGCCAGCGCTTTTGCAAACCCTGCCAGGGGTTGAAATTGCCCGTCAGGGTAGTCGCGGCCAAACCAGTAGTATTTTTATTCGCGGCAGCGGTTCGAAATACGTATTGGTACTTGTCGATGGCATGCGAGTGGGCTCGGCGACCTTGGGCTATATGGATCTATCCCAGTTGCCAGTCGATCTGATTGAACAAGTCGAATTGATCCGCGGTCCACGCGCCGCGCTGTATGGTTCTGATGCGGTCAGTGGTGTGATCGCCATTACCACACGTAAAGCGGATGGGGTGCAGTTAACCGCACGCATCGGCAGTCATGGCTTGGCCGAAAGCAGTGTCCGGGGGGCCACGACTGTGGATGCGACCACGGTGTTTGGTCAGGTGGGGTATGGCCGTGCCGATGGCATCCATGTGCTGGATAAGCCTGGGGTGGATACTGATCGTGATGGGTTTCGCAATCGTTTCGTGCGCGCTGGCGTTGAACAACGCTTTGACCAAGGTAGTTTAGGTTTTCAAAGCCAAGTCAACCGCGGATATAACCAATTTGATTTTAACCCGGCTTGGGGCCTTGGCGCTGATGAGGCTAAAACGGGTCAAGACCAGCATCTGTTGAACGCGACCTATAACCACAAAGTCGGCGCTGTATTAAAGCAAGTTGAGTATCAACTGAAAGTGGGCCGCGGCAAAGACGACAGCCTGACCTACGGCAACGGTAATTTGTATCGATACATCACCAAACGACAAGAAATTGATGCGCAAAGTCTGATGCAGTTCGCCGGCGACGTGGATTGGTTAGTCGGCGTCAACCGTACGCAAGACCAAGTTGCAACCTCCGGTAAAGCGTATGTGCGGGATGAGCGGATCAACCAAGCGGCTTTTACTGCATTGCATTGGCAAATCAATGATTGGCAACTCGATGGCGCCTTGCGTCATGATAACGTGTCCAACTATCAAGGTTATCAGACCTACCAGTGGGGCGCGAGTTATCAAGTGACGCCAAGCTTGCAAGCTTGTGTTAATCAAGGGTCATCGTTCAAAGTACCGACCTATAACGATTTGTACTTTCCTGGCTTTGGTAATCCAGACTTAGTGCCAGAAACGTCGTTATCACGCGAAGCGGGTGTTCGATTTGCGCCCGAAAATTCATGGCAACTGACGTTAGACGCGGTGCATTTTCAGCGCAACTTAAACAATATGATTGCCTATAACAGTGCAGTGTTTAAAAGCGAAAACATCGCGGCTGCACGGTTAAACGGTGTTGAATACACCTTGGGGTTTGTCACTGGTGTTGTCCATCACGAGGTGTTAGCAACCTACACCGATGGTGTGGATGAAGTCACCAAATCGCGAGTGCTGCCCAATATTCCTAAGCAAAAATATCAGTATCAGCTAAGTGCTGACTATGGCAATTGGAGTTATCAGAGCCGCTTGGCGTATCGGGACAAAGTCACCAGCCGCGCCAGCGGTGCGCAAACCGTGGCTGCCAGTTACACCGTGCATGCTGGTGTTGGCTATCAGCTCAACGATACGACCAGCTTGCGTTTAACCATTGATAACCTGTTCGATCGCACCTATCGCACCGACGCGGATTACCTGCAGCCGGGACGTGAGTTCAGCCTGGTGCTGCAAACAGCATTATTCTAACGGGTAAACCCTGTGCAGGATGAAAAACCAGTGAGCGCCGCTCACTGGTTTTTTTTTGCCAAGTGTTTTTGCCATTAGGGCAATAGATAGTCAGCAAATTGTTGGCTGAATTTGCGCAGTTTCGGTGCGATCAACAAGGCACAATACGGTTGATTCGGGTTGGCATTGACATAGCCTTGATGGTAGTTTTCTGCAGGGAAAAACTCCTCGGCGGCACGGACTTGGGTGACGATAGGTGTGTTGGCGTACACAGCGGTTTGGTTCAGTTGCCAAAAGGTCTGCTCGGCTAACTGCTGTTGTTGGTCGGTATGATAAAACCACACTGAGCGATACTGTGAGCCTTCATCATTGCCTTGTTTGTCCCAACTGGTGGGGTCATGTAAAAACAGAAACATGTCAAGGATCAGCTCCGTGCTGAGCAGGGTATCATCAAAGGTCAGCTGTACCACCTCGACATGCCCAGAGTCGCCCTGACAAACCGCTCGATAGTTGGCAAGACGTGCGTCTCCGCCCATATAACCACTGATGGCACTGCTAACGCCGCGTACGCGATTGAACGCGGCCTCGATACACCAGAAGCAGCCAGCGCCTAAGGTAATTTTCTGTAACATGATGACTCCGATCCACTTTTGCCATGAAGTCGTAGTATAGTGACCGACAATTCGCTAGTTAACAAACATTCATAAAAATATGAAAAAACAACCACATATCGCAATTATTGGCGCGGGTATGACCGGTGCTTCTGCCGCTCAGACGTTGCTGCAGGCCGGTTTTAGCGTGTCGCTGTTTGAGAAATCCCGCGGCGCTGGTGGACGCATGTCCTCCAAGCGCACAGCCTATGGCGCGCTGGACTTTGGCGCTCAATATTTTACGGCTCGTAGCGAAGGCTTCCAACAGCAGGTTGCGGTTTGGCAACAACAGGGCTGCGTCGGACCATGGCCCATGCGTACCGCGGTGTTTGATGGTCAGCTGCGTGCATCGCCAGATCAAGAAACACGCTTTATTGGCATGCCGACCATGCACGCGCCGGTTCGGCAATTGCTGGAAGGAGTCGCCGTCACCACGGATACTCGGATTGAGCGTTGTGATTTTTTGCAAAGTTTTGATAGCAGTATGGCCAGCGCACAGTGGCAATTAACCACCTCTGCACAAGCGCTGTATCTGGGTTTTGATGGTTTGTTAGTCACAGCGCCACCGGTGCAAGTACGGCAATTATGTGGCGATGTGGCGCTCCCTGTGGCCGATGAGGTGCTTGAACCCTGCTGGGCGCTGCAACTGGTGTTGAAAACGCCTATTCAGCATTCGGCCGATGCGGTGTTTGTCCAACAAGGCAATTTGCGCTGGGTGGCATGTCAATCGAGTAAACCAGGTCGACCCGCACCGGAGCAACAAATCTGGTTGCTGCATTTTTCTGCCAAGTTCACCGCGCAACATTTAGACATTGAGCTTGATGCGCTGCGCGCGCTGGCCTGTCTTGAATTGGAAACTATCTTTGGCCAGCCCATTGCGTGCGAAGATGCCTTGGCGCATCGTTGGTTGTACGCCAGTGTTGCCGATGATAGGGTAGCTCCAGGTATTTATAGCAACAGTGCTTATCAGCTGGTGGTTGCAGGCGATTGGAGTTCGGGTGGCCGTGTTGAAAACGCATGGCTGGCCGGCCAGCAAGCGGCCCAGTGGTTCATCACACAACATCAATTAAAGGACTAACTCTATGGGATTATTCAGTGGCTTGTTTGGCAATGCGGGAGTTGCCGATCTGCAGGAAGTACAACAAGAATTAGGTGGTTTATTGGCCGATGGCGAACAGTTGGATGTGGCGTTTTCGTTGATCCGCGATCAGATCGTGTTCACCAATCGGCGGTTAATCTTGGTGGATAAACAAGGGCTAACTGGTTCTAAAGTCGATTATCAATCGATCCCTTATCGTTCCATTGTTCGGTTCTCGGCCGAAACCAAGGGCCATTTTGATATGGAATCGGAACTGGTCTTGTGGTTATCTTCAACCGCAGAGCCTATTCGCAAAAGCTTTAGCAAAGACAGCAATATCTTAGCGGTGCAAAAAGCCTTAGCGACTTACGTCTGTAAATAAGCGCAGCTCACGCCTAGTCGTTAAATACCGTTAATGTTCTAGGCGTTGCCGATGCTGCTCAATCTGCTGGCACAACTGTTCTATACCATCGAGTGTGCGCATTGTCGCGCGATGCAGTTTATCGGCATCGGCGGTGATCACAGGCAACTGCGCCAGCACAGGCCAGCGTGAGTAATCGACGTAGGGGCGTGGCTCATTGACCGATGACGGCTGAATAATCAGCATCGGTGGAGTTAGCAATAACACTTCGATACTCAGTTGCGGGTAAGGCGTCTCTAAGCTTGGTACACTGACGGCCCCACACAACCTTAAGGCATGGGCGGGCCAATCATTGCTACCAATGGTCGTTAACGGCTCATGCCAGATCTCATAAAAAACCGGCAGCTGGCGTTGCGTCTGATAGCGATTGGCGATGTCGGCTAATCGACGTTTGACCTCTAAGGCCAGTTCGTTGGCTTTGGCCGTGTGGCCACTCAGGACCCCCAATTGTTTGAGAATGGCGATGAGATCTGCAGGGACTTTGGGTTCAAAGCCGATGGTTTTAATGCCCAAGCGATTTAGCGTCTCAATATCCCCTGCGCGACTACCAGAACGCCAATACAACACGTAATCAGGTTTTAACGCGACAATGGTCTCAAGTTGCACCCCTTGAAAATTACCGACGCGCGGCAGTTGTTTGGCTTGCTCGGGATAATCGGCAAAGTCGGTGGTTGCGACAATTTGCTCCCCAGCACCGATGCTAAACAGCAATTCGACTAAGTTAGGCGCCAGCACCACCAGCCGTGGTTGTTCAGCGGCGAAGACAGGCTGGAAAAGTAGCGCGAGCAGCAACCCGCAGAGGGATGTTCTCACCAGTCAATCCCTCGTTGCGCGCGGATCCCATGATCAAAGGCATGACGCACATTGTCGATTTCACTAATGGTATCGGCAATATCAAGCAGCGCACGGTGGCAAGCACGGCCTGTGACAATCACGTGTTGCGTACAGGGGCGGCTGGTAATGGCTTGCATGACCCGATCCAGTGGCAAATAATGCAAACTCAGCATGTAGGTGAGTTCATCGAGCAGGACGACCTGAATGCTGTCATCACGCAAGAATTGCTCGGCTTGTGCCCAAACTTGTTCGGCTGCCGCGATATCGGCTGTGCGATTTTGGGTATCCCAGGTAAAGCCTGTGGCCATCACAGCAAAAGGCACGCCATGCTGCTCAAGCAGGTTGCGCTCGCCATTGTCCCAAGTGCCTTTAATAAATTGCACCACGGCCGCACGTTGCCCATGGCCAACGGCGCGACAGACACAACCAAAACCGGCGGTGGATTTGCCTTTGCCATTGCCTGTGATCACCAGTAACAAGCCTTTGTCTGTGGTTGCCTGCGCAACTTTCGCATCGACTTGGTCTTTTAATCGTTGTTGACGTTGTTGGTGTCTTGAATCTTTATCAATCATGAGGCTTGCTTACGTAATAACAGGAGCAGGAAAAATACGGCGCCAGCGCCAGAGCAGACCACTCCCAGTGGTAATTCTTGCGAAGGCATCATTTGTCGAGCCGCAGTATCGGCTATCACTAAAAAAGCAGCACCACCGATGGCACTAGCTGGCAACAACAGAAATAAATGCCCGCCGACCAACTTTCGGATCAGTTGCGGGATCACTAAGCCGACGAGCGCAATTCCGCCGCAATAACTGACGGTCACCGCGGTTAAAGCACATACCAGCAGCAACACCAGAGTTTGGAGCCGCCCGGTCGCAACGCCCACCGAACGAGCAAAGCAGTCACTGCATGATAATGCCAGTAAATCACGCCGAACACACCAGAGCACCAACGCTGTGACGATAAGCGTCAGCGTCAATTGTTGCACGCCTTGCCAATGGGCGTTGGCCACACTACCCATTAACCAAAATAGGATCTTGCCAGCCGCTAAGTTCGATTGTAAATACAAAAGCAATGACAACAATGCGCTGGATAAAAACGACACGGCGATGCCTGCTAATAGCAGCTGTAACATCGACCGTTCGGGTGATAAGCGATAACAAGCAAGCACCAAGGTGGCGCTAGCGCAAGCGCCTAAAAACGCCGCCAACGGCACACTCCAGCCTAATTCAGGCCAGACTAATTGCTGCAGCGCAATACCGACACCTGCGCCTGACACTAAGCCAAATAGATAGGGATCTGCTAATTGGTTACGACTGATACATTGCAATAAGGCGCCACTTAACGCCAACGCCGCGCCGGCAAGCAGAGCCATACACAATCGCGGTAATCGCAGTTGCCACAAGATCTGACTGGCAAGCTGCTCCTCGTCGCTACTCGGCGCGCGCCACAGCAGCGACAGGGGTAATGACACGGCACCGCTGGTTAACGCCAGCACTATACTCAGACCTAGCAATAGCAACAGCAGACCAAAGCGACGATTCATCAGAAGTCTCCTGCTGGATAAAACTGGATGTGCGGTCGCTGCCAACGGCCATGCCGCAAAATCTCAACTGGGCATTGATAGACCTGTTCCAGCCGCTCAACCGTCAACACCTCCTCCGCTGGACCAAAGGCAACTTGTTGTCCTTGGTCAATCAAGAGTACCTTGTCGCAATACCAGGCGGCTAAATTTAAATCATGAAAACTAGCCACCACAGCCACCTGTTGCTGCTTTAACAGCTGCAGCAGCTGATGTTGGTGACGAACATCCAAGTGGTTGGCGGGCTCATCGAGCAACCACAAAGGCGCTTGTTGCGCGGCTAATCGAGCCAATTGGCAACGTTGCCATTGCCCCCCTGATAACAATGAACAACTGCGCTCTGCCAAGTCGGTCAATTCAAACTGCTGCAATGCTTGAATGACGTCTTGGCTATGATCATCGTGTTGCTGGTGCCATTTGAGGTAGGGCAGGCGGCCCAGTGCCACATATTGGCGAACTGTTAATAGGTCTGGCGCTTGCATCTGTTGCGGCAGTAAAACCAACTGCCGTGCTTTTTGCGAAGGAGAAAGGGTTTGTACCGAGACCTGATGTATCTCACATCGGCCGGTATAGGGCTGCTCTGCGGCGATCGCTTGCAACAGCGTGGTTTTGCCTGCACCGTTTGGCCCCAGTAGACCAACCATGTCGCCGCGCTCACAGCTAAAATCGATCCCTTGCAACAAGGTATGTTGGCCAAGAGTAACCTTTAGATTGTGCACGCGAAGCAATGAAGACATAACTGGCTGGTTTGACGAATGATAAAAGGATTTTAACAAAGCTCTTGGGCTGTTGCTGAACTAAATGCCTGTCGATATTCAAATTTAAAGCAAGTGGGGGCTTTGGTGAAAAGTGCTCACGGATCAAGAAGGCCAGCCGCAGCTGCGGCTGGCCTTGTTTTTTTACACGCGCGGTTGTTGTTGCTCGAGCTGTTCGATTTGTTGCTCGATTTGCTTCGGTGAGCCGGTGTTTCGGGCTAATAACACATATGCCGCAGGAACCACATAGATGGTTAACAGTGTGGCAAACGCAACGCCCGCAAAGATCACCATACCAATGACCATTCGGCTTTCTGAGCCTGGGCCTTGGGTGATAATGAGCGGGATGGCGCTCATCACTGTGGTAAAAGCCGTCATCGTAATGGGGCGTAAGCGCTGCACAGAAGCCTGTTGGATGGCATCCATAAACTCAACGCCAGCATCGCGCAATTGGTTGGCAAATTCGACAATCAAGATGCCGTTTTTCGCCACCAACCCGATGATCATGACGAGACCAATTTGCGAATAGATATTGAGCGTCATCCCCGCCAAATACAGGCCACCTAGTGCACCAGCCAGCCCCAAGGGCACGGTCAGCATAATGACAAAGGGATGCACAAAGCTTTCAAATTGTGCCGCGAGCACCAAATAGGTGATCACCAACGCCAACACGAAAATCAGTACCGTTGATTCGCCACTGTTTTTAAACATCAGCGACTCGCCTTTGTAGTCGATACCACCGACGTCTTTAATCTCGGTGCGAACGATATTTTCTAAATACTCCAGCGCTTCTCCCAAGCTGTAACCTGGTGCAAGGTTGGCGGAAATAGTGATAGCTCGCAGGCGGTTGTAACGGTTTAACGTCGATGAGGTGGCTTCTTCGCGTAACGTTACTAAGTTATCCAGCGGGATCAGCTGTTTGGACGACGCCGAGCGGACATACACATTGGTGATATTGCCTGGTTTGGTAAAGTCATCATCCGCGCCTTCTAAAATCACGTCATACTCTTTACCACGATCTAAGAAGGTGGTGACACGCCGACCGCCTAACATCGCTTCTAAGGCACGTCCAACCACGCCAACGGACAATCCTAAATCAGCGGCCCGTTCGGTGTTGATATCCACCAAGACCTGCGGCACGGTTTCTTTATAATCGTGATCGACCATCAACAGCTTGGGGTTTTCACGAACTTTCGCCAGCACAATGTCTCGCCATTTGGCTAACTCTTCATAAGTGTTGCCTTGGATCACAAATTGTACCGGCCGACCACCACCAGGCCCGCCGCCACCGCCGCGACCGGCGGTTAAGCCACCGCGAACCACTGGAATGGCCCGCACATCGGGTAATTTGTTTAAGTCATTGCCAATTTTCTGAATTAATTCCGGGGTACGAGGTTGACCGTTGTGCCAGTTTTCACTGTTCACTATCGCCATACCGCCGGTGCCGCCAAACGCAGGTACACGGATCAACAGACGCGTTAACTCACCTTTTTGGTAGTAGGGCAATAACATGTCTTCAATGAGTCGCATATTTTTTTGATTGCTTTGAAAGCTTGCACCCTCGGCTGGGCTCATCATCACAAAAAACGCCCCGCGGTCTTCTTGTGGTGCCAGTTCCGAAGGCAAGCGTTGCAGCAACAATACGGAGGCTAGGGTACAAAGTGCTAATACCGCCATCGCCGGCCATTTGTGCACCGTCACCAGCCGAAGCTGCGCTAAATAACTGGCTTCAATTTTTAAAAAGGCATGGTGTGTCGCTTTGCTAAAGCCACTTTTACCCGAATCTGCTTTGAGCATTTTGCTGGCAAGCATGGGTGATAAGGTCAACGCCGTCACCGCCGAAAACGCCACGGCAGCAGCGACGGCAAGGGCAAATTCGGTAAAAAGCTTGCCCAAATCACCTTGCATAAACACCAAGGGTACAAACACCGAAATCAACACCAAGGTTGTGGCCACGACTGCAAAACCGACTTCACGGGCACCATGGTAAGCGGCCAGTAATGGATGTTGGCCTTGTTCAATCCGACGGTAGATATTTTCAAGCACCACGATGGAGTCGTCAACGACCAAGCCAATGGCGAGCACCATGGCTAGCAATGTTAGTAAATTAATTGAAAAATCCAGCGCGTAAAGCACGGTAAATGCGGCGACTAAAGCCACCGGGACGGTAATAGCGGGAATAAACGTCGCACGTATATTGCCAAGGAAGATAAAGATGACAAACACCACCAGTACCATGGCGATGCCAAGGGTGTTGTACACCTCGTGGATCGATTCGGCGATAAACAAGGATGAGTCATAGCCCGGCGTGATGGTGGTGCCCTTGGGCAAGCTGGCCTTGATCCGTTCGACCTCGGCTCGGGCATTTTTCACCACGTCCAGTGTGTTCGCTTTGGATTGTTTGATAATACCAATGCCTAGGACGTTTTTACCGTCGCTACGAAATTCCGATTCCTCGTTTTCAGCAGACAGCACCACATCGGCAACTTCACCTAGGCGAACTAAATAGTTGTTATCGCCTTTTTTGACGACCATGCGGCGGTAGTCATCCTGAGTTTTATAGGTGCGGATCACCCGGACGATAAAGTCACGGTCGGCAGACTTGATATTACCTGCAGGCAGCTCAACGTTTTCGCTACGTAGCATGGTTTCGATATCTTCGACGGTCACGTTACGCGCCGCCATCGCATCTTTATTGAGCCAAATCCGCAAGGCGTATTTGCGCTCACCACCGATTTGCAGACGGGCGACGCCATCAACCACCGAAAAGCGTTCGACAATATATCGATTGGCATAGTCAGTGAGTTCCAAGTTCGACATGGTATCGCTGCTAAGCAAAAACCAGGCAATGGTATCATCATCGCCATTGGCTTTAACCACTTGCGGTGGCCGAGCTTGATCCGGCAACCGTTCAGCGATGCGGCTGACCCGCTCGCGCACATCATTGGCCGCCGCATCAATGTCGCGGTTGATATTGAATTCGATAGTCACATTCGAGCGGCCAACACGGCTGCTGGAGGATACATTGACAATGCCTTCGACGCCGCTGATTAAATCTTCAATCGGCTGAGTGATCTTGGATTCGACGATTTCGGCTGATGCACCAGGGTAGTCCGTTGAAATGGTCACGATAGGCGAGTCGATATCTGGAAACTCGCGCAGGGGCAACATCATAAAACAGGCAACGCCAAAGATAACCAAGATCAAGTTGATGACGGTGGCAAACACCGGCCGTTTGACGGACACATCCGATAACATCATCTTAGTGCTCCGTGCGTTCGATTAACACGCCGGTGCGAAGCTTCTGGGCGCCTTCGATGACAATTTCATCACCAGCGTTTAACCCGGAGACGACTTCAACAAACCCTGGACGGCGTTGACCTGGTTGAATCGAGACTTGCTTCACTTTGTTGTCGGCGCCAACCACAAACACAAAATGTCGACTTTGCAGTGGCAGTATGGCTTTTTCAGGGATCTCAAGGACCTCTGCATCGGCTAAGGTCACCTGAATTTTTAATAACATGCCTGGACGTAATTTCAGTTGCTGGTTGTCGATGACGGCATGGACTCGGACGGTTCGTGTCACTTGATCTATCCGTGGGTCTATGGCGGTGACAGTCCCTGAAAATGCTTCATTACGGTAAGCGTCCGACAACCCTTTGACCTTCATACCTGTTTTAATGTCGGCAAGATATTGCTCGGCGACGCTAAATTCAACGCGGATCCGAGAGATGTCATCGACGGTGGTAATTTCGGTGCCTGCCGTTAAATAAGCACCTTGCGATACCTTGCGCAGACCTAACACTCCCGCAAAGGGCGCTCGTACGGTCAGTTCACTGATTTTGGCTTGTAACGCGGCGATTTGAGCTTGGGTGGCATCGACTTTAGCTTTTTGTTCGTCATATAAAGACTGCGCCGTGGATTGCGACTTGGTTAAATTCTTTAACCGTGCCAGCTGTCGGCTTTGCTCCGCCAGAAGGATTTTTAGCTCCGCCAATCGCGCTGCCTCTTCCGTGTCATTAAAGCGAGCAATCAACTGACCTTGCTGAACTGTCTGACCTTCTTCGACGTTTAACTCAACCAGATAGTCACTGCTTGATGCAACTAGACGTGCTGAGTCATACGACAAGGCATTGCCAAGCGCATCAATTTGTCGGCTAAGCTGATTTGTGACGACTTTGCTGGTTTTTACATTGACAGTTTGCTCACCATTTCGGGCTTTTCCTCCCGTCGAGGATTTCGGCATGACGAGATAGACGCAAAAACCAGCAAGCAACAATAAAAAAATCCAGATTACGCGAGATTGTTTGGCAGACACTGCAACTCCATGAAAAACTGTACGACAACGACTGGTCTATTGTATGTAAAAGAAGCCAATTCAGATGGTGCCGTTATCGCAACAACACGGGATTTGGTCGTATTAGGAGCAACATGTCGAAGAAAAGCTGCGAACGCTGCAAGATGATCCGATTTTATTTGGTATGGACCATTTTGATGGCGGTCATGATGTATTGGTACTTACGTGGTGGATAATGTCCTGAAAGTTTATACAGCCAGTAGTAAGGGGGGCGCTGTGTTGATTATCAGCGCTAGCGTCGTGATCGTGCTGCTGTTGCTGTTTTATCAACTGATGCCAGAATTGGCGCCAACGCAAGCGTGGGTGTTGTTGTTGATTTTAGCTGGGGTGACCCTTTGGGTGGGCTGTCGCAAGTTGTCTTCACCAGTGGTGTGCTTAGAGGCAGATCAGCAAGCGATGTGGTATATCCATTCGGTAGGCCGTTATCAATTAGCTTGGTCAGACATCGCCGCTATTGGTCAAGCGTCGCTTGATGGCGTTGATGCGCGTTATATAGGTATCCGACTGAAACACTATGATGTGTTTTTAAACCATTTACCGCTGCGGCTGGCGGTTCGTTTGCTGATTGAGCAACGCCATTTATTAATGATCGGGCTGCGTCATCAATGTCCAACGGGGCAATGCCCGACCGACTTACTGATTGAAACCGGTGATTTTTCAACAGCTCAACAAACCTTTCGCGGTGTACAAGCCATGTTCGCTCATCGGATGAAAAACCTACGGCAGGCATGGAATTATGACTTATTCATTCCGATAGACTTTATTGATTGGCAAGCGCCACAAATTTGTCTATATCTAAATCAGAAACGGCTGCAACACTCGTCGCTAAGCTGTTCTGGACACGAATAAATCACTGGGTCATAATGCAAAAAAAGAGTCGTTTTGTACGGAATTATTGCCAATGAATACCTATGAAAAACCATTTTTAGTGAGTGGTCGTAATACCATCATTCACAAACAAAAAAAGTTGACCTCATCCTTATCAATAACGACGGAGATCCTGTGGTTATTGTGACTCGAACTGCAGTTAAAATCTTCACCGAAGAAGTGCCCGCGAACCGAGTTGAAGCAAAAGAACGTTACTTAGAGTTAGTGGACATCGGTAGTGCCGATGTATTTGGTGAATCAAAAACCTTGTTGTTCGTGCAAGCATTGAATAATAAAGAATACAAAATCGACTACACTAAAATCGGTACAGATTTGTTTATTCGCGTCCATCAGGAAAACTACATCTAACCTGTCAACATGCTACTGCGTCGCTAACAGCTTGCAATGTTTAGGCTTTTTTGTTTCATTTAAGGTAATGGCGTAAACAGTAGCGACCTATGATTGGCATCGAATTTATCCGCTTAGATGATCAACTGTCGGTTCAGGTCCCGGTTGGGACCGAGCCTTTAACTGGCGCAGAGGTGAAATCTGCCTTGGCAGAGTCTCCCTATGCACGTTGGCAAATCAATCAACAATGGTTAGGAGATTTGCTTGAGGATTATGCAACCTGTGTCACCGATGTTGCAGAGCAGCGCTTGCCTGAAGGTTTTTTATTAGAACGCCCGGTTGCGCTTCGTAAAAATGCGTCCATTACATTTCAAGTCTCCGACGATGCCATGGTGGCAAAAGCGACCATTGTTGCGGCATGGGGCGGTTCTCCAATCTCAGCCAACGAATTGGTCAAACTAGCGCATGAGGCTGGGATCAATTTCGGTTTTCAGCGCGATCAAATTATTGCCTTAATCAGACAAGCAAGCCGAGCAGAACCCGGAACTATGTCGGCAGGCATCATTGCTATTGGTCGAGTAATGAAACCCGGCGAAAATTCCAAGCTGGTCCCCTTGGTTGATGGCTTGCGGCCTCGTTTACAGCGGCCTGTGGCAAATGATGATCAAGCGGCAGATTTGCGTGATTTTGGCATGTTACCGTCTGTGCAAGTGGGGGAGGCCTTGGTGCGTCGCGAGCCGCCAACCCCTGGTGTTGATGGGGTGACGGTGAAAGGCCAAGTGCAGCAAGCGCCAGTAGGGCAATTGCTGCCATGGAAGCCAGGTGAAGGCACCGAGATCAGCCCGCTCGACAATGATGTATTAATCGCTACACGTGCTGGTATGCCTCGTCTGACCGATGATTCGGCGGTGGTCGATGAGATCTACGCCGTCAAGAACGTCGATTTATCAACCGGTCATATTCAATTTAAAGGTGCGGTGGTCATCAACGGTAATGTGACTGAGAGTATGAAAGTTGTGGCCGGTGGCAGTGTGTTTGTCAAAGGCACGGTCGAAGGTTCTTTAATTGAGTCCGGTGGTGATATTGAAATTGGTGGAGCTATTATTGGCCATCAATTGCATGAGCACGATCACAAGTTACATGTTTCCAGTTCAATCCAACACGATCCTGCGGTGCATAGTCAAGTTGAACACTTTAGTACTGTGGTAAGGGCTAGAGGCAATATCAGTTGTAGTTTTGCGCAATATGCTCGGTTAGTCGCCGATGGCAATATTCATGCAATGAAACAACTTAACCATTGTGATGTGACTGCAAAATCCGTGCTGGTCGGCAAGGTCGAAAAGCCAGCGGGGAAAATCTTGGCTGGTCAGTTTATATTAGAGCAGTCGCTCACGGCTGGGACGGTAGGCTCGCCTTCTGAGAGTAGTTTAGTTGTTGATTTTAATCGAAAGTTGACACCTATTTTCGAGCGACTGCAATCCTTGCGACATACCGCTCAGTCCATTCGACAGGATATGGAAGAGATCCGTCGTGGTGTTGAAACATTACGTCAATTAGAAAAATGCGACAGTACGCAGCTGCAAATCCAGATGTTAGTGCAAGAATTTGATAGCCAGAAGAAAATTCTGATGGCTTTGATGCAAGACATCAAGCAGCTCGAAGACGTCAAACAACAACACTTAGCTACGCCGGGTTTATTTGTTCGTCAACAACTCTACGCGGGAGTTGAAGTTCGTATTGGTGATGAGGTGTTCTTGGTTAAATCAGAGCACTCAGGGTGTAAAATTGCCTATGAACATGATCATATTGGTATGCAACCATGGCAAGGCTGATTGACAGCTTCAAACCCAAACCAGCTGGTCGTGATCACTTGAACCATCACCTCTGTGCCTCTTTCAAACGAATGACATGGCATTGGTCAGCACTTTTGATGGCCATGCTTTTTATCTGTTCCGCCCGTGCCAGTGAATGCAACATGGCGTTTGCGCATGGTGTATTGATTTCACCGGAACAAATTCGCATTTTGGTCAAAGACCGCACCCAATATCAGATTAATGGCGAGCAGCAGTTATTTGTGTTGGGGCAGCCACAACAGCTGCAACCGCAAGCACAGGCAAAATTGGCTGAATTTAGTCAAGGCTTACGAAAGATTGTACCGCAAGTGGTCGGGATCGCCGTTGATAGCATGGAGCTTGGGTTGTCGGCGATTGAAAATATGCTGATTGGTGTTGGTAATGCACAGCAGCAAGAAGAATGGAAAGCCTTGGTCCGCGAAACCACGTATCAGATCATGTCGCGGTTTGTGCGAAGTGGCGAGCATTTTTATTTGGCGCCACAAAGTTTGCGCGAGATGGATAGTTTTCTGCATGGTGAGTTAAAAGAGAATCTTAACAAGCTGGCAAAAAACACGGTCGGTGCGGTGTGGGAAGCTCTGCGCGATGCGTTGCAACAAACCGACGATAACTTTGAAAAACCAGACACTCAAGATTGGCAAAGCGTCGAAACCTTGGTCAGTAAAATCAATATGGGGCTTGATGCCAAAGCCGAAGAGCTAGAGCAAAAATCGATGTTATTTTGCCAACGCCTGCGAGAGTTAAATGAAATCGAAAATGAGCTGCAGCAACAAGTGCCCGCTCTTGCTGATTATGACGTTGTGGTTGAAAAACATTAAGTTTTAATTGTGAAAAGCAAAGCGTGGTGACTACACCACGCCGTAATCCCCGCCAAGCACTGCAGGCATCGCGCTGTCAACCTCATCATTGATGGCATCCAAGGTTTTTTCAGCCTCATTCAACGCACTGACTTCGGCGATGTGAAACAACGCTTCACCCTCGTTGATCAGCGGTAAGTTATTGCGACCAATCACAATACCTGCGAAGGGCGCAGTGACTGCCACTTCAAAATCGGAGTAGGGGGAGTAAATATGCGCCAGTACATCCCCTTGCTGCACAATTTGCCCGAGTGATTGGTAATACCGAGCAATACCATCGTGCTCTGCTCGGATCCAACTACTTTTTTTCGAAAACAACGAATTGGTCTTTGGGGTTGACCGACGCGTTTTGGCAAGCATGCCAAGGCTTTGCATCACGTTTAAGATGCCGCGTACACCGATATTGATGGCTTGTTCATCAAAACGCAGCGCTTCACCCGCTTCATATAAAATGATTGGAATACCTAGGCTGTTGGCAGTGCCGCGCATAGTGCCATCGCGGCTGGCGGCTTTGATAATCAGCGGTGCGTTAAATGCCTCTGCCATACCCAAAGATACCTTGTCTTTGGAGGTTGCGCGCACTTGCGGATAATTGCTACGGTGAATAGCGCCAGTATGCAAATCAATGACATGAGTGCATTTTTTTAAGATGCGCTCGGTGAATTGCCAGGCCATACGACTGCCTAACGAGCCTTTTTCACTGCCTGGAAAACTGCGATTTAAGTCGCGGCGATCTGGTAAATAGCGGCTTTGTTGGACAAAACCATATGTATTGACAATAGGTACAACAATCAAGGTACCACGCACTTGTTTCAGTTTCGGTAGTTTTAACAGTCGACGGCAGATCTCAACGCCATTGATTTCATCGCCATGCAAGGCTGCGGTGATGAGTAAAACAGGGCCAGGTTTCTTGCCATGGATCACATGCGCGCCAATATTTAATTCGGTGTGGGTATAGAGCTTACCAAAGGGGATATCCACGACTTGCCGCTGGCCTGGTTGAATGGTGCTGTTACCAAACAAAAAGGGCTCAACCACGGGCAATACAGCGGGCTCAGTCATGTTTTTTACCTTTTTTATCCTGCACTTGGCGAATCAAATAATCCAGCATGGCACCAGCTACGTCGACACCGGTGGTGCCTTCGATCCCTTCAAGGCCAGGGGAGCTGTTGACCTCCATCACCACAGGGCCATGATCGGAACGCAAGATATCGACGCCTGCGACGGCCAGCCCCATGCAACGGGCGGCTTGCAATGCTGTTTTTCGTTCAGCGGCGGTGAGTCGGACTGGCGTTGCGGAGCCGCCGCGGTGTAGATTTGAGCGAAATTCGCCTGCTTTGGCTTGGCGTTTCATTGCCGCGACGACACTATTACCGACCACAAAACATCGAATATCTGCGCCTTTTGCTTCTTGGATATAGTTTTGCACCATGATGGGCGCATTTAAGCCCATAAACGCTTCAAGAATGCTTTCTGCGGCGGATTGATTTTCGGCCAGCACCACGCCTATGCCTTGGGTGCCCTCCAGCAACTTCACCACCAACGGCGCACCACCCACGATGTCAATTAGTCGCGGGATATCTGAAGGTTTATCACCAAAGGCTGTTTTTGGCAGACCAATACCGGCGCCTGCCATCCGCTGCAGCGAGCTTAGCTTGTCTCGCGCACGTAAAATGGCATCGGAGGTGTTTAAGCAATAACAACCCATCATCTCGAATTGACGCAACACGGACGTGCCGTAGGCCGTAATCGAAGTGCCAATACGCGGGATCACCGCGTCGTACTCCTCGATGGCTTGACCACGAAATAAAATGCTTAATTGCTGATGATGAATCGACAAGGCACAGGCCGTTGGGTCCAGCACATCCACCTTGATGTCACGTTCATAGGCCGCATCTAGCAATCGACGCGTAGAATACAATTCAGCATTTCGAGATAAAACGGCAATTTTCATTGCGACTCCAACAGCAAGCAATCCATGTGAGTGTAGCTGTGTTGCCTACAAAACACAGTAAGGGTCAAACAGAAAAGTGTAGGTTAAAGCAGCAACAAACTACCTAACCCGAGGAATACGAAAAAACCAATGACATCCGTGACTGTGGTCAAAATGACCGAACCCGACAGGGCTGGGTCAATTTTGAATTTCTCTAACCAGATAGGGATCACCACGCCGGAAAACGCCGCAACCAAGATATTGATGACGATCGCCATAGCAATAACGGCGCCAATGACCGCATCACCAAACCAAAAATAAGTCACAACAAAGATCACTAGAGCCCAAATCACGCCGTTAATCAGGCCAACGCCAAGTTCTTTGCGCAATAACGTAAAGTAGGTTTGATGGGTCAACTGGCCGAGGGCTAAGCCGCGAATAATCAGTGTCAAGGTTTGCGAGCCAGCAATGCCCCCCATGCTCGCGACAATCGGCATTAACACCGCAAGGGCAACCACCTGCTGCAGCGTGGCTTCAAACAAACCGATAGTCCAGGCCGCTAAAAAGGCGGTTAACAGGTTGATACCAAGCCAAACGGCGCGGCTTTTGGCACTTTGCAGGACAGGCGCAAACAAGTCTTCATGTTCATCCAAACCGGCAGTATGCATAAATTGGCCTTCCAGGCTGCGCCGCAGGTTCTCTAAGGCTTCACCGATGGACATACGGCCGAGTAATTTGCCTTCTGCATCGACCACCGGCAAGGCGGTGTAGCCGGAACGCGCCACTAAATCAGAGCCTTCGTCCAAGTCCATGTCGCCTTGAACTTGCGGCACTTCCTCATCTATGAACTCCACGATAGGTAAATGCGAAGGTTGACCCAATAATCGAGTGCCCGATAACAAACCAAAAAAACGACCGGTACGGTCAACGACCATCAAACTGTCTTGATATTCAGCGTCATCCTGCAATTTCCGAAACATCCGCACTGCGTCACGCACTTTACTGTTGTTGCGAATGGTTAACACATCATGGTCTGCATACCGACCACATTGGTCGTCGTCGTAGGCCAATGCCGTGGCTAACCAGCGTTTGTCGTCGGCATCGAGTTTGGAACAGGCCGCTTGGTATACCGCCGAAGGCAATTCATCAAGCAGTTCGATGAGATCATCGACGTCCATTTCATCGACCAGGGTGCTGAGTTCTAGTTCGGTTAAGCGGTCGAAAATGTTTTGCCGCGCGTCTTCGCGCATGTGATGCAGGGTTTGGATTTGTTGCTCGATATTCAACCGATGCCACGCTTGCATCCGTTGTTCGAGCGGTAAGGATTCCAGCGCAACCGCCAGCTCTTCAGGCTCTAGCTGATTAAGTCGCTCAGCCAGCTGATCAGCCTCGTCTTCATCGAAGCTATCTCGGACTATCTCTTCGATATCAAGCAGTTGAGATTCATGCATGC
Source organism: uncultured Rheinheimera sp. (assembly GCA_964437935.1). Classification (GTDB taxonomy): domain Bacteria; phylum Pseudomonadota; class Gammaproteobacteria; order Enterobacterales; family Alteromonadaceae; genus Pararheinheimera. The sequence goes on from CAYTIQ010000025.1 coordinate 27,640, forward strand.
TGGCGTTCCCTTGGTGTCACCCTTGATAATAACAAGGGGCGCGGCTAACGCCCAGCGTTAGCCACGACGATTGCAGAATGGATTGAATCGACTGCTGGAAAAGTAAGCAACATCATCTGGTTTACCACCAGCGCTTCCATTTAAAGCCCAGCATCATCGCCAATGCCAACACCGCCATAAAGCTTAAGGTCCAGAAGTAACCATCCTGCCAATGCAATTCGGGCATGTTGTCAAAGTTCATGCCGTAGACGCCAACGATAAAGGTTAGCGGAATAAACACCGATGACACCATCGTTAATACTTTCATCCGTTCATTAATTTGGTGTGACGATGTTGACATATAACCACTGACTAAATCGCCCAGTTGGTCGTAATACATTTGCGTCATCGAGTGCAAGCGTTCAAATTTCTCATAAAAATCACGCAGCTCGACACTTTGGAATTGGGAAGTAAAGGCATGGTCGGATTCTGACGTTAGCATGTCGGCAAACATCTCTTTTTGATACGCCAAATTGCGATCCAGTTTTCGAAAGACCGACCGATAGCGCATGATCTGACCCATTTTATGGTCATCACCGTGCGTCAGCATCCGATCTTCTAAATCGCCAAGTTCATCCTCAAAACCAATAAGTTTTTCCAAATAGCTAGCAGAGACGGCGTGGATGTATTGCTTTACCCAATCTTTGATCGGGCTTACAGGTTTACGCACATCAAAATCCGGCAACACGCACTGCGCTTCGCTGTCGGGTAATTGCCGTTTGTACAGTAACACTTGCTTGGAAAACAATAAGCTCAGTTGAGCATGACCTTGATAGTTATGAAAGTCTCGGCCGGCAAAGGCGCGCAGTAATAACAAGGTAAACCCATCTGAGGATTCAAGTTTGGGCGGGTGACGTTCGCGCAGATAATCTTCTGCGATCACAGGGTGGATCTTAAACAACGTCAGTACTTGTTGTTGCTCGTGATAGCTGGCGTGGGTTAAATCGACCCACAATTTTTGATCGCCATGCAGAGGTAATTGCAACAGGCTTAGATCACCTGTTTGCCAATTATTCAATTCGGGCTGATACAAATGCAATAGAATCATATGCTTCTCAAACAACACGCCAAAAGTTTATTCTGACGCTGAAAAAGCAAAGCGGCAAGCCTTGGCTTGCCGCTTTGACACAAGGTGCTCGCGTTTAAGCCTGAGTGGCTTTTTTGTCGGCGATGTATTGATCGACCAGTTGCTCTAATACATCCAATGGCACTGCGCCGTTTTTCAACACGACATCATGGTAATCGCGGATATCAAACTTATCACCCAACGCCGTTTTAGCTTTATCGCGCAGTTGTACCAGTTTGATCATACCAATCTTATACGCGGTGGCTTGCGACGGCATCACGATATAACGCTCAATCGCATTCACAGCCTCCGTTGGGGCATTGGGTGTATTGTCGACTAAGTACTGGATCGCTTGGTCACGTGTCCACTTCTTGGCATGAATACCGGTGTCGACCACTAAGCGACAGGCACGCCACAATTCCATGGCTAAACGACCAAAATCCGAGTAGGGGTCTTGGTAGAGGCCCATTTCTTTTGGCAATAACTCCGTGTACAAACCCCAGCCTTCGATATAAGCCGTGTAGCCACCGAATTTACGGAACTTAGGAATATTCTCCAGCTCTTGCGCGATGGCAATTTGCATATGATGCCCTGGGATACCCTCGTGATAAGCCAAGGCTTCCAACATGTAATTCGGCATATCTTTCATATTATGCAGGTTGGCGTAATAAGTTCCTGGCCGTTTACCGTCCATCGATGGTGCTTCATAAAAGGCCTTACCAGCCGATTTTTCACGGAAGGGTTCAACCGCTTTGACAATCAGATCGGCTTTTGGCTTGATATGGAACAATTCATCTAAACGACTTTTCATCGTATTGATGACGCCGGTGGCTTGGGCTAAATACGCCGCTTTGCCTTCGGCAGTATCTGGGAAATAGAATTTAGCATCCTCACGCATATAGCTAAAGAATGCTTTTAAATCGCCTTTAAAGCCGGTTTTTTGCATGATGGCTTGCATCTCACCATGGATCCGGGCGACTTCATCTAAGCCCAATTGATGGATGTCGTTGGCCGTCATGTGAGTGGTGGTGGTGCGGGCGAGGGCATTGTTATAAAACGCTTCACCATCTTTAAAGCGCCAGACACCATCATCGGTTCCAGCTCGTTTTTCTTGGGCTTCAAGATAGCTAATCAGGCCTTCATACGCCGGTTTGACGCTTGACGTCAACGCGATCTGAGCCTCTTTGATCAACATCTCTTTGGCTTGCTGATCAATAGTCAATGCATTGACTTTGTTACGGAAATCTTCCAATAACGTGCTGTCTTTGCCTTCGGTAAACGGGGCGCCTTGAATAATGTTTTTGCTAGCACCGATGGCGTGTGGGTACACAAATTTCGGCGGCATAATGCCCAATTTTTCGCGCGCATCCAGTTGCACTTTTAACTGGTCAAACAATTGCGAGATGCCATTCAAGCGGCTGATGTAGGCTTTGGCATCACTTTCATTGTCAATACCATGCTGGTTAATCAACAATGAAGGTACCATAGCGTGCCAACCATACATCTGATTGATTGGGTAGTTATACAACCGCCATTTATCGTCGTCGATTTTGTCTTGCAATTGCTGCTTGAACAACTGATAACTCAGCGAGGTTTGTGCATCGAGTTTACTGACATCAATGCTACTTAAGCCATCGAGCTGTTGTTTGGCCAGCGCCAGTTCTTTTTCCGATTGAGCATCGGTCAACTGGTCCCATTTATCGTAATCTTGTTTGATCCCCAGTTGGGTCAGTCCCATCGGACTTAACGCCACGCTGTCCATAAAAGCTTTTTCAAAATACGTGTTGGCTTTATCGTTTTCGTTTTGCGTCGCGACGGCAGCGGGTTTGGGGTCGACGGTGGTGGTTTTTTCAGCTGCCGGCTGGCAAGCCGCCAACAAACTGGCGGCAATGGCAACAGCAAGCAACGAATGTTTAGCGTTGAGCATAAGAAATGTCCTTGTTATAAGAATAATTGCAATAACTCGTTCAAGTAGCGCACTCCTTGCGAAGTGATCTGCCAACTTTGGTCAGTATCGATTATTAAGCCAAGTTGGCTAGCTTTCGCAAGCGCATCTGCCACAGTGTCGACCGATAACCCCGTGTATGCGGTAAAGTCCGCTTTTGGGCAGGGCTCTAGCAAGCGAAACCGATTCATAAAGAATTCAAACGGCAGCTCATCGGCGTCAATGCGCTGAACACTATCAAGATAAGGCTTGGTCAAATCCATGTAACCTTTGGGGTGTTTCACTTTGACACTGCGCAGGATCTCGCCGCGCTCAGGGATGGTGATTTTGCCGTGGGCACCACAGCCGATGCCCAAATAGTCGCCAAAACGCCAATAGTTCAAATTATGCTGGCATTGAAAGCCTGGTTTGGCGTAGGCCGAGGTTTCATATTGCAGATAGCCATGACGGGTCAGCAGCGCATGGCCTTGTTCTTGGATATCCCACAACAAGTCATCTTCTGGCAACACCGGCGGTTTGGAGGCAAATGCGGTATTGGGTTCAATGGTCAGTTGATACCATGACAAATGCGGCGGGTTTAATGCAATCGCTTGCGCTAAATCTGCCATTGCATCATTGACCTGTTGCTCTGGCAAGCCATGCATCAAGTCTAAATTAAAACTTTGCAGCGACCCACTTAATAAGCCGGTGGCGAGCGTGGCAGCACGACAGGCTTCGGTTGCATCGTGAATACGGCCCAAGGCTTTGAGTTGCTCTGGTTGGAAGCTTTGCACCCCAATGGAGAACCGAGTCACACCTGCGGCCACATACCCAGTAAAGCGATCCGCTTCGACAGTCCCTGGATTGGCTTCCATGGTAATTTCAATCGCAGGCGCAAAGGGAATTAAGGCTTGCACACCTTTTAACAAAGCCGCGATCGCTTCAGCACTGAATAAGCTCGGGGTGCCACCGCCAATAAAAATACTTGATAGTGCGCGCCCCTGCACCCAGCCGAGATCCTGCTGCAGGTCATCCAGCAAATGACTGACATACACTTGCTCTGGTAATTCTTGCTTAAGACCGTGCGAGTTAAAATCGCAGTAGGGGCATTTTTGCACGCACCATGGAATGTGGATGTATAACGATAGCGGCGGTAAGGTCAAATCGGTCATTCGATTGATTCGCCAAGCGCGGTTAACTGGTGCGCAAGCATCGCTAATGCTTGCCCGCGGTGGCTGATCGCCGCTTTATCCTGTTTGCTAAGTTCAGCCGCGGTTTTACCCAGGGCCTGCACATAAAATACCGGGTCATAGCCAAATCCACCGTCGCCTTGGCGCGCATGAGTTATTTCACCGTGCCAGACACCGTGCGCAATCACCGGGATAGGATCGTCGGCATGGCGCACCAGCGCTAACACACAATGAAATTGCGCTTGGCGAGCACCTGCGGGTACCCCGGCAAGTTTTTCCAGCAGCAAGTCGATATTGGCTGCGTCATTGCCATGTTCGCCGGCAAAACGTGCGGAATAAATGCCAGGCGCTCCCGCTAAGGCATCGACGGCAAGACCTGAGTCATCGGCAAGGGCAGGAAGCCCGGTCAGCTTGGCGGCATGGCGAGCCTTTAAAATGGCATTTTCAATAAAACTAAGGCCAGTTTCATCGGCGTCCGGTACTTGCAGTTGAGTTTGTGGCACTACATCAAGACCAAATGGCGCCAATAAGGCGCCAAGTTCGGCCACTTTACCGGCATTGCCGGTTGCTAACACTAATTGTTTGCTCACGAGATTATTCCGGATAAACGTCTTGTTCGAATGTTAAAACTTGCTCGGTAGAGCCTTGGCGAATTTGGATGGTGATACGCATTTTTTGCTCTGAACGCGCTTCAACTCCCGCAATGTAATAGCGGGCATTCTGTTCACTTACTTCGCGAAAAGTCAGCGTTTGTTGCTGGCCGGCCAGGTTCACGGCTTGACCGCTGATTTGTACCGCCTGCGCCTGTTGGCTTTGGTGATCCAGCACAGAGATATTAAGCAATTGGTAGTTTTTGCTACGCGACAGTTGGTACTGACTGGCGACTTGCGGGTCAAGCATCGTTGTCGGCATAACGATGTAATGCACATCCCAGTTCCCCAGTGTTTGCATTTGTTCGGCGTGGCTTAGTGGGCTTACAAGCAACAAACTACAGGCAAGGGCGGCAGATTGAATAAACAGACGCATGATGAACTCCTAGCATGGCAACATGCAGTGATGCGACGCGGCGAGTTGAACATTGGGTGGCTATAACGCCACCCGTTTAGGTGTTGCTGCGACTGACGCCTAACTGCGTCAATTCAGCAGGGATAATTTGCGGTGCGTCAATGCGCACAGTCTTTTGGCGAGAGAGCTCGCCACGGACTAATGCAACCGCTGATTTGCTAACTCCAAACCAGCGTGCCAATAACTTTAGGATGTGTGCGTTGGCTTTGCCATCCACCGGTGGGGCGGTGATGGCCAGTTTAATCGCCTCGCCATGCACACCACAAAACTGGTCCCGACTCGCCTTGGGTTGCACATGCAAGTGCAACTCGAGCTGTTGGTCAACCCATCGCCACGCCGTCATACCACCTCTTAAATCACCGTCGGTAACATGCCGGCCAGCAAAATTTTCAAAAATTGCACACCGATAATAAACACCATAATCGACAAATCAATGCCGCCCATCGTTGGAATAATTTTACGGATAGGCGAGAGCAATGGCTCAGTCATTTGGCGCATCAAATATTCAACGGGTGAGCGGCCTTGGCTAAACCAGCTCAGTAATGCCACCAAAATCATTAAGTAGAACATTAAATCCAGCGTCTGAAATACAACAGTGCCCACAGCGGTCAGTAACACCGCAACAAGCGGTACAGTGCCGGTGGTCAGCACATAAATAATGGCGACATAGGCTGCTGACAACAACAATGCCAACGTTATGCTGGCGGTATCAATTTTGCCGATGCTCGGAATCACCCGACGCAGTGGGATCAACACAGGATTGGTCGCTTTCACCACAAATTGCGACACTGGGTTGTAAAAGTCAGCACGCACGGTTTGCAGCCAAAAACGCAAAATGACTAACATTAAATACAGTTTAAACAGCGTACCTACCAAAAACATTAAAGCGTCGGTCATAACAACTCCATTTTTGTTAAAGCGTTTTTGCCATCTCTTCGGCGCGTTGAATTGCAGCTAACATGGCATCGCGAACCAAGGTTTCAAGGCCACCTTGTTCAAAGGTTGTGATAGCTTGATGGGTCGTACCGCCTTTGCTAGTGACTTGCTGACGCAGTGTGGCAAAGGACTGGTCGGTTTGGGCCGTCATAGTCGCAGCACCTAAAGCGGTTTGGCTGACCATGTCCCGCGCTTGTTGCTCATCAAAACCAAGCTCTTGTGCCACCTGCTGCATGGCTTGCATGAATAAGAAAAAATAGGCAGGGGCCGAACCAGTAACGGCAATAATCGCATTGATCTGTGCTTCGTCATCCAACCACACTGTTTTACCAACGCTGGCAAAGACACCATCGACAAAGGCTTTTTCATAATTTGAGCAACGACTGGCATAAATGCCGGTCACACCTAAACCAACCAGCGAAGGAGTATTGGGCATGGTACGAACCAATCGCACAGCCCCCAACCATTCTTCATAACGACAAACAGGTAAGCCAGCTGCCACAGTGACAAATAGTTTTTCGGCAATTTCAGGCGCTTGGCTGATCAAGTCTTGGCAAACCGCGGCCATCAGCTGGGGTTTGACCGCCAACACTATGACGTCGGCTTTGCGCACGGCCTCGATGTTGTCTTGGGTGATTTGAATGCCAAAATCACCAGCCAGTGCGGTAAGTTTCTCAGGCGATGGGTTGGCGGCGATAATATTGGCCGCTGGATAGCCGGTTTTCACCATGCCACCGATGATACAACGCGCCATATTGCCGGCGCCGATAAAGGCTACTGTATTGTCATTCATGTGCATAATTCCGCGCGCCGAAAATGGCAGAGCCCAATCTTATCATAGTTGCGCCGTGAATGACCGCTTGTTGCCAGTCATCTGACATTCCCATCGACAATTCAGTCGCTTGCGGATAGCAGCGTTGTAACTCCAGGCTTAACTGCTGCATGGTGGCAAAGGCCTGGCTGTTATCGCCTGCCACCGCAGGCGCTGGGATGGCCATCAAGCCCACTAATTGCAAATTCGGTAACACAGCCACTTGCGCCGCCAACGCCAGCACATCCTGTGGTGCAACGCCAGATTTACTGGCTTCATCGGAGACATTCACTTGCAGCAAACAGCGCAACGGCCGCTGCTGCGCGCTGCGCTGTGCCGATAAGCGCTGGGCGATTTTAAGCCGGTCAATGCTATGCACCACATCTGCATACCGGGCGATATCACGAGTTTTGTTGGATTGGATCGGGCCGATAAAATGCCATTCAATCGCAGGGAGATCGGCTAGTTGTGTGGCCTTGTCGGCAAGTTCTTGTACATAATTTTCGCCAAAACAGCGTTGACCGGCGGCGTAGGCTGCACGAATGTCAGCGGCAGGTTTGGTTTTGCTGACGGCAATCAATTGCACGGTTTGATTGCTTTGAATTTGTCCAAGCGCGCTCTGGGCGCTTGCTAAGCGTTCTGCTATGGTGTTATGCATGGAAACCTGACTTACAAGGTTTTATCGTTACCGGAGTACGGATGTCATGGATATTACTGAATTATTAGCCTTTAGCGTACAACACAAAGCATCGGATTTACACCTCTCAGCGGGCGTTCCGCCGTTAATTCGCGTCGACGGTGATGTGCGTCGATTAAATATTCCCCCATTGACCCACAAAGATGTGCATGCCCTCGTGTATGACATCATGAATGACAAACAACGCAAAGAATACGAAGAAAAACTCGAATCAGACTTCTCGTTTGAAGTCCCAGGTTTGGCGCGTTTTCGTGTTAACGCTTTTGTGCAAAACCGCGGAGCGGCGGCGGTGTTTCGGACTATCCCGTCTGAAGTGCTGAGTTTGGATGATTTAGGCGCGCCGGATGTGTTTCGTACCATTGCAGAAAACCCGCGCGGCTTAGTGCTGGTGACTGGGCCAACCGGTTCTGGTAAATCCACCACGCTGGCGGCGATGGTCGATTACATCAATATGAGTCGCCATGACCATATCCTGACCATCGAAGATCCGATTGAATTTGTGCATAACAACAAGCTTTCGCTGATTAACCAACGCGAAGTGCATCGCGATACCTTGAGTTTTAACAATGCCTTGCGTTCAGCGCTGCGTGAAGATCCGGATGTCATTTTGGTTGGTGAATTACGGGACTTAGAAACCATTCGACTGGCAATGACCGCGGCAGAAACCGGTCACTTGGTGTTTGGCACCTTGCACACCACATCTGCACCTAAGACCATTGACCGGATCATTGACGTCTTCCCTGGCGAAGAAAAAGCCATGGTGCGCTCTATGTTATCCGAATCTTTACGCGCGGTGATTTCACAAACCCTGCTGAAAAAAGTCGGTGGTGGTCGTGTCGCGGCGCACGAAATTATGGTGGGGCTACCTGCCATCCGGAACTTGATCCGTGAAGATAAAATTGCCCAAATGTATTCGATTATTCAAACCGGCGCGGCCCATGGCATGCAAACCATGGATCAATGTCTATTGAGCTTGGTCAACCGCGGTATTGTGACCAAACAAGACGCGATGGCGAAAGCCCAAGATAAAAATACCTTTGGTGCCATGGGACGGATGTAACTCGCATGAACAACTTAGTTAGTTATTTGCAGTTGATGGTGCAACGCAATGCATCAGATATGTTTGTGACAGCCAACTTGCCTGTGTCGGCGAAAATTAATGGGGAATTACAACCTATCGCTGATCTGCCGCTAGATGGTGAGCAATCGTTGCAGCTGGTGTTGTCGTGCATGACCGACAAGCAACAAACCGAATTTTTGACCCACAAAGAATGTAACTTTGCCATCGCTAATGATGCAGGGCGTTTCCGGGTGTCGGCGTTTTTCCAACGCGATCAAGCCGGCATGGTGGTGCGTCGTATCGTGACGCAAATTCCAGACGTGGAAACCTTGGGATTACCGCCAGTGCTCAAAGAGCTCATCATGTCCAAACGCGGTTTGTTGTTGTTTGTCGGTGGTACAGGCACTGGTAAATCCACCTCGTTGGCTGCGCTGATTGGCTATCGTAATCGTAATGCCCGTGGGCATATCTTAACCATTGAAGATCCGATTGAATTTGTGCACGAGCACGGCAAAAGTTTAATCACCCAACGCGAAGTGGGCATTGATACTGAATCCTTTGATGCCGCGCTTAAAAGTTCGTTACGCCAGGCGCCCGATGTGATCTTGATCGGTGAAATTCGCAGTCAAGAGACCATGGAATATGCGCTCAGTTTTGCTGAAACGGGTCATTTATGTATCGCTACCTTGCACGCCAACAACGCCAACCAAGCCATTGACCGTATCATGCATTTGGTTCCAAAAGAAAAACACGGCAAGCTGTTGTTTGATTTGGCATTAAACTTACGTGGTGTGGTCGCCCAGCAGTTGATCGCAACCGCCGATGGCTCGAAACGGATGGCGGCCATTGAGGTCCTGATTAATTCACCTTTGGTTGCCGATCTGATTAAACGTGGCCAAGTGGATGAAATTAAAGCTGTCATGGCTAAATCACGCGAGCTTGGCATGCAGACCTTTGACCAAGCCTTGTACGATTTATATCAGCGCAATCAAATCAGTTATGCCGATGCGTTGCACCATGCTGACTCGCCGAATGACTTACGGTTGATGATTAAGTTACGTAACAACGAAACAGCAGGGGCGGGATTCTTAGCCAATGTGACGGTGGATGGTTTAGAGCCTAAAGATTAGTGACATCCGAATGACGGGCGGTTTTGCCCGTTAGGCCGAGATAGCAATGAAAAAGCTGCGAGTTCGCAGCTTTTTTACCTCAATCGAGCAGTTTAAAGCTCAGCGCTCAAAGCCGAACGCTTAAAGCTCTAAGCTCTAAGCTCAAAGCTCAGTGGCGGGGCAGGGATCTCATCAGGGCGTGTTGCAGCAACAAAGGCAAAACGTTGGATCGCTTGACCATCCAGCATGACGTGCTCAGTAAACATTGCCAGTGGACGCACCCACAGGCCAAATTCGCCATACAGCGCACGGTATAACACCAGTGTTTCCATCGTTTCGCTATGGGTTACAACCCCAAGCACTTGGTAATACTGGCCTTTGTAATGCCGGTAAACACCGGGTTCAAGCAGGGTTGTTGTCAAACCAACTCTCCAAAATCAACTTGGCGGAATAACAGTCGACCGCGTCTTTGCTCAGCTTTTTAAAGCCGCCTTGGGAAAACAACTCGGCCCGCGCATCAACGGTGGTTAAGCGCTCATCTTGCGCGATCACCTTCACGCCAAACCTGCCATGCAGGCGATTGATGAATTTGTGCACCCGCGCGGTGAAGGGTTGCTCGCTACCATCCATATTCAGTGGCAAACCTACCACGACAAGTTCAGGCTGCCATTCCTTTAACAACGCCTCGATTTGCTCCCAATTGGGGGTGCCATCTTGCGCTTTTAATGCTTTCAGCGTGCTGGCGGTGCCGGTTAAGCGTTGTCCGACTGCAACGCCAATGCTTTTTAAACCATAATCAAAGGCTAATATCGTGCTCATTTAGGCATGCCCTGCGACGTTACTGAGTTGCCATAATGAAATGCCATTGTGCAGGGCGGCACCTTGCCATTTTTCGTCATGGGCCAAGTCAAACACCACTAAGCTACTGGCTGGCAGCACCAACCAACTGTTGTCAGCAATTTCTTGCTCCAGTTGCCCTGCAGTCCAACCGGCATACCCGAGCGCCAGCAAAAACTTTTCGGGCGCATTGGCGCTGGCAAGGTCTGACAAAATGTCTTGAGACGTGGTGATCATTATGTCATCAGAAATGGCGACGCTGCTGCTATAGCCTGCTTTCGGGGTGTGCAGAATAAAGCCGCGGTCCGGTTGCACCGGCCCCCCGGCGACCACCGCTTGCTTGGCGTTTAAACATTGACCGTCATGCGCCACATCCAGCTGTGTTAACAGATCACTGACGGTTAACTCCAGCGGATGATTAAGCACAATCCCCATCGCGCCTTCGTCATTATGCTCACAGATATAGGTGACGGTACGACCAAAAAATGGGTCGTCTAAACTGGGCATGGCCACTAACAACTGATTTTGTAATGAATCCACAATCTACCTTTAACTTCAAACAATTACGCAGCGCGCGCCGCTAAACGACGCTCTATCGCATCAAACAACATACCGGTGATGGATACCGCAAATGCCGCTTCAATTTCACGTATGCAGGTCGGGCTGGTGACGTTAATTTCAGTCAATCGATCACCGATAATATCAAGGCCAACAAAAATGAGCCCTTTGGCCTTTAACGTTGGGCCAACCGCTTTGGCGATGGCCCAATCGGTTTCGGACAGCGGCCGTGCTTCACCACGACCGCCGGCCGCTAAATTGCCACGGGTTTCGCCTTGTGCTGGAATACGCGCCAAGCAATAAGGCACGGGTTCACCGTCGACCACGAGCACGCGCTTATCACCATTAACAATGGCTGGAATATAGGTTTGCGCCATGGCGTATTGTTGACCGTGATGGGTTAAGGTTTCAATAATTACACTGACGTTCGGATCTTGGGGTTTCAAGCGGAAAATGGACGCGCCGCCCATGCCATCGAGGGGCTTTAAAATCACATCGCCTTCGCTTTGGTAAAACGCTTTTAACCGTTTGCTGTCGCGGCTAACCAGGGTTTTTGGTGTATGCTCGGCAAACCAAGCGGTAAAGAGTTTTTCATTGGCGTCGCGCAGGCTTTGTGGTTTATTGACCACCAATACGCCTTCGTCTTCGGCGCGTTCTAGCATGTAAGTGGCGTAGATAAATTCTGTGTCGAACGGCGGGTCTTTGCGCATCAAGATCACGTCCAGATCTGCCAATGGCATGTCAACCGGCTCACCTAAGTCGTACCAATGCTGGTAGTCATATTGCACAGTCAGTGGCCGAGCTTGGCCAAAGGCGCGGCCTTCGAGCATATACAAATCGGCCATTTCAAAATAAAACAGCTGATAACCGCGCGCTTGCGCTTGCTCGAGCATGGCAAAGCTGGAATCTTTTTTAATGTTGATGGCCGAAATAGGGTCCATCACAATGCCAAGTTTATACACACAACTCTCCTTTGAGAGAACGGCACTTGCCGTGGTTATCATTATGCCAAATCACCCAATTGCAATTGCAATGCGGCGATAGCAGTCAAGGCGGCAGTTTCGGTGCGAAGTACGCGCGGGCCTAAACGCACGGCTTGAAAGCCAGCACTTGTGGTGGCTGCGACCTCGGCGTCACTAAAGCCACCTTCTGGACCAATCACCAAACGTAAGGCTGTGGTCGGCGTTAACCCTTTAATGGTGGCGGAGGTCCAAGGATCCAAGGTCAATTTTAATTCATCTGTGGTTTGCACTAACCAGCTAGAGAGGCTGACCAGTGGGTGTACCACGGGAACTACGGCGCGCCCGGATTGCTCACAAGCCGCGATGACGATTTTTTGCCATTGTTCGCGTTTTTTTTCAGCGCGTTCTGCATCTAATTTCACGCCGCAGCGCTCTGTAAATAACGGCGTGATCTCGGTAACGCCCAGCTCCACCGCCTTTTGGATGGCGAAGTCCATCCGATCGCCGCGGGAAATCCCTTGACCTAAATGAATTTTTAACGGGGATTCGACGGCGCGAAATTCTCGGTCGTGCAATGCAATGGTGACGGTCTTTTTGCCGACAGCTTGAATGACGCCGCTATAGTCATAACCGTCGCCATTGAAAATTTTAAGTGGCTCGCCAACTTGCATTCGCAGCACTCGGCCCACATGGTTTGCTGCATCATCTGTGAGTTCGCAGACGGCGTGGTCTGCCAGCGGTTCAGGGTGATAAATTCGCACAGTGCGCATTAGCTTCGTTCCCAACGTAAAAAGCGTTATGGTAACAGCGACAGCCAAAGATAGAAATGCGGGAGTGAAGGATGTCGGCAATATTGGAAGTATCACACTTAATCAAACGCTTTGGCAGGCTCACCGCGGTCGATGGTTTGTCGTTTTCAGTGCAACCAGGGCAGTGTTTTGGCCTGCTCGGGCCAAATGGCGCCGGCAAAACCACCACCATGGAAATGCTTGAAGGCATAGTGCAGCCAGATGGTGGCGAGATCCGTTATTTTGGGCAAGCTGCAACCGCGCAGCACTTTAAATCGCTCGGCATTCAGTTTCAGCAAACGGCGCTGCAAGATTTCTTAACGACCCATGAAACGCTGAAACTGTTTGCATCTTTTTACCCTGAACCAGCTGACCTGTCGAAGTTGATTGAGTTATGTGAACTGAGTGAGTTTTTACATCAAGATCACCGCAAACTGTCAGGCGGTCAGCGCCAGCGTCTGTTGCTGGCGTTGGCGCTGGTCAATCAGCCAAAAATTTTGTTTCTCGATGAGCCGACTACCGGCCTTGACCCGCATGCCCGTCGCAATTTCTGGGCACTGATTCAAGCAATCAAAGCCAAAGGCTGTACCGTCATTCTCACGACGCATTATATGGATGAAGCCGAAATGCTCTGCGATGACATCGTGATTGTCGATCATGGCAAAATTATCGCCCAGGGCTCACCTAAAGCGCTGTTAGCAGAGCATTTTGCCGGCAGCGAATTGCACTTGCCGTACCGCGGGCAATTACCACAGATTGAGGCAACGATGCGCGTCCAAGGCGATTTTTTTGTCATCAGCAGCCAAGACACTGAACACACCATTCGAAGTTTGTTGGCGGTCAACTGGCCGTTAACAGGCTTGTATGTGAAATCGGCAAACCTTGACGATTTGTTTTTAAAGCTCACAGGGCATTCATTACAAGGAGCCAGTGCATGATGCGTTTTCAGCGTTTTAAAGCGGTGTTGTGGGCGCGCAATATCGAGTTTTGGCGCGATCGGACGGCGCTACTTTGGAACTTGTTGTTTCCTATTTTATTGGTGGTTGGCTTTGCCGCAGCGTTTTCAGGAGACCCCAAAGCCGAATTTAAAGTAGGCGTGATGGAAAGTACGGCACCCATTGACCAACTTACCGCCATTCAGCACACCAAATACATCGAATTTGTCAGTTACCAAGATATCGCTAAAGCGCAAGATAAAGTCCGCCACCACGAACTGGACTTAGTGCTAGATCCGGTGAATGCCGAGTATTACGTCAACGACAGCTCGCCCAAAGGATATTTGGTCGAAAAAATCGTCCTGCAACAGTGGCCGACACTGACCAAACATACCGTCAGCGGCGAGGCCATCCGTTATGTTGATTTTGTGGTGCCGGGCATTATTGGCATGAACATGATGTTTTCGTGTTTGTTTGGGCTTGGTTATGTACTGGTGCGTTATCGCAAAAACTCAGTGTTAAAGCGCCTGCAAGCAACGCCTTTGTCTGCTTTTGAGTTTTTAACTGCTCAGGTGGTGTCTCGGCTGTTGATTGTGTTGGGTATTGCCAGCTTTTTGTTCACGGCCTGTCACTTTTTAGTCGGCTTTGTGATGCGCGGCTCGCTGGGTTTATTGCTGCTTACGGCTGTGCTTGGCGCATTGGCGATGATTTCATTAGCCTTGCTGATTGTGAGTCGAGTGCGCAGTGAAGAGTTTGCGGGCGGCATGTTGAACCTAACGACCTGGCCGATGATGTTGCTGTCTGGTGTTTGGTTTAGCTTGGAAGGGGCGGCACCTTCGGTGCAACTGTTTGCCAATGTATTGCCACTGACTCATCTGGTGGGGGCGGCGCGCGCTATTATGCTTGATGGCGCCGGATTTGCAGAGGTGCAAACGCATTTGCTGGTCCTTGCAGGCATGACCGTTAGTTTTTTACTGCTGGCTACTTATTGGTTCCGCTGGCAAGGCGATGGCCGCTAACGCTTTAGTTTGGCTGTCGCATGGCATGTGATGGCGCTGCGTAGCACGGCCAAAGAGCAATAAAAAAAGGCAGCCTAAGCTGCCTTTTTCAAACCACTACGAATTACAAACCGGCATCAGCGCGCAGAGCGTCTGCTTTGTTGGTTTGTTCCCATGGGAACTCGTTGCGGCCAAAGTGACCGTAAGCGGCAGTCGCTTTGTAGATTGGACGTTCTAAATCCAGCATCTCAATCAAGCCGTATGGACGCAGGTCAAAATGAGCACGAATAAGCTTGATCAGTTGATCTTCGCTCAGTTTTGATGTGCCAAAAGTCTCGACGCTGATAGATGTTGGATCTGCCACACCAATGGCATATGACACTTGGATTTCGCAGCGTTCAGCAAGACCGGCAGCAACAATGTTTTTCGCCACGTAACGTGCTGCGTAAGCCGCTGAACGGTCCACTTTAGATGGATCTTTACCCGAGAAAGCACCACCACCGTGACGCGCCATACCACCGTAGCTATCAACGATGATTTTACGGCCAGTCAAACCACAGTCGCCCATTGGGCCGCCGATCACAAAGCGACCCGTTGGGTTGATGAAAAACTTGGTGCTTTCACGCAGCCATTCAGCAGGCAGCACTGGCTTGATGATGTGTTCCATTACCGCTTCGCGCAGATCGGCAGTAGAGATGGTGTCACAGTGTTGGGTCGATAACACCACCGCATCGATACCCACTGGTTTGCCATTTTCATAGATAAATGACAGTTGAGATTTGGCATCAGGGCGAAGCCACGGCAGTGTGCCGTCTTTACGCACTTTCGCTTGCTGTTGCACTAAACGATGTGAATAGGTGATCGGGGCAGGCATCAAGACGTCAGTTTCGTTACTGGCGTAACCGAACATTAAACCTTGGTCACCAGCACCTTGTTCTTTCGGGTCTTTTTTATCAACGCCTTGGTTGATATCTGGTGATTGTTTGCCGATGGCGCTTAACACAGCGCATGAATTGGCATCAAACCCCATGTCCGAGTGGACATAACCAATTTCACGGATGGTGCTGCGAGTTAATTCTTCGATATCAACCCAAGCAGATGTGGTGATCTCACCACCGACCAGTACCATACCGGTTTTAACAAATGTTTCGCAGGCGACACGGGCTTTTGGATCTTGTTCCAGGATTGCATCCAACACCGCGTCCGAAATTTGGTCAGCGATTTTATCCGGATGTCCTTCAGAAACAGATTCAGAGGTGAAAATATGTTGAGCCATGTACGTGTTCACTCTAGTTGATGGTTAATCTTGTGCTTCAGCCTCTATCGTTAGACGCTGAAATTTTGGGCTGCGTATTTTAGAGAAACAGTGCTCGCAGCGCCAGCGTTTTTTTGACGGCCGGACGTCTTAATGCCTAATTCTATCAACTTAGGTATCGACACAGCATAGCAAACTTGACTTTAAGGCCGTTTTTTTCGGGCGAAACAACAAAAACTGACGTTCAAAGGCAAGTTGGCAGTAGGGTTACGCCTGCTTATTTGAAATAGATCAGCTGCATAACTGGCTTTTTACATTGCCATTCGGGGCAAGCTCTGGGAAAATGCGTGCTACATCCATCCGCGTAAATCATAACAAGCGATGCCATAATCAGCCGTCAGAGCTCCATCATCGCAATTCCTTGGATATACGATCTGACAATTAGCAGCAGGAGTGACAATGCCGTCCCGCAAACAACTCGCTAACGCGATCCGTGCTTTGAGCATGGACGCCGTGCAAAAAGCCAAATCTGGTCACCCAGGCGCCCCAATGGGGATGGCCGACATCGCCGAAGTCTTATGGCGTGATTATTTAAAGCACAACCCACAAGACCCATCATGGGCTGATCGTGACCGGTTTATTCTGTCAAACGGCCATGGCTCTATGTTGCTGTATTCGCTGCTACATCTGTCAGGCTATGACTTAAGCATCGACGATTTAAAAAATTTCCGTCAGTTGCATTCTAAAACTCCGGGCCACCCAGAGTATGGCTACGCGCCAGGCGTTGAGACCACCACTGGCCCATTAGGGCAGGGGATTACCAACGCCGTCGGTATGGCGATTGCTGAAAAAGCGTTAGCGGCACAGTTTAACCGCCCAGGGCATGACATCGTTGATCATTACACCTACACCTTCTTAGGTGATGGTTGTTTAATGGAAGGTGTATCACACGAGGCCTGCTCCTTGGCCGGCACTTTGGGTCTTGGCAAGCTTATTGCGTTTTGGGATGACAATGGCATCTCCATTGATGGCCACGTGGAAGGCTGGTTCACCGACGATACGCCGAAGCGCTTTGAAGCCTACGGCTGGAAAGTGATCCCGAACGTCAACGGCCACGATTTCGCCGCACTCGACGCCGCGATTGCCG
>CAYTIQ010000026.1:0-44886 GCA_964437935.1 uncultured Rheinheimera sp.
GCGGGGCTTGGGAAGGTGTCGTTCAAAAAGTGAACACTCATGCTCTCGCCCTGGGCATTTTGTAGCTTTTATCAAAAACTATTTCCCCAATGTCCTTTCCGCAACATCCGCACTTCGCCATATTCATCCTTAAAGCTAACAAGAGTACCGATGACAATGCCTAAGAGTCATCACAGTTCGTTTGGGTAAGACGAGGCTGTTACAGGCACGCACTAAAACCCTGACATTAACATCTTAACCTCCATAGAAAAAGTTCCCCCTCGAAACGAGCTGTCTAGCCGCCAATCCGCTACTGAACCGCACATATCACGCTCAGTGATGGCGAAGATGAACCAGCAGAATGTGTGAATCCAGCTTGCGTGTGGCAAGCTTTGGCTAAACACGGCCGGACTCAACGCGGTCAGACTTAACCAGTCCGAGCTCAACACGGCCAAGCAAAACACGGCAAGGAGACCCGAATGACGCACGATTTTTTCGCGCAAAAAGCCGCGCAGTACGAACACAACAGCCAGCGCGTACAGAATGTGGACCAAATTTCGCAGGCGGTGCTTAGGCACACACAGCTACACAGTGGTATGCGCCTGCTGGATTTTGGCGCCGGCACTGGCTTGTTGCTAGAGCGGGTGGCGCCGTTTGTGGCGCACATCACGGCAGTGGATGTGTCGCCGTCGATGACCGCGCAGCTGCGCGCCAAAGCCGGTGTTATTGCCTGTGAGCTGGAGATTGTCGAGCGGGATTTATGCCAAGGCGACTTGCCTGATGCGTGGCTAGGCGCCTTTGACGGGGTGATTTCGTCGATGACACTGCACCATATCGCCGATATTCCGGCGTTGTTGTTGATTTTTAAACGTTTGGTCAAGGCCGGTGGCTTTATCGCACTGGCTGATTTAGACAGCGAAGACGGTAGTTTTCACACCGAAGATACCGGCGTGTTTCACCACGGCTTTGACCGCGCCGCGCTAAGCGCTCAAGCGCAAGCGGCCGGTTTTGTCGAGGTCAACACCTTTGATGCCAGTGTGATGCAAAAACCGCACGGCGCTTATTCGGTGTTTGTATTGGTGGCGAATCAGCAAACTTCATAAAAATCAGCTAGGTATTTACGTTTATTGAACCCGGTGTGGCAGCGGTGCTAAGGTACAGTTACGAAAAAGTACAGTGACGAAAAAGCACAGGGATTTTGGCATGTGGAGCGCAATTGGTGCGTTAGTGGGTTTGCTGATTGGCATGGTTGACGATCAGCTGGTGCCTGGACTGGCGATCGGTTTGGCGCTGGGGATGGCATTGGATGCGCAGCTACGCAGTCAGCAGCTGGCGCAACAACTCAAATCGCTGCAGCAGCATGTAGCGCAATTACGCGCTTTAGTGCAGCAACACAACGGCGCGTTACCCGCGCCATCGCAGCAGGCCGCCGATGCGATGGCGGCAGCCGCTGCAAGCGCTATTGTGGCGACCGAGGCGTTGTCGAGCCAAGATGCCCGCGCTGTAATGAACGAGACTGCACCCAGCGTGGTGTCTGACAGCGAGACATCACCGAAGAGCCCTTGGTCGGTATCGGATAGCCAAGGCGTGCTGAGTACTGCTGTGCCGAGTGGTGGCGGGCCAAGCAATGCCGCAAAAACGCCAGCTGCAGAGCAAGACCCATGGCAAAGTTCGCTTCCTCTTAAGCCTGCCCCCGCCTCTACAAATCCGGCTGCTGCCGCAGCAAGATCGCCCGATAAATCCGTCAGCCGCTGGCTGCAAACGCTGTTGGCTAAAGTCAATCCGGTGGTGCTGGCGGGCCTCGCGGTGCTGTTTATCGGCTTAAGTTTTTTAGCGACGTATTTTGCCCACCAAGGGTTATTGTCCATGGAAGTGCGCCTTGGGCTGATCGGCGCGGTCGGTTTGGGCTTGATTGGGCTTGGTTGGGTCAAACGCGACAAACTGGGCCAGCACGCGCCCCTGCTGCAAGGTGGCGGCATCGCCATTGTCTATTTGATGCTGTTTGCGGCGTGTAAATATTATCCGATGATCGATAGCAGCACGGCGTTTGGCCTGATGTTGGTGACTGTGCTGGCAGGGGTCGGCTTGGCGTGGCTGCAGCAGTCGCAGCCGCTGGCCATTTTGGCCACGGTTGGTGGCTTCTTGGTGCCGATCTTGACGTCCGACGGCTCGAACAACTTTGTTGGTTTGTTCACCTACTATCTGCTGTTGAATTTAGGCGTGTTGCTGCTGGCACACCTGCAACTGTGGCGGCCGCTGAACTGGACTGGCTTTGTGCTGACCTTTGGTATTTCCACGGGGTGGCAATTATGGAGTTATCAGCCGAGCGACTATGCGCTGGTCCAGCCGTTTTTTGCTGCTTATTTTGGTATGTATTTACTGATTGGTTATTGGTTTACGTTGCGCCAAGGCCATCGGCTGCGCGGCTTTGTCGATGGCAGCTTAGTGTTTGGCTTGCCGCTGGTCTCGTTTGCGCAGCAGTTGTTGTTAACCGAACAGTTCGCGCAAGGGGATACCTTCAGCACTATCGCTTACGCGGCGATTTACGCTGGCATGTATGCGGTGGTGCGTCGCCAGCAACGTGACGATTTACAACGGTTTGGCCAAATCCAGTTAGGGTTTGCGGTGATGTTTGCGTCGTTGATTGTACCGTTTTGGCAAGGCGGTCAGTGGACATCGTTTGGCTGGGCACTGGAAGCTGCAGGGCTGTGCTGGTTGGGTTTTTTGCAACAAAGTCGGGTCAGCCGCGTCGGTGCTTATCTGCTGATGCTGGGCGCTTTAGTGTCTTTTGCGCTGAATTTACCGACGCACATCGGCGATTGGTGGTTTATTCAAGGCGATTTTATCAATCTATTGGTTCTGGCCTTGTCGTTGCTGGTGATGGCCAGCAGTTTCGATCGCAAACCGCCGGCGACTCCGTTGTTGTCCCTGGAACCGCTACTGAGCTTGCTGGCGTTGGCTGGCGGTTGGTGTTTCTGGCATTGGGCGTTTTTTGCCGAACTGCAGGCGCATGTGTCGTCGGCATTACCGTGGCAAGTGCTGGTGGCCGCCTTGTCGACGTTAGCGGCGCTGTGGCTTGCCGGTCGTTGGCACTTGGGCACACTGCGGCTTTGGGCATACAGCCTGTTGCCATTTGCCGTCTGGTTGTATCTGCAAGAAGCCTCGCAACAAGTCGAATTGGGCGTGTGGATGCCTGTATTGAACTGGGCTGGCGCGATTGGCATCAGCGTCTTGACCTGGGTGCATTATCGCTGGTTGCGCACACTCGATAAGCCACATCTGGCGTATCTGCTGGGCATGCCGTGGCTGCTCGGCGCCTTGCTGGTATGGCAAGCGCAAGTGTGGAGTTACGATTGGCAGCTGAGCAATAACCAAGTGATAGCACTGATGTTTGCCGTGATTGCCGTGCCGCACCAATGGGTGCTGTGGCTGACGACTCGTGACCGCTGGCCGCACCAAGCGCCGCCGCTGGGCTGGTTATCACTGCCATGGCAACTGTGTTTGTTTGCCATCTGGAGCTGGAGTGCAGTGGCCGAAGTGGGCGGTATGGTGCTGCTAAATTGGCCAGATCTGGTGATGTTGTTGTCGATGGCGTGTTGGTGGCATTACCTGCTCGCTGTGTCGGCGCAACACCCCACACGGCAACGCCTGCGCCTGCTACTGGCGCTGCTTGGGTTTATCACCGGCACAGTGCTGCTGGTGCGCAGCATTCAGCTCAGCTTGTCGTTGGCGTGGTCGTTTGAATCGTTGTGGCATGCCAGTGAAATTCAGTTAGCGCTGTCGATTGGCTGGGCCTTGCTGGCACTGGTGCTGATGTGGCGCGGCCATCAATTGCAGCATCGGTTGAGGTGGCAATGCGGTGCTGCGTTGTTAGCCGTGGTGCTGGTGAAGTTGTTTTTGGTTGATTTAGCGGACGCCGGCTCATTAAGCCGCATCATCTCCTTTATCACCGTCGGCGGCCTGACACTGCTGATAGGCATTAAAGCGCCGATGCCCAAGGGCGCTGTGGAACCGTCCGTTCATGTCGCCACTGATAAGACATAACAATCGCTGAGTTAGTCTCAGTCACCCCATCCGCAAACCCCGCGACTTCGCGGGGTTTTCTTTTTGCAAATCACTGCGACGCTGCTCACAAGGTGGTTGATCTTTTTTTCAGTAGTTACTATGCTCTGCATTATACCTTGTAATGCATAGTATAATGCAGAGCATAGATTGTCGTAGAGCACGTCGTCATCCGCGTTTGGATGCCAAGCGACGTGTTGATCAACGCCAAGTGTTTAGGAACACATCAGATATGACCGAAAACCTGACCGAAAAATGGGAAGTGCAGCTGCGAAAAGGCACCTTGGAGCTGGCTATTTTAGCCGCGTTGCAACAGCGCACCTTGTACGGCTTGGAGCTGTTAAAGCTGTTGCAAAGTTTGCCATCGACCAGCATCAGCGAAGGCACTTTGTACCCGCTGCTTGACCGCTTAAAACGCGACGCGTTAGTCGATGCCAGTTGGGTGACTGAAGGCGACAGCCGGCCGCGTAAATATTACCAACTGACCGAACAAGGCCAGAGCAAACTGCTGCAAATGCGGGCTTTGTGGCGCCAGTCGGTGACCGACATTGAGCAATTACTGACAAGCCCAGGCCCGCTGGCGCTAACGATGTCACAGATCAGGTCGCAAGTGCCATCGCCGGTGTCAGCCCCGACAGCGGCACACCCGACCTTAAACGACGTTCAACCCAATCAAGTCGACCCGCAACCGCAGCACAACGACGGAGATGCCCAATGAACCATCAGCAACAAATTCATCAGTATTTAGCCGAACTGCAACTGTATTTAGCACGGCTCGCGCCCAGTGAAGCGCAGGAAGTGGTGCGCGAGATTGAAAGCCATCTGTTTGATGTGATTGAACAGCAGCAAGCACAAGGCGAGGCGCTGGATATCCCTGCACTGCTGGCTGGGTTTGGCTCGCCACGCCAATTGGCAGAGCAATATGTCGCGCATATCACCAGCGGCGAGCCGCCACCACGTGGTTTTAAAGTGATCAAAGCGGTGTCCCGCGGCGTGTCGGCCAGTTTGTATTATTCGATGGCGGTGCTTGGTGCCAGCTGGGTGCTGAGCTTGCTGTTTATCGCTGGAGTGAAGTTAATCCATCCAGAACTGGTCGGCGCTTGGAGCGATGCGGGCGGGCAAAGCATCAACGTTGGTTTTGTCGATGTACCACCGGCAGGGAAAACCGAGTTGTTAGGTTATTGGATTGTGCCAGTCGCGGCGGGGTTGGCGTTGCTGGGTGGCGTCGTCACTCGCAAGGTGCTCAAGGTGCTAAAACGGCAGCTGTAAGCACAGGTGTTCACCCCGTTTAACCATTGATCGAGCCGCGGTGGCGCCCAAAGACCACTGCGACCTGACCATCTCACTCCATAGCAATGCATGTTCGATACAAGGAAAGTGTTCATGTTGAAATCATTCGCCAAGGCGCTGTGGCATTTTTTGCTGGTCAGTGTCGGTTTGTTGCTGCTGGCACTTGCTGGGGCTTGGTACTTTACCGCCGACATTGATTATGGCGATGACGCACGCGCCTTTAAGGTCGGCAATGAAGGGCCGCACCTGTTTTGGCACGACGGTCAGTGGCAGCTGAATGTCATTCGCGGCAGCGGCATGGACGGTTTTACGCTGCAGCAACAGTGGTATCCGCACGGTGCGCGCATCGACAGCGAGGTGTATTTTCCACGCGACGATCGAAGTTTTCAGCTGACGATTGATGGCTCGCGGCCGGACTGGCGCGCCGATGGTCAGTTCGAACCACCACCGGTGCACTATGCCGACGATCAGCCCATAGTCGCCATTTCGGATATCGAAGGCGCTTATGGCACCTTGCGCGATTTTTTAATGGCGCAGCAGGTGATCAATACCAACGGCGCCTGGCAATTTGGCCAAGGCCATCTGGTGTTGCTGGGCGATTTTACCGATCGCGGCCCGTCGGTGACGCAAGTGTTGTGGTTTATCTTTCAGCTGGAGCAACAAGCGCTGGCCGCTGGCGGCCGCGTGCATTACATCCTTGGCAATCATGAAATCAAAAACTTGCAGGATAATTTCCACGCCGCGGATAAAAAGTACCAGTTTGTGGCGGAGGTGCTTGGCAAACGTCAAGCTGACTTGCTCGGCCCCGACGCGCTACTTGGCCGCTGGCTCGCCAGTAAAAACGTCGCTGAGCTGATTAACGGCACGCTGTTTGTGCACGGTGGTTTGCACCCAGAACTGGCGCAACGTAACCTGTCGCTGCAACAACTCAATCAGCAAGTGCGCGCGCAGTATCGTATCGCGTATTACCCCAAACCAGCGCCGGATCCGCTGCAATATCTGGTATCAACCCGCGATGGTGTGGCGTGGTATCGCGGTTATTTTGACGGCGAATTAAGCCACGCACAGATCCAAGCACCGCTCACCGCATTTGGCGCCAGTCGCGTCGTCGTCGGCCATACGCCACAACGGCAGGTGCAGCTACTACACGACGGCTTGGTGCTGGCCATTAACGTGCGCCAGCCCCGTGATTACCGCGGCAGTTTTCCACCGCGTTTTAGCCAAGGCGCACGCATCGATAAGCACGGCGTCTGGCGGTTACTCGATGACGGCAGTGCAGAATTGCTAACGCCTTAAAGTATTTGGCGGGCGATCGGTTGAATGGGCAATGGGCGCAGCGACGTTGCGTCAGTGTTGCAGCGCCGCTAAAAACTCCGGTTTAACCAGCCATAACTGCTCGGCTTCGGCGGCATCGCCGTTGGCATTCGCGGCTGATGGTTGGGGCGACAGCCCCAAAGCGAGTTGGCCATTGGCATGCACGGCGGCGTTACACAGGCGCTGGCCGTCGACTTGGATCTGTTGCAGACCTTTGGGGCCAACGCTAATAAGCTGCTCGGAGCAATCGTCGCTGTTGTTTAATAACAGCAGTTGCTGCTGCTGCGCGCTGCCAAGCGGCGTCACGCGGTTGATGCCTTTGGGCAGGCCGTAGCTCAAGTCTTGCCATACCAGTGGTTTGTGCTGCAGCACATCATCAAGATTGGTTTGCCACAGCAAGGTTTTGCGGTGTTGTGCCTGTGTCTGCGACAGCACCAAGGTTAAGCGGTTGCTATTCACCACTGCATGCATCAGTTGTAGCTGATTGGTTGGTAGCGGCAAGGCGAGCGATTGACGCAAACAGCCGTTGAGTTTGACGAGCCAGATGTTGTCTGGCACTTCACGATATCTCGGCTGAAAAAAAACGTAGTCGCTGCCGGCTTGTGCTATCAGCTGATCAGGGCGATGTGGCACCGCGTCTGCAGGCAAATCAGGAAAACACTGCTTTAGCGCTTGTGCCGTGTCGCTTGGCAGTAGCTCAGGCTCGTCACCCGAATATCGAACTTTGGTGTCTACCACGCGGCGTTCGCTGAACAGATAGTCCAATTGCGATGCGTCAACATCACCGTCGCCGACCAAAAAGCGGATGCGATCCTGTTGCCATTGCAGCGAAAAAATCGGCGCGCCATAAAACGCAAAGCGACGGGTCACCTCGGTATCGACCAAGGTTTCAATCGGCCGGTTGGCCTGCATCGTCAGCAATTTCAGCGTATCAGCGAATAGCGGCGCGTTATCGACCATTTCACTGGTCGGTTCGCGGGTGGTGAACGCCAGCTGGGTGGCATCGGGCGAAAATGCTAATTGTTGTAGCCGTGGCTGTGGATACTGCGCTTGCACAAAACTTGTGGTGACGATCCGAATGGGCATGCTGTCAGCGTCACTGAGTTGCGCGCTTGCAGTCGCGTTTGCAGGTGCGCTTAGTACGCTCGACAACAGCAGTAATGACAGAAAAACACGTGGTATATCAAGCAACTTTGCAGACATTGGTCACATCCTGTGGCGAAAAGATACCATCATAGATGTACCTGCATGACTCGGCAACTGTATCGGCTAACAGGCTCGTCGACCAACAGCCACCGCGGCACGCTCAGGGGGGCGCATGCCGCGGTGCCAGACCATCCGTCAAAACCACCTCAACATAGCTCAAAACGCATAACGGATCTTGGCTGTCCACAGGTCTTGCACTGGGTGTTGCCATAATTCGCTGACCTTGGCGCTTATGTCAGACAACCAAGGCTTGGGCGCCGTGTCGTCGATGTCGTGCACGCCAGCGCGGTTGTACACCAGATACAGGTCCGAATAAGCACCGAGTTTGTAGCGCAGTTTAAATTGGGCGGTGAGTCGCTGGTCATCAAAGCTAGTATCCAGGCCGGTCTGTGTTTGCAGCGCGCCTTGCGTCACTTGATAGACTTGCTGCGTTTGTGCCGATAGCAAGGCCCATTGCAGGTTGATGCCAAGCTCTAAATCGTCGGTCAACAAGCTTGAGACTTTCAACGTGCTGGCGTAAAAATCGCTGTCATAACTGCTGACGAGGTTGCGTTGGTTGGCGATCAGCCAGCCGTCGCCTTCGCGGTAAAACTGGTTAAAGTTCACCGTCCAATTGGGGTGCGGTAACCAGGTCAAGTCCAAGCCATATTGCCGCGCTAAGCCGTCGAGGCCTTGGTCATCGAGTTGTAGGCTGGCGGCCCAAGTCAGCGTGCCGACATAAGGGCTGATGTACATCACGCGTCGACTCCACGCGCTTGGCAGGTAAAATGCGTCGCTTTGATAGCCGATATTGTCCTGCCAGCCAGCCGTTTGATACAGCCACTGGCTTTCGATCTGCCCGCCATTGTCCAGTGACAACGTCACCAGATAATCCTGCTTGGCGTTGAGTTTCAGGCCCGAATCATTGGCTTGATAACTCAATGTCGCTTTGTGTTTGATGCGATTAATACCCGGCAATGCAGGGCTGTGCGCATAGTTGCTGATCAATGCGTGGTAGCGCCAATTGTTGCGCTGCATGTAGCCAAGGTCGCTGTTGTCGAATTGATTGTCGAGGCGAAACAACTCCATGCCGACATCAAATCGCGGCGTAAATTGGTATTTTCCGGCTAGCCACCAAGCAAGACCTTGTGTATCGCTGGCGGCGTCATGCGTGCCGGCTTCGCGCTCGTGCGTCGACACTTCATCGTGCACTTGGCTTTGCGCTACGGCACTTTGCCACGACCAAGTCTCGCTTTGGTATTGGCTGTCCCAGGTGACGGTGTTGGCTTGGCGCGCCAGATAAGGGCGTTCGGTACGGGTGGCTAAAAGACCGGTTTGCCACTGCTCGCTGCGGTAGGTGGTTCGGCCAACATAAAAGGATTTGCCGCTATCGCTATCGAGTGAATTTTCTTGGACAGCAAAGGCGCCGACGTTGACCGCCTCGCCTAAGTGGGTAAAGCGCACCGCGGCGTCAATGGGGGTGATGCGTTCTTGGCCATCGTCACTGCCGGCGCCAATCCGGCGCGTGTGCAACATCAGGCTATCTTGTAGCGATAAGGTACTGAAAAAGCTTAAATCTTGAGTGAAAAACGGTCGCTTGTCGGTGAGGAGAGTTTCGACGTTGCTGTAATTAAGCACTAGCTCGTCGCTGTCCACTTGGCCAAAATCTGGGTTGACCGCCACGCTCAGTTGCTGGTGATGGTTGGGTTTGTAACTAACGTCAAAACCGACATCGGTGCTCTGTTGCGCCTTGATGCCATCGTAGTGGCTGGTGATATAGGGCAGCCATTGCCAGCGCGCCTGCGCCGGCACGGCCCATGAAAGTTTGGGCATATTTAAATAAAAATCACTGCGCGCCATGCTTTGCGGCTGGGTGCCGTAGACAAAGTTTTTCGACAAATCATACAGCTGCACTGAGACGCCAATTTTCGATAAGCCGCTGGCTTGCAGGCGATGGCGAAACGACACCGACTGCCACGGCAAGAAAAACTCGCTGGTCCAATAGTCGTCTGTTTCGGCATGCGCCACTTGCCAAACACCATCCCAGTCGTAATCGGTGGTCAGTTGCGGTGTCATGGCCGCATCTTGAATGCCGCCGCCCAGCGTCATCGAAAACAAATACGCGGCGGTGCCGTCGCCAGCGAAATCAATGACGATGCTATTAAAATCGGCCTGCATAAAGCCGTCTTGCAGGTTGTATTGTTTTTGTCGCTGGCCTTTGGCTTGAAAGTTGGTGATACCGACATAAATACCATCGGCCGTGGCCAAGGTTTTCACCTGCATTTTTTGGCTATCGCTGCGATGGGTGGCAGGCACCACTTGATAGCTGGTATCAAACACCGTGGCCTGTTGCCACAGCGGTTCATCAAACACGCCATCCAGCTGAATACGTTGTTGCGGTGGTGCGGGTTGAGGGGCGGCCAACGCCGCGGCTAACGTGTCGGCCTGCGCTGGTGACGCCAGTATTAACGTTGGTAACAACATAGGTAAAAACGTGGGTAACAGCGCCGTCCACACAGGGCGCCACAGTGGCTGGCGCGGGGTTCGACGTAACAGCAAACGAGACATAACATCCACCTTGATCTGGGCTAAAGATGCGGTGCATTGCAGCAGGTTGGCGGCCTTATTTTTCTGAATTTTTTCTGAAGAATGCTGAGCAAAGCCTGATGGTGATTGACTTTCAGGGGCGCTTGGGTGATTTTGGCTGCGGTTAAATCGACCTAACGAGAGCCCGCTGTCTGTGAGCGAATTTCCCTTTGAATCAACCCCTGCCGATGTCACGACGCCGTCTTCGACGGTGCGCTATCGTTTTGGTGATTTCGAGTTCTCGCCTGGCCATGATGTGCTTTGGCACCAGCCCACGCAAAGCGAGCAGAAGTTGGAACCGAAAGTCGCTGAGTTGTTGAGTGTGTTGCTGACTCAAGCCGGCCGTGTGGTCGAGCAAGAGCAGTTACAGCAGGCACTTTGGCCGTCCATCGTGGTGGAACAAAACAGCTTATATCAGCTACTTACCAAATTACGCCGGGTGTTGGACGATTCGACACGCCAGCCGAAGTACATCAAAACGGTGCCGAAGAAAGGCTATTGCTGGATCGCCACCGTCACCACAGTGCCGTTTGATACACGACCGTCGCAGACCGGTCTTGCCAGCACGCCGGCCGCGCTCACGCCCACAGTTTCGCCCACAATGGCGCCCACAGTTTCGTCAGTGAGGCGCTGGCTTCATCGCTGGCAGCAACTGAAACACTGGCAACGCTTGATGTTGCTGATGTTCATCGGGGGCATGCTGATCGGGGTGCGAGCTGTGGCGTCGCTTCAAGACGACACCCCAACGCCGGTGCCGCAGTATGAGGTCAGCGACGTCAGTTATGCGCTGGGTATTGAAATGGATGTCGATGCGCACCGCCATCAGGACTTGCTGGCGTATGTCAAAGACGTCTACCAGTTGCAGATCAGCAATAAACAAGGTCAAGTGCTGTTCCAGCAAGCGTTTGACAATCGAATTGCCAAGCCATCGTGGCATCCAACACAACCGCTGGTGGCCTTTTGGTTCTTCCGCCAAGACCGCTGCGAGCTGCAGATCCGCTCGGCGCAAGGGGCGGTCAGCCATATCGCCGCGGCTCGACCTTGCGTCGATGTGGAAAAGCCAGTGTGGCAAAACGATGAAGAATTGATCCTCGTACTCAAAGAGCAACAACAACGACAGGCCTATTTGTATCGGCTAAGTACCCAAGAGTGGGTGCCGATCCCTCTGCCGTTGGCCGATGGTCAACGCTTGGTGACGGCCGTGCGAGGCTGGCAAGACCGCGTCTATTATCTGGTGACCGATCGCCAGCATCGCAGTGTGCTGATGGATTTAGACGGTCAGGTGCAATTGCGCTGGCCCTATCCGGTGTGGTTAATCGCCTTTGATCCCAGCCAAGGTGCCATGGTCACCAATGACAACGCCAAGCATGCCGCCTTGTTAGCAAAAGCGGTGGATGGGCGCAGTTATACCGTATTTACCACGGCACAAGGGCTGTTTAGTAGTGTCAGTATCGATAGCAGCGGGACCCTGTATACCGGGCTGGAAGCGTGGCAAGTCGATATTCGTGACAAAGACAATCTGCCGATTTTTTCCACCACCAGCATTGATTACCTGCCGGTCAGCAATGCGTTGGGGGAAACCGCGTTTATGTCGCGTCGCAGTGGCGTTTGTGAGGTGTATTTGCATAGCCAGCAGCGCATCCAACAGTTGTCGAATTACCAAGGTTATGACTACGTCAATTTTTTAGAATGGCGGCCAGATTTATCGATGCTGGTGTCCAATCGCGACCGCGATTTGGTGCTGTACGATCGGCAAAACACCCTGCTGCAGTTTCCAAGTCAGGCTGCGGCTGCGCTGGTGAACATCGGCTGGGTCGACGACAGCACGTTGTTTTCCTTCGATGGCAGGACGATTCGACTGTATAACCTGCAAGGCCGAGTGCTGGAGCAGCAGCTGCTGCAAGCCGACAATGTGTATTTTGACCACCAAGCGCAGCGCTGGTTGGTGCACAAACAGCACGGCTGGTATCAGTTTGCCCACCAACAATGGCAGGCGCCACAGCTGCAATTGCTGGTGCAGCTCAGCCCTGAGCAGTCCAACCATATGCAAAATATCCGCATTCGTGGCCAGCAGTTGTATTGGCAAACCGATTGGTCCAAGCATGACCTGATTTGGCAGCTGCCGTTGCAGCCTCGTGGCGCTGTTAGTTTGTTAAAAAGCGGCAATTTAATTTGGCATTTTGACGTGACGGCGCATCACGAACTGACCATCGCCCAAATGGACACGCTGCAAGGCGATATTAAGAAACTCGTGCCAAAGACGGGCGCGACTCATCAGGATTGAATCGAACAAGGAGCGTCATCATGCGAGGTTTATGGGGTTTAGTGGTTGCATTGCTGTTGCCAGTGATGTCGGCACAAGCCGCGATCGCCGTGGTGTTTAACGGTGCCGGCACCTGTGATGGTTGTGCCGACACAGTGGCGCAGCTCCTCAGGGCACAGCATTTCCAAGTCCATCTGGTCGACCAGCATCAACTCAGTGCCGCCCGCCTGCAAGGCGCCCAGCTGTATGTGCAACCGGGCGGCTCTGACGACATTATGGATACACTGTCGGTGTTGTCGATAGAGCAAATTCGCGCTATCCAGCAGTTTGTCAAAGACGGCGGCGCCTATTTGGGGATTTGTGCTGGCGGTTATTTGGCTGGGCAATATGCCGATCACGCCGAGGGGATCCGCGCCTTTGGTTTATTGGAGCTTGGTGAAGTGGCGCAAGAACTGGCGGATACCAATCAAGCGCAAGCCATCGCCATTCAACTGCCGGGCGAGTCGCTGCGGCGACAGGTCTATTACCAAGCCGGCCCGCATTTTGGCACTCGTGTGCCGCCCTCGGGGCGGGTGTTGGCCTATTATGCAGTCTCCAAGCATGTAGCGGCGCGGCTGTCGAGCTTTGGTCGCGGTCGAGTCGGTGTGATTGGTCCACATTATGAAGCTGATGCAAGCTGGTATCTGGCCGATGGCTTACCAGCGCAGCCAACGCAACAGCAACTATTCAACCAAATGCTAGATGTCTTACTGGCACCCGAGGCGAAGCAGCACAGCGCCAACGGCTCGGATTAGGCTGTTTCTGATTTGGATACTTGAACAATTCGCGTTAGCATCGATAAAACACCAATATTTATCGGAGGCATGGATGCCAACCCAGTTTGTAAAAACCTTGCCATTGGTCACTGCTGCACCTTGGTGGCAACAACTCATCACAGCGCTCACCCCGTCTTATGAACTCGCGCCTGAACGGATCATCGAGGTTGCCGCGCTCCGTGGCCAAGCGGTACAGCTGTTTGTCAGCGAGCTTGGTAAAGTGCTGCAAGAATTCCCGCAAGTGCACAATGCGCAGGTGTGCAACGTCCGCACCAGCCAACACGATTGGCAATTATTATTGCTGCTAGATCTGCAACCGGAACGGCTGAAACGCCGCCGTTTGCGCTTGTTACATCGTCGTTTGCAGGGGCTGCTAGCCATTAACTTATTGTGTCGACCGCATTGCCCTCAACCCCTGCTTGACGCCATCGAACACGTGGCGCAGCCGGTGCAGCTTTAGTTCATCTCTGTTGACGGGGCGTACGCTTTTAAAGCGGCGTAATGGTGAGAGACACTTCGGCTAAAACGCACAGGCTGGATAACGCTGCAATCCCGCCGACGCAGCTTGGCGCAATAGCTGTTGCGTTGCACTGGGGATCCCTAAACTGGCGATGTCCGGTAATGAATCCGCATGATTGCCCGTGATCACCTCGTACATCACGTATGCCGTTAATAATGCGCCGGTGGCATTAAAGTGGTTGCCGTCGTTACTGTACAACGATATCAGTGGGTATTGTTGGTTCACGTTGTCCCACACCGGGCCGATGGGGGCGACACAGGCGCGTTGTGCTTTGGCGATGGTTTGATGCAATTGGAATACATAAGAACCCTCAAAGGCGTTGCCGCGTTGCGGATGTTCTGGGTAAAGCACGGGCGTCACCCCAAGACGCTTTGCACTGGCGATCCATAACTGCGTCTCTTGGGTCGAGTAGTCTGTTTGGCCACTTTGCGAGTATTTTTGCGCTTGCAACACTAAGTGAGTCCAGCGGCTGCCTGTCAATGCTGCCATATTGGTCTTGTCGAACCAACGTTCGTCGAGGTAAGCCAATCCGCTTGCCGCGTCAATTTTTACTTGGTGCTGGGTACCGGTTTGGAGCAATGTCTGCAGGCTTTGTCGAAGTAGTGAATTGGAATGACTATTCCCAAAAAACAAGATTTGTAAGGGTTGATTGGTGCGGTTGTCTGGGATCGCCAGATTGTCTTTTAGCAGCTCTGTCGTGTTTGGTGGTGACTGACCTATGGATGCATTTGCGGTCGACGGTGCGGGATCAGAGCCGCCACATGCACACAGTGTTAGCAAGCATGTCGCTAACAGCGGGAGGTTTAACCAGCGCATTGTTTGACCCCATCCAACGAATCCCCCGAGCTTAACCATAAACAGAATTGACGCAGGCCGCCAGTTCAAGAGTGCTGTTGGGCTTAAACCAGTCCTTGTTTCGACACCGCCAGAACCATGATCAGCAACACGGTCACCGGCAACAGCAGCAGCGCCAGTTTGGTAAAGGTGCCGTGGTAAAACTGCAGTAACCGTTGCTCAGTTGCACTGAGTGTGAGGCCATTGGCGCGGCGCTCGACCCAGTGTTTGACTTTCCAATTGCCCAGCAACACATCCACGATTTCAAGTGGAATGACAATAGCGCCGATTAACAGCAGTTTTTGCCACAGCCACGGTGAGCCAATCCAGCCGGCGCTGTAGGCCAGCCAACTGCCAGTCGCCAGTAAGCCGGCAAAGGCGACATGCTCGAGCACTAAAGTGGCAAAAAATACCCGATACACCAGATAAGTGGCTGTACTGGTCTCGCCCTGTTGTCGCTGCATGTATGTCAGCACCAACCAACTGCCAAGCGCCGGCCCTAGCCAGAGCATGAAGGCGCCGATATGCATGACTTTGATCAGACTATACACGCGGCGTTCCCCATAATTTCCAGCCGATCAGCGCAAACCAAGCCGTGCTAAGTGCCATGCTGGCGGCGGTCAGAACCTCGGCAAGACCAAGTTGTTGCAGGGCCAGCGCGACAGATAATCCGATACCCAGTGCCCAAGCCACCAAGCCAGGGAGCAACCACAGCCGCAGTTCAGTCCGTGCCTGCCACAACGCCACCGTCAGCAACAAGCCGCCTAGGTTGTACAAGCCATTGCCGAGCACGCCTGTGAGATGCATAGCGACTTGATCGATAAGCAGTAAGCTGTCGATAGTTACACCTTGCTTGGAAAGTGTTGGCAGCACGAAGGCGTACAGCGTTTCGGCGCTGAGATCGGGGATGATGCCAAGGCAGACCAGGGTTAAGCCATAACGACGTAATAAGCCATCCGAGATGGCGGTGGCAAACATCTGGGCAAATAACATCAAGCCAAGCGCACTGCCCATCCACAGCAACCAGCCGCCTTGCCACATGGGTAGATAAGCTGAGATGTACGTCAGACGTTGCGTCAGGTCACCGGCGACTGGTAAACCTGCACGCATCGGCCCTGCCATCGCCAGGCAAGCTGCAAAAATTAGCACGCAAATCAATAAGGTGGTATAGAAATATCGCGGGTTGGCCATCGGGCATCCTGCCAGCATAAAAGCCACAGTCTAACGTGCCAGTGGCCCAATGAATAGCCGCCAAATGGCGCGATTATTAATCAGGGTGTGTGGTCGGAGGGTCATACCAAACGTGGTAGATGTCACCGAGCCACAGATGGAGTCGAAATAGATAGGCGTTGAGTAACAACAATAAGCCGCCCACCAAAGCCGGCTCGCTGAAGTAGCCGATGGCACAAAAGGCAAAGCCAAACCCGTGCGAGATCAATTCAACCCGCACGGCGGCGGCACGTTGTGGACGCAAGCTAAAAAAGTTAAACATAAACAGCCATTTCACCCAGGTGGGTAACTGCTGCCATTGGGGCGATTGTCGATTTGGCATAAAGGTCTCCTGCTGTAAGGTTGCCACATCCGTTTCCAGCACTGCCGCAAGGCTTTTCAGGGTTTCAAGGCTTGGCGTATGACCGCTTTCAATACGTTGAATGGTACGAACGCTCAGCCCAGACATTAGCGCCAGCTGCTCTTGCGATAATAAGCGGCTCATGCGCAGTTGTTTTAACACCATCAATACATCCTCACCGTTGTGCATTCACAGCATGAACTCAGGTGCCGACGATGGCAGGACTTTTGGGCGTCAGCACCCCGACAAACACCCGACAGCACCGTCTGATGTGCTGTCGTTGGTCTGTGAAACCTTGATTCGCGGCTATTTTGTCGGAACAGAAAGCTCGACAGTGCCTTGTACCAACCCGGTCAGCACCTGATGCGCCAGCGTGACGCGAAGCGCATTGGGGTAGCGTTTATTGGCCAAAATCACGATGCCGGCCTGCTCGCTTGGGATCATCGCTACATAGGTAGCAAAACCGCCAGTGGCGCCGGTTTTATGCACCCAGGAGCTCGCTTTCGCTGGTCCTGCAGGCTGAATCAACTGGGCTTTGGCGCCGCCAACAAAACCAGGATCTGTCATAGCTTTGAGGTTGTCGAGCGTGACCGGGTAATCCAGCATCTCCCAACCAAGGCCTTGATACATCTGACCGGCACTGGCGTAGCGTTGTTGCGCCAGCGTCAAGGCTTTCGACAGTGTGGCGTCGTTGACTTGGCTTGGATTGAGCTGCACCTCAACCCAGCGGGCTAAATCGCGGACGGTGGATTTCATGCCGCCGGCTTCATCCGACAACATGCCGCGCCCGCTTCGCACCGCGTTGCCTTCGTCATACCCAAAGGCGTAATGGGCCATCGCTGATTGAGGCACTTGGGTATAGGTGTGGTCTAATTTCAGGGGTGTTAGTAACTGCTGCTGCAGTGCCTCGCCGTACGACAGCTTGGAGGATTGCAGTGCCAAATGGCCGAATAACCCAATACTGGTATTGGCGTAGACGCGCTGTTTCCCAGGCGCGAACTTAGGTTGCCAATTGCGGTAAAACGCGCGCATCGAGGCGTCATCATGCACTTCATCTGGAAACTGCAGCGGCAAGCCACCGGCGGTATACGTGGCTAAATGCACCAGCTGAATACCTTGCCATGCTTTGCCACGGAGTTCTGGCCAGTATTTGCTGACCGGATCGTTCAACTGAATCTCGCCGCGTTGCAGCGCCATCGCCGACAGCACGCCGTTAAAGGTTTTGGTCAAGGAGCCAACTTCAAAGATTGTGTCTGGCGTGACTGGGCGCTTGCTGGCCACATCGGCCACGCCAAATGAATACAGGTAGGTTTGGCCGTGCCACAGCACCGCGACGGCCATGCCGGGGATCTGTTGTTGTTGCATCAGCGTGCTGACTTTTTCGCTGACCAGCGTCGGTAAGCGAGTGCTGCTGGTTGTTGGGGTGTTGGCAGTTGCCGCAGCTGCTGGTAATAAACAACAAACAGCCAAGGATAAGGAAGTTAGTTTCAAGTGCATCGGAAAAGTCCTTTGTTACAAGCTCTTGCTGACAAGCTTGGGTGAAATGCTCAGTTCAATTGTTTGTCGACGTGACAAACAGTTAGTCCATGGCCGTGGATGTGTATAGCTTGCGGCAGTTGATCTTTTTCAACAAACGGTTAATTTGAACATCAGCTATAAGATTTTCTAACAGGTAACTCAGTGACCCGGCGTTATATCCCTTTAAAATCGCTTAGAGCCTTTGAAGCAGCAGCGCGGCATCTAAGTTTTACTAACGCAGCGATTGAGCTGAATGTGACGCATTCGGCCATCAGCCAGCAGGTAAAACAGCTCGAAGATTTGCTGAACTGCCAGCTGTTTGTACGAGTGCCGCGGGGCTTGATGCTAACGCCCGAGGCCGAACATTTGCTGCCGGTGTTGCTAGAGTCGTTTGACCGCATTGCCCAGTCGCTGGATTTTTTCAGCGCCCGGCAAGTACGCGAAAAGCTGCTGGTTGGTGTGGTTGGCACCTTCGCCAATGGTTTTTTATTACCGCGTTTGCCGGAGTTTCAGCAAAAATTTCCGCATATTGAACTGCTGCTGTCGACTAATAACAACCGCTTGGACATCGCCGCAGAAGGCCTTGATTTAGCCATTCGGTTTGGCAGTGGTGCATGGCACGGCGTGCACGCCGATTTCTTGTGCGAAAGCCCGCTGACACCACTGTGCACGCCAGAGATTGCCGCAAGGCTAAAAAGCCCGGCGGACCTGCTGAACTTCACCTTGTTACGCTCGTATCGGCGCGATGAATGGAGCAGCTGGCTACAAAAAGCGGGCGGGCCGCTGCTACCGCCGTCGCAGCCGGTGGTGGTGTTTGACTCGTCGGTGACGATGCTGGCGGCGGCAGAACAAGGCGTTGGCATCGCGTTGGCGCCAGCGGCCATGTTCAGTCATCTGCTGGCACAAGGCCGCATCGTGCGGCCCTTTCAAACCGAGCTGGTGCTTGGCAGTTATTGGTTAACCCGCTTGCAAAGCAAGCCGGAAACGGCAGCGATGCGCGATTTTAGTCAATGGCTAACTTCCATCATCCAACCGCAAGGAGTGCGTGTTGTTGCCGCCAACTGATGATCCGCAGCTGCGTGCTGGGCTTGCGGCGATGCAGAAATTTTTCCCACACGGCTTGGATGTTGACAACATCGCGGCGACGCGTGCGTTGCTATCGCGGCTGCAGGCAAAGCGCCCGGCGCCCAGACTGGCTGACGTTTCCATTGAAGATGTGCAAATTACGGTGCGAACGCTAGAACACCTGAGGGCTGGCGTTAGGGTTTCGACAGCCAATGCTGCTTGCTCGTCGATTGCCGACGCCGCAGTAGCGGGTATTGCTTCCAATGTGATAAGCCCTGCGATTGCGTCCACTGACGCGTGCGGTGACAGCACGACTTTGCCACCCCCAGCCTCTGGCGCGCCGCCGCTGCTAACGCTGCGCTGTTATCAACCCCGTGCGCCACGCGGCGAGCCTCGGCCTGCGCTGTTGTGGTGCCATGGCGGTGGTTTTATGTTCGGCGAACTGAGCTGGGATGATAAACGGTGCCAACAGCTGGCCTTGGCCTTGGATTGTCTGGTGGTGGCCGTCGATTATCGGCTGGCGCCAGAACAGCCGTTTCCTGCTGCGCTTGAAGATGGCTATGCCGCGCTCTGTTGGATGGCGGATCATGCGGCCTCGCTGGGGATCGATCGGTCGCGCATTGCGGTGGCTGGCGCCAGTGCAGGTGGTGGTTTAGCGGCCGGTTTGGCGTTGTTGGCGCGGGACTATGGCCAACCTTCCGTCTGTTTTCAGCTGCTGTTGTACCCGATGCTTGATGACCGCACTGTGCTTGCGCCGACGGCTCTGGACAGCAGTGCTCAGGACAGTCCCGCGTCTACATCGGCCAATACCGTGTGCGCTGCAGCACTGCCCACAGCATTTACTACAGCACTTACTCCCACGCCAGGATGGAGTCTTGAGGAAAACACCGCCGGCTGGCAATGTTATTTAGGGGTTCGCAGCACGCTTCAAAGCTCAGTGCTAGCGGCTAACCCTAGGGCGGCGAATGCTGTGCAGGATGGTGCGCCGTCAGCGGTATCTGCTTATGCCGCGCCTAGCCGCGCGACTGACTTACGCGCTTTGCCGCCGGCGTTTATAGCGGTAGGCAGCATTGATTTGTTTTACGGCGAATGTTGCGACTATGCGGCGCGTTTGCAGCAAGCGGGCGTGGCGGTCGAGCTGCAATGTTATGCCAATGCCTTTCACGGCTTTGATAGCTGGGCTAGTGCGTCGAACACGGCGAAGCGCTGTTGGGCTGAGCAATGTGCGGCGCTGCAGCAGGCATTTTATTCCAACAAAGACCACACGCAATAAGGGGCTGGCCGCGACGGGCGCAACGATGAAAACCACTGACGTTGACTCAGGTTGCGGCGGCGGGTTTAGCGCCTTACCAATCGCCGCCGCTCGCGCTGCCCGATACCACCACAGAGGTTGGCGCGTCGTTGATAGGTGCGCCGTTTTTACGGCCGCCGAGCTTGTGAGCTCTGGCTTTTTCAATGGCTTCGTTCATTTGTTTGACCACCGGGTCGTTGGGGTTGCGCAGTTCACCATTTTTGCGTTTTTCTTCGGTGATTTTCTTTTGTAGATGCGCGCCGGCGACGACATACGACGCGGCATCCACCACGTCATTGCCGGTATCTAACGTGACCGCCGAATGCTCGCCGACTTGATGATAAGTACAGCCAGTAAGTAACAGAGGGGTGACTAACATAAGAGTTCGAAAATAGGCGTTCATAACGGTCCTTGTGATGCAGGTGGCAACATTTTTTGGCAAGAACCAGCACGCTAACCGGCTGAATGTGAATTTAATCTGAACTCAAAGTAAATTAATTTATTGGCTTAGCTTGAAAACAAGCAATAAAAACAGTTGGTTGCAGCTTGAGATGGCATCGGTCGCAGTGGATGATGGCACTGCGATCGATGCCGGTGTACCGAAGGTTCAAACACGCATGCGACTCAACGCATTAACGCACTTTAAAGCTGCTCACCAAGTTGTTTAATTGCGCCGCAAGGCGGGCTAACTCGTGCACCGAGGCTGAGGTTTGGCTGGCTCCAGCTGCAGATTGGGTCGAAATATCGCTGATATTGACGATGTTACGGTCAACTTCACGTGCCACTTTGGATTGTTCCTCCGAGGCACTGGCGATAATCATGTTGCTGTCGTTGATGCGATTGACTTGGGTCGAAATGGTTTCAAGCGCGGTATCGGCAAGTTTGGCAACATTTAAAGCTTCGGCTGCCTGATCGGCACTTTCATGCATGGCATCGACTGCCACCGTGGCGCCACTTCGCATGGTTTGGATCATCGAATCAATTTCTTTGGTGGACGCTTGCGTGCGAGCGGCAAGCGCGCGAACTTCGTCGGCCACCACCGCAAAACCGCGTCCCGCTTCTCCCGCCCGTGCGGCTTCAATAGCTGCGTTCAAAGCCAAGAGATTCGTTTGCTCGGCAATACCGCGGATCACCTCCAGCACACTGCCCACGTCATTGGACTTTTGCGCCAGCAGTTGCACGGCTTTCGACGATTTTTCAATATCCGCATTGATATCTTGGATGGCCTTGACGGTGCTCTGTACCTGACTGCGGCCTTGCTGAACGCCTGCGGCAGCGGAGGCCGAGGATTCCGAGGTATTGACCGCTGTTTTTGCCACTTCATCAATGGCGGAACTCATTTCGGTGACGGCCGCCGCCGCTTGTTGGATCTCATCGTTTTGACGTTGGATACCCAAAGCATTGTTGTCGGTGACTGAATTTAACTCTTCTGCTGCCGCTGCGAGTTGACTGGCAGAGTAGGTAACCTGGGTGATGGTTTCGCGCAAATTCAACTGCATCTGCTCAACCGCTTGCATCAAAATGGTCAGCTCGTCGTTCCCGCTGCGTTCGATACGCGTGGTTAAATCGTTGTTAGCGACTTTGCTGGCAACTTGTACCGCGTTCTGCAGTGGCTGGGTAATGCTTTTGGTGATCATCGACGCTAGGATGGCAGCAATGACAATGGCAAACACAATGGTGCCGATGGTTTGGAATTTAATCGAGGCAAATTCATCGGCGGAATGAGCAGACCGCTCGCTGGCAAATTTTTTGTTGATCTCCGCCAATTTATCCATGTTGTTATTCATATCGGTGACCACAGACGACATCTGTTGCACTAAAAATGCTTGTGCCGCTGCCTGCTGACCCTGGTCGACCAGCGCAAACACCTTGTTGACACCAGTGACATACTCATTGATATGTTCAATCAACTGCTGATAATTTTCGCGCTCGCCAGGCAAACTGATAAATGGCTGATAATCTTGCTGCGTTTGCTTAAATTCACCCAGTACATGCGCTAAGGCGGCGCGTTCTTGCTCGCGTTCCTGTGCATTGGAAGCCAGGATATAGCGCAAACCCGCGACGCGGATCAAGGAGACTTCGTTGCGAAGTTCACCAATGTATTCAAGGCTTGGAATCGTATTTTTTTCAATATCAACAGTAACTTGGCGCAGATTTCCCATCGATGCTAAGTTCAGCGCCCCAAGTATTAACAGCAGCAGCCCCATAAACACAAAACCAATCATCAGACGTGACCGAATGGTCATAGCACGAATATTCATATTGCCCCCAAATTCAGCTAGTAAAGCGAGTATAGGCAGGCTTTGGCATTCTGGTAGCAAAACAAGTTAGATCATGGACAAATTTGCGGTAAATCCAGCAATTGTCGCCGGTTTGCCGCAAAACAGCGGGTTTGTCTGTGCCACGGCAGTGAAGTTGTTAAAAAAATAGCTATTTATCAGAAAGATAAATCATCAGGTGTGATGACGCAGCTTGTCTGAACACGCAGATATCTCGATGATTTTTGCCGGTAATGCCGCGTCTCAGGTCAAAGACGCGGCAGTTTTAGAGCGATAGCGTTGTGGCGTTACTGCAATTGTGTTGGCGTTGTAAGCCATACCGTGTTGTGCTCGTGGCGAATACTTGCAAGCTCAGGCCCGGCAGCATCTGTGTATTCTTGCAGCTGATAGGCCAGGTCGGCTTGTTGCATCAACAACATAGCCGCAAGGGCACAGGGCGTATCGGGTTGCTGTAAGGCGGTATGAAACCATTGCTGCAATTGTCGTAATAATGCGCGCGCTGCGTGCAGTCGACCTTGTGCTTGCATGCAACAGGCAAGGTTGCGCACGCACACCGTCAAACAACAGGTGGGGAGGCATAAGGTGTCGTCATCGCTCGCCCATTGGCTGGGTAATAGGCTACTGTGTACCCAAACGGGCCAGATATCATGCAAGGCATTGCTAAAAGCCTGTTGTGCTTGCTGCCATTGACCTTGTTGCCATGCGATGTTTCCTTGTTGCATCCAGTGATGCCATTGCTCGCGCGCCATGTTGAATGTCCTTTTATAGTGTTCGCAGTGGAAACCACAGCATTAAGCTGTTGACCCACAGCAAAAAACACAAACTAAACAAGGTAAATAACACCAACAACTTGCGTTTCAGTCGTGATATGAACATAACATCTCCGGTGTTGGGTTCGAGCGGTTTACTTGCGGTGATAACGTCCGTGGCAACGTTGGCGTCGGCATTGTGGAGACCAACGCCAACACTAAAAAGACACTGGCAACCAGATACAATGACAACACATAAATACAAGCGCTGATCGTCAGCGTGTGTTTACTGCATAACAGAAAAAACGCCAGAGCTGAAAACGTGGCGGCCCCCCACAACCAGCGCCGCGACA
The DNA here is from genome assembly GCA_964437935.1 of uncultured Rheinheimera sp. Classification (GTDB taxonomy): domain Bacteria; phylum Pseudomonadota; class Gammaproteobacteria; order Enterobacterales; family Alteromonadaceae; genus Pararheinheimera. The sequence goes on from CAYTIQ010000026.1 coordinate 23,674, forward strand.
ATGGCGGGCCTGGAATGAGCTGTTGTTGTGGAAAGGTTAAACAAGCCGTTACGTACGCCAGAATGTTAAAGCCTAACGCTACAAATTCCATTTCATGTTCCCCAAAAAATGCCCGACCATTGTCGGGCGAACCAGGGTTTTTCAGGCGCTATGTCGGTTGGGATCGCACAGCACTACCGACACACCACCGTGTCGATTTTGATTTTAGATCTAAATGAGAATTATTCGCAAGTGAAAGATGCGTATTTTGTGAATACTTGCGCTAGCGACCAGAGTTCGTCATCGATAAATCACTGTATTACCGAACACTTTCGGTTATGCCAGCCTTCGTTTTGCGGTTTTTGCTTGTCTCCAATAAAGGCAAAAGATTAAACTCCACACCGAAATTTTTGTTATAAAAATTTTAATGGACTTATTTTTTGTAAATAACAGGATTTATGAATGAAAAATATTAAGCAAACGCCCATAGCACTTGTTGTGCTTAGTGCTGTCTTGGCTGGATGTGGCGGCAGCAAAGATAACCCACCACAACTTGAGCTTGCTGCAAATGCCTCGGTAAAAGAGCGCAGAAACTTAACGATCTCAGCAACCGCAACAGATGATAAATCGATTAGTCGTTATGAGTGGTCGCAAATATCTGGCCCTACTTTAACCTTGGCCCAGACCAATTCAGCCACGGTTGCAGTGACTGCTCCATCTATTGATGCAGATGCCACGGCACAATTAAAACTGACAGTCACTGATAGTGCTGGCCAGACCGCGGATAAAACAATTTCTATCGCGATTACTAATAACAAGTTGCCAACAGTCACCGCGGAAAATGCTACTGGGATTGAAAAATCGACTGTTGCTTTAAAAGCTGTCGCGAGCGACAACGATGGCAGCGTCTCAAGCTATCAATGGACTCAAACAGCCGGCCCAGCCGTGGTCTTAAGTGCAGCAAATACGGCGACGCCAAGTTTTGCAGCTCCATCAGTGACCGCAAATACACAACTAACATTCAACGTGAAAGTGACAGATGACGACAATGATGTGGTCAATGCAACTGCGACGGTGAATGTGACTCAGCAATTGGTGAGTTACTCGGTGAGCGGACAAGCGCCTGCCTCGTCATTTGCCAATGCCAATGTAATTGCCAGCATTGCCGGGAATACCTTTAATGGTAAAGCCGATGCTCAAGGGGTGTTTACAGTAAAACTGCAACAAGATGATGATGCCGCCGCGCCAAGTTTTGGTCATGTCAAAGTTGTTTCGTCAGCCATCACCGGTTTAGAAAACTATGCCTTTGTGTCAGATTTTGTTGCTGAAGGCAAAGTGGCAGGTTTTGCGGCAAATGCGGCGTCGAAACTGATTGTTAGTGAGCTGACGACTGCTCGTTTTGCATTGACACAACAAGCCAACGATGGCAAAACGCCGACCGATTTGGCGGCGTTGGCATTGTTAGAAAAACGCATTGATCCTGATGAGTTGTTAGAAGCAACCGCAGTATCACGTATTGTTGCCAATAAAAATCGTGAATTACCGCAAGGCGTGACCTTGCTGCAGTTGTTAACGAACAACAACACGTATCGCAATTTTATCGCGGCGGCTGAGCAAGCGGAACCGGGTCTTATCAAGAAGCAGATTGATGCCGTGTTAGCTGACACTGGCTTAATGCCGACAATAACCACCAAAGACATTCCTTCCGTGTACTACCAAACATGGGCATCGGCCGATGGCATTTTCCCATACCGTGGCAATCAGTTCTATTTTAATACCGATGGCACTGGATATCGGATGACCGATTCCATGCCACAAGACGTCTTCAATTGGCAGATTGCTGATGGTGTCATTGATATTGCATTTAAAAACAGCTTTGAGATACAGAGCTTTCCTGTCGTCAATGAAGAGCTTGCGACGCGCTTGGGGACAACAGTCAGTACCTTATCTAAACTTGGAATTCTCCAGATTAGAACGCGTTCAAAAGATGTCAAAGTCTCGTTGAAATTGGTGCAAAGTGGCCGCGATTACAGTGTATTTCGCCAAGTCTTAGAGACGTCCAACACCATTGATCCAATTAATGCGGGTGGGCAGGTTTTTACCGCGTCACCACAGATCCGCAAAGCGGTTAGCAATGTGCTGCTGAAAAATGGCGATACATTACCTGCGTTGAAATTTACCAACGACGAGGTCGCTGGCAAGTCTTTTAATATCACCCATAACTATTCCATGTCTGATACCAACAAAGTATCGCCAATCTTTACTGTGCCTGTGAATTCCATGGATCTATTGAGCACGGATTTGATGAGCTTTAAGGCCGATGGAACAGGGTCTACATTGATCAGTAATTCAGTATTTAACTGGGTTATCGATAACAAGGGTAACCTAGTTATCCTGCATGCAGATGGCGATCGCACCGAAGTGAAGAAAGTCGAAAAATCTTCAATGATGACGCAAGTGTTGGTTCGCAACTATATGGCCAACAGTGCAAACTACTTTGAGAATGTGTACTGGTTTATCCAATATGACCCAGCAAGTTTAGGAGGGTTGAAAATCGCAAACGCGAGCGATTCATATTGGCAGTCTATGGTCAACGCATGGCAAAAAAACTGTTGGGTAGCTAATCAGTATTACACCGGATGTGGCAGCACCACCTTCAGCCAGTTTTTTGGTTTTCAGTTCTTTGACAACTTTATAAACATTAATCACTCGACGGGTGAAGATGGCTTCACTCGTACCGCGCTTGAACCAAAAGTGTGGCGTAAAGGGCCCAGTAACACCATTGAGTTTGTTCGCACCACTAGCGGTAGTTTTGACCGGACCATTCGCGTGTATTTACCATTAAAAATGGAAACGGTTGGCGGAAAACGACGCTTCTGGGTCATTGAAAGTCAGGTCAGTGGAACCCCAAGCCAAGGGTATCTTTCTCAGATTTCGCCTCGAATCAATTTCTACGATGAGCTGCCGCTGAATACACCGGATGCGCCATCTGCCAATGAAGAGCAACCACGATTAGTGATTAACCCATCGGCAGTGATGTCAAACGCAGAATAAACAGCGTCACGCCGCACTGTGTGGTGATATGGCTCTGCAGATAAAGCCCTTGCGATGGTAGACGTCGCAGGGGCTTTTTTTCAACACGTTACTTGTGCTGCAACTCTTGGCGCACCAGTTCGGCACCTGCGTGGAGTGCTTGCAGTTTGGCGCGAGCAACCTCGCGTGGCAGTGGTGCCATGCCGCAGTTGGTGCAGGGGTAGAGTTTATCGGCATCGACATACTGCAAAGCGTTGCGCAAGGTTACGGCGACTTCTTCGGCGGTTTCGATTTGCGTTGTGGCGACGTCAATGGCGCCGACCATCACTTTTTTGCCGCGCACCAGCGCCAGCAATTCCAGCGGCACCCGCGAGTTGTGGCATTCCAGCGAAATAATATCGATGTTGGATTGCGCCAGTTTCGGCAGCACCGCCTCATATTGACGCCACTGGTCCCCGAGCGTTTTTTTCCATTCGGTGTTGGCGGCAATGCCGTAGCCGTAACAAATATGCACGGCTGTTTCGCAGGTCAGGCCTTCGATAGCGCGCTCCAGTGCCGCGATGCCCCAGTCATTGACCTCATCAAAAAACACGTTAAAAGCCGGTTCATCGAATTGAATAATATCAACGCCAGCCGCAGCTAATTCTTTGGCTTCTTGATTCAAAATAGCGGCAAATTCAAACGCCAGCTGACGACGATCTTGGTAATGCGCATCGTACAGCGTGTCGATCATCGTCATAGGCCCAGGCAAGGCCCATTTGATCGGCTGCTGGGTGCGCGCGCGCAAGAACTTGGCGTCCTCGACAAACACCGGTTTAGTGCGCGCCACTGGGCCTGTGACGGTTGGCACACTAGCATCGTAGCGGTTACGAATGCGTACTGTGTGGCGTTTTTGAAAATCCACGCCGCTTAAATGCTCAATAAAGGTGGTGACAAAATGCTGGCGGCTTTGCTCGCCGTCGCTGACGATATCCAGCCCCGCTTGCTGTTGCTCGTGCAGTGCTAAACACAAGGCGTCTTGTTTGCCTGCGTCCAGTGCAGCACCTTCCAGTTTCCACGGTGACCACAAGGTTTCAGGTTCGGCCAGCCAACTGGGTTTTGGCAAACTGCCGGCGGTGGATGTCGGGAGTAACTTGTTCATGCCTTTGCTCCTTGTGTGCTTGCAGACGAGGCGGTTAATGGTGTTACGCTGGCCGACCAGCGCTCCAGCTGGCTTTGGTAGGGTTTGATGAGATGCTCGAAGGCAAATTGGCCCTGTTGCTTGGCCAAGCGGCTACGCTCCTCGCGGTCGTACACAATAGGGGTTAACGAATGCTGGGTATTGGCCAAATTCGGCTGATACCGAGTACCGGCGGCCACGTGCGCGTTGTAAATCTCTGGCCGATAGATTTTCTGGAAGGTTTCCATGGTGGCGATGGTGCTAATTAGCTCTAAATTGCTGTAGTCATTGAGCAAATCGCCCACAAAATAAAATGCCAACGGTGCCACGCTATGCTCGGGCATAAAATAACGCACCTGCAGCCCCATCTTTTTGAAGTATTGTTCGGTCAGCGAGCTTTCATTCGGCAGATATTCAACGCCAAGCACCGGGTGTTGATTATGTGTGCGTTGATATATTTTATTATCCGAGACACTTAAACAAATCACCGGAGGCTTTTTAAAGGCCTGCCGGTAAGTGTCCGATACAATAAATTTTTGAAATAATAAGCCGTGTAAGTCGCCGAAATTATCGGGAATAGTAAATTGCGGTTTGTTTTTATTATGTTCCAGCAGCCAGACGCTGAAATCATAATCCCGCAAGTAAGACGAGAAATTATTGCCAACAATGCCATCCAGCCGCTGCTGTGTCTGTTGGTCCAGAATCTGGGTATGCAGCACTTCAATCGATGGCAACTGGCTGTTGCCGTCAATCAACAGCTCCACCGAGACGATCTCAAGTTCTAGCGCATACCGTGTGCCGTGCGGGTTGTCCCAATGTGCCAGTGCGTTAAAGCGGCTATTGATCATCTGCAGCGCATTGCGTAAATTCTGTTGCCGCCGCTCGCCGCGCGCCAAATTGGCAAAGTTGGTGGTCAGCCGCGTGCTGCTTGCTGGTGCATAGTTTTCATCGAAAACATGGCGTTTTATTTGAAATTGAATGTCATGGCTCATGGTGCTTTCCTTATCATATACAGCGTTCAATAACATGGTCTTTATTTATTGAATACCGTTTTAATATGTACATGCTGTTTCATGTCGAGATTCAATAAATCGCGATAAAACAGCAGTTGATAAGTACGTTATACGCAGCCACCCAGGCAAAGAAAATTGAATAATCAAGCGGCCTGCTTGAGGTTTGCTCAAGCAGTGCTCGGTTAACATGATTACAAGGTCATCGACGGGTGGTGTTTCTCACCAGACGATGCAGATGGGCTGACCTATCGGCCAGCTGTTTAGTGGTTATTTGTGTTGCTGTGCTTGGACGTATCGCATCTGCTCGATAAAGGTGGTGGTCCAATACTGCGGATTGGCGGCGAGGAAATCGATTAGTTGTTGATGCGCTTCGCGGCTGACCGCTAAGTGATCGCCGCCAACGCCATGAAAGGTAAAGTTAATCATTCCACCGGCCGCGCCGGCTTGCTTAACTAGCGCAATCAGTTCAGCGCCGCTGACATTGCTGGGCGTTAGCACCGGCACGTGCTGCAGATCCAGCGTTTGCATGTGGCTAATCACCCCACCGACGTGGGTTTTCATCGCGACAAAATCGCCAGCCAGCAGCGGTAAATACGGCTGGCCTTGCGCCAGCGCATCGGTGCACGGCGCCGTGTAGGTGCGGGCGGTTTTGCCATCCAGTGCGTGCAAAAACACGTTGGCCAGCCGTACTTGTTCGGCCATTTCGGCGGCCGAAATCGTGTCTAAATCGCGCGTCACCGACACCCAATCCCGCCCCGGCAGCGATTTTCGGCACTGATGAAACAAACTGTGATTGCCCAGTTCATGCCCCTTCGCAGCGACCGCTCGCCAGTCGTTTTGCCGCGTTTGTAAGGTCGGCGCGGCGATGGGCAGGTAGAAACTGGCTTTTAAACCGGCTTTATTGAGTTGCGGCACCGCCACATCCAGCTGCGAATTGAGCGCATCGTCGTAGGCCAAACTCACCGCGGCAATTTTACCGGCGGGCCAGTGGAAGCCCTTTGTTATTGATACAGGGCTGCTGTCCGAAGTAGCCGTGGCGATTGGGTTTGATATCGCGAGTGCCGCAGGTGCCGTTGCTGCAAACAGCGATTGAGCACAAAGCAGTAGCGGCAAAGTGAGCCAACAACGTTGGCGGCAAAAATAGTGGGGCATACAAAGCTCCAAACCAAAATTGTTAGCCTAATCCAACGATGGATACGCTGTCATCTGCGTGCTGACACTAAACATGACAGCATGGCAAGCCTGGCCGCAATCTAGCCTGTAGCGGCTGGATTGGGCGACGTTATCGGAGTCTTTTCGCCAGCGGATCGCCGCACGTTGTTTGCTGGTGCAGTAGCTTCAGCGCGTGGCAACTTCAGTCATCAATCAAAATAATAAACCACATCAACGGCTTGCACCTTCCCATCATGCAGTTCAATCACTAAGGTGTTACTTTGCGCATCATAAATCAGTGAATTGTCGTGTAGGCTTGAAGGCTCACCTAACCACTGACGAACAGCACTGTCACTTGCGCCAATCTGTATGGCGTTTGGCAAACGTTGGTTGGGTGCCACAAAGCGGATGTTTTGCAGGTAAAACATCCCGTCTGGATCTTCAGCCCCAGCGATCACAAAGTGCTTAAACTTGAACGAATGACGTTGCCACAAGGCAGGTGTTTCGTCGTCGTTGTTGGGTTGAAATGACTCAGTCTGTTGTTGGATGAGTTCGGGTAACGCTGCAATTTGCGCGCTGGTTTTACCTTCCACAAATGTCGCCAGATCCCAGGTGAGTTGGTAAGTATATTCAGCGTTATTGGGCTTTGGCTCTGCCTGAAGCGGCATACAAAGCGTGACTAAGATGCTGAAAATCAAAAAGATGAAGCAGCCGCGCATATCAGGCCTCAAAAATGAAAAGGCAGAGTGTTTGTCAGAACACTCTGCCTTTATTCCTACATAAAATTACGGTTTTAAAGCGCCGCTTTTAACTCTTTTGCCGCGACGTGGCCTTTAGCGATAGCGGCATCGAGCAGTTTTTCACCTTCGGCTTTTTTGCCATCGAGAATTAAACGCGTGCCTGCCCAGGATTGCACCACTGGATCTTGTTGTTCCAGCAGGTATTTTTCCCAGTCGGGGCGGTAGGCCGCCAAGGCGCGCTGGGCTTCGATGTTACCACCGCGGGCGGCTTGTTCTAACCAGAAGTAGTCAGTGAGTGTCTCTGGGATACGTTGTGCTGGCAACAAGCGCGGACCTTTCTTGAAATAATTCATATCCAAGCGGTAAAAACCCGCATCAATTTTTTCGGTGGTTAGTTGATGCCCGACCAGACTCGCCGTGAGTTTCGCTTTGCGTTTCACGTCACTGTCATGCACGGCAGTCACTTTGCCTTGCGCATCGACGGTCACAAAGGCATTGAGATCATAACCTTGTGGCAAGGTCAGATCTGCATTAAGCGGTTTGGGTTGGGCGACAAAATCAGAGGTCACCTCACCTAACACGGGTGGGAGAGATTTGTCGACAAACTGGGTGTAAGCACTGTGTGAACGTGCCACGTGGAGCACGTTGGCGATGGCATTTTGATGTACCGGCGAGCCCATGGCGGAGTACTGCCATAACTTGTTGTCATCAAACAGGCGACGCATTTTACGGGCGTCAATCTCGCCGATGTTGAACTGGATGACTACCTTGCCAATAAACTTGGCGTTACCCGGCTCGTATTTCCATTTTTTGAGGGCGTTCATCGCCGACTTTTCGAATACGCCTTTTGGAAAGGCGTTTAAGACGTCCACGGCTTCGACATCCCCTGCTTCATTCACCAACATACGCAGGGTGACAGAGCCAAAGGCGCCATGCTCAGCGGCCTCTTTGGGGAAGACGGGTGCGACACGTTTTAACCCTTTGCGGTTTTTCTCGGATTCAGGACGAAGGTCTTGTTGCACCGCACGGTCGATTTTTACTTGCTGTTGCAGCTGCTCTAATAACGCATCGGCTTTGTGTTGTTCATCGGCAGATAAGGTGGTTTTTAGTTTTTCCACCAGGGCTTTGGAATCATTGTGATTGCGCGCTGCAGCAAATTCAAAATACGCCAGTGCTTTGACTTTATCGACCGCTTGGCCTTCGCCGTTGTAGGCCATCGCACCTAAGTTAAAGGCGGCAAGTTCGTTACCCAGCGGCAGCAGCTGGGTAAATTCGGTGCTTGCTTTAGCAAAATCTTTGTTTTCATGTGCTTGCAGCGCGGTGAGTAAGTCGGCTTGGGCGGTGAAAGCGCTCAATAGCAGCGCCAGGAGCGACAGTTTACGCATCGAAAGTTCCTTTTCTAATATAGACACTTGAGTGTAAACCAAGTGTTGCCGCAGTGTCATGAAGAAAGTTGACAATTGCGTGAACTTTAAGCGATGGATTGACGGTTCCTTGCCCTCTTCGGCATAGTAAAAATCCGTTAACTTTTTTTGCAGAGTCTGGTGATGCCGCACACCATAACCCACAGGGTGCCGCTGTCACTGCAGGTGTTCAAACCTGCCAATCTGCACGTCTGCGCTACCGATACCCACTTATCGGAGTGGTTCGACCTATAAGTTTTATCCCCCTGCATGAAACCATGTTCCGGCAGCACCTGATGGCGTGCTGACGGGCTGTTGGCTATTCCCCATTCGATTTTTTTTTACCTTTAACACAACACATTAGGAACCTAATCATGAACGTATGGTTGAACACCGCGTCGCTGCTGGCGTGGGGTTTGGCGCTTGTTGCATGCTCACAACAAGACGCAAGCAGTCCGAAAGAACCCACCCCAAGCACTGGCGGCACAGCCCCAACGAGTTGCAGTTACGGCGCACGGCCAGCCTTACCTGCCAATCTCACCAGCTATTTGCAAGGCAGCAGTGTCGATGTCTGCCCGACGTTAACTGCCGGCAAAGGCGCGTTGTTATTGATGGGCGGAGGGTCGGACGTCGATGCGGCTTTTAGTAACCGCGTCGCGCCACAGATCAAAGGCGGTAACATTGTGGTGCTGCGTACCAGTGGCGCGGATGGTTATAACAGTTACCTGATGGGGCTGACCAACGCCGCGTCGGTGGAAACCTTGCTGGTGGATAGCGTCGAAAAAGCCAATTCAGACTATGTGCAATGGGCGATCCAATCCGCCGAAGCGGTATTTTTGGCAGGCGGAGATCAGTCGGCATATTTGAATGCGTGGCAAGGAACTAAGCTGCCAACGGCGGTGCAGCAGGTGTACAACAAAGGCGGTGTGGTGGGTGGAACGTCGGCAGGCAACCATGTGTTAAGCCAGTCTATCTACGACCCTGACGGCGTGAACGGCGCGATCAGCAGTGAAGTGGTGACCGATTATTGCCATAAAACCATCAACATCAGCACGAACTTCCTGAGTTTTCCGCAGCTCGCCAATACCTTAAATGACAGTCATTTCCGTCAGCGCGATCGGATGGGGCGCTCCGCGGTGTTCCAAGCCAAATTGGGCCCGACGGGGCGCATCATTGCGGTCTCTGAAGCAACCTCGTTGTTTGTCACCGCCGACGGCCAAGGCGTGGTGGATGGCGTCAACGAAGTGTATGTGTTGCGCGCGGACGCTCAAACGCAATACAGCCAAACGACCTGTGGCCAGCCGGTGATCATCAAGGATGTGATGCGTTACAAGTTGCTGGCAGGCGAGCGTTATAACCTGCTGGACAATAGCACCGCCGTCGCCCCGCTGCGGGTGAGTATCGATGGCCGCAATGCCTCGTTTTATGCACCGAGTAACCCGTATTAAGCTGGCTTGATCCTTTTGCTTGAGGTTCCTTGCTTGGAACCTCAGGCGTCATACTGTCGGGCGCAGCGCACTATTGCCGCTTGTGAATTGGTCATGTTTGTGCCAAATTTAGGTCCTTCCGCCGCTGAGCTGCTGTTTGGCGCTTTTGTTAAACCCTATCAATTTCAATGGAATGAATGCATGCCATTTAATCGTGGCCTGGTGATCTGGTTCGTTGTGTTGCTTAGTTGCTGTGTTGGATTGGCCTTGAGCGCTCGCAGCATGGCAGCAACACCACCCACTGTGGTTTTTGCTGTGAATGCACCAGGGACCAAGCCGTATTTGTATTTCGATGAAAAAACCGGCCTTTATCAAGGAATTGTGGTCGATTTTTTTGCCGCCATGCCAAGCGATCAGCAAGTTGTCGTGCAGTATCTGGATACCAGTCGAGGCCGTTATGAGCAGACCTTGCTGGCGCAAAAAGCCGATGTGTTTATCTCCGCCAAAGACTGGTTACGCCTGCCGCAGGCGTTTTTATATAGTGATACCGTCGCGCCGCATGAGAGCCACCTCTACGCCACATCGCGTTTTTATGGCGATGCGGAGCTTTATACCAGCGGTGGGGCGACTATTTGCACCCGCACCAACTTTGTCTACCCGACGTTGCAGCCCCACTTCGCCAACGGGGATGCCATTCGACTGGATTCAACCACCAACAGCACGATGACCGCCATGCTGCTAAAACATCGTTGTAAATTTATGGTGCTTGGCAAAGACGATGCACATGCCGAATTGTTTGAGCCGAGTTATTGCCAGCACGAATTTCACCAATCGCCACAGGCCATTAGTTCGGTCAACATGGTGTTTGTGGTGACGCCCGAGCGTGCGGACTTGCTACAAACCTTAAATACTCAGTTGCAGCTGTTTATTCGCTCTGGCCAGCGTGACCAATCGATCCGCAAGCACAGTGGGGTGCAGCAGTTTCCAAAGTTAAAAGGCCAAGGTTGCTCCGCTGCCCCACAGTAATCTTGCCCTACGGAACAGCGGTGCGTGCCTTGGTTAAAACCTGTTGCAGCTTTGTTGGAATCACTGGATTATTTAAACCACGGAATTGGTAGCCTTGGCGCAGGACCCGCATGCTGTACGATCATCTGTTGTTTTTCTTTTCAGCCTTGGGCGCTTTTAATGGCGTGGCGTTGGCCATTTATTTATGGTGTGCGGCGTCGTCCTCGTTGGCCCAGCGGGCGCTGGCGGTGTTGATCCTGATGGTCAGTGTGCGAACTGGTAAATCGGTGGTGTTTTATTTCCTGCCCGACACACCGGCGCCTATTATGCAGGCAGGCCTGACCGCCTGTATGTTGATTGGTCCGGCGTTGTATTTTTTTACCCGCGCCAGTGTTGCTGCGACGTTGCACCGTGGCGAGTGGTGGCATGGCGGCGTGTTGCTGGCGGTGGCGGCGCTACTTAATCTGCGCTGGCCCTATAGCGAGTTTGCCCAGGTGTGGCATGGCCCTATCGTCGCGGCTGTCAATTGGTTATGGCTGGCGTATTTGCTACTGAGCGCGTTGGTGCTGGGCATGCAGCGCCAACATCTGCCAAGTGGTCGGGCGCGGCACTTGCTGCTGGCCGTGCATGGCGGGCTGTGGCTCATTTGGCTGGCGTATTTTAGTTCTGGTTTTACCTCTTATATCGTCGGCGCCTTGTCGTTTTCGTTTGTGCTGTCTCTGTGTGTGGCGGTGGGCTGGGCCTGGCGCCACGGCCAAGCGCCGGTTCAACCTTATCAAGACCGTCGCATTCCTGCCGACGAAGCCGCCAGTGAGCTGCAAGCCCTGGCCGAGTTAATGACGCGCGAGCGGCTGTATTTAGACCCCAGCCTCACGTTGGCGCGGGTATCGCGCCGACTCGGTGTACCGCAAGCGCGACTGTCGCAGTTGCTCAATGACAACAATGGGACTTCGTTTAAACAATACATCGCGCAGCTGCGAGTGAGCGACACGCAACGACTGTTGCTAGAACACCCTGCCCAGACGTTAGAAGCCATCGCCGAAGCATGCGGTTTTCAATCGTTATCGACCTTTTATGCCGCCTTTAAAAAAGCCAACGGCTGCACCCCAGCGCAATATCGCGACCGTGTGCTGGCCGAAAAATCATCGTGATGACTACGGAAACAGCTTTTAGTAGTACGAAAATAGCTAGTAAGACATTGATTTAATACATTTTCGATTAGCGTCAAGGCTCCATCAACCCACGGAGCTTGTTATGACGTTTTATAAAAAGTTTTATGCCTACCTCGTTGGTATTATCGGCAGTGTGCTGTGCTTGGCGGCTAGTACGATAGTCTTTGCAGACGCAGCCACCGCAACCACTGCCCACGGGCGTATCTTGTTTGTGGTATCGAGCCACAAATTTCACGGTAATTCCAACATTCCAGCCAGCATCAGTTTTGGCGAAGTGGTGCACGCCTTTGACATCTTCCGGCAGGCCGGTTACGCCGTCGATTTTGTCTCGCCTGCCGGTGGTGCTGTGCCTATTGATGCTGCTGCACTTGGCCCACGACTCAGCGCCCGCCTGCAAGATCAGTCGTTAATGGCGGGTCTGATGCACACCAAAACCCCTGCCCAGATAGACGCCAGTGACTACCGTGCGATGTATTACGTGGGGGGCAGCAATGCGATGTATCAGGTGCCTGATGAACTTGGTTTGCAGAGCATTGCGCGGCAAATCTATGAACAACAAGGGGGCGTGTTGTCGGCGGTATGCCACGGCACGGCGGGCTTGGTTCGCGTCAAACTCAGCAGCGGCGAGTACTTAATCAAAGGAAAAAAAGTCACCGGCTACCCCGAAGAGTACGAAGAGCATAACGAGCCCTATGTGCAGCATTTGCCGTTTGCAATGCGCAAAACCATCGAAGCCCATGGCGGCCTTTTTAAAGCGCCAGATCCAGAAAAAGCCTACATCGAAGTGGATGGCCGCTTGGTGACAGGCCAGAACTACCCATCCGCCCCATTAGTCGCCCGTGCCGTGCTGGACATTTTGCAACACCAAGCCAGCGCTAAACGTTAATTGTTAAACCCATCAATACTAAGGAAAAACCATGAAAACATTGACGAAATTTTGTGTCATCGCCTGTTTCAGTGCCGCTTTACAGGGCACTGCCGCAGCCCAAACCGCGCTGTCGCAACACGCTGAATATGCCGCCATTGATCAGACCATGCAAACCATGATGTTGGCGTTTGAACAAGGCAATGCCGAAACCGCTCACCAAGTGATCTTAAAAGACACGGCTGTTGTGGGTTACTCACGTAAACAACAGAAAGTACTGAATATCTCTGGCGACGAATGGACCAAAGGGTTTGAGCCTGCGAGCGATGAAGATCAGCGCCACCGGCAGTACCACATCCTCGACATTACCGACACGGGCGCCTTAGTCAAAGTGACGCTGGATTACCCCGAGTGGCAAGGCGTGGACTACTTAGCCTTGATGAAGATCGACGGCCGTTGGCGCATCGTTAGTAAGTCCTGGAGTGGTAAAGTAAAACCCGCGAAGTAATGTTCAAGAGGTGAGTTGTTGATTTTGATGGATCAAATTTTAACAACTCACCTCGTTTCTGGTGCAACGTTGTTGCTGCAATGGGTATATGCAGCTAAGGTGTTGATACAGGGCTTAGGAAAGAGCGAATTGGCCAGTGAAAAGCTGGCTAAATGAACGCAAAGGACTGAATACAGATGAAAAAACCATGGATTGGGTTTGTTGTTATCGCATGGCTTTGGGCCATGCCAACGCTGGCGATGGACTTTAAAGTGGTGTTTGAAGACGCCGCAGGTGTGGGATTTAACAGCACCGAGCCATTTTCAGGCCATGGCGCTAACCGCGCCAGCACCTTAGGTGAAGCCCGGCGTAACGTGTTGTTTCGCGCCATCGATATGGTTCGGTCGCAAGTTCACGGCGATGGCACCATTGTCTGGCGCGTGCGCTTTAACGAAAGAGCAGGCTATTTGGCGGTGACGCTTGGCCCGGCGTTTCAGGAATTCACGTCAGCGCTGTCGCCAGAACAAAACGTGGCAAAATTTCCGTTTGAACATGGGCGTCATTACCCTGGGCCTTTGATGTTGGCCCTGACTAGCTTAGATAGCAGCTACGCAGACGACAGCGGCGAAGATGCCACCACCAATTTTTCCGCCTATGGCGCGTATTACGGGTATGACACCAACGCGCCCACCCATAGTTTTATCGCCGTTGTGATGCACGAATTAGTGCATGTGCTTGGCTTTGCCGATATAAAATGCCTTGGGAACTGCATCCCAGCCCCCGTGAGTAAACCCACCCACTTTTCAAAATATGTGTTTGGTGAAGCCAAACCGGTGGACGGCATGAGCCTGGCAGAACTCAATGCGTTGTATCTTTCCCGCGACAAATTGTGGTTCACCGGCTCTGCGCATACGCAACAAGCGGCAAAAACCTTGTTAAGCGGTGGCCACACCAACGGCAGCTTGCACCTGCATGCCGAAGCGCCGTACGACGGCCAAAATGGTAGCCACTTTGCGCCGCAGATGTTTCCCGCCCAGTTGATGTATTCTGCCGGTGCTAACACCACGGATTTTGGCATGGCGGCCTATGTGTTATGTGATATTGGCTGGTGCGCTGGCAAAGGTGAGGTGCAAGATTTAGTGGTGAGCGTGGCTACCAACCCCATGCTCAGCAACGAACCCTCGCTCCTTAGTGCAACTTTGGAAAACGCCAGTGATTATGCGATGACCAAACCCGAGCTACTGCTGCAGCTGCCAGCCAGCGTGCAACTCAGTGGGTTAGCGCAGGGCTGTGTGCTTGAAGCCATGTCGGCCAGTCAACAGCAGCTGCGTTGCCAACTCGACAGCCTCGGGGCTAGACAAAAACACCGGTTTGACGCCACCCTCCGCGCTAGCAAAGGCAGCTACGCGCTGTATGGTCGCGCCTCTATCAAGAGTTATGCCGTCGATCCGATAGGCATGAATAACATTGTCGATGTCACGCTGAGCGTTACAGATCCTGTGCCGTTAACAGTCACTTTAGGCGCCGATGTAGAAGCGGTTGCCGGCACGGATGTTCGTCTCACGGCGCAGCTCGCAGGCGGCAGTGGCAGCTATCAATTGCAGTGGCAGCAAACCGCAGGCCCAACAGTGAGCCTGACGCAGCAAAGCAATAGCATCAGCTTTGTGGCTCCCGAGGTTAGCAGCACCACCAAGTTGACCTTTAAAGTCACGGCAAGCGATGGCCGTCAAAGCCAGACAGCTGAAGTCACCGTCACTGTCACCCCGAAAGCCAAACCGGTGGAGCCGCAGCCAACGCCTCCCCCTACACCAACGCCTCCCCCTGCACCAGCGCCGCAACCCAGCCCACCAGCGCAGCCGGCCAGTAGTGGTGGCGCTGGCCACGGGATGGTGTGGTTGTTGCTGCTCGCCGTATGGCGCAACCGCGGACGCTGGCGCTAAGCCCTTAAATTAAATATGGAAAAATTCAATATGGACATTCACCCATGATCAAACCCACCGCTGCTGCAGTACTTGCCGCGCTTGTTAGTTTTACCGCCCCTGCGGCGGCGCAGTTTAGTTACACACCCAAAGAGAAAGATCAGGTTGGCTTGGACCTAGGCGGCCAGTTTTGGCAAAGCAACGCCAGCGGCAGTGTTGGGAGCGGCAGTGTCGGTAGCGGCAATATAGGGCAAGCACCGGCGCAGGCGGACGTGGCGTTCAACAATCAGCGCCAGCTTAGCTTGGTTCTTGCCGTGCAACACCCGTATCCTTGGCTGCCACACCTGCGTATTGCAACCACGTCACTGGATACCAAGGGCCAGACCACCTTAACTAAGGCATTACCGTTTGCGGACAAAACCTTCGCCAACGGGGATGCGATCGAGAGCCAATTAGCGGTCCGTTTTGTCGATTACAGCCTGTATTATGAATTGCTCAATCGCCAAGACCTGTCGTTTAAACTGGGCCTCAGCGCCCGAGCTTTTAACGGCGATGTCACGCTGACCAAGCTGGCAACCTCCACGGATGATTCCTGTACTGATCCAGACCCAACCAATGGCAATAACTGCCCAACCCCTGATACAGGCACCAGCACGAGTGGCCAACTGCAAACCGATACGATAACCCCGATGCTCTTCATCGACAGCCAAATCCGCCTGCCCGCGAGCCATGCCAGTGTGTTTGCCACCGCCGAGTATGCGGTGCTGCAAGACCACGCCGTGGCCGACTATCAAGCCGGCGTGCGCTACGATCTAACCCGCATCCTGAAGCTGGATACCGAAGCAACCCTTGGTTATCGTTTGCTGCAGCTGCAATTCGAAGACTTGCACTCGCTGTATACCGATCTGAAGTTTCAAGGCGTATTTGTCGGCATGACAGCACACTTTTGAGCACCCAGACTGTACCAGTCCGTACCATGCCTGGGAGAGCACGATGACCACCCCAATTCCCGCCCAGCAAGATTCGCAGGCTGCACACGCCATTGCCACATCATGGCGTGGTTTGTTAACGACCGTGGTTGAGCGATTTGTCGCTGGCGACTTTCAGCTGTCAACGCCAGTGCCTGGCGCCCTTCCGGTGGCTGCTGAGGTTGCCGCGCACAATCAGCGTTATGTGGCGAGTTATTTACAGCAACTTGATACGCCCGACGCCCGTTTAGTGCCGCTGAGCGAGCAGGTGTGGCAGAGCTCCTGCGCGCAGTGGATGGGCACGCACTGGCAGGTGTTGCTGGATTTATGCACGTCCAGCGAAGGCATCAGCGATCTGGTATTAAGCGGAAACATGACTGTGCAAAACGACATCCCCGAATTTCAGGTTGGCTTGATTTATGTGCCGTGATCTTTGCCGTGCGCGCTGCCGCAGCTTCGCTCTAAGTACCTTCGCCATAGGTACTCAGGCTTTAGCCATCGCCGCGTTGTTCTTTGCAGGAGCGGTGTATGCAGGAGCGGTGAATGCATTGCCGACAACGCCTGCCGCTGCGCACACAGCGCAAGCACAAGCCGATGACCAAAACACCCGCCAACCGCCCATCGACCGTACACTGCTGCTGCGCTCCTGGCGATTTGTGCGCGGCAACCCCATCTACAGCGCCTTCGAGTTGTCTGAACAAGACGGCGAGCGCGAATTCTACGAATGGTCGGCAGGTTTGTTCGCCGGGCAAGGCCACTGGCGCTGGCTGGATGGTAACCGCATCGAAATAACCGCCAACAATGACAGCCCGAAAGTGCTGCGAATCATCAGCGTCAGCGCCGACACCTTGACGTTGCAACTGGTCGGCAGCAGTGAGCTGAGTTATTTCGTGCCGCTGGTGGAAGGGGCGGCGGGCGGTTAATGCGCGTTGCACCCATCGGTTCCCAGTTCCGGTGACGCTGCCGCAGCTTTGCTTCGCGAACACCGGCATAGCTTTCGATTTGTCGGATCCGCGCGCCGAGGTTACTATGCAAGCATGGTCACAACAGGCGGTAGGGATTGGGTGAAGATGCAGGTAAATGCGCCGTTGATTTTGCAGTTGTTGCAGCAACGTTTGCCCCATGTGTTGGCGGTGTATGCGTTTGGCAGCCAAGTTGACGGTAACGCCACCGCAGACAGTGATTTGGATTTAGCGGTGTTGGTTGAAGGATATGTTGATGTCGTCGAATTGTGGGACATCAGCGGCGATATCGCCGATGCCATTAACTGCGACGTTGATTTGCTCGATTTTCGCGCCGCGACCACCGTCATGCAGTATCAAATTCTCAGCAAAGGCCAACGCTGGTTTGCGCGCGATAGCAGCGTCGATTGTTACGAAGCCACGCTGTTGTCCGCCATGACAGCATTAAATGAAGCGCGCGCCGGAGTGCTGGCAGATATCCGTGAAGAAGGTTCCATCTATGGCAAACGATAATCCAATGACGGTCGACGACGTGATGCTTAACAAGGCTGCGACCATAGAGCGTTGCATCCAACGCGCCCGTGATGAATATGTCAAAGACCCAGCCAGTTTTGCCAGCGATTTCACCCGCCAAGACGCCGCCATTTTAAATATTCAACGCGCCTGCGAAGCCGCGCTTGATATGGGGCAGCACCTGATCCGCCTGCACAAACTAGGGGTGCCGCAAAGCTCGCGTGACGTATTCAACTTGCTGGCCACGGCTGGCTTTATCGACAGCACGCTGGCGGAACAGCTGAAAAAAATGATTGGTTTTCGCAACATCGCCGTCCACGAATACCAGCGCCTGCAACTGCCGATCACCGAACATATCATCCAGCACCGGCTGGGGGATTTTAGGGAGTATGTGACTGCGCTGCTGACGTCTGCACCTCGCACTTAGTCTGCAGCAAGCCTTGCTAACGCCAGCTGATAGGCTTTATCAAACGCTTCGTCGCTGCTAAAGGCATAATCGGGCTCGACGCCTTGTTCGTCCCAATGCGTCCCGTTTTGTACCTGCGTGATCAGGGCGTGGTTTAGCCGAATGGCGAGGTGGTCGCTCACTGGATATGGTTGGCTTAAATAGCCAACGCCCATGGTCTGTTCGCCGACAATCACTGCTTTATCATGCTGTTGTAGTGTGTAGCTAAAAAATTCCCAGCTACCGGCCACAAATGCCGACGTGACGATATAAACCGGCATGGCCGCTTTAAACCGGGTTTTCTCCGTCAGTTGAACCGTATGGATGGCGTTGGTGTGTTGCTGCATCTGCAGCTGGGCGATGGCGGTGTCTGGCGGCACAAAGTAGCTCATCAGTTGCAGCGCTACTGTTAGCGATGCGTGGTCTGCTTGGCGCAAATCAATAATCAGAGCGTCGGCGCTGGCCAATGGCTGAAATTGCTCTGCGATCATCAGGTTACGATCGGGGTAATCAAAGTTACCCGTGATCCTGACATAGCCAATCCGCTGGTTCAGCATGCCTGTTTCAAATCGATCGAGCTGATGCTGCGACGCGCTGCTCATGCTTGGTTTTGTGCCATCAAGATGCGTGTTGGCGGCGTATGGCACCAGCTCAAACCCTGTGTCATCGGTTGCTTTGGCTAACAAAGCGCGGATCTGCAAGTTCAACAATCCCACATCGTATTGGCGATTAAAGTCGCCCATCGCGAGCTTCCCGCGCAACATCGCCGCCGCCGCTTTGGCCTTTTCAGGGTAAAGATAATTCGCCTCGATGTGCTGTGCCATCCGCTGCACCGCCTGCTGGGTTTGCTCGGCAGTCAAGGTTGACACCATCTGGGTATCATCCACGTTGTCAGCCGGCTGTTGACTACGTACAGCTACAGAAAAAACTAATAAAAACAGCAGGCTAACAAATTTCATACGGGCCTATTGAGCAGGGATTGTGAAAAAAATATATTGGAGTGCGCTGAGGTGTTTTCAAGCAGCCAAATCAAGGGGTCAGAGTTGTTGATTTTGCTTCGCAAATATCAACAACTCTGACCCCTTGATTTGGCCCCCGAGACTAAACCCCACGTAAACAGAGTTCAATCAGTGCCGAGCTGGCTTTATTAAGCACCTATATTTTAGATTCACATGCGCTTCAAATGGCTCTTGTTGGACAGCCACAGTAATTTCAAACTCAAGCGGCACTAGCAGCCTCGCCTTGTCCAAACTGCTAAGCCGCACCGAGCCCGTGCGCCGCGCCGCGACCGCGCTACAACTGGAATTTGCCGGTTACGTGCTGCGCGAACTGGAAAGCGGCACTATTGAAATTGAACACAACGGCGTTGCGATAAGCCCGGTCAAACCGGTGCTGCGCGACCTTGCCATGCAACTGCACGTACCGCTGATTAACGGCAAAGGCAACAACATGAACACCCGCCAACTTGGCGCGCAAGTGATGCAAAGCATTCGCGCGTTGCAGGGCAGCGCGGCAGACACAAAAGCCACGCTGACCCAGGACTAACATGCTCGCCATTCTCTGGATCTTCGTCATCGGCCTCGTGCTGCTCACCCTGCTTGCTCGCACCATCAGCGACCTTTGGCAGTTCTACCGCAGCCGCGACACCGCGCATCTAACCCATCTCGCCCGCGTTTGGTGCCTGCCGCTGCTACTCATTGGCGCGCCAATCTTTTTGCTGTGGTTCATAAGCCCAGTCACTGTAACCAAAGACAGCATCGTCGGATGCTACCAAGTCGACGACCGCTTCTACCCAGGCCCAAACGCTCGCTGGCAAAAGCAGCTGTTTCGGTTTGAAGTCACCGCCGACAACCGCTTTGTGCTGTACGAACGCCTCGCCGACGGCACCGACAAACCCTTTGTCGGCACCATCCGCTGGGCCAACGAATCGCCAGAAAAGTGGTCCATCCGCATGCAAACCCCGCATCCCGTCGCCGTGAACTACCCACTGCTCTACCGCCAACCCCACGGCTTTTATTACGTATTCCGCACCAAGGCCTTTGGCAATATGTTTTTCCGCAGGGTGGGGGATAGCTGTGAGGTGAAGTTGGCGGGGGCTGGTGCAGCGGCTTGAATGGGTAAGTAACTGATTCGTTTGGTGCATTTGCTAAAAATTTGGGGCAAAGTTTGATGAGCCTTGCCATTCACATCTGTTGCAATCTTCGGGGCGTGGCTGTAAGTTGACTGGATGTAATATTGGAATGCAGCGGTTACTTCTTGCAGGAAATCAGATTTCCAATCAATAGCTTGAAAATCCTATAGCCATTTTCATACTGCGAGCATTTATGGGTAAGTCCCGGAGTTTAGCTTTGATTAAAATAAGTTCAATGGAGTGAATATATAGTGGCTAAGTACGATATATGGGAAATAGAAATTCGTCATGAAGGACTGAATAAATATCGTCATATCCGAGGCCGTGATAGATATGTAGTTGAGCAGAAAGCAATAGCTCAAAAACACATTTGGAATGAAATGTGGCAGAAAAAATTGGCAGCAGGTAAGCGAAATCAAGAAAAAGAATGGTCTATCCGGGATAAAGCCGATAAAAAAGATTTAGCACAAATAAGAACCGCTGAAGCACAATCACAACTTGATGCACTTGAAAATATTCTACGGTATACCTTATCAGTGGATGATGCGATTGATTGGTCATCCCTTGAAGATAAGACGCCATTTCCAACGCCCAAGCCCATCAAAGCAAAACCTATACCTGCCCCAGTGGAGCCACATGCATCAAATGCCATCTATCAGATAAAACTGGGTTTATTCGACAAGCTGTTCAAAAGTAGAGGCCAGAGAAAACTCAACGAAGTTCAAGACCGTTTTAAAAAAGATCATGCCGGATGGGTTATTAAAAAGAAAACTTATGAAGCAATGACCCAGGGCAAGATCACGAACATTTTTTGAACGACCTGCCTAATAGTTGCAGCGA
>CAYTIQ010000027.1:0-43781 GCA_964437935.1 uncultured Rheinheimera sp.
CTGGCCGATCACCACCTCCATAGGAGGTGGTTTTAAATTGACAATAAAAAAACGCGCCATGCGGCGCGTTTGTAAAACCAACAGCTCTGAGCAGACCTTACCGCTCAAATACCCCTTTGACGCAAGCCTGCCCTTGTTTAACCATTACTTTGCCTTTAGCGATCACCGTGTCCACCGCCAAGCTGGCGGACTCTAACAACACCAGATCGGCATCCAGGCCAACCGCCACCTGGCCTTTACGATGCAGCCCCAACACGGCAGCTGGAGATGCGGTGATGGCGGTTAATGCAGCCTGCAGTGGCACTTCAAACTCCCGTACGGCTTGGACAAAACTGCGGTGCAAAGTTTTCACTTCCCCCACTTCAAGCCCCAGCATGTCGCCACTTGGGCTAAAAATCGGCAAGCTGGCATTGCCGTCTGAACTCATCGTCAGCTGCATCGGTGATATGCCCTCTGACAGCGCCAACGCCAGCGCTTTTGCGGCAGCCACTTCGCCATGGGCTAAATCATACTCGGTGGTGCTGGTGGTGAAATCGATCACGCCACCATCCCGGGCAAACTGCAACCCCGCCAAGAACAGCGGCATATTGCGATTGATATGAGTGGGGTAAAACTGCTTCAGTTGCAACTCAGTGCCAGCCACCGCGTCATACAAAGGTTGCAGTAACGACTCACCGCTGCCCACGTGCACACTGACGGTGCCGCCTTTGCCGGCGAGCATGCCGCCGACACGGGCTTGTGCCGCGACTTTCCTTAACTCATCCAAGGTTGGCTGTGATGAACGATGATCGCTAATCGCGATTTCGCCAACCCCAATTACTTTATCAATCAATAAAATATCATCGGTAATTTGCCCTGTGATGGTTTTACAAGGCACCTGATAGGACCCAGTGTGGCAATAGGTCGAGATGCCTTCGCTCTCTAAACCATGTGCTTTCGCCAACAAATTGGTTAAGGTGCGCGTGGTGGAATCGGTCCCCAGCGCCCCAACAGCGGTGGTCACGCCACCTAACGTGGCGTCGGTTAGCTGCATCTCCGGAGTACGGCTGGCAAAACCGCCCTCCCCGCCGCCGCCAATAAAATGCACCAACGAATCGACAAACCCCGGCACAAGGAGCTTGTCCCGACCATCAATGACCTGCAACAAGGGCAGGCGTACATCCAAGGTAGGAGCCATTGCCACCACTTCACTGCCCGCTAATAACACATCCATCCGCCCTAATGGCGTAGGGCTATACACATCGGCTTGTTGTATTAAGATCATGCCGTTTTCCTATCTAAATCAGCGAAAATTTACGGGTAATTGCCACAATTACTCAGATTGATTGGGTTGGCGTGTTATTGATAACCAATCGCCACAGCCGCCAGCATAAAGCCACTGGCAATGGCGAATAACCACAGCTGTAATCGCCAGACAAAACGTAGCCAGATCGTCCAATCCAGACGCACGGCACCCAAGCAGCCAATCAATGAGGCTGACGTTGGAATGATGCAGTTGGTTAAGCCATCACCCAATTGAAAGGCCAAGACGGCCGTTTGGCGGCTGACGCCAATCATGTCCGACAATGGCGTAATAAGCGGCATGGTCAAGGCGGCTTGGCCGGAACCGGAAGAAACAAAGAAGTTGATCACAGATTGCAGCAGCAACATCAACCATGCTGAGAAATACTCGGACCAATCGGAAAAGGCGCTTGCTGCATAATGCAATAAGGTATTCATCACGGTTGGCGTTTCAGGATTGGCACCACCGAGCAGCAGTAACATGCCTTTGGCCATGCCCACCATCAGCGCTGCCGGCAATAAGTCGGCTGCGCCTTGCTTAAAGCCATCGACCACGTCGTTGGTGCTTAGGCGTCGACACAACACCGCCGCAATACCAATCACCACACCGATGGTGAAAAACTGACTGGCCAATTCTGGAATGTAATAGTGGCGCATGGTCACGCCATAAATGATCCAGGCTAAGCCCAAACCAAACAGCGTCAGCAATAAGGCGTCCACCCGATTAAATTGCGATTGCACCACCGCGACCTGCTGCTGGCGTTGCAACTCATCGCTGGCATAAGCCACCGATACAGTCGGATTGGCTTTGATGGCTTTGGCATAACGCAGCGTAAAGACCAAGCCAAACAGCGTAAACACGCCCCACATCACCATGCGAAACGACTGGCCAGATAGCAGCGGGATCCCGGCAATGCCTTGTGCGATCGCCACATTAAATGGGTTCATCCACGAGGTCGCAAAGCCTATTTGAGTGGCCACATAACTGACCAACACCGTGGTCACCGCGTCATAACCCAGTGCCAACATCAGCGGATACAACAAGATGCAAAACGCGATGGCTTCTTCGCCCATGCCAAACACCGCACCACCAAGTGAGAACAGCATGAATAACAGCGGGATAAACAACTGCTGGCTATGTTGCGTGCGCTCAATCAGCCGCAAAATACCGTTGTTGACCGCCCCTGTTTTCATCAAGATGCCAAAGGCGCCACCGGTTAACAGAATAAAGGCCACTACCCCAACCGCAGAACCGTATTTATCCCCAGACACCAACCCTTCGAAGGCGTAGTTTAAAAAACCAATACCCCCTTGTTCGGCAAACAGCGGCACGCCACCGGATTGTTCAGCTGCTAATTGAAAACTGGCGGGATCGACCCGTTTGACCGAGCTGCCCGCCTCTTGATTGGGTTGCAGTTGATAAAAACCTGCAGGGACAAGATGCGACAACAACGCTGCGCCAAGCATGATGAAAAACAAGATCACCAAGGCATCGGGCATTTGCATCGCCTTAGACGGGGTCACCTGAGACGGGGTCGCCTGGGACGGGGTTGAATTCGACTGCATAACAGACTCCACTGCACCAGTACGTTTGCCAGCTGGTGCGAAAACTTAAACGAACTGAGTCTGTTAAAGCGTGGCAATCAAGCGCAACTGCAAGACGGCTTGGCGCGAAAAGCGCGTGGACTCAGAGTGATCAACGATGACAAAACAGGTTTGTCTACTCGTTAAACCACTCCGACAAGTAGTATGACGAGTAGTGATATGACGCTAAGCAAAAGGCATTTTTTAACATATCGCTACCAACAATGAGAACTAAAACCGGCGATATCACTCGCCCTTTTTTCAGAAATATCTGAAGTGAGCCATTGGTGTCAAGCAACTTAGACCGTCATTTTTTAAAGCTCGTTGGTCAGAAAATTTTAAGGGTGGCGCCAATTATCGGCTGTGGGCTTAATTTTTCACTGCTGAATAAGCACTTAAATCCAAGCAACGCCATCTGGCAGCGGCGGTTCTTTCGACAACGCAAAAAAACTCAACCATCTGCTTAAAAAAACCGCTTGACAGATTTTTTTAAATTAGCAATTTTGAAAGGGCAACGTCGATAGCGGCTTGTTCGCTGATCGCCACAATCTTCAATTCGATGCAAATCGTCAACGTCAGGAGGGGAACATGCTCAAGTGCGCCGTCAATCTTAGCAACTACCGTTATTCCCCGTACTACCTGTCGGAGTGGTTTAACAATTAGCCACCCCCTCTGCTGACGCAGAGGGGATCGACAGTAGCCCAGCTTGGGCGGGTAGAGTCCTGTACAGCTTCAATCGCTGTGTTTACTTAACCCCTTGATCCACTTCGAGCGTGTCAACTCGGATCCTGCTGTCTGCGGTTCCCTGTGCGTCATTTTCTGTTTCAACACCACACAATCAGATCGCAACGTCTATTTGGCGTAATTGCGGCATGTAGATCCAGAGGCATGTTTATGAAAACTATGAAAAATACGCACCACACTCCATTCTTAAAAAAATCGATGCTGTGCAGCGCTTTGCTGCTTGCTTTTACAGCGCAAGCCCAACAAACCAAGCCGCAAGACGAGGCTAAGGCCGAAGACGGCAAAGTCGAAAAAATTCAAGTCACCGGTTCTCGCCTCAAAGGCGTCGACATGGAAGGTGCAAACCCACTGCAAGTGTTTGGTGCTGATGAGTTGTTGGACAAAGGCTACGACAGTGTCGCCAGCTTCTTACGTGATTTACCTCAAGCCGCCAGTGCCGGTACCTTCACTGAAAACGGCAACGTCGCAGGCTCAGATGGCACACCACCAGGCGCGGCCGGTGTGAGTTTACGCGGCCTTGGTTCTAGCTCCACGCTGGTGTTAGTCAACGGCCGTCGGGTAGCGGTCGACTCGTTCTCCAATGGCTTTGATTCGTTCGTCAACGTCAACGCGATTCCGATGGCCGCGATTGAACGCATTGAGGTGCTCACCGATGGTGCAGCCTCGGTGTATGGTTCTGACGCCATAGCGGGTGTTATCAACTTCATCCTGAAAAAGGACTACGTCGGTCAAGAAGTGAGCGTGATGTATGGCGATGACACCGCCAAAGGCGATTTTGGCCGTAGCAACTTCACCTACACCGGCGGTTTTGCCACAGAAAACTCCAATACCACCGTAGTGCTGGACTACTTTGACCGTGACGAGTTGATGAACGAAGACCGTCCGATCAATGTCACCTTCAAATCATCAACTCGGGTGACCATCGACGGTAAAGACTTCGCCGAGCCATGGTGTGGCACCGCCACTAGCAATGGTGGCTCTCGTTGCCAATACGACTATGTCAACGAACGTGCCATTCAACCTGACACCACCAACATCGGGGCAACGCTGAACCATATCTACCGCTTAGGTGATGGCAAAGAGTTTTTCGCCGAAGCGATGTATCAAAAAAATAGCGGCCATTCGTACGACTCAGCCGGCTCCTTTGATCTGCGTATCCCAGGCAACCTTGGTACAGTGCCGCAATGGGTTAAAACCGAAGATTTGAAAAACGGCTCAGTTGGCACCATTCGGGTTCGCTCACGTTACCCTGAGCGCCGGATGCAAGAGTACGATAGCAGCAGCTACCGAGTGCTGGCTGGTGTGCGTGGTGAGCTGGCAGAGTGGAGTTGGGAAACGACTGCATCACTTGGCAAATCCGAAAACGAAGTCAACCACGTCAGCGGCTATTATCATGTAGACCGTGTTGCTGCAGCGGCTGCCACCGGTCAATTTAACCCGTTTAACTTAGGTCGTGACACTGACCCTGCGGTCATCGCTGGTATGCGTGAATTAGCGCCACGTACCGGTCAGTCTGATGTGAAAGCCTGGGACTTTAACTTCGCCGGTGATGCGTTTGAACTGCCAGCAGGCGCCGTGCGTGCGGTGGTTGGTGGCGAATGGCGGAGCGAAGAGATCAGCGATAACCCAGCCTTGGTCGCTCAGCAAGGTTTAGTCACCACCTTAGGGGCAACGGAAGCCGCCGCCGATCGTACGCAATACGCGACTTATGCCGAATTCAACGTGCCATTAACTGAACAACTCGATGCGATCACCGCGCTACGTTATGACCATTACAGCGATTTCGGTGGCGATGTGAACCCGAAAGTGTCGTTGCGCTTTAAAGCCACCGACGATTTAATTTTGCGCGCCAGCTGGAGCACCGGTTTTCGCGCGCCGTCCTTATCGGAATTAGGTGCAGGTACCTCGTTGGGTTCAAACTACATCGATTGCGGTAGTGGCAAACCATTTAATGGCCTGTGCGGTGCCTTCGGCGCGCAAACAGGTGAGCTGGAGTTCGACCAAGAAACATTAGGTAATAAAGGTTTAGACGCCGAGCACAGCACGGCTTACAACGCCGGCTTGTCATGGAACTTAACCGATGACTTTAACATCACTGTCGATTACTGGCGCTACAAGCACACCGACATTGTCGATGTTGACGCGAACACCACGCTCAAAGCCTGTTTAGCCGGCACATCACCGACCGTGACCAATGTCGATGCGTTAAATGGCGCCTTTGGTTGTGTCAAAGACAGCAGCGGCGACTTGGTGTTCCTGCGTACTGGCTTCTTTAACGTGGGCGCCCAAGATACGGATGGTGTCGACTTCAAAGCCGACTACAAACTCGATACCTCGGTTGGTTTATGGAAAACCTATCTGGCAGGGACGCGGACGCTGTCCTACGATCGTCAGCTGACACAAGACGAGCCGGCAGAAGATTTACTCGGCAAATTAAGTGGTGCCAGTGAGATCGCCCGTCCACGTTTTGTGGCGGATGCCGGTGTCGAATGGTCGTTAGAAAATTTAAACGCTAGCTTAGGCGCGCATTATGTCGGCTCGCTGGGTGATGGTGATTTCAAATTTGACAACGAAACTGTCAAAGCATGGTTGACCTTTAATGCCAGCGTCGGTTACGACATCGGTGAAAAACAATCGGTGCAGTTAAGTATCCGTAACTTGACCGACAAAGAGCCACCATACGCGTCGTCACCAACCAATGGATACGCCAGCTCAATCCATGACTGGTTAGGTCGCGTCTGGACGCTGCGTTACACAGTCGAATTCTAAGAGAAGAATTCTAAGAGTGTAATTCTGAGTAAGTGCTGCGGCTCTCACCCAGCCGCAGTGAGTATCACCTGTAAAAAGCGCATCGACACAGGGTAGCGCAGCAATGCCCTCCCCACATCAAGGAACCTGGCCTTGGGGGTGCGACGCGCGTGTTCGAACCTCCTGTTCTGGGTTCTGTCACTCCACCTTTGGAGCAACGCCTTGGCTGCCAACCAAGGCGTTTTTTTTCGGCTGGGGTTGACGTTTTAGCAAGGGTTTATAGTTAGCAAGGAGTCGCCATGACACCATTTCGCAAAGGCCTGTTGGTTGGTATTGCCGCCGCGAGCCTCGTTTATCTTCCGCTGACGCTGCAACTTTGTTTAGGTTTTATTCAACAAGGGGTGGTCGGTGAAGTGAATCTACTTAGGCATTTGTTGCAGCTAAGCCAGCAACAAACAGACCGAGCGGGCATGCAACAATGGCTAGCGTGGCGGTATGCGTGCAGTGCTGAGCATGCCACACAATTGCAGCAACAGTGGTTTGTTACCCTACCCGACGGTGGACATTTACAGCGGATCATCGCGCAAACGCCGCTGACCGCAAACTGTGCCACGCCGCCTAAGGCTGAGTTGCCGGCTCGTTAGCCTTGGCTGGCATTGATGTTGCCGTCGATGAAGCGGGCGCTTTCGGATTTAACACGGTCCAATCACGCACCGCGGTATTGATAAAACCACAACGTTGGTACGCCTGTTCGATAGCACCCCGCTGACGCATGATGGCCAAACCACGTTGCAAGGCGGCAAATACCTGCGCGCCCAACGGGTGTGTTTTTGACACAATAAAATGCCGCGAATCGTGCATAGCGACTTTGACCTTAGGTAAGGCATAAATGTTATAGCCATTGCCTTGGTAGACATAAGGCGGAGTTTTGGTAAATGGCACCAGCATCGCATCCACCCAGCCACGGCTAACCATTTTTGCCATCGAGATCCAATCGCCTTCATGCACCAGTTGTTTGGGTTTAAGCTCGGTCAATAATTGCCAGTCTTGTGGCCAGTCGCGAGACGAGACAAAACTGAGCTGTTGCAGGTCTTTGGCGGTACGTACTTGTAATCGTTGCAGATTCTGCGCTGAGACAAAGATCCCCGCCTCGAATTCATCCTGGCGGATCAGCGGGCTTGAAATGTACACCTTATCCGAGAGCGGCTTGGCTTGACTTAAAAACACCGTGTCGAAACTTAGCAGTAAAAAGCCATCCACCACTAACCGCACATTGCGCGCGTCATAGTTACCGGTGGTAAAACGAAAGGTCAATTCGGCACCACCGAGTTTTAAGGCTTGCTGCACTAAAATAAATTCGACTACATCACGCTGGCAATAGGCGCGATCAAAGGCCTGAAAATGGTGGAGATCATCGGTGCCGACTAAGGTTTGCGCATACTGATAAATATCCGTTTCAACCGTCACTGTGATGGGTTTACTGCTGGTAACCACATTATTGGCCATGGCAACCATACTGCTGCCAAGCACTAACATACTGGCCAAAAACCTAGCTCGCAAAGCCCGTGGCATCCCCGCACTCCATCATCGCCTTTGCTTAACCATAGCAGCCAGCACGGTTTTGTCTTAACAACAGTTTTACCAGCAAAAGAAAAACCGCCCAAAGGGGCGGTTTTGTCAGGCTCGAATGGATCGAGCGCTTCAATGCTATTCGCGCGATTTAGCCAATCAATTGTGCACACGCCATTGCAATCAAATACGCCAACACACCATAACCAACCACTAATAACGCGACCAAGCGATTACTGCCGGTTTCAGCGCGTAGCGTCGCCACCGTTGCGACACATTGCAGCGCAATAACGTAGAACAATAACAACCCAATACCAGCACCCAGCGCCAAGCCGTCGTTTTGGATTTGAGTGGCCAAGTCGCCGACGTGTTCATCCGCACCATCGATGCCAAACAAGGTGCCAAGCGCGCCGACAAACACTTCCCGCGCCAAGAACGACATTAAAATCGCCACGCCATAACGCCAATCCAGACCCAGCGGCTCAAACACGGGGTCAATCCAATGGCCGAGCATGCCCAAGTACGAATGTTCTAAGTTCGACCCCTGCGGGAAATACCCCAGTGCCCACAGCACCACGGACACCGCAAAAATCACCGGACCTGCACGATAAATAAAGGCTTTACCACTTTGCAACACACGACGAGCCAGCGGTTTCCAATGTGGGAAACGATAGGTTGGCAATTCTAAAATAAACGGCATGTCTTGCTGTTTTTCGCCAATGGCTTTGCTTTGCGCCAGCATGGCACTGACCACCAACGCCGTGATGATGCCAAACATATACAAACCAAAAAACACCACGCCTTGTAGATTGACCAAGCCACCGAGATAACTGACATCAGGCACCAGCACTGCGATTAACAAGCCATAGACCGGCAAACGCGCCGAACACGACATCAGCGGAATGGTCATCATGGTGATCAAACGCTTACGCGGCGATTCGATAGTTCGCGCGGCCATAATGGCCGGGATGGCACACGCATGGGCGGATAAAAACGGCACAAAACTGCGGCCAGATAACCCGAAATAACTTAAAGGACGATGACAAATCAGTGCCGCACGCGCCAATTAACCACTGTCTTCCAACAAGCCGATAATCAGTGTCAGCACCATAATCTGCGGCACGAACACTAAAAAGGCGCCAAAGCCACCAAACAGCGCATCGCGGGTAAAATCAGCCGCCATGCCCTCGCCGAGTAACCCCGTCACCCACTGTGCGGCATCACCGACCAGTGCTTCAACCGCATCCATCAGCGGCGCAGCGAAGGTAAAAATACTCTGGAATAACAAGAACATAATAACCAGAAACACCACACTACCGCTTAAGTGATGCAACAAGTAGCCATCAATACGGTTTTGGTTTTTCAACACGATGCTCGATTGCATGCCAAACTGATTGGCGATGTCACGCGCTTTGCTGTTTAACCGCGCGGCATCTTGGTCTACCGCCACTGGGGCAGGTGCGGCTTGGTGAGCTAGCTGGCTGATGGCCTCTTTAAATTCGGCAATCCCATGCAAAGTCCGAGCGGAAATAGCAAATACCGGGCTTTGTAATGCCTGCTCAAACGCGGCTAAGTCAATGGCATGACCATGGCGCTGCATCTCATCAAACATATTCAGCGCAAACACCACCTGCTTGCCATGGGCTTTGGCCATGGCTTGAATTTGCAAACCGAGCACCAAGCTGGTTTGCAACCGACTGGCATCCAAGGTACAAACAACCAACGCCGTGTTGCTGTCTGCCATCGCTTGGCGAATATGCGTCAGCGCAATTTCCTCATCGCGCGATAACGACTGCAATGAATACACGCCGGGTAAATCGATCAGCTCAAACTCGGCCATCCGACCCGACTTTAATTCGACCGTGACACCAGGAAAGTTGGCGACCTTTTGTCGCAGCCCCGTTAATTGGTTAAACAGTAAACTTTTACCAGAGTTGGGTTTCCCCACCAAAATAATACGTTTCATCGAAGTCCATTACACAGTTGGGCTAATACGAATACGCAAAGCGATCGGTTGTTCAAGCGAGTACACAGTGTCTGCCACAGAAATCACCACCGGGCCACCAAAAGGGCCACGCTGCAAGCAGGTTAATTGGCGACTGGGTTCAATGCCGATATCACGCAAACGCAATTGCACTTGAGGATCGAGTGTCGGATCGATACCGACAATCGCTGCCACCGTGCCTTTGGGCGCATCCCACAGCGTCATTTCGACGGCGTAACTGGCGTGTTCAGCGGAGGTCATGCTGGGCGTCAATAAACTGGTCATGGCATAGCACTCGTAGAATTAATAAGAAGTATTCTTATTTAGCATTCTACCATCAAAATTTCGCAGCGATAGAGCAGCCACCATTTTTCTGTCATTCATTTGATCGAGTTCAACTGGTTTTGTTGTCTTTTCATCGTGCTGCGCGAAAACCGCTACCATATCGCAGCACACCGGGTCATTGCCCTTGCAGAAAACTTAGCCGTTGACGCTCTTCCGTCGTCGGTTGATACGGTGAAAATGACAGATCGGCAGCGGCAAACTCGCCAATTTCCGCCTGCACTATCTCGCTATGCCCAAAGCGTGGCGGTTGAGCTGGACTGGGTGACATCCGTTGCAATTGGATTGCCGACAGCGTTAAGCGCTGCCGGTTTTGCGGTAACACCGAACCGTGCAGCAGCAGGCTGGTACTGACATCGCCGCGTGGCAGCTCGACCTGCCGAACCAGCCGCGCTATCACACCACTTGGCGCAGCAACCAGCGCTTGTATGAGATATAACCCCGGCTGCTCAGTGGTCAGTTGAAGCGCGATCGCCAGATCTTCACCTTGAACTTGGCCGGGTTCTATCGCGGTCACGACTGCGACCGGCCTGACCCACTCTAGTGGCGCACGCACGCTGTGGCCTTGGCTGGATTCGACTCGCAGCACCAGCTCCTCTGGCCACGCTGAACTTGGCACAGCATTGAGCTCCAGCGGCGCATCGTCCCATATCAGGTTCGTTTGATACAGCAGCCGATCGTCGTTGGGTGAAACTAATTGCACACTGATGGATTGACCACGCATGGCGCTTGGCGCAGTTAACTCAAATTGCACTGCCTCAGGCAGGTAAAACCGATACTTTTTTAAGGCCAAGGCCCAGACACTGCCATCCTGCTGCTCTACCGCCACCGGACTGTAACTACGCTCATCCGTTGGGTGAAGCGGTTGATGATACGGCTGTGCATAAGGTGGATACTGAAGCTCCAACGCATAGGCCTCTGCCGCCGTTAACTCGGCAGTGCTGCTCTGTGCGGGGTTGCCCTGGGGGGGATTGCTCTGAGCTGTGTTGCTATGAGCTGTGTTGCTATGAGCTGCACTGGGCGCCAATGGCGTTGGCGCCGCGCTCGCTGAGGTGGGTGACGCTGACGCAATGAATTGCTCCTTTGGAGTGTCTTTTGACAGCCACCACCACAGGCTCAGTCCAAGCCCTGCCACAACCAACATGATCAACAACTTTTTCGGCATACAACAAACGTCTCTTTCAGGTAGTCCCAATCAGGTAAAAACAATGGCGTAGCAACAGGAATGTAGTGCAACGTGGGTGACAAGCAGACACCTTCGCTGTGCTGCATAGCGGCATCGATGCCCGAGGCCAGGAGATACCACTACCGTCACAACCCAACGTTACACCACACTCCACCATCATTAAGGCAGCTGCTGAAACACCAAGGCCGACATCGATTGTTTATCCGAGTTCGTCACATACCGCCAAGTTGCATAATATGGAAAGCCATAATACTGATCGGTACTTTTAACCTGCCAATTGACGCCGTTGCTGTAACTCACACTCGGCGTTGCTGTGGTAAAACGACCTGCCACACTATCGTTTAACAGGCTACCGTGGCTGTATTTATCCGACATCAACACTGGGTAATGCAAAGGCCAGCGACTGCTTGGCGCTTTAACGCTGGTAAGTTTGCCACCCAACGACACGGTGCTGACACAGCTATTAAAATCACCGACCACACTTGAGCCACAGGACGAATGCGGGGCGACCACGCCATCATCATCGCCCGGCAGAAAAGGCGACGTGACGCCGACAAAATCACTGGCGCCACCGACCATCCGTAACCGCGGCACCCGCTGAGTAAAGTTGCTGGCCAGTTGGCGGGCGGTGTTGACTTGCAAGTCATTTAATACCCCGACATTGCCGCGGGTCGGCGCCGTACCCAACCACGCAGCCACCGCTTGTTCTGCCAGCCAGCCGGCTTTGCCATCGACCACATTGAGTGCCAGATCCGCCAGTTCGGAGCCACCGCCAGCACCGGCAAAATCGACCGTTGCCACAATCGTTAAGGGTTCAAGCCCGGCATTTCGCAACCAGGTTGCTTGGTTTTCCAGAATATAACGGGTGACTAAGTCGCCGGTTGAATGGGTGACAAACACGCAGCCGCTGCGACAAGTACCTTGTTTTGATAGCTGCTGCAATTTAGGCCAGACGTAGTCGGTACTGATTTTTTCTTTGACCCGTTCCTGTGATGGCCAATCGATGCGAGCCGTGGCGCGACTGGCCCAATACGCGGCCCAGTAGGCCGAGCCATCTTGGGTCACCGCATTGCCGACCGGACGGCTTTGTAATTGGGTAGGTTGGAAACCGTGCACAAGCACGATCGGGTAGTTGCTGGCATACGCGACGGAACTCAACGCCGATACGCCAAGCAGCGCGGCCATCGACCACGCGTGTGGTTTGAATGTTGTCATGAGGTATCCCTGTTGCTGGTTGTGGCCCCTCTGGCGTTGACTGCGTGATGTGTTGTTACAGCACCTGCATCGCGTCTTGCTCTGTTGACCACTTATATGTTTAAAAGCGCAATTAACGCTGTTTGCTGCACGTTCGATGCTTTAAGTTATCTTTTATTGATAAATTTAAACTCATCCGAGGTGCAACCAGTACCAACATAGGGCAAAAAAAACCAAGCTCCAGCAAAAAGGTTAACGAATTGCAAAATTGTTAGAGTTAACACTCAACTTTTGCAACATTTAACACGACGCTACCCGTGCGTTGTTTGCGCTTGCCGACGTCATGGGGCTTGTAGGTCCGGCTCAACACACGGCTGCAAAGAGCGCTGCGCCGCGGCTTTTACCCGACGTCGCAGCGCTTGTAGCGCAGGACTTTCTGTTTGCCAATAGTGCCAGTACAAGGGCGTGTCGAGAACATGTCCTGGGGTTAAATCCAGCAGCACGCCTCTGTCTAGAGCATCGCCAAGTTGTTGATCCGGCAATAAGCCAAAACCCAAGCCTGCATGAATGGCTTGTCGAAAGCCTTCGGACGAGGGGCACAAATGAATGCGTGACGGCTTAAACCCGGCCACACGCTGCAAAAATTGATGTTGTAACAGGTCATCCCTGTCATACACCAAACAAGGCAACTGTGGTAAATCCGTCAGCCCTTGATAGGCATAACGCGCCAGTAACGTTGGGCTTGCGACCAAGCGATAACGCATGGCGCCAAGCGGTTCCACCAGCCCCGCCGCGACGGGCTGTGGGCTGTCACAGATACAGGCCATCACCTCGCCGGCTTTCATCCGCTGCAGGCCAATCGATTGATCGACCACCAGCAACTCGTACAACAAGTCATCCGTGCACGCTTGCGTGGCGGCAGGAGCGAGTGCGCTGGCAAGCCAAGTCGCTAGCGAATCCGCATTGGTCGCAAGACGCACCGTCAATGGCTGGCTTGATTGCTCAAGGCCAAGCGCCGTTTCGAGCTGTCGCACTTGTTGCCAATGATTCAGCAGTTTTATGCCAAGCGGCGTTGGCCGTGGTGGCTGACTGCGCTCTAGCACCGGCGCGCCGAGTTGCAGTTCTAGCTGCTGAATGCGCCGACTGACCGCAGACTGGGTTAAATACAGCTGCTGCGCCGCTTTTTCAAAGCCTTGTTCACTTATCACCGCATCGAGTGCATGCAACAACCGATAATCCATCATGATTTTTACTCATGCATCAGAAATTTAATTCGTTAGATTCATAACAAATCCGTCTCTATAGTGCAACTCAGGTCGCAATTCCTGCGTTGTTTCGAGGCAATCATGCAGTCATTTAGTCACGGCGTCATGTTAGGGTTCAGTTTAATTATCGCCATAGGTGCGCAAAATATTTGGGTACTAAGCCAAAGCATGGCGGGCGCCAACCGGCTGGTGATCGCTTTGGTGTGCATGCTTTGCGACGCAGCCCTAATTGTGCTGGGCGTGTTTGGCGCAAAGACCCTACAACAGCATATCCCCATGCTGGTGCCATTGCTGACCTGGGCTGGCGTCTTGATGCTGTCGTACTTAGCATGGCAAGCAGCATGCCGCGCCTATCATGGCGACTCGGTGTTATCCCTCAACGCAAGCGCGGTGACAACGTGGCCGCGCACTGCACTGACCGCGTTGGCCATTAGTCTGCTCAATCCTCATGTGTACCTAGATACGGTGGTGCTATTGGGAAGTATCGGCGCCTTACAAACCACACCTTGGTTATTTGCCGTAGGTGCTTGCACCGCGTCGATGCTGTGGTTTTCAGCGCTGACGGCGGCGGCACCTTGGTTAAAACGCCTGTTGAGTTCAACCCGCCGTTGGCGGCTGTTTGATGGCGTGATTGCGTTGATGCTGGGCAGCATCGCCTGGCAACTCGCCACACAGGCTTAATGGTTATCTCTTGCTGTCCAGTCAACATCAGCCTGATGCACGACCAGTAAAGCCTCATAGTTGACGTTCTTTTGCGCCTAAGATGTAAACATTCGTTGCAGCCATCGACAGCGTAGCCCCCTGACAGTTCACCTATTTTCAATAACTTACTGTGATACTATCGCAAAACCTTGCCGAAAAAGTTTTACAGCCAGACACAGCCTTGCTACAGCCTTTTTTCGCATTTGCACCGACTATCCATTTGAGGTTGCCACTGTCTGGCAGCTACAAGGAGAGTCACCATGCGTACACCATTGATCACGTTAAGTCTTATCGCAGGATTGATCAGTAGCAGCAGTTTTGCCCAATCCCCCGCCGTTGTCGCCGCAGACGCTAGTATCGAAAGCCAGTTGTGCGTCAGCGCCGCCACCAACCCAAGCCATGTGTTTAAACAGGATGTGCAGCAACAACGCTTGCAGTTATCAATGCTGGCCAACAAGCTGCAATGCAATGGCCAAGCTGTGGCGCAATTTGCTCGCCAATTTGGCAACGAACAGGTCGCCAAGCAGCTGGGACGTTATGTCCAAGGGCATGTGGATATTGAAGTGATTAGCAGTACAGCAACGCCTATGGCTGCGAAGGTTTCTGGTGCTGTAAGCCCGAACTAGCAGTTAGCCGCGACCGTGCTGGGGACGTTGGCCGTCCCAGCCGGCGCCTCAGCAGCACGCCACCCGCGCCTTCCCCAAAAGCTTACAAACCAAACAATTGACGAAACCGCGCGCCATGGCGGCGCGATAATTCGACTTGCTCGCCATCCGATAATGTCACTTGATACGAGCCATTAAGCAGTAGTTCTACCGCCGTGATGTGCTGCACATTCACCAGTTGCTGGCGATTGGCGCGGAAAAATAGCCGCGGCGGCAACCGCGCTTCCAGCTGCGCCAAGGAACCATGCAGCATCAGCTGCTGCGAGCCAAAACACGCCTGGCAATAGTTGCCTTGACTACGCACTTGTTGGATTTGCCCCAGCGCGACAAAAAAGCAGCGCTCGCCGTCTTGCAGCAAGACTTTGTCTTCGGCACTTAGCAGCTGCGGTGGCGGCTCTAGCGCGCCTTGTTGGCGGCGCGTGCGGGCTTTATCCAAGGCTTGTTGCAGCCGCGCTAGTTCTAACGGTTTGACTAAATAGTCCACCGCGTCATAGTCATAACCTCGCAGCGCTAACGCGTCATACGCTGTGGTAAAAATCACTAGCGGCGGCTGCTCCAGTTGATCCAACAGCGCAAAGCCATCTTGACCGGGCATTTGAATATCCAGCAGCAACACATCCGGTTTCAGTTTCTCAATCGCTTGCAATGCGGCGGGCACGTCTGCAGCTTCACCCAACAAACGCACCTCGGCGCACTCTTTGAGCAAGGTGCTTAACTCCAAGCGTGCCAGTCGGCTGTCTTCGACAATTAATACGGTTAAATCAGCCATGGCTTTCCTCTCCAATCTTGTTTGTGGTGTGCAGCGGTAAATGGACTTGCGCCACCACCAAGGCGCCTTGCTGGCTGAGCTGGAAATCTGCGCGCCCTTGATACAACAAGGCTAAGCGTTGCCGCACGTTTGCCACACCAATGCCCGTGGAACCCAAATCCCCAGTCAGTTCCGCTGCGTGTTCCAGCGCGGCGCCCGAGTACGACAAGCGTGGGTCTGGCGAGCTTGGGTTTGACGAGTTTGGCTGTAACAAGTCTGTGGCTAACTGCCCTGGGTTGCTGACGGTTAACACTACAAATGGCGGCTGCAATTGCAGACTTAGCTGCAACACACCACCGCCAGGCGTTTGCGCTATGCCATGTTTGATGGCGTTTTCCACCAAGGTTTGCACCAGCATCGGCGGCACCAGTACCGGCAAACAAGCCGGGTCCACCTGCGGCTGCCACTGCAGGCGTTGTTCGTATTGCAGACTGGCCAAGGCGACAAAATCCTCCACCACCGCCAATTCCTCACTTAATGGCACAAAGCGCTGCTGCGGTGAACTTAAACTGGCGCGCAGCACCTTAGAGAGCAAGGTCAGCGCCTGACGCGCTTTCGGTACATCTTCCAGCATCAAAGCACGAATGTTATTGAGCGCATTAAACATAAAATGCGGGTTGATTTGCCCCAGCAAGGTGTTGAGCTGCGCTTGATGCAGTGCGGCTTCGAGCTGCGCTTTTTGTTGCGCCGCTTCGCGCCAATGCCACAAATAATGCACCCCTAAATACAAAGACCCCCAAATCAACATCAGCGGATATACGCCGATCAGATTGGCCAACAGATTGCGCAGGCTTAACAAATCAGCCAACTCATCGGCTTGTAACACCACACTCAAGCCAGCAAAAGTGACCGCCAGCGCCACCACAGTAGCGAGTGCTGCGCCGCTCAACCAAGGTAAAATCATCGCGCCGAGCGTGCGTTGTTCAATATGAAAATACCGGTAAAAACTACGTAAACCGTGGCTGCAGACAATCCCAAGCAGCATAAACAGCAAGTTACTAACCAGCTGATGCAGTAACGAGAAGTTATTCGCCAACAGCTGAATTAAAAAATTACTCAGCGACACGAGGCCCCAGCCAATTAGCTGGCACAGCCAATAATATGGAGCTGTTTTCATGCGGATCCTTAGTGGCGCTGGCAACGTTAGCGCCTTGAACAAACAGACACCGCCGCGGCGGTGTCTGGCAATTAACACTGTGGTGGCTTAAGACTTAGCTCACCAAGCCCACAAGCGAAGGCCAATATACCCACACGACAACAAATACAGGGTCAAAGCGCTGTGCGACACGGCACTGCCCCAGCCAAACCAGCGGGCAAACCGTGAGTCGCTGGTTTTGGCAAACCGCAGACAAGTCCAGCATTGCCAGAGACAAATCAGCGGTAACACGCAACTCCCGAGCATCAGGGTTAACGTCTGCCAATTGACTTGCGATACAGCATACAAATCCAGCTGCATTAAGGCTACACCGATAGTCACCAGCGTCAGGCTGTAACTCAGCGGCGCGACTCGCAACTGCACGGCACCAACGCCACGAACTCGGCCACGCCAGCGGTTAATGAGCCAAACAGGTGCATACAACACAGCCACTGCAATAGAGACAACACCGGCCATCGCCATGAAGAACAAACTCCACGCCTGCCAAGCAGAGGTTTGCAAGAAAAACTGGCCATCCACCTGAAACGCAGCACCCAGCGCTGAGTTAGGCAAGTTAATGCCGGTGGCATGCGCCCGCCCCTCTTTACTTAGCAGCGCCCCACCGCGGCTTTGATACACTTCATCGGTGCCAAGCAGTGGGCTGAGCGTGACGCCGTCGTGGCTTGGAATCAATTTCACCACCGCAAAAGGCGCACTTAAACCCGCAAATATCTGATTGCGCTCGTCACTGACGCGGTAATACCCAGGCGCTGGCGGTAGCATAGGCTGCGTGTTCGCCGCAGCAGGCTCTGCGCTACTTGCTGGTGCCGCGTCGTTTAAATGACGGGCGATCGCTTTGATCAATTCAGCAAAATTAGCGCTGGAACTATTGACCATTAACACATAACCAAGGCCACTTTGCCGCGAATAGGCGTAGCTGGTGGTAAAGCCGTCGATGCCGCCATTGTGGCCAAGCCATTCGTGGTCGGCGCGGGTGGCATGGTAAATCGCTTTGCCATAGCCGTAGTTAAGGCCGGCCTTGGCGGCAAGCGTGGTCTCCGGTGTCTCCATCTGCTGGATCACGGCCGCATCCAGCCCAGGCAACGGCGCCTCACCGCCGTTATTTAATAAGTAACGCGCCATGCTCGCGAGGCCTTCGGCGTTACAGACTAAATTGCCGGCCGAGCGCAAATAAATCTGCCGATAGGTCACCGCTTGTGTGCCCGTGTAACCTTGGCTTAAACCCGCGGGCTCGTTGTTTCCTGCCACCACTTGGCAGTGCTGCATCTGCAAAGGCTTGATTAAGTGGGAATTAACATAGTTCTCAAAAGTTTCGCCACTATAACGCGCGACTAAGTGCCCTAAAATGCCATACCCTGGGTTGCTGTAAGCATGCCGAGTGCCTGGCAACCAACGAACTTTTAGTGCGGCACTGTCGCGATTGACGGCCGATAACATATCGATGTCCGGTTCATCGACGTTGTAAAAATTGCGAAAGTGCATGTCGTCTAAACCGGCGGTGTGCTCGAGCAGATGCACCACTTGCACTGGTTGCTGCGCTTGATAAGGATTATCCAGCGCCAGCGCCGGCTCTAACACACTGACATCGTCATGTAAGCCAAATTTATGCGCCGCGACTAATTGCAGCACCGCCATCGCGGTCAGAGTTTTGGTAGTAGAACCGGCGCGAAACAGCGTCTGCGTCGTCACGGGTTGCCCCGGGGCCGCTTCACCAAAGCTCCAGCTTTGGGTCAGTCCTTGGCGGTCAAACAGCACCAGCTGCGCACCGACTACTTGCTCTTGTTTAAGCAACGACGCGAATTCATCGTGAAATGCCTGTTCGTCCTGTGCCAGCGCAGGTGCCGAGCCCAGCAGCATGGCAAGCGCCAGCGGCTGAATCAGCGTTTTAGGGGATGTGGGGAATAACGTCATATCAACCTCTTGCTGTGACTGCGAGCCGCAGGTGCTAAGCTCAGATGGACTTAGTTTGCCTGCAGCCCCCCGGGCTGTATGGATTATTACAAGAGTGGTTATAGTGCCGGATAAGCGGTTAAAACCGGCCATGAATGGCATGGCTCATCTAGCGGTAACGCAAGCCCAGTTTGCGCCGCACCTTATGTAACCTCGCTCGCCGATGCAGCGCCGAGCCCGGCAATTTCCTTGGTGTTATGCGTCGTCTTCCAACAAGCTGTGTACCTTGCTGGCCGCCTCAACACCCGACAAATACGCGCCATGCACAGTGCCAAAGTACTCACGACTGCAAGCCTCGCCGGCCAATAGCATTCGCCCCACCGGCGCCGCTAAATCATCACGGTGCGCAGGAGTCGCCCCGACTGGCGTGTAGGAATACGAGCCCAACGCCAGTGGATCTTGCGCCCAGCGGGTAATTTGATAAGAGGTTGGTGCTGGAATGGGCTTGGATAACATGGTCGATAACGTAGCAACGGCCCGTGCAACCATCTGACTATCACTGAGATGTTCTAACGCATGCGCCGAGCGCGCGGCATTAAAACCAAGCAGCACCGGCTTACCAGTCACTCGGGTTAAACTAAGCCACTCGGAGAATTCGCCACGCACATCGCCTTGAAACTCCAACCAATCTTGCGTGGTATCCCAAAATGGCTGGTCAAAGCGCAAATAACATTTGTTCAAAAGCCCCATTTGCAGCGCAGCAATCGCTTCGCGGCTGGCATTAGGTAACGGCGGATCAAAGGTTATCGAACCGGCTTTCAGTACACCCAGCGGTACCGTCAAAATCAGCGCCGCTGCGGAAAATTCACCTTGGCTGGTCTTCAGTGTCACGCCCTCTGCCGTTTGCAGCACCTGCTGGACCAGACAGTTGGTTTTAATCGATAAGCCCTTGGCGATAAAATCCACCAAGGTTTGATAGCCTTTGGCAAACAGCTGGTCGTCGCCGTCAAATTCTTCGGCGGCATCAAACCACTGCGCCGATAATAACTCGCTATCGGCGCCATATTCTTGTTCGTATTCT
Organism: uncultured Rheinheimera sp.; assembly: GCA_964437935.1. Taxonomy (GTDB): domain Bacteria; phylum Pseudomonadota; class Gammaproteobacteria; order Enterobacterales; family Alteromonadaceae; genus Pararheinheimera. The sequence goes on from CAYTIQ010000027.1 coordinate 20,200, forward strand.
GCGCTTAGCACAAAATCCAATTGCCGTTGTTGCTCTTTGGACAAAGGGCCAAACGCTTGGGAGATCACCTGCCGCACGCTGCGATCAGCGAAAGAGCCCTTCGCTGGTACTGCATCGTCGTTTTGCGCTTGCTGGCGCTGAAAGCTTGCGATCGCCTGCTTGACTCGCTGGCGCAATGTTGCCAGTTCACTTTCTTGCGCGGCCGTCACTTCGCCCTTGGCATAAAAGCCACTTTTTTGATAATACGTCGTCAAACGCGTGGCGCCCGCGGCATCGGCCAGCGCGGTGATTGGATTGCCTTCGATACCATGGATCCAACTGGCGCCCATATCCACCGGCAAATCAGGCCAAGTTGAACTCGTCCACAAACGCCCGCCAATGCGTGTCCGCGCTTCTAGTACTTGCACCCGATAGCCTTGCTGTTGCAGCTGTGCCGCCGCAGCAAGCCCCGCGATCCCTGCTCCGACCACCAGCACTTGCGGGCTTAGCAGCCCTTCGTTATCAACATCGGCGCTATCGGCTGTGGTCGTCGTACTCTGGGGATTGCCCCTTAACATGCTTGCGCTTAATGCTGGTGTTGGCACTAAACTCGCCAGCGCACACGCGGTACACCACTGAATGAAGGTTCGTCGTTGCATCAGTTCCTCTTCTTGTTCATCTCGGTTTTAGCACTCATATGCAAAACCTTAGCCCGTTCTATCGCGCTTGGTCGTTTTCACTGGCAAAAAGGTTGCAATTGGGGGACGGCAATCAATAGCGCAAAAAACACCGAACCTGCGATTGACCTAAGCACAGGCGAAGTTGCAATTGGCGGGCGGGAATTAACAGCGCAAAAAACACCGAACCTGCGAATGACCTAAGCACAGGCGAAGTTGCAATTGGCGGACGGGAATTAACAGCGAAGAACCGCGTTGTGGGGCGCTAGCCAAGGTCAACAATCGCTTAAGCGCTTTAAGAAAACCATATATGAAATAACGTCAGCCTTGAACGTTTGTCACGAACCTCACTGTACCTAAAGATTCAGGTTTCATCGCTGAAAAATACCAGCGTTCACAAGCCTTGACTGCTACACTGCAGCGCATTTTTACACATAGTAAGGCATCTTTCATGCTACACATCACCGCATCTATTGCCATTGACGAATCCGAACTGGATTGGCAAGCCATTCGCGCCAGCGGCCCCGGCGGGCAACACGTCAATAAAACCTCCACTGCGGTGCAGCTAATGTTTGATATAACAAAATCGTCCCTGCCCGAGCACTACAAAACCGCGCTACTACAAAAATCCGATCATCGCATCAGCGCCAGCGGCAAAATCATCATCAAAAGCCAACAAAGCCGCAGCCAAGAAATGAACAAAGACGCCGCGCTGCAGCAGCTGGTTGAACTGATTCGAGCCGCCGGCGTGGTACAGAAAAAACGCCACGCCACCAAACCGACCTACGGCAGCCAACAACGCCGCCTCGAACAAAAGAAACAACGCAGCGGCACCAAAAGCTTGCGCCAGCAAAAGCCCGGTTTTGACTAAGCGCGAGGCACACTGGCGAAGTGCATACATCAGGGATCGCAGCAGCCCTAATATTTGCCATTATTGCGCTCGTCCCAGTGAAGCGGACTGGCTCGAAAGTCCTGCGGCGAATTGGCAGCAACGCTGCCACAGAGTGAACCTAACGTAAGCCGTATTGCCACGTTGGGTCGGTGCAACCGAACGGTCGATTTCATCAGCCGTACAGCCACTGCCGGACAGCAGGATCATGGTTTTTTGGGGTAGTGACGGCGCACGTCGTGCGCCCTCCTAGTTGACGGTTTTTGTTAACACCTTAGACCGTTCAAGACAATTCGTCGCTGTATGGGATGCCGGTCAAGGACAGATGTACGACCATCAACCAGCTGGCACAGTGCTACCCGTCACTCAGCTCCCCGTGACAGTGCAGCCCGACACAAAACAAGCCATCACAGCACTGCCCGCCCCCCTTGTCACAGAATCGCCAGCGGCGTTGCTAGATCACACTCAGTGACTTTCGAAAACGTTGTAGTGAAAAACACATCATCACGCCGCCAATCAGCAGCAAACACAGCATTTGCGGCCAAACGACCGAAAGGCCTGCACCGCGGTATAAAATTGCCTGCGCCGCAGCCACAAAGTGGGTATTTGGCGCGGCCAGCATAATGGTCTGGATAAGTTCCGGCATGCTTTCTCTGGGAGTCATGCCCCCGGATAACAGTTGCAACGGCAACAATACCAAGATCAATAACAAGCCAAATTGCGGCATAGAGCGCGCCACTGTGGCCATAAAAATACCCATAGCGGTGCTCGCACACAGTTGCAACGCGGTAACCAGTAGAAATAACAGCACTGAGCCTGCCACTGGCACCGCCAACACTGTTTTAATCATCACCGTTAACGAAAAGCCAGTCGCCACCAGCACCACCAGCCCCATCGACACGATCTTCGAAAGCATAATCTCAGTGGGTGTGATCGGCATCACCAGTAAGTGTTCGATAGTGCCGTGTTCACGTTCGCGGATGAGCGCAGCGCCGGTCAGAATAATGGAAATCATCGTGACACTGTTAATCACTTCCATTAAAGAGCCGAACCAGCTGGCGGTTAAATTCGGGTTAAAGCTGGACCTGAGCACTAAATCAACCGGCAAGACGGTGTTCACCCGCTGCCGTTGGCTAAATTCACTGATTTCGCTGCTGACGATTTGTTCAATATAGCCACTACCGCTAAACGCTTGGCTAATGCGGGTTGCATCGACACTTAGCTGAATTTTGGGCGCCCGGCCTGCGAGTAAGTCCTGCTCAAACCCTGGCGGAATCGTTAGCACAAAGCTGTAAACGCCGGCATCCAGTGCCGCATCAACCTCGGACAAACGAATCAGTGCTGGCGGCATAAAATAAGGCGGATAAAAAGCAGCGATAATCCGACTTGATAAACCCGACTGATCTTCATCGACCACGGCGATAGGCGCTTTGTGTAACGTTTCTGGCATTGAGGTGCCTGCGATATAAATGCTGGCGCTAAAAGCATATAAAATGAGCAGCAGCATCATGGGATCGCGCCACAAACTCCACAACTCTTTGACGCCCAGCCGATACATATTTGCCAGCTTATGCTGCATATTTAGCGCTCCTGTTTTTTCAGCAGCAGCGCTGCAGCCAGAATAATCAAAGGGACCGCCAGCGCCATCTTCAGCAATGCTGGGTAAATATCAGACAGCTGCAGTGCTTTGCTAAATACACCTCTGCTAATAGTCAGAAAAAAGCTGGCCGGATGAATTTCGCCAATCAACCGGCCAGCCCCTTCCAATGCCGATACTGGAGTGATCATGCCGGCAAACTGCACGGCGGGAATAATAGTGCCCAGCACAGCTACCAAAATGGCGGCGATCTGACTTTTCGTAAACGTAGAGGCGAATAAGCCAAAACCGGTTGAGAACAACACAAACACCAAAGCACTTAAACTCAATGCTGCAAAACTGCCGGTCAGCGGTACCTTAAATAACACAATGGCGGCGGCTAGCATCAGTAAAAAGTTGATAAACGCTAACGCAATATACGGCAGTTGTTTGCCCAGCAAAAACTCCAACCGTCTCACGGGCGTGACATATAAATTAATGATGGAGCCTAGCTCTTTTTCGCGCACTACCGACAAAGCCGTTAGAACCGCTGGGATCATCAGCAGCAGCAGCGGCACCACTGCAGGCACCATCGCCACTAAGCTTTTTACATCCGGGTTGTAACGAAACCTGGTTTCAACGGCTGAACTCAACCGGCTGGCATCGCCGCCAAGTCGTTCAGTCGCTTGTACCCGCAGCCAGTGCAGATGCATACCGCGCACATACCCTTTGATGGTTTCAGCCCGGTTGGGCATGGAACCGTCAACGTAAGCCGCGACAGCAACTGGCTGACCACGCGCTAAATCGCGGCCAAAACCGGGTGGAATTTCTATCGCCAGACTGATATCACCACTGCGCATCCGCTGGTCGATGTCCTGCTGGCTGCGCAACGGCGCTTTCTCAATAAAATACCGTGAACCGGCTAAATTCAGCACATAGTTTTGGCTTAGCACCGACTGGTCTTGATCCAGCACCGCAAAGGTTAAATCCTCCACGTCCATGGTGATGCCATAGCCAATAAACAGCATCAGGACCAAAGAGCCCAGCAGCGCCAGCGCCGAGCGGATCGGATCACGGCGCAACTCTAATGTTTCACGCTGGGTAAAACTCCAAAGCCGTTGCCAGCTAAAATTGCGGTTAATTGGGGTTTCAGTGCTGGCCGGTGCTAACTCGATCGAACCAGCCACGCTATCGTCTTTGGCGCCAGCCTGCTGCAGATAACGAATAAACGCCTGCTCGAGGTTTTCAGCCTGCTGATTGGCGACAATTTGCGCCGGCGTGTCGCTGACCAACACCTTGCCGGCATGCATCAGCGAGATCCGATCGCAGCGCTCTGCTTCATTCATAAAATGGGTGGAGATAAAAATGGTGACCTGATCTTGTCTGGCCAAATCAATCATCAGCTGCCAAAAGTTATCACGCGCAATAGGATCAACCCCAGAGGTCGGTTCATCCAAAATCAGTAACTCAGGCTGGTGCACCATCGCCACGGCCAGCGACAACCGCTGCCTCATCCCCAGCGGTAGTTGGTCCGGTAACGCCGCGGATACCTGCTGCAAGCCAAAACGTTGCGACATCTCAGCAACCCGCGCCGCTATCTGCTCGGTTGGCACATGAAACAATCGGGCATGTAACTCCAGGTTTTGCTGCACTGTCAGTTCCGAGTACAACGAAAACGCCTGCGACATATAGCCGACCCTTTTGCGGGTGGAAATATCATCCGGGTTTAAAGGTTGACCAAACAATAAGGCCTCGCCGGCCGTCGCCGGCAGCAAGCCGGTTAGCATTTTCATGGTGGTGGATTTACCGCAGCCATTGGAGCCGAGAAAACCAAAAATCTCGCCTTTTTTAATCTGAAAACTGACATTGTCGACCGCTTTAAAATCACCAAACTGCATACTCAAAGCGGCAGCTTCAATGGCAATACTTTGATCAACAGCCAATAACGGCGGCACCACCACCGCCTGATAGCCTTGCTTCGCGGCTGCGGGCAATAACTGAATAAAAGCAGCTTCTAGCGTCGAAGTTCCCGTTTGCTGATGCAATTGCGCCGGAGTACCGCTTGCCAACACTTGGCCGGCATTCATCGCAATCAGCCAGTCAAAACCTTCCGCTTCGTCCATGTAGGCGGTAGCAACCAGCACGCTCATCTGCGGCGAGTTTTGGCGGATTTGCCGGATTAACTGCCAAAACTGACTGCGCGCTAAGGGGTCAACCCCTGTGGTGGGCTCGTCGAGGATCAGCAATTTAGGATCGTGAATTAAAGCGCAACACAACCCGAGTTTTTGCTTCATACCACCGGATAACTTGCCTGCTGGACGCTGCAAAAATGGATACAAACCGGTGGCTTTGGTCAGTTTATCAATCCGACGGCGACGTTCACTGGCATTATGGCCAAATAAACGGGCGAAAAACTGCAGGTTTTCTTCCACCGACAGCGTCAGATACAGGTTCTTCCCCAGCCCTTGTGGCATATACGCAATGTCGGTGCAGACCGCAGCACGGTGCGAATGACTGGCCATATCGCCCCCCAATACGGTCATCGTCCCTTGCTGCAGCGCGCGCGAACCGGCCAGTAACGACAATAAGCTGGACTTGCCGACGCCATCCGGCCCAATCAGCCCCACCATCATCCCTGCCGGGATATCCAGCGAAACATGATCCAGCGCTATGGTGTTGTCGTAACTCAGCTGCACTTGCTGCAACTGAGCGACCCAGGCGGTTGGTGCGCCCTGCCCTTTGCTGTCACTCACTGCGGTAACTCCGCCACGGCCTTAGGCGCTGTCTCAGGCGCGGTGTCAGGCACCAACGCCGGCACCGAGGCAGGCCAAGGCAAGGTGCTATCCAACCGCAAGTAGGCCACTCCGGGCAGACCGGTTTTAACTTTGGTTTTATGTTTGCGCAGCAATTCGGGTTGAATGCGGGCTTTCACTCTGAACATCAGTTTTTCGCGTTCACTGGCAGTTTCCACTGTTTTTGGTGTGAACTGCGCCACGTCGGCGACATAAGACACTGTGGCTGGAATGGACATATGCGGCAATGCGTCCAGCACCACCCGCACTTCGGCGCCCACCGCGATCCGGCCGGCGACAGCCGCCGGCAAAAAGAACGTCATATGCACGTCAGTCACATCAATCAGGCTGACGACCTTGCCACCGGCAGCCACTATTTCACCGGGTTGTGCAATCCGGTATTGGATGCGACCCGCTCTTGGCGCTGTTAACTGGTTGTCGGCTAACTCAGCTTGGACCCGGGCCACAGTGGCCGTCGCCGCATCAACCGCCGAGGCGGCCGAGTTCACTTGCGCCTCTGCGGCGGCAACGCCGGCCACCGCCGCGTCGATTTGCGCTTTGACTGCACTGACCGCAGTTTTCGCACTGGTGACTAAGGTATCGTTATCTTCGGCCAGCTGCTTAGACACCGAGCCGGTTTCAGCCAAAGTGCCAGTGCGACGGGCGCGGCTTTTTGCGGCATTGAGCTCGGCATTTCGTTGCACTAACAGCGCTTCCAGCGCAGAGTGTTCACTTTTACGCTGTAACAGCTGACTGGCCGCCGTTAGCGTGGTGCTTTGCGCCTGACGCAGCTGCGCCTGGGCCTGATGCAATTGCGCTTCAAGCGACTCAGAGGCCACGCTGGCCACCAGTTGCCCTTCTTCGACAAAATCGCCTTCATCAACCAACAGCTGCTTGATACGCCCCGCCGTTTTACTGGCCACCGCAATGTCCGTCGCTTCAATCCGGCCATTGCTTTTTAGCAAGTTATCAGCATCAGCGCCGCTAAAATTCAGGTAAGACACTAGCAGTGCAGCGCAGCCCACCGCTACGCCCAACCATACTTTTGTTTGTAGTCCAGTCATAATCCATGTCGCCTTAGCTGTCTATGGCCATCAATTCTGCCAAGGCTGTAACGCCTTAGCACCACAGCACTTTATGCGAATAAGCAGCAAAGTTCTTTGATTTAAGGCAAAACAAGCAGAATTAAGCAGTTAAAGTGAAATTAACGTGGATTGGTGGCATTTCCATAAAGCTGCAGCAAGGATGTCAAAGGCCTCGTTTCATCGGAGTCGCAACCGTTGTAATTCTGGAGACATTCATTCCCAATATGAAAACAGAATAAGTCTGCACTTTAGAAGACCCTCGCGCCGCTTGTGTACCTCAAGCTTCGGTTATACCTTCCGTCACAGGCATCGGCTAGTTTTGCGAAAAATCCAACGCGCAGGCATGGACAAGCCTGCTCGTTCAGTTTGGTTTTAGCCTGACGCATAGATTGCTCAAAATGTGTTGTGCCAACTGCAAAGGTTGGTTTTCGCTACTAGGACATCACCAATGTTGAATGAACGCGGACATTGCCTAAATGAATCTTGGCTCTCACAACTGTCGAGGCCTTGTGCTGTCTTGCTTATCCATCAAAGATACCAGCGTTGTTCTGAATCGCCACCAATAGACTAGACATGTCCTAGCCGTTTTTATCGCCACTAGCTATCTCTATACCTTTAAGTTATACAAGGGGAAGTCCAGACGAAATTGATATTTTCTGGGGAAAGCTATTAGTTGTATTGGTCTTGATGAATTCCCAGATTATATAGTTAAATTTATTGGTTCATTTTTTAAAACTGTTACATAGCAAAAAGCCCTCTTTTAAGAGGGCTTTTTAATTGAAAATCGACAATTGCTAACGGGGAACTTCTTTCCCAACGGGAAACCCATTATTTCTAACGGGTAACCTCGTTATTTGTCACACAACGTCGCGGTTCTTACCGGTACTCTTCCGGGCTCGGACAAGCGCAGATCAAGTTGCGGTCGCCGTACACGTCGTCGATACGAGTGACGGTTGGCCAGAACTTGTTCTCAGCGACGTATTGAGCTGGGAAGGCGGCGTATTGACGGTCGTAGGCACGGTCCCAGTTCGCATCGAAGATGTCTTCCATGGTGTGCGGTGCGAAGTGCAGCGGGCTGTTGTCCGCTGTCCATTCACCAGCTTCCACACGGGCGATCTCGTTACGAATTGAGGTCATGGCTTCGATGAAACGGTCCAATTCAGCTTTTGATTCTGATTCAGTTGGTTCAATCATCAGCGTGCCAGCAACTGGGAATGACATGGTTGGCGCGTGGAAACCGTAGTCCATCAAACGCTTGGCAATGTCCATCTCGGTAACGCCAGTTTTTTCTTTCAGCGGACGCATGTCGATAATACATTCGTGCGCCACACGGCCGTTGGTGCCGACGTACAGCACTGGGAACAATTCGCCCAGTTTTTTCGCCATGTAGTTGGCGTTCAGGATGGCGTATTCAGTTGCTTGACGCAGACCATCGCCGCCCATCATTTTGATGTACATCCAGCTGATTGGCAGAATGCCTGCGCTACCAAATGGAGCTGCCGCAACGGCGCCGTTGCCTTTGTTCGGGCCTTGTAACTCAACCACGGCGTGGTTTGGTACAAACGGAGCCAAGTGGCTCTTCACACCAATTGGACCCATGCCTGGGCCGCCACCGCCGTGTGGAATACAGAAGGTTTTGTGCAGGTTTAAGTGCGACACGTCAGAACCGATAAAGCCTGGTGCAGTGACACCGACTTGCGCGTTCATGTTGGCGCCGTCCATATACACCTGACCGCCGTGGCTGTGGATCACGTCACACAGTTCGCGGATCGATTCTTCAAACACACCGTGGGTAGATGGGTACGTCACCATGATGGCCGCTAAACGATCAGACACAGCTTCCGCTTTGGCTTTTAAGTCGGCCATGTCGATGTTGCCTGACTTGTCACAGTCCACCAGCACCACTTCATAAGCACACATAGCCGCTGTTGCAGGGTTGGTGCCGTGAGCAGATACTGGGATCAAACAGACGTTACGGTGGCCTTCGCCACGGCTTTCGTGGTAACGACGGATTGCGATCAAACCAGCGTATTCGCCTTGCGCGCCTGAGTTTGGTTGCATTGACACATTGTCATACCCAGTGATGTTCACCAGCCAGTCGGCCAGCTCTTCGATCATTTGGTAATAACCTTCGGCTTGGTCACGTGGCACGAACGGGTGCAGTGCGCCAAATTCTGGCCAGGTCACTGGGATCATTTCCGCCGTCGCGTTTAACTTCATGGTGCAAGAGCCCAATGAAATCATCGAGTGGTTCAGCGCTAAGTCTTTGTTTTCCAGCTTTTTGATGTAGCGCAGCATTTCAGTTTCGCTGTGGTACTTGTTAAAGACTGGGTGCGTTAAGTACTTAGAGGTACGCACTAAATCGGCTGGGATTGAGGTAGAACCGTTGGCAACGATCTGTGCATCCAGCGCCGCGACATCTAAGCCATGGCCTGCGCCTAACACGATATCAAACAGTTCAGCGACGTCAGCAGCGGTGCTGGCTTCGTTGAAGCTTACGCTTAACGTCTCAGCGATATCGGTACGCAGGTTGACGCCAGCGGCTAATGCACGGGCAACTACAGCTGCGCGGTCAGCGACAGTGAAGGTTACAGTATCAAACCAGCTGGTGTGCTTGAGCGCAACGCCTTTGGCGGTTAAGCCAGCCGCGAACAGGTCGGTGACGCGGTGGATACGCTCAGCGATGTTTTTTAGGCCGACTGGACCGTGGTACACAGCGTAGAACGACGCCATGTTGGCTAGCAGAACTTGCGCAGTACAGATGTTTGAGTTGGCTTTTTCGCGGCGGATATGTTGCTCGCGAGTTTGCATTGCCATGCGCAGCGCTTGGTTACCACGACGGTCTTTCGACACGCCGATGATACGGCCTGGCATTGAACGTTTGTAATCATCGCGCGTGGCGAAAAACGCCGAGTGTGGGCCACCAAAGGCCATTGGCACACCAAAACGTTGTGCTGAACCCAGCACCACGTCAGCGCCCAATTCACCTGGCGATTTTAACAGCAGCAGCGCCATTGGGTCGGTTGCCACAGCAACCACGGCTTTTTTGCCTTTTAGCGCGGCGATTAATTCCGCATCGTTACGCACCTCACCTGTGGTTGATGGGTATTGAATTAACGCACCAAACACATCGTGGTTTACCGCATCGGCGGCAGCGCCTGTGACGATGTCAAAACCAAACATTTCGGCACGGGTGCGTACCACGTCGATGGTTTGTGGGTGCACGTCATCAGCGATGAAATACAGGTTAGATTTTGATTTGCTGACGCGTTTGGCCAGCGCCATCGCTTCGGCAGCGGCAGTTGCTTCGTCCAGCAAAGATGCCGACGCCAGCTCCATACCGGTTAAATCTAACGTCACTTGTTGGAAATTCAACAGCGCTTCTAACCGGCCTTGGGCGATCTCTGGCTGGTATGGCGTGTAAGCCGTGTACCAACCTGGGTTCTCCAGCACGTTACGCAAAATCACGTTTGGCGTGTGTGTTGGGTGGTAGCCCATACCGATGTAAGATTTGAAGATCTTGTTTTTGCTAGCGACCGCTTTTAAGTAGCTCAGTGCGTCCACTTCGGTGGTTGCATCGCCAGTGGCCAGTGGTTTGTCTAAACGAATAGACGCTGGCACTGTTTGCGCGATCAGCTCTTCAACGCTGCTTACGCCCAGCTCTTGTAACATCGCTTGGGTTTGCGCTTCGTCAGGGCCGATGTGGCGGCTGATAAATTCTTGGTGGTTCGCCAATTGCGACAGGGTTTTGACAGAGGTAGTCATGCCTGAAATTTCCTAAAGGTTTAAAAACAGAAACCTATGCAGGCCGGGCCTGCGGCGATCACAACTTAGGGAATTAAAGTTGTCATCGCACTGTGTTGATACTCACTGCTGTTAATAGTGCGTCGTGTTGCCGCTTCATTAACAACTGTTGTCGCCACTAAGTCAAAGCCCCGTAAAACGGGGCTTTGGCGGGCTCAACTGAGCGATTATTCTTCGTCGATGGCGTTTTTGTAGCCAGCAGCGTCAAGCAGACCAGCCACTTCGCTTTCGTCTGACGCTTTGATTTTGAACATCCAGCCTTCGCCGTATGGTGAGCTGTTGACCAGTTCTGGTGAATCGTTCAGCGCGTCGTTTACAGCCAGAATTTCACCAGAGATTGGTGCGTAGATGTCAGAAGCGGCTTTTACCGACTCACCAACGGCAACGTCGTCGCCTTGTGCAACTGTGTCGCCAACTTCTGGTAATTCAACGAATACCATGTCGCCCAGCAGGTCTTGAGCGTGTTCAGTGATACCAACAGTGTAAACACCGTCGCCTTCGCTGCGCAGCCACTCGTGTGAAGTTGCATATTTTAATTCGGTAGGGATATTGCTCATTGTTATTTCCTCGGACCTAACTCGACGTTTTTAAATTTAAGCGGCAAGGCCTTAGCCCCACCGCGGGAATTTGTAACTAGTCAGACAAAGAAGATACTCAATGCCTGACATTTACCCAAGTTATCTGGCGATATTTTCAGCACTTTTTTAAGCGCACGCCAGCAACTTCAGTGTTAGATAACTTTTTTGCCCATGCGGACAAATGATGGCTTGACCACTTTAACCGGCACTAATTTACCACGGATATCCACTTCAGCCGTGTCGCCAGTCGATGCAGGCACGCGTGCCATCGCAATCGAATAACCAAGCGTTGGTGAGAAAGTACCTGAAGTGATTTCGCCTTCGCCGCCTTCAACTACCACGCGTTGGCCGTGACGTAACACGCCTTTGGCTTCCATAACCAGACCAACTAATTTCATCGTGCCTTGGGCTTTGTGTTGTTCAAGTGCCGCGCGACCGATGAAGTTACGATCAGCCGGTTCCCACGCGATAGTCCAGCCCATGTTGGCTGCCAGTGGTGATACGGTTTCGTCCATATCTTGGCCGTACAGGTTCATGCCGGCTTCTAAACGCAGCGTGTCACGTGCGCCTAAACCACATGGTTTAACACCTGCATCCAGCAGTTTTTGCCAGAAATCAGCGGCTTGCGCTTCAGGGATAGAGATTTCATAACCGTCTTCGCCGGTGTAGCCGGTGGTTGCGATAAATAAATCGCCGGCTTGCACGCCGAAGAATGGCTTCATGCCAGCAACGGCAGCTTTTTGTTCGTCTGACAGGATAGTAGCGACTTTGGCTTTGGCGTTCGGGCCTTGCACGGCGATCATCGCAAATTCTGGGCGCTCGGTGACAGTCACGTCAAAGGCGTTGGCTTGCGCGTTGATCCACGCTAAGTCTTTTTCGCGGGTGGCGCTGTTAACGACTAAACGGAAGAAGGTTTCGGTTTGGAAGTAGACGATCAAATCGTCAATCACGCCGCCTTGTTCATTTAACATGCCGGTGTATAAGGCTTTGCCTGGCACTGTTAATTTAGCGACGTCATTGGCCACTAAATAACGTAAGAACTCGCGAACACGGGCGCCGTGCAGGTCTACGATGGTCATGTGAGAAACGTCGAACATGCCCGCATCTTGACGCACCGCATGATGCTCTTCGATTTGCGAACCGTAATGCAATGGCATATCCCAGCCATGGAAATCGACGATTTTTGCGTTTGCTTCAACGTGCTTGTTGATCAACACCGTTTGTTGAGCCATCAGTACCATCCTCATTGCGCCAGTGCATAGCCGGCATATGTCGTAGGGTCAGTTGCGAAGTTTGCTGCTCAAAACGTAGGCAGAAACCCACACAGTTTGTCGGATTATAACGGATGGCGGCTTTAGCAAACAGCCCCTTTTTAATTAGTAATTTTTATGCGAAAAAAAGGGCCGCATGCTAGCAACCCTTGTCTATTTAGCTTAGAAACTGCTTATGAATAACTGATGACAGCTGGCCGCGCTTGCTGTGGCAAGTCATCCCGCTCGCCAACAGCTGCCGCAAGCAGCTGCTCTTTCAGCAGTGGCAAGCGATCAACTGCACGCATCCCAACCGCTCTGACCAGTTTCACCACGGGGTTTTGCGCCATAAAGCCACGTTTGAAGGCTTCCATCAGCACAATCATTTGTTGCGCTTCCGCCTTACGCCAGCGTTCGTACTGGCGTAACCAACGCGTCTCGACGGTTAATTTTCCGCCAGAAACATTGGCAAGGATTAGTTCTGCTAATGCAGCGACGTCCATCAAACCTAGGTTCATGCCCTGCCCGGCCAACGGATGAATGGTGTGCGCTGCATCGGCGACCAGCACAGCGTTTTGCTCCACCCAGCGGGTGCTGTAGCGCATGCGAAGCGGATAACTGCTACGTGGCGACACCACGTCCAGTGGCCCGAGCACACTTTGACACGCCGCGGTGAGCTGCTGATTAAACAGATTTGCATCCATCTCGCACAGCGTTGACGCCTGCTCAGGCGAGGTACTCCAAACAATCGACACCAAGTGCGGATCGGCCATCGGCAGCAAAGCCAAAGGCCCGGTTGGCAAAAACACTTGCCGCGCGGTGGCTTGATGCGGCTCGCTAGTTTTCACTAGCGCAACGATGGCGTGGTGATCATAATCCCAAAAGCGCTGCGGCATTTTCAATTCGCGCCGTACCAGCGAATTGGCGCCATCGGCACCCACTAATAAACGGCTTAAATACACCCCTTGGTCGGTGCTGACTAAGTTTTGCGCCGCGCCTGCACTTATCGATTGAATGCACACATTAAAATCCAGCCGCACAGCGGGGCAGCCTTGCAGCTGCTGGTACAAAGCTTGGCGCAGTTCTTCGTTGTCGACCAGCGAACCCAACGATGGCAACTGGCTGGTTTGTGCATCAAAACTGATCTTGGCAAAACTGTCGGCTTCCCACACGCTCATGGCTTGATACGCCGGCTTAGCAGTTAAGTTCTGCCAGACGCCAAGGCGTGTCAGCAAACGCTCGGACGCTAAGTTCAGCGCACTGACGCGTTTTAAGGTGACAGGCCCGGTCGTTGGCGCCGGGCCTTGCTCAAGCACGGTGATCTTCAAACCCGAATTCGCCAACAGCAACGCGAGGGTGAGGCCAGCGCTACCTGCGCCAACAATTAACAGATCGGATTCGTTCATGACATCTCACTTGCGCTTGGTTCAGGGGTGGACTGCGGCGCTACTTGGTCTGGCGCTACGTGGTCTGGTTTTACGTGCTCTGGTTTTAGATGCTCTGGTTTTAGCCGCAGTTGTTGCTGTTGCACATGCAGCGGCGTTAAGCCCATGGTTTGCGCCGCGAAAGCCGCTTTCAGCGGTGTTACATGGTTCAATACGGTTAAACCGACGGTTCGCCCAAACGCCACTAATTTACTGGCGTTGGAAAACAAGCGCACTAAGCTGTCGGTCAGCCACACTGTTTGCTGCATATCATGCAGCCGTACGGTCTGGTATTGAGACGTCAGCGCGTAACTTCCAACGTCTGTGTGCTGTTGCACCAGTTGGCTCAGCGCTTGTAAATCGCGTAGCGCCAAGTTAAAGCCTTGGCCGGCGATGGGATGCAAACTGTGCAAACTATTGCCTGCCAGCACCACGCGGTGCGCGCTGGCTTGTTTGGCTTGTTTTAATTGCAGTGGGTACACCACGCGATTACCGACTGAAATAAACTCGCCTGCCCGATAGCCAAATTCATGCTGTAATTGGGCTAAAAACTCGCGCTCTGGCAGCAGCTTAAGCTCTGCTGCGCGCTCTGGCGTGGTGGTCCAAACCAGCGAAAAGCGGTGTTGCGGCAGCGGCAATAGCGCCATCGGGCCGTCTTTGGTAAATCGTTCATAGGCTTTGTATTGATGCGCGACGCTGTTAACAGCTGCGCTATTGGCAGCCGCTGGCGCTAGGCCAATATTGGCGATCAACGCCGTTTGCTGGTAGTCCTCGCGGCTACAGTCAATCCCCAGCAGCGCGCGGCTTGGCGAATCACCGCCTTCGGCCAGCACCAACAACGATGTCGTCAGCACCACGCCGCTTTGTAGGGTTAATTCGACCAACGACTGCTGCTGCGTCACGCCTGTCAGCGCGTCCGGCCGAAGCCACGTCAACCGCGGCTGCTCACCTTGGGCAAATGGCGCCAGCTTTTGATACAAAAAATCGCCAATCCATTCAATTTCAATGACATACCCAAGCGCGTCGCGCCGATAATCCAGCGCATTGACATAGGTTTTGCCAATATGGCCACGATCGGAGACTTCAATCTGCTTAATGGCGCAGGCGTGTGCTTTTAAATCGCGCCAAAGGCCCCAGTCGTGTAACAGTTCCACTGACGCGGCCGACAAGGCAATGCTGCGGCTGTCAAAACTCGCGGTCGGTTTTTGCGCCGTGTCGCCCGTGTGCTCGATGATGGCAATGCGCAGTGGCCGGGCGTTGGCTTGCGTCAGCAGTCGGTACGCCAACATGGCGCCTGTCATGCCGCCGCCTGAGATCACCAGATCAAACTGGGCGGTTGGCGCTGACAAGGGGCTGGATGAACGCATACAAAAATCCTATGGGGTTTGAGCCAAGGTTTGCGCCATCAAGGCTTCAATGGCGGCGATGTCTTTGGGCACAGTGTCGGTCAGATTGATATGGCCATCTTTGATCACCAACAAATCATCTTCAATTCGCACCGCGATATCCCACCATTTTTCAGCGCACGGCGAACCGGCGGGGATATACAAACCCGGTTCAATGGTAAGCACCATCCCTTCGACAAAAGGCCGCTCGCTGCCATCAAGTTTATACGCGCCAACATCGTGCACATCGAGGCCCAGCCAGTGGCCAAGGCCATGAATAAAATACTGTTTTGCCGCTTGTTGCTCGATTAGTTCCGGCAAATCGCCGTCTAAAATCCCAAGTTCTAACAGGCCTTTGGTCAGCT
This sequence comes from uncultured Rheinheimera sp., assembly GCA_964437935.1. Taxonomy (GTDB): domain Bacteria; phylum Pseudomonadota; class Gammaproteobacteria; order Enterobacterales; family Alteromonadaceae; genus Pararheinheimera. Next base: position 36,004 of record CAYTIQ010000027.1, read on the forward strand.
CCAGCATGGCCGCCGCGAGCGTGTCTTTGCTGCTGTTGCCGGGTTTGACCGCGGCGCACGCCGCGTATTGGGCGTTGAGCACCACTTGGTAAATCGCCGCTTGTTCGGCGCTAAATTTACCGCTCACTGGAAAGGTGCGCGTGATATCGGCGGCGTAGCCTTCGAGTTCACAACCGGCGTCAATCAGCACTAAATCGCCGGCGCGTAAGCGGTCTTGGTTGTCGGTGTAATGCAAAATACAGCCATTTTCACCACCGCCCACAATGGTGTTATACGCTGGATAGCGCGCGCCTTGCATAGCAAAATGCTGCAAAATAATAGCTTCAAGTTGATATTCAAACATGCCTGGACGGCACTGCTGCATGGCACTTAGATGCGCTTCTGCACTGATTTTGCCCGCGCGCGCCATCACACTTTGTTCATGCGCATCTTTGATTAACCGCATCTCGCCCAGCAAAGGGCGCACGTCGCATAATACTGTCGGGGCTACAAAACCTTTTTTCGGCGCGGCGCGAAGGTTCGCCAGCACTTGCTGCGCCTGGCTTTCGACAAAAGCCTGTTCACCCAAGGCGTAATACACCTGTGTTTGACCGTTGCAGGCGCTGTGCAGCGCATCGTCCAGTTCGGTAAGTGACGCCGCAGGCAAACCAAACACTTGGCTGGCTTTATCAGGGCCAAAGCGGCGGCCTTGCCAGACTTCAGCCACAGGGTCTTTGTCGCGGCACAACAGCAGTTCTTTGGTGCTGCCATCGACGCGTTTTTCTAAAATCAGCCAAGCGTCTGGCTCAGGAAAGCCGGTTAAATACCAAAAGTCGCTGTGCTGACGAAACGGGTAGTCGGTGTCGCGACTGCGCACTACTTCATGGTTTGCGGCAACCAGTACTGTGCTGTTCGGGGCAAGCTGCGCCAGTAACCTAGCACGACGGCTAGCGTGTAAATCAAATGTCGTCACAAAAGCATCTCTACTGAAAAACGTCGTTGCGCTGAAACTAGACCGACAAGGTCTTAATGCAAGGTGGCATTGGGTACTTTTTCGCTGGCGAATTTTTCACCCACTTCGTTAAAGCAGGTCATCACCAATACCCGTACATGCTCAAGCACTAAGAAGTACGACTCTTCGTTCTCTGCATCGCTTGAATCATCCTGGGTATAGACATCAATACGTGTGACTTCGGTTAATTGTTCAATGGCTTCACGCACGTCAGCACTACAGACCGATAAGTTGTGTTGCGAAATGGCAAATCCCACTAAAAATGATTGTGCCCATTCCACCAGCGCCTCTAAACGCTCGGGCAGTGCTTCATCATCGTTGGGCAGCAGCAAGGCAAATCCTAATTCTTCATCTTTTAACTGACTGGAGGTCTCGGCAATTAACAAGCCAATTTGACCTTTTAACTCGGCGTTGACGGCTTGACCGTCATTTAAAAAGTCATGCAACACAGGCAGCATCATGCCGGCATCGGCTTGCATACCGGCACTTAACATTCCAGCAATCAGGCCATGCAATTCGGCTGCAGAGGCCATCATGGCATTTTGGTCAAGTTTATGCGTCCAGTCGTCATAATCAAACAAGGCATGCTGTGGCATAGAAGTTCCTAAAAGATACCGCCGCGGGTCTACGGCAAAGCCAATATGCTATCACCTGACCTAGTTCGTGCCAACGCAAGGTCAGCGCATTTGACAGTATCGCTGCGAGTTTTTAAGCCGCCGTGCCAATGTTGCTGCATCGACCGCCAAAGCTGCATATTTTTTCAGCAGCCGATACCCTAGACTCCGCATAGCGCTAGACAGTGCGACAGACTGTGATACCTTTGAGCCATGCTCTCTTTGCAAGGAATTTCTTATGTACCCTAAAGCCGCCAAAGCCGATCCAAATGCCAATGCAGCCAAAGCCAAAAGCAAGCAACTGACCGTTGCGGTGCTCGGTCGGCAAATGAAAATTTCCTGCCCAACAGGTCAAGAAGAGAAACTGGAAGCGGCGATGAAAGAATTGGAAACGCGTGTTGGCAATACCCGTTACCAACCGGGCGTGCATGGTGCCGAAGACGTCTTGTTGATGATTGCGCTAAATTTGTGCAATGAGTTGCTAGAACTGAAAAACTCGTCGGTTTAGCCTTTGATTCTGCTCCTGCGGTGGTATACTGCAGGAGTTCTCTGGGTTGTTCGTGCCCGGTTGATGTCCCTGAGCCGATAATTCTTTACATCAGGGATTCTTTTCCAGTGCTATTGTGCAAGCTCGGCTCGTACCGAGAAGCCTGCGGTGCTGACTGGCGTCCCGCCTTGAACCAATGGTTCAAGGGCTTACACTGGGTACGGCAATTCGGAGAACACTTCTATATGCTGCTAGGTTTACCGCCGTATTCTAACATCGTGTTTTCACGCAGTTTCTTGCGTTCCTGTTCGTACGCTACCTCTTGTTGTATTTCGTATGACCACTAAATCGCCTTTAGACCAGCAACTGCGCCAGCAGCTGCGCCAGCAGATTCGTCGTGCCCGCCAACAACTGTCACAGGCAGAGCAGCAGATCGCCGCCGAAACATTAGCAAAGGTGGTGCTTTCAGCCCCAGAGCTCCAGCGCGCCAACACCATCGCAGTGTACTTAAGCAACGACGGTGAACTCGATACCCTGCCGCTGATCCACGCCCTGTGGCAACAGGGCAAGCACGTGGCGCTGCCGGTGTTACATCTGTTTACTCAAGGCCATTTGCTGTTCCAGCGTTATCAAGCCGCAACTAAGCTGCGTCCGAATAAATTTGGCATTGCCGAACCTGTGCCAAACGTCAATGAGTTAGTGCTGTTAACACAACTGGATGTTATTTGTATGCCGCTGGTCGCGTTTGATGATGCGGGCAATCGGCTTGGCATGGGCGGCGGTTTTTACGACCGCACCCTTGCGCCCTGCGCACAGTTGCCACAACCGCCAACGCTCGTCGGCCTAGCCCATCAATGCCAGCAAGTTGCGGCAATTCCGGTGGAAGCCTGGGATGTGCCATTACCGATGATCGCAACACCTGACCAGCTTTGGCGTTTTTAGCCTATATCCGCCCAACAATTGCTAATACAAGTGAAAACCTTGCTATAAGTTTTGTGCCCGAAAACGCCTTTAACTGAATCTTGCCTGAATTTTTCGAGCACAATGCGGCTGTCACTATACCAATGCGATGATTTTGGTATACTCGGATTTCCTTGGTCACCTTATGGTTTATATGGAAATCCTCATTCTCGTTTTTTTGGTGCTACTGAATGGCTTATTTGCCATGTCGGAAATTTCGATTGTCACAGCACGTAAATCTCGTTTAACAGCGTTAGCCCACAACGGCCGTAAATCTGCCGCCATCGCGTTAAAACTTGCCGAAGACCCTACTCAGTTTTTATCAACAGTCCAAATCGGTATCACTTCGATCGGTTTGTTAAATGGTATTTTTGGTGAAGCTGTTCTCGCAGGTCCATTCGCGTTATGGATGCAAAGTCTGGGCATGCCCGAGAACATTGCACGCATTTTGGCAACAGGCTTAGTCGTTGTAACCGTCACCTACATTTCAATCGTTGTTGGCGAATTAGTGCCAAAACGTATCGGCCAAATTAGCGCTGAAACCATCGCCTGTATCATGGCTAAACCGATGCTGTTATTGGCAACCATCACGCGGCCCTTTGTCTTTTTATTGTCAGGTTCGACTCACGGCTTAATGAAAGTACTCGGTTACGCTCACATCACCGAATCCAATGTCACGCATGAAGATATTCAAGCCATGCTGCAAGAAGGTTCCAGTTCAGGCGTGATTGAGCATACCGAACACACCATGGTGAAAAACGTATTTCGCTTAGACGAGCGGACGATTTCGTCGTTGATGGTGCCGCGCTCGGACATCGTATTTTTAGATATTGAACTGACACTTGAAGAAAACCTGCACCGAGTGATGCAATCGCCGCATTCACGATTCCCGGTGTGTGAAGGGCATGCCGATGAGTTAATTGGTGTGGTCTCTGCCAAACAAATGCTGGCGCAATCGGTGGCAGGTAAGCTCACGGATCTGCGCGCACTTGCCCAACCCTGTAACTTTGTTCCTGACAGCTTAACGGGCATGGAATTACTCGAACATTTCCGTTCAACCGGTAGCCAAATGGTGTTTGTCGTCGACGAATACGGTGATTTAAAAGGCTTAGTGACACTGCAGGACTTAATGGAAGCCTTAACGGGTGAATTCAAAGAAGCCGACGCCGAAGAAGGCGACTTGATGATAGTCCAGCGTGACGATGGTTCCTATTTGCTTGACGGTTTGTTACCTATCATCGATTTAAAAGACTGTTTGGGTATTAACAAATTGCCAGAAGAAGACTCCAAGAGTTATCAGACATTAAACGGTCTGTTTATGCTGTTATTGGGTAAAATCCCGGCTACCGCCGACAAAGTGCAATTAGACCAGTGGACACTGGAAATCGTCGATATGGACGGTAAACGCATCGATAAAGTGTTAGCACAACGGCATATCCGCCACGATGAAGAAGAGATGCCTGCCGATTTAGCAGATTAAAACATCCGGTAAACGCCTTGTAAGCACTTCTAGTCGCAAGCGACAGCTGCCTTCAAGCAGCTGTCGTTTTTTTATGATAGTCTCGCAACGAACTCTCTATTCAAGATGGCGAATGCCACATTACAAACAACCAATCACAGGAACACACTGATGAAGCTAGCAACTTGGCTGACTCTCAGCTCTGCAGTGCTCGTTGGCGCTTGCAGTCAAACCACTCAGCCACCCGTGGCCGCGACGCAAACCGCAGCAGTCAGCTCGCCGCAACCGGCAAAATTTGCTGATCCCCATAAAATTGAAGCGCATATGCAGTTCTTGGCCGATGATGCTCTGGAAGGCCGTGATACCGGCAGCCAAGGCCACCTGATTGCCAGTAGTTACATCGCCACCAACTTTAAGTTGCTCGGTTTAAAACCAGCTGCCGCCAATGGACAGTATTTTCAACCCGTCCCATTGATTAAAAGCCTGTTGGTGCAAACCAGCCCAGAACTGGCTCTGACCATTGACGGCAAAACAACCAACTTTGGCTATCCCAAAGAATTCACCACCAGCCCGTCAAACCACCAAGGCAAAGTCAGCGTCAAAGATGCCGAGTTGGTGTTTGTTGGTTATGGCATGGTATCCCCTGAATTTGGCATCGATGACTACAAAAATTTGGACGTCAAAGGCAAAGTGGTCGTGATGCTGCCGGGTCGTCACCACCAATTGCCATCCGAGGAAGCGGCCCATCTTGGGTCATTAAAAGCGAAAATCGCCGCCGAAAAAGGTGCTATTGGTATCATCACCATTCAAACGCCGGTTGAAGAAAAAATCCGCCCTTACAGCAACAGCTTGCTGTACGTGCACCAACCCCGTATTCGCTGGTTACACGCAGACGGCACGGCCGAGGGTGATTACAAAAACTTGCAAGTTTCTGCGTACTTGAGCTTGGACACGGCCAAAGCGTTGTTTGCAAAATCGCCTGTTCAATTGACTGACATTTACGCCCAAGTGGAGAAAAAACAGAGTCCGCAAGGCTTTGTTTTACCAGGCAAAATCAACTTTGCCCGTGAATCCACCCAAACCACCATTCAAAGTCAAAACGTGGCTGCAGTGCTGGAAGGTTCTGATCCGCAGTTAAAAGATGAATACGTGGTCGTCACTGCGCACTCGGATCACATTGGTGTCGGCGTCGATATGCGTATGAAAGACCGTATCAACAATGGTCTGATGGATAACGCAGCCGGTGTGGCCATCATGCTTGAAACGGCGCGGCTGTTTAGCGAAAGCCCAACCAAACCAAAACGTTCTATTTTGTTTGTGGCGGTGACAGGGGAAGAGAAAGGCTTGTTAGGTGCCGATTATTTTGCCAACAATCCATTACGTCCGATCGAAAAAATGGTCGGTAACGTCAACATCGACATGCCGGTTTTGTTATACCCATTTGCAGATTTAGTCGCGTTTGGTGCCAATCACTCGACGCTAGGCGACACCGTCGCCCGTGCGGCTGGCCAATACGGCATTAAATTAAGTGCCGACCCTATGCCAGAACAAGCCATCTTCACCCGCTCGGATCACTACACCTTGGTGAAAAAAGGCGTGCCGGCGGTGTTTTTAATGACGGGCTTTACCTCGCAAAATCCAAAAGAAAAAGGCGGTGATATTTGGGGGAAATTCTTTGCCAAGCATTACCACAAACCAACCGATGACGTCGCTGGTTTAACCAAAGATTTTGGCGCTATCCGTTATGACATGGGCGCGTTGTTTGCCGACATCAACTTAGCAATCGGTTTGGACATCGCCAACGCCGAGCAACGTCCGCTGTGGAAGAAAAAATCATTTTTCACCAAGTTAGTCGGCAAAGACTACAACACTGAAAAATAATGCTCTCTTGCACCTCGTGACGAGATACATCGCAAAGACATAAAAAGGCGCCCAGGGCGCCTTTTTGTTTGTGACAACGAGTGTGGCATACGTTGCAAATTCGCTATCGCTGGGCGGCGAAACATTGTGGACTTTGCCGATAGGTGTCTGGCGAGGCCGGATCGTAACCATCATTTAAGGTGCATAAAAACGCAACTAAATCATTGATCTCCTGCACCGACAACCGCGGAGCCCCCGTGGCTGTGGCAGTAAACGGGTTGCGGTTACTGACAATATTACTGTGGTATTGCGACGGTAAATCGTTGTACATCGTATCTGGGGTGCCTGCTAGTGTTTTATATACTTGAGCCGGTTGAACATCCCGCAATATGTAAAACCGGACCACATCGCTCAGCTGACTAAACACGCCGTTATGGAAGTAGTGCTTGCGCGATGCCACATTGCGCAGTGGCGCAGCCCGAAACGCCCCACAAAGCGTGGCATCAAACAATGAATCGGTACGAAACGGCCCACAAAACCCTAGGTCATAAAATACATGCTGACCTGTCGCGATTTGCGCGCCATTGCGCAAGCTGGCTTGGCCTAGCAGATCCAACGCCTGCCCGGCGGTCGCATCATTGTTATAAACCATCGAATAATTGCGCGGCACTGCGAGCACCCGATAACTTAAATCAGTAAACAGCTGTGGACTGTCAATCGATTGCCCTGTTGAATCATGACAACCGCGACACGCGCCTTTGGTTCCATCGTTAAATAAAGCTTGGCCATTGGCCTCTTGCGCAGTAAAACTGGCTTTGCCCGCGTTAACTGCGTCGAACTTACTATTAAAAGGCGCAAACGATTGATCTTCCGATTCAAAAGCACCGATAGCATCGGCGATATTCTCCAGCGTAGTGACCGCATTCGTGGTGGCGCTGATATTACCGTAGAGCTGTCGATACATGCTTAATTCAGCCAGTTGCAACAAGGTACGTTGCACCGACACGGCATCGGTGTGCGCCATTTCAAAGGGCGATAATAGCGGTCCTGTGGCTTGAGTTTGAATGGTCGCGGCGCGTCCATCCCACATCTGACCACGCCTAGGCGTGCCTAATTTTCCATTCGCGAGGTTATCCACCGTGCCTTGTTGATTAGTCAGCCCCAGAAAACCAAATCGTGGGATCAGGGCGGCATAGGCTGCCGATGGTGTGTTGCGAAAACCACTATGCTGCAACTGACTACCACCTTGTTCTGTGGCATTTGCAGAGATCGCCGCATAACGATTGGCTGGTTGATGACATGTTGCACAAGATTGATTGCCAGTGGCAGATAAATTTTTATTAAAAAACAGCTGAATCATACCGGGTTTGTCGGAGGCTAATTTTCTTGAGAGAATTAGCATATGAA
>CAYTIQ010000028.1:0-41590 GCA_964437935.1 uncultured Rheinheimera sp.
CCCGTTATCGGTTTTTTGTACTTGCAACAACGGGGCGGACCATACATTTTTATGGCAGAAGGTGCGGCGTGGCAGAGTAAAGCACACTGTGGAGTTAAAACGCTAAGGGCTCCACTTGGTAGCGCCCTGATCGCAGATCGTCGGCCAGTTCAAAGGAGCGTTCGGTGACGACTTTCCAACGTGCTAAGCGCTCGGCCGGGGCGAGTTTGGTGAAATCTTTGCGGTCGGGGATCTTCGCGCCGGGCAGACTTTGAACCCAGCTATCGGACGGAACTAACATCACTACCTGTCGAAAATCGGCGGCAGTTGGCCGGCGCGATAAGCTTTTGTCGAACCAACCGGGGCTGACCTTGCTCGAGAAATGCGGATACAACACAAATTTGTCGCCATGCAGCGGCCAGCTGAAGTGGTAATCCGTCAAACCTCCATCGACATAATAACCAGGCTCCGCGCCCGGAATGCCATGGACGGGATCTAACACCAACGGAATGGAGCCCGATGCAAACAAGGCTGGACGAATGTTACTTGGGCTAAGAGCCAGTCGTTGCGTTGGTAAATCGGTGGGCACCTGCGCAAATGGTTCGGTCGGATGATGACAGAGCACGCGCTCGACAAACCGCCCCAGATGTCGACGATGGATTAGATTCGCTGCCGCAGCGGCGGTTAAGCCTGACAAAACCTGAGCCTGTTTGGCACTATTTAATAATCCTTTCCCACGTGCAACAATAAAATTCAGTCGAAAAAATGGATGGTTGAGACACTGCTCGGCGTGCTGAGCGGTTGGGAAAATAGCATCGAGCACTTGCGCTGAGATCTCGGTGACTTCACGCCGTGAACTGGAACGGGGATAATCTAAACTGCGGTAGGCATGGCAAAACCGCGTCAGTGTCGTTGCACCGTCGGTTTGGCTGTAACAGCCAAAGCGCCAAGCTCCAGCTGAGCTGCCTAACAGCTGAACGGGGTCTTGTCGGTGTTTAAAGAACTCAGTTAACAAGTACTGATCTAAGCCATACAGCACGAACCATTTAGGCCCGCCGCTGGCACCAATCATGGTATCAAAATGCCGATGCTGCAGTCCCTCTGCTTGAATGGTTTTAAACGCATTGGCACCCGCCAACACTCGCAACGATGGCATTAATAATCTACTCCTGTACCAAATAATCGCTGCGCCATTCTCAGCGCATATTCGTCGGTCATCCCGGCGATATAGTCGCAAATGATCCGATATTGCAGATCCGTTGCTGTTGCAGCATCAAAACGGGCGCGGGTATTGACCGGTAACAAACGTGCCGGCTCACTGCTAAAGGCTGAAAACAACTGTTTGACGATGCGTTGCCCTCGATACTCGCGTTGTTGCAATTCAGGGTGCAAAATCACGTGCCGCCAGATGAAGTTTTTAAGCAGCTGCAATAATTGCTGCTCTTGCTCAGGCAGATGGGCTTTATGGCGCAGCAATGGCGACTGTGCTTCGCTGATGTTATCGACCAGCATCACCGCCGTGATCAAGCGATTGACTAAACTACCGATCGCTTGTTTGCGGATGTAGTGTTCTCGATGAAACAACTGCTCGCCAATCGAGGCCAAAAATTGCCATAAATCGCTATCGCGAGTTTGCTCTTGTAACTCTATCCAATGTTGATATTGCACAGTGCCAGTGACCACCGCATCCTCTAAGTCGTGTACGCCATAAGCGATATCATCGGCAAGCTCCATGATCGATGCATCTAGAGGTTTATACAGCGTTTTGTAGTGATTGGTGCATTGCTGTAAAGCTCGTTTCTCATCCGCTGTAAAGGGCGCCAGCACCCAGTCGAACAAGTCGGCATCGACTTGATAGATCGCCTTTACCGGTTTAGTGGCGTTAAGGGTTGTTAAGATGTCTTGTGTCGGCTGTAACACCGGGTATTTCAACAAACCTAACAAAGTGCGGCGGGTTAAATCCATGCCACCATTGGCGGTGTATGGCTCTAGTTTACCGACGATACGAAATGTTTGGGCATTGCCTTCAAAGCCACCATACGGCTGCATACATTGATTAAGAGCCGTTTCTCCACCGTGACCAAAAGGCGGGTGGCCTAAGTCATGCGCTAAACATAATGCCTCCATCAACGCTTCATCCGGCAGGCAGGCTTGCATTTCTTCGTTTGATTTCGTGCGGATCTGTGCCACCAGCGCACTACCAATTTGGGCAGCTTCAAGGGAATGGGTTAAGCGCGTGCGGTAGAAGTCATTTTGCCCAACACTCATGATTTGGGTTTTGGCTTGCAGCCGACGAAATGCGGCACTATGTAAAATTCGAGCTTTGTCTCGTTGATAAGGTGAGCGATGATCCTGTGGCCTAACGTGTTGATCTTCTTGCCGTCTTTGCTGCCAGCATGCTTGCATTCCAATGCTCCTGCTTAGAATTTTCTCTATGGTACGGCAATTGTGCTGGTTGAATCGAATAAAATTTTTAAAATGTACTTGCCATAATAACTGTATATATATACAGTTATTAAAACAAAGGAGTTCATGATGACAGTTATTATCAAATATATCGTCGAGCGCAATGGGGTTGAACGTATGACATTTGCCAGTAAACAAGAAGCGGATGCGTATGACAAAATGTTAGATACAGCGGATCAACTGCAGCTGTGGCTGAGTCAATCGATGCCGGCGTTGGCAGAGGATATTGCTGAGCAATTAGCGCTTGAAATGGCAAAACAAAAAGATGAGCTACAAAGCTTATTGTCAGGTAAGCCTGTGAAAGCAAAAACTAGACCTGCTGAAGAAAAAGCTGCAAAAGCCAGCGAGTTTATTGCGGTCGAGCTAGCCGCGGTCGAACTTACAGTGGTGGACAGTGAGAAAGCGGCCTAGTATCCATTCAGCTGTAGTGTCGATATGCTAACCCTAGTCGCTGATAGAATGAACCGACTAACAACCTTAGTCGGTTTCACCGGCATCCTGGGGTTTGGTATGCTTATCGATTTCGCGTTGTTCGGCGGTTAACTTGCGTTGCAATTGCCATGTTAGATAACTTTTAACCACTGTGTGGTAGGTCAAGCGCAGCAGTCCCATCTTGTGAATGTGGCCGCGGATGTACCAGCTGATATAAGCGAGTTGGCGCATAAACGGTGAGTCATCGCCAATTAACTTCGTGATCACCCAGCGATTCCAGCGCAATTTGAATGAGCGTGGCTTGGCGTTGTTAGGGGCAACATCAAGCAGCTGCTGACTCCAAGTCTGTTGAAACAACAGTTGTAACACAGTGGCTGCGGTGTAAATGACGCGGCTAACATTGGATTTTTCTGCCGCTTGCCAAAGCGCGTGCCTGCTTGTGTCATCGGTGAGTAATTCGCGGCCAAGCTCATTTAATTCGCACAGATCTTTGACTAGTTTGTGCGTCTCTTCTTGCAAGAACAGATGCACGGCGGCGTGAATAAACAGATAACTATCGCTCGGAAGTTTTAAATTCTGCAGCCCTACATCTTGTGCTTGTAGGATATAGTCTTGCACATGAATCTGAGTCTTTGCCGTGACAGGGATAATGGCGTGGTGCAGATCAATACTTGAACCGCGCAGATAGTGAAATAACGGCGGGTATTGATGCGACCAATTTAAATAATACTGCCGGGCATAATCGGTTTGTTCGGCTTCGAGAAAACCGATGGATTTTAAAAAATCGACACAACGCGGGAAATTGGCTTTGCTCACTAACAAGTCAACGTCGGAGAACAATCGGCCTTGGGCCATCTGCAGGCCGCGAATCTTGTAAGCGATTCCCTTCACCAGCAGCACATCCGCATCAAATTCCTGCAACGCAGGGCACAATTCTTTTAATTCATTAAAACACGTTAGATGTTGTTTGTCGGCGTAGACTTTACCGCTTATTAAGTGGCGCTGCGCTTCAACACTCACCAAATGCCACAACCCTAATGCTTGGCATTTGTGGTACAGACTTGCCAGCATGGACTGTTGTCGGGCTTCATTGATAAGAGCGCTTAGGTTTTGCTGCTGCTCAAGATATTGCTGTGGGTGCTTGTAGAATTGAATTAATTCAGACATCGAGCAAGCCTTCAAACAAAGCAAGCGCTTCGGTAGTAGTGTGGTAAGTTAATTTTTTACACTGACTTGACTCAACCAGTCGAGTTAACGCATCAAAGCCTTGTTTACCAAGCGTCTGATAATTAAATGAGTTTTTAATCAGTTCAAGGGTCATTGCGCTTTTAGCAACATCACTAAAATCGGTAGGGATCGCTTGACGGCTATACTGTGGCAACACGATGTAACTGGGTTTTGCCAGCTGGCTACGTTGCTGCCAACTTTGCTCCGTCGGTGCTAAATAACCAACCGAACCTTTTAAGGTATTGGTTTGTACCGCCAATAACGACTCATTTGGGAACCATTTTGAAATGACAGAAAACGAATTGTTTTTAATTGCAATGGGTCGTACTGCAGGGACAATTTGATGGCTGGTCAAATCCACTAAACAATGTTCATCCGATAACAAGCGCCATCCAGATAACATCAATAACGAGCACAGAGTACTTTTACCACTGCCTGGTGGGGCCGGTAGCACCACCGTCACACCTCGTCGTTCAAGCACAGCGGCATGAATACACAAATAATAATTTTGGAAACTAGACAGCGTCCAATTTAACCCCCACTCAATAGTAGAGACTAGGTTGTCAAATTCGCATTGGCGAAACTGACGATTGGCGCAGCGAAAATCAAAGTGTTTCTTAAACAACCCTTGCTCAAAAAACTCAATATTAAAATCAATAAACAGATGGCTGTTTTGAGCAGATAACACGCTCTCGGGGTACAACTGCTGTAGCTTGGAAAACACCTTGGCGTTGTTGGTGTGAATGGCAAAACTAAACGGCTGTAGATTGAGCTCATAACGATACATTATTGGGACGGCCCTTCCTCGAGATGACTCAACTCTGCACAATCGACCAGCGTTGTCTCATGCGTCCAATTATCAAAAAGTACCGCATGCGGGTCGTTGGTAAACTCGACCAGCTCAAGTGAATGAGGCTCCATTTTAAGGAGCCTCATTAGTTCAGACAGACAAAAATTATCCAATTATATTACCGTTAACAGTGCCTTCGAAATAATACTCAAATAAACGGTTCATATCAGCTTTTTGAACAGTTGTTAAACTTTTGAACTTATTCACAATCTGATCAGGTTCAGGATAACATTTAGGGAGAATTCCATAGTATAAGGTATATTCAGGATGCCTCTCCCAAATTGACCCAAGAAGCGCAGCAATCACAAAACGATATTTATGTGTATCAATAGCGGTAGTGCTAAGAGTCCCAGACATCGCATTATCAAAGAGGGTTGAAAGGTTTGTTCCAGTTTTAACTACAACACCTTTATAGACTGCTGCAACTCTAACACCAGAGGTTCTTATAGAATAACTTCTCACATATGGAGTTGTAGAGTTTTTCTCATAAAAATCAAAATTTTTAGCTTTGTTAGCCCACATTAACTCTGTAGTCAAAGTCGAACAACTTACGAACTTACCTCGAGCATTCTTATAATTAAAGTTATCTCTTTGGGCAAAATCAAGAGTCAACCAAGAGTCAAAATCTTTAGAAATAACCTTTTTAATAATACCCACATCTTTCCAATCTGGCCGTGCTGGATAGTTGCTATTATTGGCAACCGCAGATGCAACAGCAGAGCCGCTAGTACTAAGTGCTGCGGGCGCAGATGTACATTGTAAGTTAACACAGCCCCATGCGCTGCCGCTTTGAACTGAGGCGATAACTGGAAGACTCGCAGCAGATGCGCGAACCAAAAATTTGCGCCGTGAAGCCGCTGCGGTGGTCAGCTGCTCTGATGAATGCTCGGCGGTTGTCGTTGTTACATCTTGGCTCTGCGGATTCATTATGGTACCTCAAATGCTTTCTATACAAACTAAAAGCAATTTACATGCCATCTAGTTAAATCATTGATTTGTATGCAATTTTTAAGCTGGTTAAAGATTCTCAAATGGAGAGTGTAAAACAATCTGACATCTTCAACATTATGTATAGATTGTATCATAGTCCTAATATTTATTAAAACTGATTAACAAATTGAAAAAGTTGCTGCAGCAATTTTTTTTGGGTATCTGTTGCTGTCTCTAGCAGATTTTCAATTTGCAACACAAAGTCGTCAATGGTGCGGGGTGGTTTGTCCAGTCCCAGTTGCAACCGATCTCGGCAATATTGCAACCATTGTTGTTGTTCGTGATGATCGAGCGAACCATAAAAGTTACGTGCTTTAAAACGAGGCCATAACTGATTTAAACGATCGTCCTGAAAAAGCGGAGTAGGGCGCTGTGCTAAGGCGTCGAGTGACGATAATTGAGCCACGAGTTGTTGGTCGTTTGGTTTTAAAAAGCCACCGTACAACGCGTATTCAGCTGTTGTTTCTGCAGCATACTCTCGCTCAGCATCATAAACAGCAATCATTTTTTGCCGAATCGAGGCGTGTTGCTTTAACAACTCTAAATGCTTTAAACACAAGGCTCGGTTGATCCCGAGTTCCGCTGCACGTTCAGCCGATAAGGTCTTGGCCGGAGCAAGCACTGGGCTTTTATTCAGATGCACCAGTTTCAACGCCGGTCGTTGTTCGCCATCGGCAAGCTCCGCTTTCGCTCGATACAGTAACTCGCGCAGTTGTTCGACGTCGATGTCTTGCCAAATACTAGGGTCTTGTTGCAAGTCGATGCAGATCACTGCATTTTTTTGTTGTGGATGAAACGCAAGGGGAACAACCCAGCTGATACAGCCTTGAGTGGCAGGGAACATGCCTGATACGTGCACCAGCGGTGTTAAGCCTGCCACATCAATTAAACTGAGCAGTGCTTGTTTACTGCGATGCTGGTACAGATAGTCAAATAAACGTGGCTGAGCCTGTTTAATCAAAGCAGCAACGGCAATAGTCGCTTGCACATCGGATAAAGCATCATGCGCTTTTTGGTGACTGAGATTGTTAGCTTTGGTCAAATCTTCCAGTTTAAAACTTGGTGAGCCATCGTCTTTGATAGGCCAGACAACCCCTTCGGGTCTTAACGCATAACAGGCTCTCACTACATCTAACAAATCCCAACGCGAGTTTCCATGCTGCCATTCGCGAGCATAGGGTTCGACAAAATTACGGAAAAAAGCATACCGCATCATTTCATCGTCAAAACGAATATTGTTATAACCGACGACACAAGTATCTGGTATTTGTAGCCATTCTTGGGCAATGCGGCGAGTAAATTCTGCTTCGCATAGGCCTTTTTGCTGACACAGCTGTGGAACTATCCCTGTGATCAGTACGGCTTGTGGATCTGGCAGATAATCAGGGGCAAGTTGGCAATAAAAACTACTTGGGGCTGCAACTGGATTAAATGCAAGATCGGTGCGTTGTCCGGCAAACTGTGCGATACGGTCTCGTTTTGGATCTGCACCCCATGTCTCGAGATCGTAAAAATAAAAATGAGTCATAACAAACCAGCGAAAGGACAAAAAGCTAGTATAAAGCGCGTTTGCTAGACCGAGCTAGCGCTTTTAGTTGTGGTGGCACATCGCAGTTGGCAAAATAGACACAAATCACCACACGAAGGTCTGTATGAAGTATTGGTTGTTGTTCCTTGGTTTTTTTCTGCCGTCAATCGTGACTGCTGCGCCTGATGATTTCGATAGTGCAAAACGGTTGGCTCGTAAAATATATCCCTCTCAATCACAAACTTGGTATTGCGGTTGTTCCTTTCGCTGGCAGGGCGATAAGGCACACATTGATTTAGCCGCCTGTGGTTATAAAGTCCGAAAAAATGTGCAAAGGGCGCAGCGCCTAGAATGGGAGCATGTTGTTCCTGCGCAACAATTTGGCCATCAACGTTCCTGTTGGAAGCAAGGTGGTCGTGATTTATGCTCGAAAAAAGACAGTTACTTCAAACAGATGGAAGGTGACTTGTATAACCTTCGGCCAAGCATAGGGGAGGTTAATGGCGATAGAGCGCATTACCGATTTGCCGAGCTTGGTCAGGCCACAGGTCAATATGGCGCTTGTCCGGTGCAGATTGATCCACGACGCGAATTGGTTGAACCTAGAGATAGTATCAAAGGCGATACGGCACGGATTTACTTTTACATGATGGATATGTACCAGATCCCAGTCACGTCCGCTGAAATTTCACTTTTTAAACTGTGGCATCAACAAGACCCTGTGGATAACGCAGAGCGTCAGTTAAATGCTGAGATCGCCCGTTACATGGGATGGCCTAACCCTTTTGTGAATGGCGATAAACAACCGCCAGGCTTAAGTCCCTTAAATGCCAATGGTCGGCCAGCGTTGGTTGCCACAGAGTCTGTCCGTGCTAGCAATGCAGGCCTGTCCTTACAGCAACATGCTGAGCCTGCTCTGCAAAAAGTACTCGGCAATAAAAACAGCAAAAAGTATCACTTATCTCACTGCCTGGGCTATCAGCAAGTGTCGAGCAGCAATCAGGTGTGGTTTGTATCGGAACAAGAGGCTAGCGATGCAGGCTATGTGCGTGCTGGCAATTGCAAAGCCAAACCTTAAGGTATAACGAATCGTTGCACAGAGACATGCAAGGTCGTAGCGGCCAAGGCTCCGATGTGACGTAAAACCAACAAAAAAGGCCAATGCAATGAATTGGCCTTTTTTACAGGCAAGGTTATTTACTGGTAATTAGCGAATAATTGCTTGAAAGAGTTGGTCTTTTAAATGAAGTCGCTGTTTTTTCTTTTCTTCCAGATAGTCATCTGAACTCACTTCTACACCTTGTTCTAAACGCAATACTTCGTGATCGATGGTGTGGTATTGCTCGAATAATTTTTGAAAATGCGCATCCGTGGTCTTTAACTGATGAATTTTTTCACGATGTTCTGGAAACTCATGGACTAAATCGTGTTTGGCTAAGGTCATTCTGGAACTCCTGTGGTGAATGTCTAACGCTATGGTAGTTCTGCACCTAATCCCTCATGTTGATCTAGCGCAACTTGTGGTTTTTTTGTCGCACTGCGACTAGCTATCGTTCATGCACTCTGTTGGGATGGGGAAAAAAAGGATACAACCATGCTCAAAACGACCACTTTCTTGTTCCTCGCAGCGGTTACTTCCACCGCCCTTGATGCAAAACAACCGATAGCGCTGGTGATCCATGGCGGCGCTGGCACTATTAGCCCAAGCACCATGACGCCTGAAAAAGAGGCTGCGTATCAAGCAGACTTAAACAAAGCCTTGGACGCAGGTTATAAAGTGTTAGAACAAGGAGGCTCTAGTCTTGATGCGGTGACCCAAGCCGTGAAAGTGATGGAAGATTCACCTCTGTTTAATGCTGGTAAAGGTGCCGTTTACACCTTTGACGGTGAACATGAACTCGATGCAGCTATCATGCGTGGCGATACCAAAGCGGCAGGTGCCGTTGCAGGTGTGAAAATCGTCAAAAATCCAATTGAGCTGGCGCGACGCGTCATGGAAAAATCCGAGCATGTGATGCTGGCTGGCCGCGGTGCTGAGCAATTTGCCAAAGAACAAGGTTTAGAGCTGGTGGATAACCGCTATTTCGACACGCCATTTCGGTTGGAAGCGCTCAATAAAGCTAAGGCAGTGCTCGAAAAATTACCTCATCAAGCGTCGGTAAGGCTTGCTCCGGAATTTCAACCTAGCTGGAATATGGGAACTGTTGGTGCGGTAGCCATTGATCGTCAAGGGAACCTGGCAGCCGCTACCTCGACTGGCGGCATGACGGCAAAACGTTATGGTCGCATCGGTGATGCTCCGGTGATTGGCGCAGGGACGTATGCAGATAATCAAAGCTGTGCAGTGTCAGCGACAGGCCACGGTGAATTTTTTATTCGGTATCAGGTGGCTGCCGATATTTGTGCTCGCGTCAAATATGCCGGCATCGCCGCCGACAAAGCCGCCGAGACAGTGATCCAACAGGTTCTAAAGCCGATTGGCGGCACAGGTGGTGTGATTGTGATCGACAGCAAAGGCCAGGTGAGCTGGAGTTTTAACACCGAAGGGATGTATCGCGCGAAGAAGATTGAAGGGCAAAACGCAGTGTTTGGCATATATCAACAAAACATGCGCTAAATCATATCGAGACGCCATGGCGTAGGCTAACGTTGAGTTCGTCATAGTCAAAGGAGACTCGCCATGGACCATTTAACAGTTGCTGATCAAATGAACCGTCATCCTGTGGTGTTTGATCGTCAAATGACCTTACAAGCCGCGGTTGACCGTTTAAGTACTGCCAAGCAAACTGCGGGGCCAGTGATTGACGATGCCAAGCATGTGGTTGGTTTTTTATCCGAACAAGACTGTTTGCAACGCATGCTGTTAAGTTCTTACCACGATGAGGGCTTATGTTATGTCAAAGACATCATGAACCACGACGTGCTCACGGTAAAACCTTACACTACGGTGATTGATTTAGCGCAGCAATTGCTGGCCAATAAGCCCAGCGTCTATCCGGTGGTGGATGATGACGGCTTGCTGCTAGGGGTGATCACTCGCACCGATGTGCTGCGCGCTATCGATCAAGAATTGCATAGTCATTATCGCCGTCGCAGTTAAGGTGGAGGCATTCGCATCAGCTATGTCTGCCATCTGGATGAAACACTGACAAAATCGACCAAACTGATGCAAAAAACTGGCTTGCCCCGGTCTTTCACTCTAACATTAGCCCCCTAGTTTTTTCGGGGGCTTTTGCTTTGTCGTCTTCTGTGTCTTCTCCAACCGATTTGTTACCTTTGTCAGTGCTGAAAAGTGCGATTGACCTTTGTATGTCGCGTGATCAACATCGCTTTCGCGCACGCCTGCGCGAGCTTGCTGGCCTGCCTGCGGAAAAAGTGATTGAGCGACAAGGGCAACTCGAACAGCAAATTACCCAATCTCAACAGCTGCGTCAGCAACGGCTAGAAGCACTGCCACGGGTGTCATACCCTGACAATCTGCCGGTAAGTGCCCGCAAAGACGATATCAAAGCGGCTATCGCCAAGCATCAGGTGGTGATTGTTGCCGGTGAAACCGGCTCAGGTAAAACCACGCAATTACCCAAAATTTGTTTAGAGCTGGGTCGTGGTGTTACTGGTTTTATCGGCCATACACAGCCACGGCGTTTAGCTGCACGCAGCGTTGCACAGCGCTTGGCTGATGAGTTGTCGGTCGAACTTGGTCAAAGTGTCGGTTTTAAAATTCGTTTTGGCGATCACACCAATCCAAAGACGCATATCAAGCTGATGACGGACGGTATTTTGCTGGCAGAAATTCAGCAAGATCGGTTTTTAAATCAATACGACACCATCATCATCGATGAAGCGCATGAGCGCAGTTTAAATATTGATTTTTTACTGGGCTACTTTAAGCAGCTATTACCGAAACGGCCTGATTTGAAACTGATCATCACATCGGCAACGATCGATGTAGAACGGTTTTCTAAGCACTTTCATAGCGCGCCGGTGATTGAAGTCTCGGGGCGGACTTATCCGGTGGAAGTCCGTTACCGGCCGGTGTCGGAACAAGACGACAAAGACGCCGATCAACTGCAAGGGATCTTCAATGCCGTCGAGGAGTTGTATCAAGAACCCCTAGGCGACATTCTCATTTTCCTAAATGGGGAGCGTGAGATCAGAGACACCGCGGATGCGCTGGATAAGTTAAAGTTACCGCATACAGAAGTATTACCGCTGTACGCTCGGTTAAGTGCGGCTGAGCAGAACCGTATTTTCCAAAGCCATGTTGGCCGTCGCATCATCTTAGCCACTAACGTGGCTGAAACCTCGTTAACCGTGCCGGGTATTCGCTATGTGATTGACCCAGGTACGGCGCGTTTATCGCGATACAGCTATCGCTCGAAAGTCCAACAACTGCCGATTGAAGCCATTAGCCAGGCCTCTGCCAACCAACGAAAAGGCCGCTGCGGCCGGGTTGCAGCGGGTATTTGTATTCGGCTGTATTCCGAACAAGACTTTGTCAGTCGGCCGGAATTTACCGATCCGGAGATTTTACGTACTAATTTGGCCTCCGTTATTCTGCAAATGCTGGCACTGGGTCTTGGCGACATTCAAAAATTTCCGTTTTTACAAAAGCCTGATAGTCGGTTTATCAACGACGGGATCAAACTGCTGGATGAACTTGGCGCGTTAAAACCGGAGCGAAAAGATGGCTTAAAGCTGACTAGTTTGGGCACACGATTGAGTCGCTTGCCGATTGATCCGCGGTTAGCCCGAATGGTTTTGGCCGCCAGCGAACGCGGTTGCCTCAATGAAGTGTTGATTATCACCGCAGCACTCTCTATCCAAGACCCGCGCGAACGGCCACTCGATAAACAACAAAAAGCCAACGAATTGCATGGGCGATTCGCCGATCCAGATTCTGATTTCGTGGCGTGGCTTAAACTCTGGCAATACCTGCAAGAACAACAAGAGTTGCTGTCAGCCAATCAATTTCGAAAACAGTGCAAACAGGACTTGCTGAATTACCTCCGGGTGCGTGAATGGCAAGATTTATACGCGCAACTTCGGCAAGTCAGTGATGAACTGCAACTGCCGATGAATGACGGCTCAGCCGATTATCAGTCGCTGCATACCGCCTTATTGACCGGTTTATTGGGGCAAATTGGCAGTAAAGATGCCGATGCGGATTATTTAGGGCCGCGGCAAACCCGTTTTTTTGTGTTCCCAGGTAGCCATTTGTTTAAGCGTAAACCCAAGTGGGTGATGACCGCTGAACTGGTCGAAACTAGCAAACTGTATGCAAGGACGCTGGCCAAAATTGAACCTGAGTGGGTCGAACCATTGGCGCAGCACTTAGTCAGTCGTTCGTACATGGAGCCACACTGGGAAAAAAAACGCGGCGCGGTAATGGCCTATGAGCAAGTAAGCTTATATGGCTTGATTTTGGTCGGACGGCGCCCGGTGCAATACAGCAAAATTGAGCCCAAGCTGTGCCATGAGTTATTTATTCGAGAGGCGCTGGTCAATCAACAGCTTGGCGTCGATGAAAAATTCCTAGCGCATAACGCGCGTTTAATTGAAGCGGTCGAAGATCTAGAAGATAAATCGCGTCGCCGCGACATTTTGGTCGATGAAGACACTTTGTTGGCTTTTTACGCGGAGCGCGTACCCGTGGAGGCCAACAATAGGGCTGATTTCCAACATTGGTGGCGTCAGAAGAAACGCCAAGATGCCAATTATTTGAACTTTGACCCCGACATGCTGAAAAAGCATGGTGCGGAACACATTACCGACGATAGTTACCCCGAGCTTTGGCGCCAAGGCAACCTGTTACTGCCGCTGGATTATCATTTTTCACCCGGCGCCGAGGATGACGGTGTCAGTTTGTGTATTCCATTGGCGCTATTAAACCAAGTCCAAGATGATGGTTTTGACTGGTTAATTCCGGGTCTTCGCCATGAACTGTTGGTTGGACTGATCAAATGTTTGCCGAAAATGTACCGCCGGCATTTTGTACCCGCTCCGAATTATGCGGATGCCTTGCTACAAAGCATCGCACCGACCGATGGCGCTCTGTTAACCACCATAACACAGCGTTTAAAACGGATGTCGGGGATCACCATTCCTGATGACGCTTGGGAATTGACCGAGTTGCCGATGCACTTGAAAATGAATTTCAAAGTGGTGGATGAACTTGGCAATATTGTCGCTCAGAGTCGTTCGCTTGGACTGTTAAAGCAGCAGTTGCAGGGGCAAGTTCAACAAACCTTAAGTGCGGTGGCCGAGCAAGGTATTGAGCAAGAGGGCATCACCAGTTGGAGTTTTGGTGATTTGCCGCGTGAATATATCAAGGTGCAAGCAGGGTATGAAATTAAGGCGTTTCCTGCGCTGATTGATGACAAAGATAGCGTGGCGATCAAATTGCTAGATAGTGCCGAGCAGGCACACGCGGCATCCAAATTAGGTCTAAGACGATTATTACTGCTGAATTTGCCGTCGCCAGTGAAGTACTTGCAGGACTCCTTGCCAAACAAAGCCAAGCTCGGCTTGTACTTTAACCCTTTTGGCAAGGTGATGGAGCTGATTGATGACTGTATCGCGGCGGCTATTGATGAGTTGGTGTCGCGTCAGGCTTACCCTTCGACCGATGACGAATTTAATCAACTGCGCGATAAGGTGCGGGCTGATTTGGGTGATACAGTGGTTAGCATTGCGTTGAAGGTGGAGCAAATTTTAAGTCTGGGTCACGATATCAGCAAAAAGCTACGCGGCCGCTTAGACATTGCGCTTGCCATTGCGAATGCGGATATAAAACAACAGCTTGATGCTTTATTGTTTAAAGGCTTTGTCACCGCACATGGTGCAGCCAAACTAGATGATGTCAAACGATATTTGCAAGCCTTGTCCAAACGCCAAGAGAAGTTGCCGGTCGATCCCAATCGAGACCGCTTAATGATGCACGAGTATCAAAAGGCCGCAGATGCCTATCAGCAACTGCTAGGCAAGTGGGCAGGTAAGCCCCTGCCAGACGATGTGGTCGCGTTGCGCTGGATGCTCGAAGAGCTGAAGGTCAGTTTGTATGCGCAGCAACTGGGGACTCCTTACCCGGTGTCAGCTAAACGGGTACTTATGGCAATTTCGGAGTTAAAATAAGCACTAGACGGCACGTGAGCATGCCGTTAGTGTGGATGTACCAAAAATGGAGTATAGGTGCAGTGGCATTGAAGCTGTTGTTTGTGGATGATGAAGTCTTTAATCACGAGTTTATTCGGGTTGCATTGCAGCAAGACGGGTATGACATTGCCTGCGTCTCTTCTGGTCAAGCGGCGCTGGATTGGTTGTATCAACAACTGCCGGATTTATTAGTCGTGGACATGGTGATGCCGGGGCTTAGCGGCTTGGATTTGTGTCGTCTATTGCGACACAATCCGGAGACGGCATCATTGCCTATTTTAGTGTTGTCTGGCATGGATAATTCAGCCGAAGTAGCTCAAGCCTTTGCGGCAGGGGCGGATGCGTTTTTGTCAAAACCAATTCAGGTCGACCAATTACGCTGGAAAATTACCCAAATGTTGTCGGGTTCATCGGCTCTTTGACTTTACCCGACACTAAAGATTGGTTATAACTGCGTCAACGCGAGATTGGTAGGAAGTACAACGCATGATAAACAGGAACGACAAACGCAATTATTTTCGCATGATGGTCAACGCGCAGGTGTCAATTTTGATCAACGATCCAGAATCAGGTCGTGAGCTGAGCGGCATTTGTCGGGATTTAAGTGCAACAGGAATGGCCCTGGATATCGATGAGCCCCTGGAGATGGGGACCTTATTGCACTTGAGGCTTGAGTCGACCAATGCGTCGATTGCATCACTGGAAGCCAACGCCAAAGTGGTGCGTTGTAGCCAAGAGGGTGATGATCAGTATCAGATTGGCGTGTTATTCCTTGAATTGAATTAAAAAACGCGGTCGTGACAAACGGCCGTTTTTTTTATACCCTTTGCGCCTTTTTTGCTTGCGGACGGAGGGTGTATGTCTGCCGAAACCTACTTTACCCTAAGAAATTGGCTGATCCTGCTGTTGCCATCAACAGTCGGCGTGTACTTGTTTATGTGGCCAGTGGCAGATGGAGCAGGCTTGACCATTCCGGTGGCAGCACTTGCGGCGCAGCTGCGAGACGTTGTTGGCGCCATGATGCCGCTGTTGCTCGGTTTTTTTATTGTGGGCTCGGCGTTGGTCAGCTTGCTGTTGACAGCCTTACGTCCAACGTGGCTCGCGCCATCATCCCTTCTAACTAAACTGTTTATCACGTCGCCCACGTGGTTGTGTGTGCGCAGTTTGGGTGCTGTTATCTATCTATTGGTCTGGTTTCAAATAGGTCCAGCCGCCATTGTCAGCAGTAAAACCGGTGGTCTGGTTGCACATGATTTATTGCCGGTGTTGTTGTCGGTGTTTGTCTTTGCCGGTCTGTTATTACCTTTATTATTAAATTTTGGCTTACTCGAATTTGTGGGCACGCTGATGACCAAAATTATGCGACCGGTGTTTCGTCTACCTGGGCGCTCGGCGGTAGATTGTATTGCGTCATGGTTAGGGGATGGCAGTGTCGGTATTTTGTTAACAAGCAAACAATACGAAGCAGGCTTTTATACGGCGCGTGAAGCGGCCGTGATTGGTACCACCTTTTCCGCCGTCTCTATTACTTTCTGTTTAGTGGTGTTGGGGCAGGTGCGTTTGGAGCATATGTTTGGCGCATTTTATGCGACTATCTGTTTAGCCGGTGTGATTGCGGCCATCATCTTGCCTTATTTACCACCGCTTCGCCATAAACCCGATACCTACATCGATGGCTATGATCATATGCGGGCGGAAGGAGGTTCTTTTGCAGAAAAGAATCTATTGATGCGTTCCCTGGCTCATGGGTTACATCGCGCAAGTTTAGCGCCAGGCATCAAAGCCACACTCCACGAAGGCGTTAGTAACACTCTCGATATGTTATTTGGCGTGTTGCCGGTTATTATGGCTGTGGGCACCTCGGCTTTGTTGCTGGCGGAATACACGCCGGTGTTTGAATGGCTTGGAGCGCCTTTTGTACCTTTGTTGGACGTGTTGCAAATACCCTATGCGCAGGAGGCGTCGCGTTCTGTGATGGTTGGTTTTGCTGATATGTTTGTACCTTCCATCCTGGTCTCGGCAGTGCCAAATGAGATGACGCGTTTTGTGATTGCCGCACTTTCAGTCACTCAGTTAATTTATATGTCAGAAGTGGGCGCGTTGTTGTTAGGCAGCAAAATCCCAGTGACTTTGTTAGATTTATTTGTGTTATTCATTATGCGAACGCTGATCACCTTACCCGTGATTGCGCTGATGGCGCATTGGTTGTTTTAAATCCCACGGTGGTGAACATAAAAAAAGCCAACGCATGTCGTTGGCTTTTTTATGATAATCAACGCTTAGTTAGCGTTGAAACACCACACTAAAGGTCGTTGGCACTAACAATTCAATCGATTTCAACTTGGCGATGTCTTGCAACTTGGCAACGCCAGCGTCCAGTTTGAAATGAGCCGCGTTAAGCACCACTGGGCTTTGGGTAAACGCCAGCACCTTGTTATCGGCCAGTTTTACCAACTTAACATCCGCTAGCACCGTTTGGGTTTGATCGGCAATCGTGACGCTCAAATCTAGCTTTTGTTGCGAAGTGGCACCTACAGCCAGATTGGCAACCAGCGCTGGATCTAGCTTGGCTTTGGCCGTGATGCTTGGGAATTTAGCCGCTTGGAAAAGAAGTTCAAGCATCCGCTCATTGCGAATAGGAACTAAGGTATCTAGGCTTTTCACATCAATTTGAATGGTAACAGAGCCATCATCGGCCCATTGGCCGGTTAAGGCTTTAAAACTATGCGTTTCGGCAACCATTGAGTTTTTTACGGTGACAAAACGCAATGAGGATTGCGTGCTATCCATCTGCCATTGGGCATAGCTTGAAAAACTCATCGCGAGGGCCGCGATAACAGATAATCTGCGCATTAGGTTTCTCCATGTTGGGGGCAATCGACAGCAGCTTAACTGGCATCCGGTGGTGATGCCAGCGTCTTTAACGAAAATTGACAGCGTCTCAACGAGTTAACGAATGATGCACACCAAGCCTTTCAGATAATGGCCTTCTGGATAAAAACTAGCGATCGGGTGATCTGCGGCCTGGTTTAAACGTTCAATGAACAGGCAGTGCCGACCGGCATCTAAGGCGGCATCGGCGACAACTTTTTGGAATAAACTTTCTTCCATCAAGCCAGAACAAGAGAAGGTGAGTAGCACCCCCCCTTTTTTTACTAACTGCATCGCGACCCGGTTGATGTCCTTGTAACCACGGCAGGCGCCCATTAACTGTGCTTTGCTTTCAGCAAATTTGGGTGGGTCCAAAATCACCATATCAAATTGCTCGCCTGATTCTTTGTATTCACGCAGGAGTTTAAATACATCGGCTTTACGGTAACTAATTTGTGTGTCAGGCAGCTGGTTTAATTCTGCATTACGTTGGGCTGTTTGTAATGCCAAATCTGACACATCGACGTTGGTGACATGGGCAGCGCCGCCTAAGGCGGATGCTACCGCAAATGTGCCGGTATAACTAAAACAGTTGAGGATAGTTTTGCCCAAAGCGAAACGGCGTGCAGCGGCGCGGCTATCGCGTTGGTCCAAATAAAAGCCAGTTTTATGGCCATTAACCACATCCACAACGATATTAAAACCGTTTTCCTTGATCACCACTTCGCCGCTGTCACGAGGCAGATGTAACCAGCCCGTTGTAAGAGGCAAACCTTCTTTTTTGCGAACGTCTACATCCGAGCGTTCATAAATGGATAAGCCTGGAAACAGCTGTTTTAATGCTTCGACAATCAAAGCACGGTGAAAGTCTGCACCAGCAGAGAGCAGCTGCACGACCAACACCGTGTCATACCGATCGATGGTGACCCCAGGTAAGCCATCGGATTCGGCGGCAACAATACGAATACCGTTGGTGCTGTTGAGATCAAATAAGGCTTGGCGTACCGTCCAGGCGGCTTCAATACGGCGAGCAAAAAATGCTAAATCAATGGTTTCGTCTTCTTGCCACGTCCAGACTCGCACTCGAATTTGTGAATCGGGTGAATATGCTCCGCGCCCCAAGAAACTGCCATCGGCAGCACGCACATCCACGGTGTCTCCGAGCAGGGCTTTGCCTTTGACAGTTTTGATGGCTTTAGAAAAAATCCATGGATGACGACGTTTCAGAGACTTTTCACGGTCAGCTTGCAAAAATACGGTAGCGGTCATAGTAATGATCTATATCAGGACGTTAGCGGGGAAAACCGTTATTTTATCAGGTACTGTTAGCGACTGCTGAAAAACTTCGACCTTTCAAGGAATCATGATGAGTGTCAACCCACCACAAATGCTTGCTGTGCATGTGTCGCAGCAACATGCGGATAAACCGTTATCGATAGAGACCTGTGCTCGACCAGACATTGGCGCAGAAGAAGTGTTGGTCAAAGTGCGCGCCTTTGGTGTAAATCGCGCCGACTTAGCCCAACGAGCAGGCCATTACCCACCACCTGCGGGTGAAAGTCAGATCCTAGGGTTAGAAGTTGCCGGCGACGTGGTGGCGATGGGCGCGGCAGTGGATCCTTCGTGGCAGGGCCGTGCGGTGTTTGGTTTGGGGCCCGGTGGTGGTTATGCCGAGTACGCCCGATTGCACCTGAGTCACTTAATGCCCATCAGCGGTACTTTAGATTATGTATCAGCGGCGGCCAGTGCCGAGGTGTTTCTCACCGCCTATCAGGCCTTGTTTCACATTGGAGAATTAGCCCCAGCATCGGCAGCCTTGGTGCATGCGGGAGCCAGTGGCGTTGGTACTGCGGCTATTCAGTTGGCCAAAGCCGCCGGTTGTCGAGTCGCCGTGACGGTAGGTAGTGACGACAAAGCGAGCGCTTGCAAAGTCTTGGGCGCGGATCTCTGCGTTAACTACCGTCATGGCGATTGGTCTGAGGTGTTATCAGCGGCACAACCACAAGGCTTTTCGGTGATTGTCGATCCGGTGGCCGGGGATTACATCGCTAAGGATTTACAGGTGTTAGCGCTGGATGGTCGAATTGTGGTGCTGGCGATGATGGGTGGCAGAAAAATCCCCGAGCTTGATTTGGCGGTGATGTTTAAAAAACGAGGTCAACTGATTTGCTCAACGCTCCGTAATCGCAGCAACGCCTATAAAGCTCAGTTGTTGGCAGGGTTTGAACAGCGCTTTGGTGCACTGCTGCGTGATGGCCGGCTTCGGCCTGAAATTGCCAAAGTCTTGCCATGGCAGGATATTTCTATGGCGCATCAATTGCTTGCAACCAACGCGGTGGTCGGAAAAATTGTGATGACCATCGCCCCCCAGTAACGGCACGACCCGGACGGCATGACCCGGACACGACGAGCCATGCTGCCCTACATGTGGCTATGATTTGGCCGTGGTGTCTGGGGTTGCTACAGGCTCAGTGCTCGTGCTGCTAGCTATTGTTGTGCCGGTTAGCGAGCTCTTTCGATCATCGTCAGCGTCTTGTGCTGTTTGTTGTTGCGTTTGCTGCGGCGTATGCGGTGCAACTGCAAGCTGTTCGCTGGCGGGCTCGGTATCAGCGGTCTGCGCCGGTTGTATTTGGTCATACCGTGGCGTCATCATCTGCTGTGCCACCATGGCGGTATCCACCCGTGGGTCTAAGGCCGCCGCCAGCGGTGAGCCAACTAAATCGCCGGACGACATTACGTAATCGCGCGCTTGTATCTGTTCTGCTTGTTTTTGCTGGTAATTGACATGTTGTAAACGTATGAATAACACCAAAGCGACCAATGCCATAAACCCATACAACATGCGTGGCCCTAGTAATTGCATTCCCGCGGACGCTAACAGAGGGCCGATACTGGCACCTAAACCAAAGGTTAATAAAATTGTGGCAGACAGCGCCACACGCTGGGATTGGTCAATGTTTTGATTGGCCAACGCGGTGCCCAGTGGATACAAGGTAAACGCAAAGACCCCAAACAAAAACGTCAACACGAGTTGGGGAGTGCCTGAGAGTGGCAAAAGTGCGATTGCTAGCACGATACAACCTAAAATAGCAGCGTTGGTTCGGATCAATCGACTGCGGCGTACTCGATCAGACAGTTTCCCCATCGGCCATTGCGCCAACAAACCGGCGAACACCGTAGTTGCCATATAGGCGGCGACTTGCTGGTTATCTAAGCCTTGGCTTGCGGCAAAGGCCGGTGCGAGCCCATAAAAAGAGCCAACAATCACACCCGCCATAGCGATAGTGGTCAGCGACTGCGGTACTTTTTGCCAGAAAATTTTAATTTGCAGCGGTGCAGGTTTCAGCGGTTGTGGATGGATGCGCCGCGTTAGTGCCAAAGGCACGACACAAAGCGCAAAACACATGGCGACAAATAACAAAGGCTGGATCGTCAATTCAGGGTTCAAGCTCATCGCGCCTTGCCCTAACACCAAGGCGAGGTAAGACACAATCATGTAACTTGCAAAAATAGTCCCACGGTTTTTGCTATCGGCTTGTTCGTTTAGCCAGCTTTCCAACACCATATACTGACACATCATGCACATGCCGACGATCAGCCGCAGCACCAACCATACTTCGAGCTGATCAACCAGCGCATGGCCAAGGGCTGATGCGGTCACGACGCCTGCAGATGCAGTAAACGCTCGGCTATGACCGACGCGGGCGATCAAACGATGGCCAACTTTTGAACCCAGTACCAGCCCTAGATAATAGGCTGACATCATGCCACCAATCCAAATCCGCGCTACATCCATGTGCGCGAGGCGAAGACCAAGATATGTCGTGAGCAACCCGGCGGCAAGCACCATCAACAGAGTTGCTAAATACAACGACGAAAACGAACGAATGGTTGCAGCCATATAAAATTCCGAACGACGTTTAACACCAACAATTAAAATTGAACAACTTAAGAACCATAGCAAGTGCTGAAAAAAAAGCCGCAGTCTGGCTGCGGCTTCGGCGTTACTTCACTCGCATACCAGGGGTGGCACCCTCATCTGGTGATAACAAGAAGATCTCAGAACCACCAGGGCCTGCGGCCATCACCATGCCTTCGGACATGCCAAACTTCATTTTGCGTGGCGCTAGGTTAGCCACCATCACGGTCAAGCGGCCAATTAATTGCTCCGGTTGATAAGCCGATTTGATACCTGCAAACACTTGGCGCTGTTCAGAGCCTAAATCGAGTTGCAGTTTCAGTAGCTTATCTGCGCCTTCGACATGCTCAGCATTGACGATACGGGCAATGCGCAAATCCAGTTTGGCAAAATCGTCGATAGTAATAGTGTCGGCAATCGGGTCAATAGTGCTGGTTGCCGCGTTGGCAGGTGCAGTTGTGGTCACAGCTTTGGTCTCCAAACTTTCTTTTGAGGCATCGACCATGGCCTGCACTTTGACCGGGTCGACCCGTTGCATTAACGCTTTAAATGGGTTCACTTGATGCGAAGTCAACGCCTGTTGGTAACTTTGCCAATTCAGCGGTGCATTTAAGAAGGCTTCCACTTCACCGGCCATGGTTGGCAGCACAGGTTTTAAGTAGTGCATCAAGACGCGGAACAGGTTAATGCCCATCGAGCAAACATCATGGGTTTCTTGTTGTTTGCTTTCATCTTTCGCCAGCACCCACGGCGCTTTGGCGTCGATGTATTGGTTGGCTTTGTCGGCAAGCGCCATGATGTCACGGATAGCACGAGCAAATTCACGCTCTTCGAAGCTTTGTGCGATGCTTTCACCTTGCGCCACAAATTCGGCATACAGGTCAGGCTCGGCAACGCGTGGCGATAATTGGCCGTCGAATTTTTTACTGATAAAACTCGCGCAGCGACTGGCAATATTGACCACTTTACCAACCAAATCGGCATTTACTTTTTGCGCGAAGTCTTCAAGATTCAGGTCCAAATCGACAATGCCTGAAGTTAATTTCGATGCAAAGTAGTAACGTAAGTACTCTGGATTTAAGTGCTCTAAGTAGGTGCGAGCCTTAATGAAGGTGCCGCGTGACTTGGACATTTTTGCGCCATTCACAGTAACAAAGCCATGCGCAAACACGTTGGTCGGTTTGCGATAGCCGGCGCCATGTAACATTGCTGGCCAGAACAAACTATGGAAATAGATAATGTCTTTGCCGATAAAGTGATACACCTCTGCATCAGAATCTTGTTGCCAAAACGCTGAGAAATCTACGCCTTCGCGATCGCAGAAGTTCTTGAAACTGGCCAAGTAACCGATTGGTGCATCTAACCAAACGTAGAAGTATTTGCCGGTTGCGCCTGGGATCTCAAAGCCAAAGTAGGGCGCATCACGACTGATGTCCCATTGCTGCAAGCCTTCGCGGAACCATTCTTGCAGCTTATTGGCCATTTCGCTTTGCAGCGCACCGCCACGAGTCCATTCTTGCAACATGCCTTCAAAGGCTGGCAAATCAAAGAAATAGTGCTCTGAATCTTTCAGCACAGGCGTTGCCCCAGACACCACCGAACGTGGGTTTTTCAGCTCGGTTGGGCTGTACGTGGCACCGCAGGAGTCACAACTGTCACCGTTTTGATCTAACGCGCCACATTTAGGGCAATCGCCTTTCACGAAACGGTCTGGCAAAAACATTTGTTTTTCAGGGTCAAACAGCTGGCTGATCGAGCGACGTTTGATATAACCACCGGCATCGAGCTTTTGATAGATTTCGCTAGCAAAGGCGCGGTTTTCGTCAGAATGCGTGCTGTAGTAGTTATCAAAGCCAATCAGGAATTCCCGGAAATCGGCTTGGTGCTCAATGGCGGTTTGCGCGATCATTTGCTCCGGCGTTAATCCAAGCTGCTGTGCCTTGAGCATAATAGGTGTGCCATGCGCATCGTCGGCGCAGACATAATAACACTGGTTGCCACGCGCTTTTTGAAAGCGTGACCAGATATCTGTTTGAATGTATTCGAGCATATGGCCCAAATGGATAGGTCCATTGGCGTAGGGTAAGGCGCTGGTAATAAGAATTTTCCGTGCAGACATCGGTCGCCCCAAATATTTACTGATTCACAAAATAGATTTTAGGCATAATACAATACCAACCTTGAAAGCGCATCCTTTGCGCCCATTTCTGTAAGGTTCGCTAAATTTTTTGCTGGAATAATCAACAGCTTTTCAGAGAGTCCACCGATGTTTGGTCTGTTTTCTAAGAAAAAGTCTGCGGAGTTGCCGCAAGCGCTGCAGCAGATTTTGCAATCCGTAGCCATCGACGATTGGCATATGCCGGTGGCAGAGCTGGCAACCTCAGTCAGTTTTGATGGTAAAACCTGTCATGTTGAATTGCCTTTTGTGGCAGATTTTGTGCGAGAGCCCCTACAAACTGCTGTGACACACGCAGGGTTTGATTGGCAGGTAGCGCTGCAATCTAACCCTAGCCACAGCAAAGTATTTGGTGATGTGCGACAGGTAGTGCTGGTGGCATCCGGTAAAGGTGGTGTTGGCAAGTCGACCACGGCGCTGAATTTGGCGATTGCGTTAGCTCAGCAAGGGGCGCGGGTCGGGGTGTTAGACGCAGATATTTATGGGCCATCCATGCCATTGATGGTCGGGGAGGCGGCAACTCGTGCCACATCCCCTGACAATAAACATTTAAACCCCATCGAAAAATTTGGCATCTGTGTGCAATCCATCGGCTTTTTAGTCGATCCAGCCCAAGCCTCGGTATGGCGTGGCCCGATGGCCAGTAGCGCCTTAATGCAACTGGTGCAAGAAACCGTCTGGCCGGAATTGGATGTGCTGATTGTAGATATGCCACCCGGTACTGGCGATATTCAATTAACCATGTCCCAAAAGCTGAAAGTCAGTGGCGCCATTGTGGTGACCACGCCGCAGGATGTGGCTCTTGCCGATGCCCAAAAAGGCATTGCCATGTTTCGACAGGTCAATATTCCGTTACTTGGCCTTGTCGAAAACATGAGTTTTTATCAATGCCCATCCTGTGGCCATCAGGATGATGTGTTTGGCACTGACGGCGGTAAGGCGCTGGCTGCGCGATATGGTGTCACTGTGCTTGGTCAGTTGCCGTTGGAAAGCCAAATTCGTCGATGCAGTGACCAAGGGGCGCCCATCGTATTAGATAAGAATAATCAAACAGCTGAAATCTATAGGAAAATGGCGCGGCAACTACTTTTCACTTTATACTGGCAACACCAACTCTCTGACGGGCAGACAGTTGAGATGCTGATGACGGACGATTGATATGAGATTATGTGACCGCGATATTGAAAAATACTTGGCTGAAGGCCGTATTCAAATCGAGCCAACCCCAGCCGCAGACATGATTTCAGGCGTGACGGTCGATATCCGTTTAGGCCACAAATTTCGAACTTTCCGTTCCCATACTGCTGCTTTTATCGATTTGAGTGGGCCGCGTGAAGAAGTGCAAGCGGCGCTGGATTCGGTGATGAGTGATGAAATCGTATTGGCCGATGACGAAGCGTTTTTCTTACATCCAGGTGAGCTTGCATTGGCAATCACCTTAGAAAATGTCACGTTGCCGGCAGACATTGTGGGGTGGTTAGATGGGCGTTCCAGCCTGGCACGGTTGGGGTTGATGGTGCACGTGACAGCCCATCGCATCGATCCTGGTTGGTCTGGCAACATTGTGTTGGAGTTTTATAACAGCGGTCGTTTACCGCTTGCTCTTCGACCTGGGATGAAAATTGGGGCGCTGAACTTCGAGTTAATGACCGGCGAAGCTGCCCGTCCATACAACAAACGGGTCGATGCGAAATACAAACAACAAAGTGGCGCGGTTGCCAGCCGAATTGGTCAAGATGATCAAGGCCATTAAATCGTGCTGAGATGATTTGTTCATCAAAATAAAAAGCCCACACCGAGGTGTGGGCTGAAGCTTGTATAAAGCAAAAATGAAGCTCGCTAATTATGCATGAATAAAGCATAACAATGCAAGCGGCTCGATTCTTATCAAGACCACAAGCCTTCTGTTGCCCAGCGTTTTGCGACAGCACTATTTGGATTTACTACATGAATCAACGAGACATTCTGCGGTTACTCGGCTTAGCGGCAATCTGGGGTGCATCATTTTTGTTTATTCGTGTGGCAGCGCCGGCGTTTGGTTCTAGTGCCTTAATGTGCGTCCGAGTTGCTTTTGCGGCGTTATTTTTGTGGGCGATAGCTCGCTTATTTGGCAAAAACAATTTACACAAAGCCGATATCGGCCACTACATGCTACTGGGCGGTGTCAATTCAGCGGTACCTTTTGTGTTGTACGCCTTTGCTTCGCATTGGTTAAGCGCATCTATTTTGGCGGTGTTAAATGCCACAGCTCCGTTGTGGGCCATGTTGATTGGCGTGTTGTTTTTCCGCCAAGCGTTTTCGGCCAAGGCATTGCTTGGGTTGGGCTTGGGGGTCTGTGGCGTCGGGGTATTGGTTGGCTTCGACCCCTTGTTGTTACAACCCGGTAGCGGCTGGGCTGTGGTTGCAGGGGCCAGTGCCGCCTGTTGTTACGGCATAGCGACCCATTACACCAAACGTGCTAAACAACGCGCTGCGTTTGACAATGCGCATGGCAGTATGTGGGCGGCGCTTGTCTGGCTTGCTCCGTTTGCGTTGGTGCAATGGCCCTCATCGACGCCTGCGCTGGACATGTGGGCCGCCGTTGCGGTGCTGGGGCTCGTCTGCACCAGTATTGCCTATTTACTTTATTTTCGTCTTCTTGAAGACATTGGCCCGACGAATAGCTTGACGGTGACTTTTTTGATCCCGGTGTTTGGCGTATTGTGGGGGCATCTGTTACTTGATGAAGTTATTGGTTGGCATACGGTGGTTGGTGTTTGTCTCGTATTAGCGGGTACCGCATTGGTGACAGGGTTTTCGCTGCTGAGCGTGTGGCAACAACTCTCGGCAAAAAGATGAAAATATTGTAAATTCAGATCGGATTCAGTTTGCTCCTTCTATAACCAACACAAGCCGATGAAAAAGTCTGGATAACAGACAGGAGAACCTCATGTATACCCGTCGTTTGTTAGTGAGTTGTGTTAGCCTAGCCTTCATGACATCAACCTTCGCACAAGCCGTGGATACCAAAGCCGCTGCCAAAGCGACAGCGCAGCTTAGCCAAAAACAAAATGCGCCGGCGGTGGCTGAAAAAGCGACCTTCAGTGAAGCGCAATTGGATCAGATGCTAGCGCCAATTGCCTTATACCCAGACACCGTGTTATCTCATCTGTTAATTGCCGCGACTTACCCGCTGGAAATTGTTAAGGCCACGCGCTGGTTATCACAGCAAGGTTCGAAAACATCTGAACAATTACTAAAAGCTGCAGAAAATGAAGGCTGGGACCCAAGTGTGCGCGCCTTAGTGGCATTTCCAAACATTTTAACCACCTTAAACAATGACTTGGATTGGACACAAAATGTCGGCGATGCATTTTTAGTTCAGCCCAAGGCGGTGATGGCAAGCGTGCAACGTCTGCGTGAAAAAGCCTACGCCCGAGGTTCGTTAAAAAACCAAGAACATTACACTGTTGAACGCAAAGAAAAAGTGATTGTGATTGAGCCGCGTTCGCCTGAGATTGTTTACGTACCAGTTTATGATACGCGTTATGTGTATGGGGATTGGTGGTGGCGAGACTACCCGCCGGTGTATTGGAATTATCCGAGCAGCTACCGCAGTTCTAGTTACTTTTATTGGGGGGCAGGAGTCCGGGTAGCCCCTGGTTTTTATTTCTCAACCGTGTATTGGCCGCGACAAGAAGTGATTGTTGTGCCGGCTTATCGTCCGTCCCGTTATTACCGATCGCACGAAATTTACTACCATGAAGAACGTCGTTATTGGGAGCATGAACCGATGCATCGCCGTGGCGTTGTTTATCGTGACGGCTATGTGCCGCACCGCGAACGTGAACGGATGCGTGATCATGTCAACACCGAAGAACGCTTTGGCAACGATCGTTACGACCGCAGAAACGACGCACAG
Source organism: uncultured Rheinheimera sp. (assembly GCA_964437935.1). Taxonomy (GTDB): domain Bacteria; phylum Pseudomonadota; class Gammaproteobacteria; order Enterobacterales; family Alteromonadaceae; genus Pararheinheimera. The sequence goes on from CAYTIQ010000028.1 coordinate 27,495, forward strand.
CAACGTATTGAAGAAACCCAACGTGGGCCTTTAGATGCGGTGCGAGATCGGATGCGCCCTCATGAAGGAAGCGGTGCCCCAGGTCGGGATGCGGCAGAGCCTATCCGTGAGCGCCTTGGTGACACTGTGCCTGAGCCGGTAACACCTGAGCCGGTGACTGCGACGCCAGTGGCTGAAGAACCGTCATCCCCGCTCGAGAGCTTACATCGTCAAATGAAGCATGAAGGCCAGGGACATACCGGTGGTATCGAAGTGCCAACTGAGCGTAATCCAACAATTGATCTGCCTAGTATTCCAAGTCAACAGCCAGAAACTGTGATCGACCGTGGTATGCCAGAGCAAATTACGCCGGTTGAACCGCAGCCGGTGTTCCAAGAACCTATGCGTAGCGAACCAGTGTTCCAAGAACCGGTGCGCAGTGAGCCGGTATATCAAGAGCCGATGCGTAATGAGCCGGTATATCAAGAACCAGTGCGTAGTGAGCCGGTATATCAAGAACCAATACGCAATGAACCGGTGTATCAAGAACCGGTGCGTAGTGAGCCTTTATATCAAGAACCAATGCGCAATGAACCGGTGTATCAACCTGCACCACAGATCGAGCCACCACGGATGGACACGGGTGGTGACGGTCGTGTCGTCGAATAAGTGAATCGAGTTATGCAGGGTCCGTGTGAGCGGACCTTGTTTATTTGGAGAACAGCATGAAAGTATATGGATCGGTGGCTTCGCCTTATGTTCGTCGTGTTCGCATGGCATTGAGTGGCAAGGCTTTTGAATTTGTCGCCATGAACATTTTTGAATCGGCAGGTCGCGAGTTATTGGTGCGGTTAAATCCGACACGCAAAGTGCCAATGCTGCAAGATGGTGACCAAGTCATTTTTGATTCGGGCGTCATTTATCGGTATCTGGTCGCGCACCATGGCTTACCAGCGCTGACGTGGCAACAAGAAAACGATTTAACCACCATTAACGCGGCGAATGATTCTTTTGTCGAACTGCTGTTGTGTAAACGGTCAGGTTTTGACACCAATGACGACAAACTATTTTTTAATCTGCAACGTGAACGTGTGGCCGGCACCTTGCAAGTACTAAATGACAAAGTGGCGGCAGGGGATTTTGCGGCTTGGAATTATGTCAGTCAAAGTTTGTATTGTTTGGTGGATTGGGTCAGCTACCGTGGTTTGTATGATTTAACCCCGTACCCAGAATTAACCGCATTTATTACTCAGCATGCGCAACGTGTTGACGTGTGCGAAACGGATCCTCGCTTAGCGGATGTTTAATTCCAGTCTAAAAGACGCGGCCGCCATGGCCGCGTCTTTTAGACTGGAATTGGTTCAGAATTAGTCCAGACCGATAAAGCCGCCCGTTTGATGCGCCCAAAGCTGGGCGTAAATACCACCTTGATCCAGCAATTGGTGATGAGTCCCTTCTTCAACAATCTGTCCCTCATCCAACACAATCAGTCTGTCCATCGCGGCAATGGTCGATAGTCGATGCGCAATGGCAATCACAGTCTTACCTTCCATCAATGGTTTGAGACTGTGCTGAATAGCGGCTTCTACTTCAGAGTCTAATGCGGACGTTGCTTCATCGAGCACTAAAATAGGTGCATTTTTCAAAAGCACGCGAGCAATAGCAATACGTTGACGTTGACCACCAGAGAGTTTGACACCACGTTCTCCAACTTGCGCATCTAAGCCGGTGCGACCTGAGGGGTCGCTTAAATCAGCGATAAAGTGATGTGCTTCAGCGGCATGGATTGCAGCGTGTAACTGCGCCTCTGTTGCATCGGGCCTGCCATAGAGAATATTCTCGCGCACCGAGCGATGCAGCAACGACGTATCTTGAGTCACCATCGCGATTTGAGCCCGTAACGATTCTTGTTGCACCTGATGGATTGACTGGCCGTCGATGCAGATCTTGCCTGAATCTAGGTCGTAGAAGCGCAATAACAGATTGACCAAGGTGGATTTGCCGGCGCCAGAGCGGCCGACTAAGCCAATTTTTTCGCCAGGTTTAATCGTTAGATTCAGCTGGTTTAATACCGGCGCACGATCGGGTTGATAGCGAAATGTCACATCCTCAAAACTGATGCTGGCGTGTTGCACCTCAAGTGGTTTGGCGTTTGGCACATCTTCGACCAAGCGTGGTTTAGTGAGCGTTGCCATGCCATCGGCCACGGTGCCTATATTTTCAAACAGCGACGAGACTTCCCACATGATCCATTGCGACATGCCGTTTAAGCGCAATGACAAGCTAACAGCGATAGCAATAGCACCGACGCTCACCTGTTGCATGGACCAAAGCCAAATAGAAAATCCCGCTACGGTAAAGACCAACAGATAATTCAGCGCTTGCACGGAAAAGTTCAGCCAGGTGACCAAACGCATCTGTTCGTACACCGGGTTTAAAAATAGCTGCATACTGTCTTTGGCATAGTCAGCTTCACGTGAGGTGTGCGAAAACAGCTTGATGGTGCTGATGTTGGTGTAACTGTCGACAATGCGCCCAGTCATATCAGAACGAGCGTCGGCTTGGCGATTGGCCACATCTTTAAGTCGAGGTACAAAGTACACCTGTAAGCCGATATAAAGTACAAGCCAGCACAGTAATGGCAACACAAGACGTATATCGGCATCGGCAACAAGATATAACATGCTGCCAAAATAGACCAAGATATACACCATCACATCCAGCAGCTTGGTCGCGGTCTCGCGCACCGCCAGTGCGGTTTGCATCACTTTGGTCGCTACACGCCCAGCAAATTCATGCTGGTAAAAACTCATGCTTTGCCCCAAGAGATATCGATGCGCAGACCATCGAATGGCCATAGGAAAGTTGCCTAAAATGGCCTGATGAATAATGCCGGCGTGGATAAACACCAACAAAGGGATCACGAACAAGGTCAATGCCGCCATCCATAGCAGCGCCGAGCCCTCTTGCTGCCAAAACGTAGCGGGGTCTTTTTGCACCAACCAATCGACGAGTTGACCCATAAAGCCAAACAGCTGCACTTCCAAGCATGCCAGAGTGGCTGTCAGCAACGCCATTGCCAGCAGCGGAACCTCCATGCCTTTGCTGTAATGTCGACAAAACGCATACAGGCCTTGCGGCGGCGTGGTGGGTTGTTCGGACGGAAAAGGTTTAGTCCAGCGCTCAAACCATGACAGCATTAAACAAGTCCTTGAGATTGAATTAATGCGCGACGAAACCCTGCTAAGGTTTGGCTTAGCGCATCTTGGGGTAGATCTAGATGAGTTACTAAACGCACACGTTGCCACGCTTGGTCTTGGCTCAAATATTGGCTACTCGTTAGGCGGATGCCAGCGTGACTTAATGCCGGCAGGAGCGAGGCAGCAAGCGTTGGCGCGATATCCACAAACAGCATGTTGGTATTTGCCGCATGCACTTTGAATTCACCCGTTAAACCAAGCTTTAGACTGAGCTGGTATAAACCTTCTGAGATCTGCGAAGCGAGCAAATGGTCCTCAGCAAGACGATGCACATGATGTTCAAGGGCATAAAGCCCTGCAGCGGCCAGCACCCCCGCCTGACGCATGCCACCACCGAGCATTTTACGCACGCGTTTCGCCCGATGGATAAAGTCACGATGACCAAGTAATAAGGAACCCACCGGCGCACCAAGCCCTTTGGATAAACATAAGGACACAGAGTCAAAACCTGCACAAAGCTGACGGGCGTTGTGGTAGGGATCACCACCCACAGCGACAGCGGCATTCATCAGCCGTGCGCCATCAATGTGAGCCGATAAACCATGCAGCTTCGCAAGCGCCGCCATCTGGTTCATGTAAGAAAGCGGCAGTACTTTACCACCCGTCGTATTTTCAATCACCAGCAGTTTAGTGCGGGCAAAATGTGGATCGTCGGGTTTAATCGCCGCAATGATATCACCTGCTAATAAACTGCCATCGGCTTGATTGGCAATCGGTTGGGGTTGAATAGAACCCAACACAGCCATGCCACCGCCTTCCCAGCGATAGGTATGCCAGTGCTGGCCGACAATAGCCTCATCTCCACGTTGGCAATGACTCATTAAGGCCATCAAATTGGTCATGGTGCCGCTAGGAGCAAACAGCGCCGCTTCAAAACCAAGCAACTCGGCAGCAAACTGTTGTAATTGATTAACGGTCGGATCATCGGCGAATACATCATCGCCAAGGGGCGCTTCAAGCATCGCTTGGCGCATCGCTGCAGTGGGTTGAGTGACGGTATCGGAACGAAAATCAAGCATGCTGAATTCCCTAAAAAGACGAAACACCAGAAAAACACCGTACCATAAACCATAGCGGCATTGGCGGCTACCTAAGAACAGATTGGCGCAAATGAAAATAGGTTAAGACGCATAGTCGCCGTCATCATCTAACAAGGTTGGCAACAGTGACGCTGCATCCGCATGTACCCATTCCGATTTTCCTGTGTCGGCCAGATGCGATGCCAGATAACGGATCCACGCTTTGGCGGCATAGTTCAGACGTTGATCGGTTCGACGTACTAAGTGCCAATGACTTTGTAATGGAAAACCATCGACCTCCAGCCGCACATAATTATCCGGCGTTTCTTGTAACGTGTGCCCGGATAATACCGCAAGGCCAAGGCCTGCGCTGACACTGAGTCGAATGACTTCGTTGGATTCCATCTGCATAACATTTGGCAGCACATAACCATGGGTACTGAGCCAGGATTCAAACATCAAGCGGGTTGCAGAGCCTGGCTCCCGCATTAAAAAAGTCTCTTGCACTAATTGGCTAAATTGCAAGCGCTGACCCAACGCCCAATGGCCTTGTGGCGCTATTAACTGCAATGGATTTTTAAGCAAGCGTACCGTTTGTACTTTGTCACCCGACGGTGGGTGCGAGAACATATAAATATCATCCAGTTGATGTTGAAATCGATGCAAGATATGCGCTCGGTTGCCGATGCTGAGGGTGATTTCGACGCCAGGGTATAAGCTTTTAAATCCAGTCAGTAATTTTGGTAATAAATATTGGGCAGTACTGACCACCGCGATACTTAAATGACCACGCTCGCCCAGCCGGTAGTGCTGCAGTTGCAGTGAAAAATCAGCAAAGCGGTCCAGAACATCATGGGCGGCTTGGTACAACAGTTGGCCAACTTCGGTGGTGACCATACCACTAGTGCTGGCCTGTAACAGCGGCTCGCCAACCGTATCGGTGAGTTTTTTTAACTGAATGGACACTGTCGGTTGCGTTAGGTGCAAACGCTGCGCGGCCAGTGTGACGGAGCCACAACGCACGACTTCGACATACACTTGCAATAAACGAAAGCTCAGATGCCGTATGTTCATAGATAAATGTCTATATTAATAGGTGTATTTATTTATTGGTTATTATAGGCAGGCTTGAGGAGAATAGCGACGATTAACGAGAAGGAGTTGATATGCCGGATATTGTCATTGCGTTTTTTGCCTTGGGTCTGTTTGCGGGCTTGTTAAAATCAGATCTGCAAGTCCCTAAATCAATCTACGAAACCCTCTCGATGCTGCTGATGTTGGTACTTGGCCTTAAAGGTGGTTTAGCCTTACATCAAGCCATCGCGACTGGGCAAACCGAAGGCATCGCGACTTCGTTGCTGTTAGTGGCAGCCTTAGGCGTGCTGTTGCCGGTGTTATGTTTCCCACTGTTACGCCATGTGGTGAAATTATCTGTCGATAATGCGGCCAGTATTGCAGCACATTATGGGTCGGTATCTGCAGGAACCTTCGCCGTCGCGCTGGCGATGGCTGAAAAAAATGGTTTATCGCTGGCCGCCGAGACCACGCTTTATTTGGTGATGCTGGAGTTACCTGCCATCGTCATTATGTTGTGGTGGCATAAGAAACTGACGGGTCAAGGCACGAACAGCAATATCTTACGCGAAGCGTTAACCGCGCGTGGCGTGTTGTTACTTGGCAGTGGTGTGCTGATTGGTGTGGCTTATGGCCCAGCTGGCTTAGAACCTATAGCTCCAGCCCTGATTGGTGGCTTTAAAACCATGCTGGCCTTGTTCCTACTGGAAATGGGGCTTTGTACAGCGAAGGTGTGTTGGCCCTTACCAATTCAACACTGGCGTTTGGTGGCTTTTGCGGCGGTAGCGCCCTTTATCTTGGCGTGGGCGGGCTTAAGCGTTGGTTTATACTTGGGTTTACCGCAGGGCAGTACCTTCGTGTTAGCTGCACTAACGGCGAGCGCCTCGTATATTGCGGCTCCCGCGGCGGTGCGGGCTGCCATCCCACAAGCCGACATCGGACTGGCAACGCTTGCTTCCCTCGGCGTGACCTTCCCAGTCAATGTTCTAATTGGCCTGAACCTTTACGGGACTTGGGTGGGTTGGTTTTACTGAGTGTGCTGACCAGTGAAAGTACTGGATCAAGAAACGTTGCAGCAGGGACGGGCGGTTGGACATGGATTGTCGCAATTCAGCATAATCAATGACAGGAACGATGCTGCCATAACCGGCTGTTAAAGTTGATTTGCTATCTTTTGCCATCAGTGCGCTCCTTAAAGAAAGATCCATTGTGGCAACAAAGCTTAGGTCGGCGATATGACAAGAATAGGAACTTTATGTGCGATTTATCCTACAGCGTGTGGGACATACCGTAAAGACGAAGCTTAGTGACGCAGGAAGTAACGACCAAAAGCTAACAAAAAAGCCGTTGCGTGATAAGCGCAACGGCTTTTGTTTTAGATGGCAGGCACGTCGTCTGCTTCTTTGGCCAGCGTTCGTTTAAAGAGTGCCATGTACAAGGCTGGCACAAATAACAACGTCAATGCGGTGCCCATGCCAATGCCACCAATCAGCACAAACGCCAGCGGGCCCCAGAAGGTATCAAACGTTAATGGGATAAATGCCAACATGGCCGCCAGCGCCGTCAGGATCACCGGGCGAGCACGGCGTACTGTGGCTTCAACCACCGCTTGTTTGGGTGATAAACCTTGCTTTAAGTTATCACTGACTTGTTGGGTCAGGATCAGGGTATTACGCATCAATATACCCGCTAAGCCAATTAACCCCAGCAATGCAACGAAGCCAAAGGGCTGGTTAAACAGCAAAAGTGCAAAGGCTGCGCCTATCAAACCAAGCGGCGCGGTGGCCAGAACCATCAACGTGCCAATAAAACTGCGCATTTGTAACATGATGAAAATCAACATTAAACCAATCATCAGTGGCATCAGTTTATTAATGGACGCATCTGCTTTGCCAGATTCTTCCACCGAACCACCTTTTTCAATGCTGTAGCCCGCTGGCAACTTGGCGCGAATGTCGGCCAGCTGCTCCCACAACCGTTCGGTGACAAAATTCGGTTGAGCTCCTTCCACATCGGCTGACACGGCCAAATAGGTGCGGCGATTCAAACGTTTGATAAAAGGCTCTTCAAATTTGATGTCCGGGCCGCTTAATTGCTGTAACGACACCACTTGACCGGTCGCAGTTTTGATTTCCAGCTGATCAATGGCGTTAAAGCTATCTGGCTGCAAGCGGACGATCACCGGTACTTCACGAATATCTTCGCGCAATTGTGTCACTTCATAGCCTGTTAACTGCAGTTGCAACTGCAGTGCGACATCGGCTGAGGTTAAGCCAAAGGCCGATAATTTTTCTGGGCTTAACGCCATGTGATAGCTCGGTGCCATCTCGTCCCATTCCAGATGTGCATCAACAATCGCAGGATCTTTTGACATCACCTGCCGGACTTGATTGGCGATATCACGAACCACGGTATTGTCTGGGCCAAGCACCCTAAATGCCACTGGCCATGCCACAGGCGGGCCGTAGAGCAGCCGCGTGACTCGGACTCGCGCTTCTGGAAATTCACCCGCGGCGACGTGCTGTTGCAACATGGTGATTAACCGATCGCGCGCTTCATCATCGTGGGCGACCACTAAAACTTTGGCAAAGCCGCTATTGGGTTGCTCTGGGTTTGCCGAGATAAAAAAGCGCGGCGCACCTGCACCGACAAAGGCGCTGAGTGATTTCACATCGGCATTACCATGCAAAATTTTCTCGATTTTGCGGGTGGTTTTGTCGGTGTTTTGAATCGATGAACCATGCGGCAAATACACGCTGATCAACACTTCTGGGCGATCTGAGGTTGGGAAGAATTGTTTTTGCACCACCTTTGCCATTAAAAAGGCAGAGAAGATGAATAAACCGGCGGTGCCCATAATGACCTGACGTTTGTGGGCAATACACCATTGGACTAATCGACGGAATTTCAGATAGATAGGGCTGCGGTACACGTCGATTTGATGACCAGAGAGCTTAGGCAGCATCTTGGTACCAAGGTAGGGGGTAAAGGTAACGGCGACCAGCCATGAAATAATCAAGGCAAAACCGACGACCCAAAAGATATTGCCGGTGTATTCGCCAACGCCCGACTTAGCAAATCCAATAGGGACAAAGCCTGAAATGGTGACCAAGGTACCAAACAGCATCGGGGCGGCAGTCGCAGTCCAGGCAAAGCCAGCCGCTTTAATCCGATCCATGCCTTCTTCTAACTTCACCATCATCATTTCAATGGCGATGATGGCATCATCGACCAGCAGTCCCAGCGAGATAATCAACGCGCCTAAAGTGATACGGTCTAAATTGATATCGAGCGCACGCATGGTCAAAAAGGTCAAGCCAAGCGTCAGCGGCACAGCGATGCCAACAATCAAGCCTGCACGAAGACCGATAGCCAGGATACTGACCGCCATCACCACAATGACCGCCACTAAGAATTTGACTTGGAATAGCTCCACCGCGGCGGTGATGGCTTCGGCTTGGTTGGTCAGCCGATGCAGTGACATGCCAAGTGGCAGTTTATGCAGTTGCTGTTGATACCATTGGTCGATTTGTTTGCCGAGTTCAAGACCGTTGAAGCCGCGTTGCATTACAACGCCAAGTAACACCGCATCTTGGCCGTCATTGCGAGCAAGCATGGTGGCGGGGTCTTCATAACCGCGGCGGATCTCTGCGACATCTTGCAGGCGCAGGGTTTGGCCTTGCCAGTGCAACCGTATATCACGCAATTGTTGCAAGTCATTGATACGGCTATCTAAACGTACGGCAATGCTTTGCGCTGAGGTTTGTAATTGGCCGGATGGTAATAACTGGGTTTGGCGTTGTAACTGTTGTTCCACTTCCGTAAAGGGCAGAGCAAGCGCCGCGAGGCGTTCGCGATCGAATTCAATAAAGACTCGTTCTGGCCGATCGGCAATTAACATGGCTTTTTCCACACCTGGAATGGCGGCCAGTTGATCGCGAAAACCCTCCGCCGTTCGGCTTAAATCACGAAATGGCAAGCCAGGGGCGGAGAGGGCGTACAAGGTAAAATACACATCTGAGAAGCTATCATTGACGATGGGCCCAATCACCCCTTTAGGCAAATGACTGGCTTCTTCTTGCATGCGTTTTCGGACTTGATAAAACAAATCAGGCACTTCATGGGACGGGGTGTAGTCTTTGAACTCAACAATTAAATTGGCGGCGCCTGGTGAAACTTGGACATCGATGCGATTAATTAAACGAACTTCTTGCAGTCGTTTTTCCAATCGATTAACTACCAATTGTTCCATTTCTTGGTTGGTGGCGCCCGGCCAATAGGCATTGACTACTAGCACGCGGATAGTGAAGGTGGGATCTTCGGCACGACCCATCGACAAAAATGCCCAAACACCGCCAATCAGGGCCATCAAGATAAAAAACAGCGTGATGGATTTTTCACGCACCGCCAGCAACGATAAGTTGAACTTCATGGTTGGGCCTCCGCCGCCGCCATGCCAGGTTGTAACAGATGCGTGCCTAACGCCACAATTTTGCTGCCTATCGGCAGTTCGGTGCGAATTTGCGCTGTTTCGGCATCCATACGCAGCACTTTGACCACTGTCGGTTCTACTTTGCCATCTTTAAGAACCCAAATCTGTGCCCCTTGGGCACGATTATCAATGGCGCCCAGCGGTACTTCGGCAATACCTTGTTGCTCGACGGGTAAGGTAAATCGACTCAGTACCACACGACCAAGCGCTAAACCTGGAGCCGACTGAACAATTTTATACCGAGCACGACGGGTTAAGCTGCTCGGATCGGCAGAACCAGCGGCACTTCGCAGCGACAACCCAATTGGCTCGCCGGTGCTGGTCATCAACATGCCGGTGGCGGGTGGGGTGATACTTTCAGGTAACAACACTTCGACATCCAATTCTTTATCGTTCCCAAGACCCGCTAAGCGTTGCCCAGCGACCACCACTTGGCCGGCTTCGGCCGAGACGTCTAACACAATGCCATCTTGCGGTGCCGTGGCCCCGGAGTATTGCAGCGCATGTTCAGCTTGTTGTTGTTGCGCTTGCGCGGCTTGTAAATTAGATTTGGCTTCGTTGTATTTCAGCGTCACTTGATCCAGCAGCTGTTCACTGGCAAATTTTCCCTTAATCAGCGATTGGGTGCGTTTAAGTTCAGCCTGCGCTGTGGCATAGGATGCTTGTGCGGCTTGTGTTTGTGCTTTGGCGGCACTTAACGATTCTGCAAGATCTTTGGGATCTAGTGCGAATAACACTTGCCCTGCTTTCACGGTGTCGCCTGGTTCTACTAACCGTTGCAAAATTCGGCCGTTGACTTGAAAAGCCACCGGGATCTCTTGGCGTGCTTTAATGGTGCCGGTGAGTGTCAGTTCGTTTTCACGGACTAATTGCAGTGGTTTTGTCAGCACAAAATGCGGTTTGCTGGCGGAGGTGTCGACGTCTTGACGGGAACAACTTTGCAATGAAAGACAGACGGTAACAACAGCGAACAAATGCAAACAAGTAGCTTGGCGCATGGGCACCTCGGTTTTATAATTAACAGACAATAGCGTTTAAAAATACCAATACACTAATTATTGAACGATACCGTTCATTATCGCAAGAGATTTTATGCAACCAATTCAGGCTGGTAGGCCCATCGATCGTTCTAAAGATAATGCAATATTGCAAGCGGCGCGTCATTTGTTATCGACACAAGGCGTTGGATCTTTATCGATGGAAGCGGTTGCGAAGCTGGCTGGGGTATCAAAAGCGACCTTGTATAACCGTTTTGCCAACCGCCAACTGCTGATTGAAGCAGTGCTTCACTCACAAACGGAGTTTTTTAGTGAGATGCTGCAACAGGCCGGAGCCACCAGTGACGAGTCGCAACAAGCGCTGATTGAATCGAGTGTGCGGCTGTTAGAATTTCTATTATCCGATGAACAACAATGCCTGATGAATGTGATGCAGTCAGGGGCTGAAATTGGCGATGAACTGCGAACTATGATGTTTGCTCATGGGCCTGCCGCGACCTTTGCCAATAATGTTGCTTGGCTCTGTAAAGTGGATGCGGCTGGGCAGCTTAAAATTGCCGACAAAGAATTTGCTGCGGAGTGTTTGTTTGGCATGTTAATAGGCATGGATTGGATCCGTGGGATTTTTCGCCAGCCCCCCAACCGCCAACCTGAATTAATCCGAACCCATGCAGAACGAGTGGTGCAGCTTTTTTGGCGGATGTTCTCATGACGCAGGCGAGCGACGATCTGCCAATCCAACAGCAGCCAACAGAAAGACAATCAAAACAAATACAACCAAGCATATTGCACTACACCCCCATGCATACGGATGCATTCATCGAAACCATGCGGCAACAGATCATTGCGTTTAATGCCCCGCATTTTGAAGGCTTGATTCGTGAGCCGCTGGGTTTAGCTTGCCACAACGACCTCGGTCAATTGATTGGCGGCCTAGCTGGTAAGACGTTCGGGCATTGGTTTTTACTCGAATATCTCTGGGTTGATAGCCAGCAGCGCGGCCAAGGCATTGGCTCGAAATTATTACAAGATGCAGAAGCACTTGCGAAGCAGCGGCATTGCCGCTTTGTGTTGTTGGATACGCTGGATTTTCAAGCGGCGCCTTTTTACCAAGCACAGGGGTATCACCAAGTCTGGACCCAACAGGAATACCCCCTGACTGGCCAAAAGCATTTTATGGTGAAGGCTTTATAACAACGCTGATAAAGCGTTGCCTGCTGTAATTGGGGTATCAGTGTCAATTGATTCGTTCAAGGGGAGCGGGCTGTGCAGCCGTGCTGTTTTATACAAAGAAAACAACGCTCTGATCATGACCTACTTTGTAATTGAAGATTGTCTATTCGGGCGGAATCGGGGCGCCTATTTTTTGAGCAGGCCTTAAAAAGCAAAAAACCTGTTATAAAACAGGCTTTTAGTTGGTCGGTACGGCGGGATTTGAACCCACGACCCCTGACACCCCATGACAGTGCGCTACCAAGCTGCGCTACGTACCGACGTTGCGCTTTATCTTACTGGCTTTTGTTGCTTTTGCAATGCTCGAGAGTCATCTGACTGCTTAACTGCAGGTTTTTTCAACAGTTTGTAGGGCTTAATAACAATCCTATCATGGCTGTAGATCGCGTTTTCACATAGATGCCTCTTGTTAGAAGGCTTGCAAAAGGTTTGCAGGGTTGAAGATTGCACAGGCTGATCGAGCAAGTGGGCCTTTAGTGCAACATCGTGTGCGGGACGCAGAGCGGCGTTCTAGCACTTTATTCGTTTAGAGTATTAGACATTAAAAATATAAGAAAAACGTCATAAAGATCGGTTATGCTGCAATCGCGCTACAAAAAATTACAATTACGTCACTATCTGTAGCGATTATGCAAACAACTACCTTTGGGGTCTATGATGAAACGTACAGGTTCTGCGTGGCTGGTGACAGCCCTAGCATCGGCGCTGTTAGTCAGTCCAGCGCATAGTAAAATTTTTATTTCAGAAGTGCTCTATGATGCACCAAACAACGATACCACCGAAGAATTCGTCGAGTTGTACAACGACAGTTGTACTGCGGTCAGTCTGACTGGTTATTCGCTGACGGATAATGGCGCAACCTTTAACCTGTCTGGCACTATTGCTGGCAACGGGTACTTTGTGGTCGCCAAAAGCTCCGCTGCGCTGCAAAGCTTGTTTGGTAAAGCGGCGCAACAAAGCGGAATGACGTTATCGCTGGGTAACAGCGGTGATTATGTGCGGCTCAAACAAGGCAGCACTGAAGTGGACATGGTGGCTTTTGAAAATGCCATCAGCGGCTGGTCGATTGAAGGCATTGATAAATCGATTGAACGCAAATCGCTGACTGATACCAATAGCGTCAGCGACTGGCAAGTAACCACCAAAGGCAACCCAACGACAGGACCATTGTCGGTGAGTTGTGGTGGCACGGGTGGTGGCACAGGCGGTGATACAGGCACGGTCAATCTTCCGACCTATTACGTAAACACCTCAGGGAAAACCGGCGCGGCACTTAAAACGCAACTCAACAGCATTTTGCGCGGTCACGTGCGTTTTACCTACGCCCAAGTGTGGGATGCCATCAGCTACACCGACGAAGATCCAAATAACACTGACAACGTGATTTTGTTGTACGCCGGTCGTTCTCAAGCCAAAACCTTCCGCGCCGGCACCAGCACGTCGCAAGATGCATGGAACCGCGAGCATGTCTGGGCGAAAAGCCATGGTTTCCCGGATGAAGCCCAGTATGCCCATACCGACTTGCATCATTTACGCCCAGAGGATGTGTCGTTAAATTCAACGCGGGGTAACAAAGATTTTGATGTTGGTGGCTCAACCATTGCCGAAGCGCCGTTGAACAAAACCGACACCGACAGCTTTGAGCCGCGGGATTCGGTCAAAGGCGACGTGGCCCGCATGCTGTTCTACATGGATACGCGGTATGAAGGTGGCGATGAAACGGGCACACCGGATTTGTCGATCCCAAACATCGCACCGACTGGCAGCACAGCCCCGCAAATGGGCAAACTTTGCACCTTAGTGGCATGGCACAAAGCCGATCCTGTGGATGCGTTTGAACAGCGCCGCAACAATCGTATTTATGAATTGCAGAAAAACCGTAATCCATTTATCGATAACCCGCAGTGGGTGGCAGCGATTTACGGCGCGTCGTGCCCTTAAGCAAGGCATCGCATTGTGACTTAAATAAACACCGGTTCGCCGGTGTAATTAGATGGTCCGCCTCTTTCCTCAGCGACTAAGCTGAGAGTGTTTACGAGGC
>CAYTIQ010000029.1:0-24425 GCA_964437935.1 uncultured Rheinheimera sp.
ACTCGTGACCTCGACCTTGGCAAGGTAGCGCTCTACCAACTGAGCTATGCCCGCTTCGTCTGAAAAGGCGTTTGCCTTAACACGAGACGCATTTTACGGACTTTATAATTTCCGTCAACCAAAAACTTTAACCAACAGAATCGTTTGCTTATTTTTTAACTGATGTGCTGAAACATCCAGCAAAACAGCGATTTATTGATTTAAATCGCGCCACGCGGCACGTAAATACTCCACCATGGACCAAACGGTCAGCACGGTTGCAACAAACAACAACGCCATGCCCAAGTCAGTTAACCACTGCACTGGCTGCCAAATTAACCCGATCAGAGCCAGCATTTGCGCCGCAGTTTTGTATTTGCCCATGTTGGACACTTTCACTTGTGCGCTTTTGCCAATCCCCGCCATCCATTCACGAAGACCTGAAATGATAATTTCACGACTGATCATAACAAAGGCTGGAATTGTCACCCACAGGGTTTGCATATCAACGGCAATGAGCACCAGCGCCGCCGCCACCATCGCTTTGTCGGCGACAGGATCTAAAAAAGCACCAAACGGCGTGGACTGCTGCAATTTACGCGCAAGATAGCCATCAAGCGCATCGGTTATGGCCGCCAGCCAAAATACAAATGCCGCAAGGAACCGTGCGTGTTCATGGGTTGAATAGAAACAGAATACAAAGACTGGAATTAATAAAATTCGAAACAGCGTCAATAAATTAGGAATATTCCACATCAACAGGATCTCAATGGTACAGCTTAATGTTCCGGATGACAGGCCTTAAAAATGGCTTCTGCTTGTTTTTTTGATATGCCAGGCACCGACGTAAGTTCAGCAACAGACGCTTTCATCACCCCTTGCAGACCACCGAGGTATTGTAACAAAGCCTGACGCTTAATAGCGCCAATTCCTGGGATATTTTCCAGCGGGCTTTGCAATAACTTTTTACCGCGCTGCGCGCGATGGCCGGTGATGGCAAAGCGATGTGATTCATCACGAATATGCTGAATCAGATGCAAAGCCAAGTGATCTGCCGGAAGGTTTATCGCATGCTCCGCTGAATTGAGCAAGAGGGTCTCTAGCCCAGGTTTTCGACTCACACCTTTGGCTACACCGATTAAAAATGGTTTTTTCGCCAAATGGAAATTGGCAAAGAACTCGATGGCTTGGTTTAACTGCCCTGCACCACCATCAATTAACACAATATCAGGCATCTTCTGCTCATCGGTTTGTTTGCCATAACGTTTTTGTAAAGCAAAGCGCATGGCCGCGTAATCATCACCTGGTGTCACACCCTCGACATGAAAGCGTCGGTAATCACTTTTTAAAGGACCTTGGGGGCCAAACACGACACAAGACGCCATAGTTTGTTGCCCCATGGTATGGCTGATATCGAAACACTCCATGCGGCTAATGGTGCCTATCCCAAGCAACGCTTGTAATGCTTGGTGACGCGCAAACAAATGCTCGGCTTGCGACAACTTGGCCAGGCACGACGTTTCGGCATTTTTTTCTGCCAGAGCCAGATAACGGGCTTTTTCACCACGCTGAGGTTGTTGCAGCAACACTTTAAAACCGGCTACCTGACTGATGGCATCCGCCATCACCGCACTGTCTTCGAGGGTTTGGCCAATCAGGATCTGTTTCGGAATGGTTTGACCGCCAATGTTGTTGAGATAAAACTGCACTAAAAACGCCGAGAAAATCTCGTTTACATCCATATCGACGGGCAGCTTTGGGAAATAACTTTTACTGCCGAGGATTTTCTGCTCCCGGACATACAAAACATGCACCACCGCAACTCCATTGGCATAATAAAACCCTAACACGTCCAGCTCTTCATGCTCACCTGACACCGTTTGCTGCTCTTGCACTTTGCGCAGTGCCAGAATTTGGTCACGTAACTGGGCTGCTTTTTCAAAAGCGAGTTGTTCTGCGGCCGTATCCATGGCGTGGACTAAGGATTCAATCACTTCATGGTTTTTACCTTGTAAAAACAACCGAGTTAGCCGCACTTGCTCCTGATACTCCGCATCACTGACCTTGGCAACACAAGGGGCCGAACACAGTTTTAATTGGTACTGTAAGCAAGGCCGAGTCCGCGCGCGGTAAAAACTGTCTTCACATTGGCGTACAGGTAAGATTTTTTGCAGCAGTTTTAAACTTTCCCACACCGCGCTGGCTGTGGGATAAGGCCCAAAATACTGGCCAGCTATGGTCTTTGCGCCGCGATGCGCCATCAGACGTGGGTGTTTGTGATCTGTCAGAACGATGTAAGGAAACGATTTATCATCACGCAGCAAAATATTGTATTTTGGCATGAATTGCTTGATCAAATTGTTCTCGAGGATCAAGGCTTCTGTTTCACTATGGGTGACAGTAAATTCCACCGCATGAATTTGACTGACCAATGCCTTGGTTTTGATGCTATCGACCTGAGCACGAAAGTAACTGCTCAGGCGTTTCTTTAAATCCTTGGCTTTCCCAACATAAATCACCGTTTGCTGCGAATTGAGCATACGGTAAACCCCTGGCTGGTGCGGCACTGTTTTTAGAAAGGCCGCGGCTTGAAATGTCAAAATCGTTACTCGTCGAGCTGAATCATCTTGTGACGTAGCGCCAAATGCGTCAGTTCAACGTCGCCGTTGATGGCTAATTTTTCAAACATGCGGTAGCGATACGAATTTACAGTTTTGGCACTGACATTGAGCTTATCAGCGATATCATTGACCTTTTCCCCGCGAGTGATCATCAACATGATCTGCATCTCACGCTCGGACAATTCATCAAACGGATTGTCACCAATCGATTGAATTTTCGACAATGCCATTTTTTGCGCGACTTCGGCTGAGATATAACGTTGATTGCGAGCCACAGTACGAATAGCTTGCACCATCTCAACAGGCGGCGCATTTTTGGAAATAAAACCAAACGCCCCTAACTGCATGACTTTGGTCGGCACAGGCTCTTCAAAACTGGTCGACAAGGCGAGGACCTTGATTTCTGGGCAATAGTGCAAAATTCGCTTGGTGGCGCTCATGCCCCCCATACCAGGCATATTCATATCCATCAGCACTACATCAACCTGCGGATGGCCTGCCGCGTCACTGCGGCAAAAACTAATTGCATCTTCACCACTAGCCACAGCACCTACAACAACCAATCCTTTTTCGTCTTGTAAGATCCGTTGAATGCCAGTACGAACTAATTCGTGATCATCAACGAGTAACACATGAATGGTAGCCACAGGACTCACTTCGATGTAAATGAAACATCGCGATAGAATAACCGAGCATTTGCACTTTGGCTATGGGGGAATTGCAGTAGAAAAGTGGCGGGTGGTGTTTGGCTTAAGCCAAGACAATTGATTGATTTACTTGGATAAAGTTACGAAACGGAGAAACAAAAAAACCACCCTAAGGTGGTTTTAAAGTGGCGGAGAGAGTGAGATTCGAACTCACGGATGGCTATTAACCATCGGCGGTTTTCAAGACCGCTGCATTAAACCGCTCTGCCATCTCTCCGCGATGGCTGGCATATTAGGCAGCTTCGAAAAACTTGTAAAGCATTTTTTTACATGCGCAGTTTGTTTGCTCAGCTTTTAAGCATGTCGTGCAATTTGCAGGCGAACGCCCCCCAACCTTTGTCTGCGGCGGTGCTAGCTCGAAAAAGCCTTTATCAGGTAAACTAACAGAAAACCTCTGAGTACCTCCATGAACACAAAACGTATTTATGTCGCATACACCGGTGGCACCATCGGGATGCAAAAATCCGATCACGGCTACATTCCTGTACCTGGCTTTTTATCCGAGACTGTTCGACAAATGCCAGAGTTTTACCGCCCTGAAATGCCACAGTTCGACATCCATGAATATCATCCAGTCATAGATTCGTCGGATATGACGCCTGCGCACTGGTTGACGATTGCTCGCGATATTGAAGCGAACTATCACAACTACGATGGTTTTGTGGTGCTGCATGGTACTGATACGATGGCTTACACCGCATCGGCATTGTCCTTTATGCTGGAAAACCTCAGCAAGCCAGTGATTGTGACGGGTTCCCAAATTCCATTGGCGCAACTGCGTTCTGACGGCCAAGTGAACTTGCTAAATTCTCTGTACTTAGCGGCCTATTACCCGATCGCTGAAGTTGCATTGTATTTTAACAACCAGCTGTTTCGGGGTAACCGCGCCACGAAAGCAGATGCAGATGGTTTTAACGCATTTGCTTCGCCAAATTTCCCACCGTTGTTACAAGCGGGTATCCATATTGAACTAAAAGCTGGTCAATTGTGTGAATTGACCCAACACGCCCCACTGCAAGTCGCGCATATCACCCCCCAGCCTGTAAGTGTGGTGACCTTGTATCCAGGGATCAGCGCAGACGTGATCCAAAACATGGCTGCTGCGCCGGTAAAAGCGTTGATCATTAAATCCTATGGTGTCGGAAATGCGCCACAAAACCCTGCCTTGTTAAAGGCGTTGACGGATGCAGCACAGCGCGGAACAATCATTGTCAATTGTACGCAGTGCTTTAAAGGCAAGGTCAATATGGGTGGATATGCAACAGGTCACGCCTTACAACAATGTGGCGTCAGCAGCGGCTTTGACATGACCTTAGAAGCCGCTCTGACCAAGCTTCACTATTTACTCAGCAAAGGATTAAGCGCTGAGCAAGTTCGCCAACAAGTGATGCAAAATTTACGTGGCGAATTGACGCAATAACTGAACAACGTCGGGTGTTTTCAACAGCACGTTAAAATAACAAAGCCAGCATCTGCTGGCTTTGTTGATTCTGTGTTGTGCTTAGGTGTTCTTTAACAACACGGCCCCAATGCGGGGGAGCAATGGCAGCTCCGCTGCGGATACCACGCCGTATTGCAACCAACGTCCAAACAACGCCGGTACAGTCAGCTCTTCACCCTGATTTAGTTTTTGCGACAACAACGCTATTTGCACCTGTTGACGCTCGGCGCTGAGTTCCGTGGGTGAATCAACACCTGCCACCAGTTCCATCGCTGTCGTCAGCTGCGCCCGTGTCAGGGTCTGCTCTTGCCCTGCAGCAAACACTAAACGATACACCGCAGGTAACTGATGCGCTTGTAAATCAGGTTTGGCTAATAAATTCAGCAATTGCTCAATTTGTTCACGCTGCGCCAGTTCACGCTGCGCTACAAGTTGCCCTTGCCAATTGGCTTGCAGCGTATTGACCTCCGCCAGCAGTTCGTCCTGCCACTGGGTTTGGTTCAATTGGTTTAAGCGCTGGGCAATTGGCGTTACATCATCTTGCGCAAGCGCCAGTAATAACTCACGCTGCTGGGCTAACAAAGCCAATTGCTGTTGTTGCCACTGTTGCTTGTCGGCCTCACGCTTGGCAAAAAATTCATCACACACAGCGCGGAATTGTTGCCATAAGTCTTGTTCCGCTTTTTTGCCGGCATACCCCGTTGCTTTCCAGACTTGCTGCAATTGCTTGAGTTGACGCGCAACGTCCGTCGCTGCAACATCCGATGCGATTGCTTGTTGTGCTGTCAGGATAATATCGTGCTTGCGCTGAGCGGCGTGCTGTTGGTGCTGCTTAATAAAAGTTCGGGCCGCTTGAACCACAGCACGATATTTTTCGACCAATTGCTGGTGGACTTCTCGCTCGGTCGCACCCGCAGCATCCCACTCTTTTTGCCACGCTTGCAGTTGCTTCTCAACGTCTTTGGCATCGGCAAAGGCGTACGCAGTCATGCGTTCAATCAACTCCTGCTTACGTTTTGCGGCTTGCAGACGTTGAGCGTCTTGCTCGGCATAAAAATCGCGACAAGGCGCAAACGCAACTTCACACAACCGATTAAACTCGGCATTAAGTTGCTCATCAATGGATTCATCGGCCCGACCTAAGCTATTCCATTGTTGCCGCGCTTGCTTGACCAATTGCGCGCGCTCTTTAACATCCCCTACCGGTTCACCCGCCAACTCAGTCATCGTTGTGATCAATTCTTGTTTACGTGGCGTTGCGATATAGGCCTGTAAGTCGGTCAATGCAGCAACCTGCTCTCGCGCTTGGACTAAATCTTTTTCCACCAGTGCCGGCAATGAGGGCAATGCCAACGCATGTTGTTCGATGCCTTTTAGTAATCCAAACAACAGGTTATAACGACCATCGCTATGCAAACGTTTGAACTCTTGCAATTTATTCTTTAGCAGTTTGATCTGTTTTTGTTGGCTTGCTAACAACGGCTCACAATGCTGTTGCCAGCGAGACATCAGCTGCTGATACCCCGTTTCGAAATGCTCAGGCAATGCGATTGGCAACTGTTTCTGGGCCACCTGCCATTGTTTTTGCCATTGCAAAAATCCTTGCCAGGCAGTTTCCACATCCTCGATGCTCGGTAACGGCTGAGCCGTTAAATCGGCAAGCGCACGCGCCATTTGCGCCAGTTGCTCTGCCAGCTGTGGTAACGAATCCAGCAGCTGTTGTAGCTTGGCGAGTTGTTTCACCAGGGGTTGACGTAATGAGTCTGGTAAGTTGGCCTGCAGCACGTTACGCGTTAGTGTTTCTAACGAACCTTGATGATCGGCAGCTAAATCTAAATCACCGGCAGCCACATCATTGGCAATCGCCGCATTTAACACAGCCACGTCGTTCGCAAATGCATCTGCCTGTTGTTGCATCAATGCAGCTTGTTGCTGTGCGAATGCCGCTTGTTGTGCGGCGTCCACCCGCGGCCACAAGCTGGCCAAGGTTTGTTGCTCGATACGACTAAATTTACTGATGAACTCCTCGGCATCGGCCAAGCAGCTGAATTCAGGGGCCAAATCGTTCCAAGTCGATAATAAATCCTGCCAAGTTTGCCAAGCAGCCAACACATCCGAGCGTTCACGCACAGCGTTTAACTTGGCTAACAACAGGACAAGCTGCTTACGTAATTTTTCCGGTTTTTCACGTTGCTCTTGGCGCTGCGCCAATTCATCTTGCACCGCGGTTTTTAATGGATCTGTGGCATGACGCAACAAACGCTCTAACACCTTGTCGTCGTCAATCAACGACAGAAAGTTTTTTCGACGTTCAAAAGCCAACGACTCATCTTGCAGTGCAGCCAGATACAGATCCTGACGTTGTAGACGACATACCAGTTGGTAGCGTGTCTCTTGGTCTGGATCGAGCAAAGCAAGCTTTTCAAGGATACTACTGCGATTACACTCAGCAATAAACGTCTGCTTTAACGAGGGAGAAACACGATTTTGCAATAACATGTCGACCAGTTGCTGTTCGGCAAATTGTTTTAATCGATCTGCAGACTCATGTTTGCTGGCTTGCCACCACAGTGAAAACTCATTTAGACGCTCTAGGGCTGCGCGGCGAACTTGCTCAGCACCATCATTAAAGGCTAATTCGTGCAGTACTTCTTTTTGTTGGTGATCTGCCTGATCCAATGAGGCGATCGCACTCATACGGATCGATGGGTCTTGATGTTGCCACTTGGGTTTGAACCAGCGTTTAAAGATCATCATGGGAAAACCTTGCAATAGAGCCTGATTGCTCGAACTCCGCTTTGAGTTCGGCTTTAGAGCGAATAACCATTTGACCATCGGCGCCAATGGTAAAAGGCTCCGTTGATTTGAGAACTTGCGATTGATAGGCCAGTACCAGCTGGATGGCTTGCTCATGTTGTTGTTCGGTCATCGGCTGGCCATCGGCCCACCGACCTGTCGCAGCAGCCGCCGCCATTTTTTCATAGGTATCAGGCGTCATCGCCTGCACTAACGCGCGAAAGTCCATCACTGTCTCTTAAACCATACCATCATCGCTTTTGCTATGACATAACCAAAGCCGCCTAAGCCCATCACGACATACATCAGGGTTTGTTGCCATGAACCTTCTTCAGGATGACGGAAATAGAACACCAAGAAACTACCTAAAAACAGGACAATAGAAATCATGGCGAGGTTATTAATTTGCTGTGATTTCTTTAGGCGATTATCACGTTGGAATCGCTCGATGGCTTGCGGCTCTAAATCACTAATGGCATTACCGCAATGCTGGCATGACGATGCTTTATTGGAGATTTTTTTGCCACAAAATGGGCAGCTTACAATGGCCATAATACTTCCTTAAAAAACTGCCGAACTATAAAGCAATACGAATGATTTGCAAAGCACCACTCCACAAGCAAAAGGGGCACAGTCGTGCCCCTTGAACGCGTAGAAACGTCGCTTAGATCACAGATCATCCACCACGGCACGCACGGCCATCAGCGTATCAGCACCTAATTTCATGGAGCGCACATCTGACCAACCGTACACATCATCGGGTAAGTTTGCATTGTCTTTAAACGGCATCTCAAAGGTGTAAGCTAAACACTTAAATTGCTCAGCAACCCAAGTCGAACAAATCGTCAGGTTGGCCTGGCCTGGCGCATCTTTGTCATATCCATAGACATCTTGGAATTCTGGGGTCACCAACAACAGCGCTTGTTTAAACGCCGTCTCTAAGGCCGACATTTTATCGTTGTACGATGGAACGCCTTCAGCCCCTGCCACAAAGTTGTAGGGCAAGTTTTCATCGCCATGGATATCGAGCAGCATGTCGACACCGACCTCGAGCATCTTTTGCCGCACCAAAAACACTTCAGGACTTTTCTCCATGGACGGTGTAGCCCATTCGCGGTTTAAGTTGACACCTGCGGCATTGGTTCGTAAGTGACCACGAACACTGCCATCTGGGTTCATATTCGGCACAATGTAAAACACGGCTTTAGCCAATAGTTCGCGAGCCACACCATCGTCTTCGTCCAACAAACGGTCTAATAAACCTTCGACAAACCATTCCGCCATCGATTCGCCAGGGTGTTGACGTGCGGTGATCCAGATCTTTTTCTTGCCAGCGGCCGGCTCACCGACCACCAACATGCTCAGATCTCGACCGTCTAATGTGTCGCCTAAGTCAACCAGCTGAGCCCAGCCACTGTTTTGGGCATAACTTAATAAATCTTGATGACGCTCATAACTGTAAGGCGCGAAGTAGGCGAAATAACAAGATTCCGCCTCTGGGTAATGACGAATAACCAAATTTTGTCCATCAAACTCAGTATCTACACGAAACCAGGTTTCACGGTCATAGGATGCCACCGCCTGATAATCGGCCCAGCCTTTTGGATAAGCGGATTGACCGGCGTTGGTAATAGTCATTACATGCGGTTCAAAACTGTCGGTGTGCAAGCGGAAATGGAACCATTGGTAAAAATCAGACTGATGGTCTTTTTTGATGGCTAATTGGATTTGGTCCGGAGCTGACAGGCTCAACACCTCGATGTTGCCACTGTCAAAATTGCAGGTAATTTTCATCATACCGTCTCGTTTTGTAGTAAGTGCCCGAAATCTATCACAAAGTCTAGTTTATGCCTACGTTGCGCAGGTGCAAGATCCGAAGTGGGCAGCAAAAAAAAACGGCTGCATCATGGCAGCCGTTCAGTTCTATTTACAGTAATTAACGTGCAACAGGCAACGTTGGATACGAAATACCTGCCATTTGGTTCATCACGCGTACCACTTGGCAACTGTAACCAAATTCGTTGTCATACCACACATACAACACACAACGATCGCCATCAACGATAGTCGCTTGTGAATCAACAACACCGGCGTAACGTGAACCGACTAAATCGCTGGACACGATCTCGGTTGACGATGTGAAGTCGATTTGGTCTTGCAACTCAGAGAACAACGAGGTGCGTTGTAAGAAACCGTTCAATTCGTCCACTGTGGTTTCTTTATTTAAATTCAGGGACAAAATGGCCATGGATACGTTAGGTGTCGGAACGCGGATGGCATTACCAGTCAGCTTACCTTTCAACTCTGGCAAGGCTTTGGCAACGGCCGAGGCTGCACCTGTCGATGTGATAACCATGTTCAGTGGCGCTGCACGGCCACGGCGATCGGCTTTGTGGTAGTTGTCGATAAGGTTTTGATCGTTGGTGTACGAGTGCACCGTTTCAACATGACCGTTACGGATGCCGTATTCATCGTTTAAGGCTTTCAGTACTGGCGTGATCGCGTTGGTGGTACAGCTTGCTGCTGACACCATCAAGTCATCGGCTAAAATGGTCTGATGGTTCACACCGTAAACGATGTTTTTCACTTCACCTTTAGCCGGTGCTGTTAACAACACTTTGGCAATACCTTTGGCTGCAAAGTGATTTTTCAAACCAACGTCATCTTTATAAATACCCGTGTTATCAACCACTAAGGCGTTGTTGATACCATAGGCAGTGTAATCGACTTTATCTGGAGAATCAGCGTAAATTACTTTGATAAAAGTACCGTTGGCACGAATACCACCGTTCTCTTCATCGACCGTGATGCTGCCGTTAAATGGGCCATGGATTGAATCACGGCGTAGCAGACTGGCGCGTTTTTCTAGATCGCCATTACGACCACCACGAACGACAATAGCACGTAAACGCAATTTGGCACTTGGACCGGCACGTTCAATCATCAAACGCGCTAACAGACGACCAATGCGACCAAAACCGTACAGCACAACGTCGGTTGGCGCGATGTTGTCTGGTTGATTAACTAAATCAGCCAACTCGGTGGCTAAATACTGCTCCAACGACTGACCTTTGGCGGCGTCTTTGTAGGTATACGCAAAGGCCAATTTACCAAGGTCGATACGACCCGGTGCTAAATTCATTTTGCTGATGGCTTCCAGCACTGGGAAGCTCTCACGTAAACGCAGTTTTTGTTGTTCAAAACGCTCGACTGTTTTATGTGCTTTAATGATGTCGATTGTTGTCGCGTTAACCAGCGGTTTGCCGTAGACCACTACTTCAACGCCTTTATTCCGGTATAAACGACCAATGATTGGCTGCATATTTTCGGCGTATTCTTGGCGTTCCTGCCAGCTGCGTTGATACTGTTCTTCGTGAGATAAGGTCATGCTGTTACCTTTTACATCTGTTGTGGGTTCAGAGGTTGATGGCGCGAGGCCTCCCCGCTAGGGCTGTAGGTGGCCGTTGCAAAGCGGGTGCGCAATTGTAAGTCATTTTGTAATCATTCAACAACAATTACATGTGAAATTTTCAGCCTAATTCAGTAAGCTCCTAAGCAAGGACAACGGAGGCCATATGAAACTTATAAGTATTATCCCAGTTGCATTGCTGCTTGCTGCCTGTGGCGAAAAGGAAGTGACGCTATTGCAATTGTGCCAGTCGAATAAACAGTATTGTGATGATTTATGGGATGATTCTCATTGCAAAGACGAACGACGTTCGGTGATTTTCAGTCGGGTCAGCGAAGCGAAGTTGCCATCCGATGCAAACAAATATCAATTGCTGATGGATTTTGAGCGTTACCACAAATGTATGGAACTCGCAGCAGGCATTGAGCATATCAAACTCAAAGAAAAAACCACCGAGCGAGTAAAAAATGTGTTGGTCGCGCAGAAAGAGATCAAACGACTTTCAGCCGAAACCACAGGCTCAGACCACCCTGGATTGGCGTTTTATCATTGGAGTCGTGAACATAGCGAACCGCACTTGCAGAAATTTTTAAAGGCGGCGAATGCCGGTGAATTAAAAACGCCTGAACTGATGTTTGCTTATGGCCAGTATTGGATGGATAGAGATCTCGATAAAGCCATTGAGACCATGCTCAAGACGTTAACGCTGTACAAAGCGGAACAGAAGATTGATACCGACATCTATACCAGCTTAACCACGTTGTATTACAAGAAACAGGATTTTGCCGCCAGCTATCACTGGGCTTTGGTCGCCAAAAAAGCTGGGGTTGAACGCATCGAGTTTCAGCGCATTTTGCAGGATCTAGCCCCACAGGTTGATAAGCGAAAATTAGAAGCACTGGCCGAATCGACTGTCCTTTCGCTCACTGAAGGTCAATTTAAACCGCCGGTCTATTAAGACTCGGCGGTTTTATCAAATACTAAACTGACGGAATTCACGCAGTACCGTTGCCCTTGTGGCAACGGTCCATCATCAAACACATGCCCAAGGTGGGCATCGCACGTCGAACATAGAATTTCAGTACGCACCATCCCATGACTAAAATCGGGTTTGTAGGTTACCCGCTGTGGCAGTGCGCTTGAAAACGACGGCCAGCCGCAGCCTGAGTCAAATTTTGCAGCAGAACTAAACAATGGCGACTGACAACAAACGCAGCTGTAGATGCCATCGTCCTTGTTGTACAGCAAGGTACCGCTGTAGGGCATTTCGGTGCCTTTTTTTCGGGTCACCCGAAATTGCTCGTCGGTTAACCGCTCACGCCATTGTTGTTCTGATAATTTGCTCATTATTTAATTTTCACCATAGGCCTTGTTGCGTCACTCCATTCTACGTGGAAGAACTTACCTTTGGTTTTGTCTGTACGTTCAAACGTATGGGCGCCAAAATAATCACGCTGGCCTTGCAGCAAGTTTGCCGGCAACACCGCGGTGCGATAAGAATCGTAATACCCTAGTGCTGAGCTTAATGCCGGTACGGGGACGCCTTGCAAAGTGGCACTTGCCACCGCTTTGCGCCAATTTTGCTGATACACCGAAATTTGTTTTGCGAAAAATGGATCGACTAACAAATTCGCCAGTTCATCATTGCGCTCATACGCATCGGTGATCGATTGCAAAAACACCGCTCGGATAATACAACCAGCGCGCCAAATTTTTGCAATTTCGGCGAAGTTAAGCTGCCAACCGTGTTCATGGCCGGCGGTTTTCATTAAATCAAAACCTTGGGCGTAGACGCAAATCTTGGCACAATACAGTGCATCGTGAAGCTGCTGAATAATCGCTTCATGCTGGGAGGCGGGAGGAACATCTAACACAGGCCCTGCTAACACCGTGGATGCCGCGACACGTTGATCTTTGAGTGTTGAAATGGAGCGAGCATACACAGCTTCGGCAATGGTCGGCGCTGGACAGCCGAGCTCTAAACTTGAAACGGCAGTCCAAAGACCGGTGCCTTTTTGCCCTGCTTTATCCAAAATCACATCTACCAGCGGCAAGCCAGTTTCAGAGTCTTTGGTTTTGAGAACTTCAGCGCTGATCTCCATCAGATAGCTGTTGAGAATGCCTTGATTCCAACGGCTAAACACCTCGCCAACCTGCTGTGCTGACATGCCGAGGGTGTCGCGCATCACTTGATACACTTCACAAATCAACTGCATATCCGCATATTCGATGCCATTATGAACCATTTTGACATAGTGACCGGAACCACCTGGCCCGATGTACGTTGCGCACGCATCGCCTTCTTTCACCGGGTTGCCTGGGACAAACCGTTCAATGGCGCGACCTGTCACCGGGTCTACTTTGGCGGCAATGGCTCGCCAACCTGGTTCAATACGAGTCCAGGCGTATGGATCTCCACTTGGCATCAGCGACGGCCCAAAACGAGCACCGACTTCACCACCTGACACCGCGGTGCTAAAGAAAATGAATTTGCCTTCATAATGCTTTTCGCGACGAACAGTATCGGTCCACAAACTGTTACCGGTATCTACCACGATGTCGTCAGCGGCGATGCCGGCATCGATGAGCTTAGAACAGACATCATCAACAGGTTTACCAGCGGGGACAGAGAGGATAATTAGGTGCGGAGAAGATAGTTTAGCGAGGAGTTCGGTGTAAGAGCTGCAGGCGACGACGCGTCCACCCTGCCCATTCGTTTCTTGGAGATCTTGAGTTATCACGGACTCCAATTTTTTGTGATCAAGGTCAAACGCAGCAACTTTGTAGCCGTGATCTGCCAGGTTTAGGATCAGGTTCTTCCCCATCACCCCAGCGCCGACAAACCCGATGTCGCAATTCTGCATGGACTCAGCCATTCATCCGTTCCTCTTTATTTCAGACGGTCAAAAAAATGCGGGCGATTATAACGGAAATATACGTTAAACGCAGCCCAAAGCCGGCGCCTTTTTGCTGCTCTGACCATTGGTCATTGCTCAGTGATGTCCGTTGCAGACGGTTCTTGCAGCCATAACGACAAACTTGCTGCATGTTGGCAAAACTCCGCTTGTTCATAGGGAACTGGCGACACTAAGCCCATAGCAACCGAGGTATCGACAATACAATGCCAGCGCCCTGGCGGTAGCTGCATCGTCAAATCACTGCCTGCCGCGTTCGTAATCAGTAAAAGATCAGGTTGGGCAGGTTCGCTATGAATGCGACAAATTGCATATAACACGGAGCCGTCGTGCCAGTCCTCATCGCGCTTGGGCGTCGCGTCAGCGTTCCACCAACTGACCTGATGTTTGTCGCCATGCAATTGATAAGCATCATCCAGTAACGACAGTTGCTGTAGACAAGGGTACTGTCGGCGGATCAGCATCATTTGCTGCACAAAATTCAAAAACTGGGTTTGTTGGTAATCCAATTCCCAATGGACATAACTCAGCTCGTTATCCTGACAATAGGCATTATTGTTGCCCTGCTGCGTACGGCTAAGTTCATCGCCTCCCAACCAGTGCACTATGCCTTGGCTGAGCAATAACGTCGCCACCAAATTACGTTTGTGCTGGTAGCGTTTGGCAATAATTGACTCGTTACTGGTGGGTCCCTCGACCCCATAGTTCACACTGAGGTTATGATCATGGCCATCCCGATTTTGCTCAGCATTGAGCCAATTGTGCTTGTGTTGGTAACACACCAAATCATGCAAGGTAAAGCCGTCATGAT
Source organism: uncultured Rheinheimera sp. (assembly GCA_964437935.1). Classification (GTDB taxonomy): domain Bacteria; phylum Pseudomonadota; class Gammaproteobacteria; order Enterobacterales; family Alteromonadaceae; genus Pararheinheimera. The sequence continues at coordinate 14,680 of CAYTIQ010000029.1, forward strand.
AGGCCAGATAATTCACGGAGCAGCTGGCAGGTTTATGATGTTTCTGGAAAATATCGCGTGAGCCTAACAAACGCGTGGCAAACTCGGCCAAGGTGCCGTGATCGCCGCGCCAATAGGCCCGAAATGAGTCCCGGGATTTGTCATTGAGTTCTGACCATGACGCAGGAAACTGGCCTAACTGGTAGCCCCAAGGCCCCACATCCCAAGGTTCAGCAATCATTTTAACCTGTGACAACACCGGGTCTTGCGCCACGATTTGTAAAAAAGCCGCATGCGGATTAAAACGTTTGTATTCGCGACAGAGCGTGACCGCTAAGTCAAAACGAAATCCATCGACATGCATCTCGGTCACCCAGTAGCGCAACGCATCCAGCACTAAACGCTGCACCACAGGTTGTGCCAAATTGAGCGTATTACCACAGCCGCTGTAGTTGCAATACTGCTGGTAGTTCGTCACATCGGCGTGGCTTTCAAACAAATAATAGTGCCGATTCGCTAAGCCCCTGAACGATAAATTATAACAATCCGCCTCGGCGCTATGGTTAAACACCACGTCCAAAATAACTTCAAGCCCAGCCGCATGATACGCCTTGACCAATTGTTTAAACTCCAACACCGCATCATCGACTTGATAACGCGGATCTGGCGCAAAAAAAGCAATTGGGTTGTAGCCCCAGTAATTATGCAGCTTTAACTTTTCAAGTCGCGGTTCAGTCATAAACGCCGTAACTGGCAATAGCTGAATGGTGGTGACACCTAACTCTTTGAGATGCTTCACAACAGATGGATGCGCCATGCCTAAATAGGTGCCCCGAAGTTCTGGTGGAACATCGGGGTGCAGCGCTGTCATGCCTTTGACATGGGCTTCGTAAATGATGGTTTTTTCGCGTTCAATACTAGGCGCGACATCATTGTGCCATTCAAAGGCATGACGATTGAGCACACCTTTGGCCAGCATAAAATGGCTTTTTGCCGCCCACAGCCGCTCATTAAAAACCAGTGGTCGATTTAATTGCCGCACGTAAGGGTCAATCAGCAAATGCGAACCATCAAAGGTCAGCCCCTGCTCAGGCAACGATGGCCCTTCGACTTTAAGCAAATACAAGGTGCCATCGGGCAAGCCATCAACAGCAAGATGCCAATAATCACCTGTTCTTGCCAAAAATGGTAATGAAAACAACTCCTCTTCGGTATCCGCGCAAAATAAACACAATGCGACCGAGGTCGCATCTGGTGCAAACACCGAAAAATTCCAACCTGTCAGCGTGTGACTTGGGCCTAGCGGATTGGGCTTACCAATACCGCTGACCACATGTTGTGCTGTCACCATTAAAACGAGCCTCGCAGGCGAAGATACAAGGTGGCTAAAGGCGGCAATTGCAGCTCAACACAATGTCCATCCACGGTGAAATTAGCTTTGGACTCAAACACTGGGCCACAGTCAGCATTACTCCCCCAATACCAAGCCGAGTCGGTGTTTAGAATAATCTCGTACTGACCTGCCAGATCCACAGGTAAACGATAGCCTGCGCGCGGCACTGGCGTAAAATTGGCAACAACATACACCGCATGCCCTGCCTCATCGAGGCGTTTAAAGGCAAGAGTACTGTGCTCGGCATCTTGATAGTCGATCCAGACAAAGCCACGTGCATCATGATCAATTTCGTACAATGGTGCACACCGGCGATAGGTATGGTTTAAATCTCGAAACAGCTGTTGTACACCGCGATGTTTTTCAAAATCTAACAAGAACCATGGCAACGCCAAATTATGATTCCACTCGGTGCCTTGGCCGAATTCGTTGCCCATAAAATTCAGTTTTTTGCCAGGATGTGCGAACATAAAGGCGTAATAGGCTCTTAAATTGGCGGCCTGTTGCCACTCATCGCCGGGCATTTTATTCAAAATGCTGCCTTTGCCATGCACCACTTCGTCATGCGACAGCGGCAGAATAAAGTTTTCGTTGTAGGCATACACCATCGAAAACGTCAGATCCCCATGGTGATATTTTCGATAAGCTGGATCTTTACTGATATAGCGCAGGCTGTCATTCATCCAGCCCATGTTCCATTTAAAGCCAAAGCCTAAACCGCCTGCATCAACGGGGCGACTAACGCCGGCAAAGGAGGTCGACTCTTCGGCAATCGTCATCGCCTTTGGATAGTTGGCATAAACTTCTTGGTTCATCCAGCGCAACAAGCTGATGGCTTCATAGTTGTGATTGCCACCATCGATATTGGGGATCCACTCCCCTTCATTGCGCGAATAATCAAGGTACAACATGGACGCAACGGCATCGACACGAAGACCATCGATATGGAATTTATCAAGCCAAAACAAAGCACTAGCGACTAAGAACTGACGGACGTAATCCTTACCAAAATCATAAATGCACGAATTCCAGTCTGGGTGCCAGCCACGTCGTGGATCGGCATACTCATACAAATGCCCGCCATCAAAACGTGCTAAACCATGGCCATCTTCAGGGAAATGCGCTGGAACCCAATCCAAAATGACACCAATCCCCGCTTGGTGACAGGCATCCACAAAGGCTTTGAAATCATCCGGTGAGCCATAGCGCGAGGTGGCTGCAAACATGCCCAGCGGCTGATAGCCCCAAGAGCCGCTGTAAGGATGCTCCAACACCGGTAAAAGTTCGATGTGGGTAAACCCCATATCTAAGACATATGGGATCAGCTGCTCAGCCATCTCGTGGTAGGTCAGTGGTCGCCCGTCTGGGTGGGTACGCCAGCTACCAAAATGCAATTCATAAATCGACATCGGCTGACGATATGGGTTTACAGGGCGAGACTGCCAAGCGTGGTCTTGCCATTGATATCGACTGTGATCAAACACTAAAGATGCATGCGATGGGTATTGCTCTGCATGAAATGCCAATGGGTCTGCTTTATGCGGTAACAGATGGCCATGCGCATCTTTAATTTCAAATTTATAGCGAACACCGGCTTGGATCTCAGGGACTACCAGTACCCAATGGCCACACTCGGTACGCTCCATCGGATGGCGACGCCCGTCCCAATTGTTCATATCCCCAATCAAACTGACGCTGCTGGCATGCGGGGCATACACTGCAAATCGAGTGGCTGGGATGGACGATTTAGCAACAGGGAGCTCAATTAATTGAGCGCCTAATTGTTGATACAAATTCTGCGGGCGCATCTGGACAAAATGCACCGCGTGAAAGGCCTCATCTTTAAATTGGTAAGGGTCGATCAGACTGTAGTTATGATGCGGCATCTGAACAAGCAATTGATAAGGTTCAGTTTTCTTTTTAAGCGGCAGTGCTAATTCAAACAGGCCTGGCGTCGTCGCTTGGACCATTTCGCCAAGCACCTTCCCGGTCACCAGCGACTTAACCGATACAGAAACTGCATCTGGCAAAAACGCAAAAACGCTAAATCCTTTGCTGGCCTTTTGCCAACCTAACAACGCAAATGGATGTGCACAACGGGCGTGCAACAACGACTCTGGGTGCATAGTTTAATCCCTGAAAGTGCAGGTGCGGAAATAAAGACCCTGCGAAGTGTCGCAGGGTCTGATTGCAGAGCTATGACGAATATAAGCCTAAACGGCGGTTGGATGTCAATTGCTGCAGGTGTTGATTGATGTGCGGCTGTTGCTCCAATTGCTCTAAGGTCATGGACAATTTGCGCCGCCAATTTGGATATTCGTCGCTCGTGCCTGGCACGTTAACAGGCTCGGTCATCTCCATCCAATCCTCTAGTTGCAAGCATAACAGCTGGCAGCTGCCTTTGGCTAAATGCTGCTGCAACGCATAATTGAGGGTGCGGTCCATGCCGAGATGGTCGACTTGTCGGGCAAAATCATGCGGCAAGGCCTGATGACCATGCAGACTGTCGAGGATGCGCTGTTTGGCTTTATGACGATCATCATACAGCCCCGGCAGGATTTGCTCGGTATACAAGCCTAGTTTCAAGCCAAGTTTCAGATCGGAACAATGCCAGAACCCAATCAAGGTTGGCATGTCGTGGGTCGTCAGCGCCGACATCGCTTGAACTGGGTAATGAGCTGTCGAGACAAAACCACCGTCTTCGGCTTGTTCAAAGAAGAAAATGCGGTAGGAATACATGCCAAATTGCTGCAGCAATTCAAAAATACCATCCGGCACAGTACCTAAATCTTCACCAATGACCACCGCCTGTTGCCGCTGACTTTCCAGCGCCAAAATGCCGAGCAAATCCATAATTGGATAATACACATACGCACCTTCACCGGCCGAAATCGAACCTTTAGGCACCCACCATAACCGCAGCAATGCCATGACGTGATCGATGCGTAAGGCGCCTGAATTTTTCATGTTGGCGCGGAACAATTCAATCAGCGGCTTATAGCCTTGGCGGAAAAGCTCGTAAGGGTACATCGGTGGCAAGCCCCAATTTTGGCCTTTCGGACCTAAAATATCCGGAGGGGCCCCAACACTGGCATCACGGCAATATAAATCTGGGTTTGCCCAGATCTCAGTGGACGCTTCGCTCACCCCAACGGCTAAATCGCGGTACAAACCTAGCAACATGCCCGCATCTTTTGCTGCTTGCTGAGCCTTGGCGAGTTGTTTTTGGGCAATAAATTGCAAGTAACTGAAAAATTCAATGTCCGATTGATGCGAAGCTGCAAATTCAGCGACCGCTGGACTATCAGCACTGCGGTATTGCTCTGGCCAATTTGGCCAACCCCAAGCATGTGGGTCCTGTTGGATCAAATGCATATGCAAGGCATCGTACAATGCCAATTGACGCAAACTGTCAGCGCCCTCTGCAACAAAAGCGGCAAATTCGGCGGCTAACTCGGCCACTTGCTCTTTGTGTGCAGCAAACCATTGATACAAACTTTGCAACGCAGGCAGTTTTAACGCCATAACACCACTGTAATCGACCCAATCCTTGCTGCGCTGAGCAGCGATCGCCTGCTGGAAGCTACTTGCATTGACCAAACTGGCGGTTTTTTCGCACAGACCAAATCCTGGCATGTCTGCCACTGACAAATAAATGATGTTAATCCAACGACGGCTCGACGGGCTGTATGGGCTTGCTGATTCTGGCATTGCCGGATAAAGCGCATGGATCGGGTTTAAACCAACAAAGTCAGCGCCTTGGCGGCCCAAATGCCCAACCAATCGACTCAGGTCGGCAAAGTCACCGACGCCCCAGTTGGTTTCAGATTTAACCGCATACAGTTGGACCGAAACACCCCATTGCTTTTGCTGTTGAAATTGAGCCGGCTGGTAACAGCGTTCAGGGGCGATAATCAATGATTGCTCAAACACATCCTCATCCCCTTCAATCTGTAGGGTCAAGGTGTGATAACCCAAGGCTAAATCAGCGTTGATATTGAGTTGATACTGCTGATACTCAACATCGCCAAAAGTAGCAACTTGATTTAATTCGCCTTCAATCGCTGTTGCAGTCCATGACGACACGTGGCCGCTTTCTGTGGTTAATGTCAACGCGAGTGCTTTATGGACATCGGCAATTGGCAAACGCACCTGCAGATGATACTGAGGGCCTTGGCTTTGCACAGAGACCGGATCGATAGGTTCGGCCCAATGCAATAACTGGCGCTGTTCGAGTTGGCCGCGCGCTTTAGACTCATCGGAAACATCAAAACCGAGCGCTGTGAGCAGCCGCAGTTGGTCCTTTTGTGCAACTTCAGCTGGATTTCCCCAAGCGTCGGTAAATTTAGTTTCAATACCATTAAAAGCGATGAGTTCGCTTAACAGGGTTGTGTCCATAGTAACTCCAGCATCTCGTCAACCAGGTGTCCAGAGGGTGTACCCTCTCTTTTATGATGAATGCAGTATACGAAGGAAAAAAAAACTTTCGATGGCATTTTTGCGCAATTTGTCATTAAATTACATAAATACGTTTGCATAACGATTTTTTGCTTGAAACAAGCCAAAAAACATGTAATTTTACTACATATATTTCCTTATTTAGGGGTGTGTCATGACTATTCGGGTAGCTATTAATGGATTTGGCCGTATCGGCCGTAACGTGTTACGTGCTCTGTATGAGAGCAAAAAGGCATATGACATCAAAGTCGTAGCGATCAATGACCTTGGCGATGCCGCCATTAATGCCCACTTATTAAAGTATGACACTGCCCACGGTATCTTTTCTGCACATGTTGAAAACACCGACAAAGCGATTTACGTCAATCAAGATGAGATCTTAACGTTAAGCGAACGTAACCCAGCCAACTTGCCATGGGCTGATTTGAAAGTTGACGTTGTTCTCGAATGCACCGGCTTATTTACAGATCGTCAATCTGCCGGCGCTCACCTGACTGCAGGCGCGAAAAAAGTAATTATTTCCGCACCGGCCAAAGATGTCGATGCGACCGTGGTCTATGGCGTTAACCATGACGTGATCACGCCAGAGATGACCATCATTTCTAACGCGAGTTGTACCACCAACTGTTTATCGCCGATCGCTAAGCCGCTTTATGATGCATTAGGTATTGAATCAGGCTTAATGACTACCATTCACGCCTACACCAATGACCAGCGTTTAAGTGACGTCTACCACACTGACGTGCGTCGTGCTCGTGCGGCGGCAATGTCCATGATCCCAACCAAAACCGGCGCGGCCGCGGCAGTTGGCTTGGTTGTTCCTGCACTTAAGGGCAAATTTGATGGTTTAGCCGTGCGTGTGCCTACCATTAACGTGTCGCTGGTTGACTTAACCTTTATTGCCGGTCGTGAAACGACAGTCGACGAAGTCAACACCATCATTCGTAATGCCGCAGCACAATCGCCACTGAATCAAGTTTTAGCGGTTAATGACCTACCATTGGTATCGGTTGATTTTAACCACAACCCAATGTCATCTATTTTTGATGCGACCGAAACACGTGTAAACGGACGTTTGGTTAAAGTGATGGCGTGGTATGACAACGAATGGGGTTTCTCAAACCGCATGCTCGATAACACAGTTGAGCTAATGAAGGGCTTGTAATACCCTTTCAACTGAACGAAGGCGACGCGAGTCGCCTTTTTTGTGCCTGCTTACATCCCTTTCCCGATTGACCTTGGAGCTTTTATGGGTATTTCACTTCAACAAGGTTGGCAACAGCTGTCTGACATCCCAGTACTTTGTTTAGAACTTGGCCAACAACACTGTGTGGTTAGCCTCTATGGTAGTCATGTATTGCGTTATTTTGATGGCAGTTGCGAACGTTTATGGTTATCTGACACCGCCACATGGACGAATGCAGCGGCGATCCGCGGGGGAATCCCAATTTGTTGGCCTTGGTTTGGCCCGTATCCGCAATCCCAAGTGACGCCGGCAACGGCGCTACCAAATCACGGCTTGGTTCGCAATCGGCTGTGGAACCTCGTAGGTTTTGACATCACGGAAAGCTCGGTTCAAGCCACCTTGGCAATCGTTGTTTCGGATATTCCTTGGCACCACTCGAGTGTAACTCTGCGCTGTCACGTGACATTGAATAACGAGGGTCTTAGCGTATGTTTGCAAAGCGACCAGGAGCTAATGCAGCAAGCTGCGTTGCATAGCTACTTCAGTGTCACATCGCTGGCGGATGCATCGGTCAGCGGCCTATCAAGCCAATACAGCGATAAAGTCAATCAATCTCAAGAAATAGCCCACCATGGTCAATGCCGTTTCATCGGGGAAATAGACCGCATCTATCCTAATACAGCAGACACACTGACATTAAACACAGGTACAACGTGGCAATTGCACCAAGATGGCCACGACGCATCGGTGGTGTGGAATCCTGGTGAACATAAAGGCTCAAACGCCAAGGATATTCAGCAGCAATGGCCTGAGTTTATTTGCGTTGAAACCGCACAGCTAAACTGGCAGCCAAAGGGATTGAAGTTAACCCAACAGATCCCTAAGCTCTAAAGCTACCCGCGTAACACGCACACAAAGCATCAAAGCCACTGCTTCATAACAGTGGCTCTTTCACTTGCCTTCGAGTAAAAACTGGGGCAATTAATTCGATTGTCGCACTTCAAAAGAGTCGGTCAGGGTAACTGTCTGACCGTGGTTGTCCGTGATATCAACCGTCAAACGCCACTGCATGACAGGTTCGGTACAAGCCCCTAACATAAATTGCCCACTCCAACTGCCATCGGCGTTTTTCTGAAAAAACAGTGGAATGGTTCCCATCGACATATTCAGCCCGACAATTTTGCCTTGCACTGTCGAGGTTACTGGAATTTTTTTTAATGTAATTTCTAAAGGCCGTTCAGCAGGGAAATTTCGGTCGCTATACACAAGAAGATAGTCCCCAACTGTTTTCTCAAGCGGCGGCCTTTCGACGTGCAGCTCATTTTTTTCACACCCAACAACAGTGAGTAACAACGCAAGCACGACAAAACGAATGCAGTTCTGAATCAAAGTTTTGCTCCTTTTTTAGCATCGCCTATTCTAACAAAAGGGGGAAAAGCTTGGTACATCGGACTGAAAGCACCGAAGTCCTTGCTGAAATTGAATATTTCTTAAGCGAGAACTTTGTTCTAAATCATAAAACGAGACGGGTCGCCTATCTTTTTAGGGGTAAAAATCGTATCATTTCCCCAAAGATTGACAGCGGGAGTAAGGTATGTCCCCTTTCCTTCAGACGCTGCCAGTCTATAAAAAGAGAGTCCACCTCCGGGTGTTCAAAATTTAATCAAGCAAAAAACTGCAGCGGAACTCAACATGAGCCACACAAAATCGTTAAATGTTGACTACAACTACACGGTTGTCCGCCTGTTTGCCCTTACCACAGTTCTCTGGGGTATTGTGGGCATGGGCATGGGTGTATTTATTGCGGCACAACTGTACTGGCCTGCTCTGAACTTTGATACAGAGTGGTTAACGTACAGCCGTCTTCGTCCTCTTCATACCAACGCCGTTATTTTCGCGTTTGGTACAAGCGCACTGTTTGCAACGTCGTACTACGTTGTTCAACGGACCTGTCAAGTTCGACTCTTTGCTGAAAAGCTGGCGATGTTTACCTTCATCGGCTGGCAAGTTGTGATTCTGGCGGCCGCCATTACGTTGCCACTGGGTATTACAACCTCGAAAGAGTACGCTGAACTGGAATGGCCAATCGATATCCTGATCACGTTGGTCTGGGTCGCATATGCCATCGTGTTCTTTGGAACTTTGGTCAAGCGCAACACCAGTCACATTTACGTCGCAAACTGGTTCTACGGTGGTTTTATCATCGTGGTCGCCGCTTTGCACATTGTAAACAGCATGGAAATGCCACTGACATTAACCAAATCGTATTCTATCTACAGCGGTGCTGTAGATGCGATGGTTCAATGGTGGTACGGTCATAACGCTGTAGGTTTCCTGTTGACTGCAGGTTTCTTAGGTATGATGTATTACTTCGTACCAAAACAAGCGGGTCGTCCAGTATATTCCTACCGCTTATCCGTCGTTCACTTCTGGGCATTGATCGCCCTGTACATCTGGGCTGGTTCACACCACCTGCACTACACAGCGCTGCCAGATTGGACTCAATCTGTTGGTATGGTGATGTCAGTTGTGCTGTTTGTTCCAAGCTGGGGTGGCATGATCAACGGTATCATGACACTGTCAGGTGCATGGCATAAGCTGAAAACTGACCCAATCTTACGTTTCTTGATTGTGTCGCTGTCATTCTACGGCATGTCGACCTTCGAAGGTCCGATGATGGCCATCAAATCAGTCAACGCATTATCTCACTATACAGACTGGACTATCGGT
>CAYTIQ010000029.1:24435-40187 GCA_964437935.1 uncultured Rheinheimera sp.
GCTTGTACTGCTTCTTCTCGAGCGAGGTCATCTTCTTCTGGGCCGTCGGGAAGTCCTTGTGGACGCCCGCGAGCACGGCGGCCGAGACGGCGGAGCCGAGGGCACAGGCCTGGCTGGAACCGGCGACGAGCATGGTGCAGCCGGTGACGTCGGCGTAGATTTGCATGAGCAGCGCGTTTCTCTCGGCGACCCCGCCGGCGCAGACCACCCGCTCGATTGGCACGCCGTATTCCTTGAAGCGCTCGATGATGGCGCGCGCGCCGAAGGCGCTGGCCTCGATGAGGTATCATCTGATCCCTGCCGTATTTGGCCAAGGTCGTATGTACAGCGTGAAACTGGTGAATACTCACTTCTGGTTACATACCATCGGCGTCGTTCTTTATATCGTGGCGATGTGGATCAGCGGTATCACTCAAGGCATGATGTGGCGTGCAGTCAACTCTGATGGCACTCTGACATACAGCTTTGTTCAATCATTAGAAGCGTCTTACCCGTTCTATCTGATGCGCTTCATCGGTGGTTGTTTTGTTGTGACCGGTATGCTGATCATGGCTTACAACGTCATCAAAACTGTTCGTGCCAAAGAAGGTGCGTTACAGCCAGTCGCCGAAGCCGCGTAAGGAGTAGATTGTGTCTAAGAATCATCACGAGAAGATTGAAAAAAGCGTTGGCTGGCTTGGCATCATGACCGTCATCGCGGTTAGCTTCGGTACCTTAGTGGAAATTACACCACTGATGTTCTTGAAAGAAACCACTGAGCCTGTCAAAGGTATGAAGCCTTACACAGCGCTGCAGTTAGAAGGTCGCGATATTTTTATTCGCGAAGGTTGTAACAACTGTCACAGCCAAATGATCCGTCCATTCCGCCACGAGGTGGAACGTTATGGTCATTACTCTGTTGCTGGTGAAAGTGTGTGGGATCACCCATTCCTGTGGGGTTCTAAACGTACAGGTCCTGATTTGGCCCGTGTTGGTAACCGTTATAGCGACGACTGGCATTATGCGCATTTGATGAATCCACGTGATGTGGTTCCTCAATCCAACATGCCAGGCTATCCATGGCTTGATCGCAATATCATGGATGGCTCGTTGACGGCGAAGAAAATGGCATTATTCCGCGATAAGTTCGGTGTTCCATATACCGACGAGGATATTGCAGGCGCTGAAGCGGCGGTCAAAGGCAAGAAAGAAATGGAAGCCTTGATTGCTTACCTGCAATCGCTTGGTACATCGTTGAAGTAATCCTATGGAATACGCAACCTTACACAGCATATTCACCGTGATTATTTTTGTGGCTTTTATCGCCCTGCTCGTCTGGCTGTTTTTGCTCAAACGCAAACCGGATTTTGATGAGCAAGCGAACGTAATTTTCGCTGACGACGATACGAAGCCCAAACAAAAACAACAACAGGAGTAAGATCATGAGTATCTTTTGGAGTACTTGGATCACCGTTTTAACGATTGCCTGCCTTGTGGTGTGCGTCGTGCTATTAACGTGGAACCTGAAAAACTACGTAGGCGTCCCTGAAAAGGAAAGCACTGGCCACGAGTTTGATGGTATCTCTGAAATCAACAACCCGTTACCAAAGTGGTGGACCATTATGTTCTATGCCACCTTGGTATGGTCTGTGTTTTATTTCGCAGCCTACCCAGGCTTAGGTAACTGGAAAGGTTTGTTAAACTGGACAAGTTCTAACCAAGGCATTCAATCATTAGAAGAGTCAAAAGCTGCAGTGGAAGCGAATAAAGCGTCGCAAACACTGTCACAACTTGACCGTGAGTACGCTCACGCCAATGAGACCTATGCCAAAGAATTTGCCAAATACACCAGCCGTCCAATCGAAGAGCTGTCAAAAGACGCTGATGCACTGAAAGTGGGGCAACGTCTGTTCTTACAAAACTGTGCGCAATGCCATGGTTCTGACGCTCGTGGTCAAAAAGGCTTCCCTAACCTGACTGACAACGATTGGCTGTATGGCGGTACCGCCGACAAGATCGTTGAAACCATCGTTCACGGCCGTAAAGCAGCGATGCCTGCTTGGGCGGATGCACTGGGCGATCAAGGCATCAAAGAAGTCACAGCCTATGTGTTAAGCCTGTCTGGTCGTAAGGTTAACGCTAAAGATGCAGCGGCAGGTCAAGCACGCTTCGCTTTATGCGCAGCCTGTCATGGTGCGGATGGCAAAGGCTCACTGGCTCACAACTTACCATTTGGCGCACCAAACTTAACCGACAATACTTGGTTGTATGGTGGTTCAGCGGGTACGGTTGAAGAGACATTACGCAAAGGTCGCAACGGCCAGATGCCAGCTTTTGGCGAACGTTTAGGCGCTGACAAAATCCATGTGATTTCAGCCTACGTATACAGTCTATCGCACGGCGAACAGAAGTAAGAATCTGTCACTCTTGATAAGCCCCGAAAGGGGCTTATTGTTATCAGTCGTTTGGAGTTCGAAAATGGTTGTAAAACCTTGGTATAAGCAAGTCTGGCCTTGGGTGTTAATCGCAATCCCGGTGTTATCGACCTTAAAAGCCGTGCAAGCGGTGATTGTCATGAATCGTGCAAGCCCTGATTTGGTCGTTGATGACTATTATGCCGAAGGCAAAACCATCAATATGAACTTAGAAAAATACCGCGAAGCAGCCACTCGAAATTTAAATGGCCAATTGCTTGTCGCAGCAAACAAAGCGGTCGTCGAGTTCAAAAACAACAAGCTCACAGATTCTGAATTGATCTTAGAATTTGTCCACAGTACGAAAAAAAGTAAAGATTTTACGGTCACCGCCACCCGCAGTGGTGAATCCATCTATGTGGCTGAATTACCTGTCACTTTGGAAGGAAAATGGAATATCGTGGTGCATGACTCCAAAGTCGATTGGAAAATGCGTACCACTCTAATGGCACCTGTTGCGACCCCGGTTAAATTGAGTTATTGATAGTGTCCCAGTCACCTTGTGTTTGTTTTCATTGCCAACAGCCCTGCCCGCCTGAACCCATTATCCAAAGCGAACTTGCTGGGCAACAACGCATGTTTTGTTGCCCAGGGTGCCAAGCAGTGGCAGAAACGATTTACGCCCAAGGCCTTGGTGACTATTACAAATTCCGAACGGAAGCGGCAAGCAAAGCAACAACGCTTCCAACCCAGTTATTGCAGCAACTAAAAAGTTACGACAGCCCCGACGTCTTATCGGAGGTTGCCCAGCTCCAAGACGGGGTTCATCGCATCGAGTTATCCATTAACGGCATGAGCTGTGCGGCGTGTGCATGGCTTATCGAAAAGAATCTTCAACAAGAAGTCGCCGTGCAAAAAGTTCAAGTGAATTCGGCAACGGCACGCTGTGAGATCCTTTGGTACAGTGACCAACAACCACTGAGTGCTCTACTTGAGAAAATCACATCGCTTGGCTATTCGGCGATGCCTTATGTCGCCGATTCTGAAGAACAGCATTACAAACAAGAAATGCACGCTTACATGCGTCGGCTAGCGATATCGGGCATTATGTCGATGCAGGTCATGATGCTGGCGTTTGGTCTGTATTTTGGTGATTACAGCGGCATTGAAGGCCAATATGAGCGTTATTTACGCTGGGTAAGTTTATTGTTGACGTTACCGGTCATGCTGTATTCCGCGAAGCCTTTTTTTGTCAGTGCCTATCGGGGCTTGAAGGCAAGTGAACTCAATATGGATGTGCCGATTTCACTGGCGCTTCTTTATACGTTCTTTTCGTCGGTCTATGCCACCATCGCACATACTGGCGACGTGTATTATGAATCAGTCTGCATGTTTGTGTTTTTACTGCAGCTGGGTAAATTTTTTGAGTTTCGCGCACGAAAACAAGCGCGTGACGCCACCAGTAATTTATTGAAGATCCTACCCGTTAGCGCCACGCTGTGGGATGGTCAACAAGGCCACCAAACGTCGGCGCGCCGTCTGCATGCCGGCCAACACATCTTAGTCAAAGCAGGCGAAACCATGCCGGCGGATGGCCATGTGATTGAAGGCCAAAGCTCGACCGATGAATCGATGCTCACTGGCGAATACCGACCCATCGCCAAACAAGTGGGCGATGCCGTCTTAGCTGGCTCCATCAATCACGATGGCGTGTTGATCGTTGCGGTCGATAAAACTCTGACCGAATCACGGCTCGGTCAAATTATCCAACTGCAGCAGCAAACCCTGCACCAAAAGCCTGCCCTACTGGAAAAAACCGACCGTATAGCCCGGTTTTTTGTACAACGGTTACTGGTGGTCGCGACACTGACCTTTCTGGCTTGGTACTTTTGGATTGACAGTGAGCGCGCGTTTTGGGTCACCTTGTCGGTGATGGTTGCAACCTGTCCGTGCGCACTCAGTTTAGCCACGCCGACTGCGATCACCTGTGGTTTGGCGCGCTTGAACAAACAAGGCATCTTGGTAAGAAATCAGGATATTTTGGAAGTTTTACCGGAGGTTAACCATGTGTTCTTGGATAAAACCGGAACACTCACCCATGGTGCATTTGCCGTGGAGCGCGTGGAACTTCTAGACGCCGCAACGCAATTTCCCTATACACAAGCACAGTGGCTCAATCTGATAGCCACCTTAGAACTGCGCTCAGAACATCCGATCGCCAAAGCCTTTCGGTCATTTTTAGTGCATCCCGACGACATCACGGATTGCCAGCTGGTGGTCGGTGGCGGTTTACGAGCAACCTGGCAAGGTCAGCAACTCGCGCTAGGCAGCAAACAATTTTGTCAGCTTGATAGTCAATACCAAGCCCCGGTGTATTTGTGTGTCGATAACCAACCTATTGTCGCGGTTTGGCTGGACGACCAATTGCGAACTGAAACCTCATCCTTGATCCAAACACTCAAGTCACGTCAGATCAAGGTGTCAATGCTCACTGGCGATCACTCAACACATGCCGAGCAGGTAGCCGTGTTACTGGGAATTGATCAGGTGCATAAAGGCTGTTCACCGGAACAAAAAGTTCAGGCCATCCAGCATGCTGTTGCGCAAGGCGAAAAAGTATTGATGATCGGCGATGGCATCAATGACTCGCCCTGTTTTCAAGCCGCACATGTCAGCGTTGCGCTTGATTCAGGCTCTGATCTATCGAAAAACTCGGCCGATGTGGTGTTACTGCACAATGACGTGTCGGGGCTCGTTGCATTAATTGACGGTGCCAGTGCGGCAAAACAAAAGATCCGACAAAATTTATGGTGGGCATTGGGCTACAATTTAGTCATAGTCCCCTTGGCAGTCTGCGGCTTTGTATCGCCTTATGTCGCGGTCATTGGCATGTCCGTTAGCTCGATTTTAGTCGTCTCGAATTCTCTACGATTGGTAAAAACATGAATATTATCGGCGTTCTAATTCCTATTGCAGTGATCTTTGTCATCATCGGTATTGCGATCTTCTTTTGGGCTGTGCGCAGTCGGCAGTTTGATGATCTGAACAAAGAAGCTTATTCCATATTGTTTGACGAGGACAAAACCAAAGCCGGCCCCTCGAGCAAGGACCCTCAGTGATTTTTTGGTTATTTGGCAGTGCATTTTTGGCCGGCTTTTTTTCAAGTAGCCATTGTGTCGTGATGTGTTCACCTTTATCTGCCGCGCTTGGCTCGCAGCTCACGGCGCAAGCACGGCTCCAACGGCTTGCATTGCTAAACCTAGGCCGCATCACCAGTTACAGCATGGCAGGGGCTGCTGTTGGCGCCATCGGTGCACAGTTTGTGCAGATGCAACAACTTATCGGCGCTTTGTTGCAGCTGATTGCCGCCCTATTCATGCTGGCCATGGCGGCTTGGATTGGACTGCAATGGCAAGGTTTGCAAAGGTTCGAACGGTTAGGACAACCGCTTTGGCGGCTTGTTTCTTCGTGGTCCGTTAAACTTTTACCCATCAATACTCATCACCGAGCTGCCGCTTATGGTTTAGTTTGGGGATTCTTACCTTGTGGCCTGATTTACAGTAATTTGTCGGTTGCATTGTCAACAGGCTCAGCACTAATGGGAGCCGTTTGGATGTTTGGATTTGGTATAGGAACCAGTATCGCAATTACAGCAAGTCTGGTTTTTTCAAAGCAAATCATTGATTTGCTTCAAGAGTCCTGGTTAAAAATTGTCGCATCCATCGCACTCACCTTGTACGCTACGACTTTAATATACCTTGCGCTACGGCGATTTGTTTTTTAAGCTAGCAACTAGCCCCCTTGGCTCGATTTTGGAAAAATCTTTATGAATAACGCCTCGACCATTAATTGCCAGCATTGCGGTTTTAGTCAGCTGTGCTTGCCGTATACGCTTAATGGCAATGAATTAGACAAACTGGATCAAATCATTCAACGTAAACGCCCTTCTCACAAAGGTGATTATTTGTTCGAAGCGGGTAAACCGCTTAAAGCACTGTACGCGGTACGTACCGGTTCCTTTAAAACCTATACCCTGTCCGAACAAGGCGAAGAACAAATTACCGGCTTTCATTTGCCAGGTGATGTGATTGGGTTTGATGCGATTGGAGATCTTGCCCATCCAAGCTATGCGCAAGCACTAGAAACCGCCATGGTGTGCGAGATCCCATTTGATAACCTAGACCAGCTGCTTGATCATGTACCTAAATTACGTCAGCAGTTAATGCGTCTGATGAGCCAAGACATTCATGGCGATCAACAAATGATGCTGTTGCTAAACCGCAAAACTGCAGAAGAAAAATTAGCCGCTTTTTTGATGAATTTAGCGCAGCGTTTTGGCAATCGTGGTTTTTCTCGCAAAGAATTTCGTTTGACCATGACCCGTGGCGAAATCGGTAACTATTTAGGGCTGACGGTTGAAACCATCAGTCGACTGTTAGGCCGCTTCCATAAAGATGAGTTAATCCATGTCGATGGCAAACTGATTGCGATCACCAATATCGATGAGTTAAATAAAATTGCGGGCAATTCTCATATAGCACGCTGATTTTAAAATCTATTTTTTAAAAACCCGCCTCAGTGCGGGTTTTGTCTTTTAAGGCCTGAGCCTTTGATCTAGGCCAATGCCACCACTGGCAAGGTGCCTTATTTTAGCTAAACTCAAAATAACATCATGTATGAGGGAGGCTCAAATGGCCAAATTTAAGGATGTGCTCGTCGTATTAGATCCAGCAGCTGAAGAACAAAAAGCATTAAATCGAGCGATCGAGCTCGCAGAACATACTCCCTGTAAACTGACCGCCTTTGTCTCTATCTATGATTTCTCGTATGAAATGACCACCATGCTCAGTGGTGAAGAACGCGAATCGATGCGCCAAGCGGTGCTTAAAGATCGTGAAATTTGGGCCGAGCGGTTGTTGTTCGGAGCACGCCAGAAGAATATTGAATGTAACGTAAGCGTGGTTTGGCATAACCGGCCGTTTGAATCCATTGTGCAAGCGGTTCAGCAACAAGGATATGACTTGGTAATTAAAGGGACCCACGACCACGACACGCTGAAATCGATTCTGTTTACCCCAACCGACTGGCATATTTTGCGTAAATGCCCGTGCCCCGTGTTACTGGTCAAAGATCATGCATGGCCTGTTGAAGGGAATATCATCGCAGCGGTCAATGCAGGAAGTTCCAAACCACATCATCAAATGCTTAACCAATTGATTATTCAACATGCGTTGGATATTGCCGGATTTTTAAAAGCCAATGTGCATTTGGTTAACGCCTATCCCGGCACTCCGGTGCAAGTGGCCGTAGAGATCCCTGAATTTAATGCCGACGCCTATAACGACGCCATGCGACATCACCACAAAGATGCGGTATTGCAATTGTCACGTGAATTTGGCATTGCCGACGGACATACCCATGTGCTCGAAGGCCTACCGGAGGACGTGATCCCTCGTGTTGCTGAATCGCTGGACGCTGAAATGGTGGTTATTGGCACCATTGGCCGCACCGGCTTATCGGCGGCGATCATCGGAAATACCGCAGAACATGTCATTGATCGCCTTGACTGCGATATTTTGGCGTTAAAGGCGGATACACAACTCATCGCCCATTAACGACTCTTGAATGGCCTGCCAATGTGTTAGGCATTGGCAGATTGGTGCTTTTCGATATAATAGGCGCCATTTTTTTGCTATTCAGGAATTGTGATGTCTCACTCTGCTCAGGCCAAAGCCCAATACAACTTCAATAAATTGCAAAAGCGGTTACGCCGTGGTGTCGGTCAAGCCATTGCTGACTTTGCCATGATTGAAGAAGGCGATAAAGTCATGGTGTGCTTGTCAGGGGGCAAAGACAGTTACACTTTGCTAGATATCCTGTTGAACTTGCAACAATCTGCACCCATCAATTTCAGTATCGTCGCGGTCAATTTAGATCAAAAACAACCTGGTTTTCCAGCAGACGTGCTGCCAACTTACTTAACGCAAATTGGTGTCGATTTTAAAATCGTCACCGAAGATACTTACTCGATAGTCAAAGAAAAGATCCCGGAAGGTAAAACGACGTGCTCCCTGTGCAGCCGGTTGCGTCGTGGTATTTTATATCGCACAGCCAAAGAACTCGGTGCGACCAAAATTGCCTTGGGACACCATCGCGATGACATGTTGGAAACCCTGTTCTTAAATATGTTTTATGGCGGCAAAATGAAATCGATGCCACCTAAACTCATCAGTGACAATGGCGAACATATCGTGATCCGGCCCTTGGCCTATTGCCGTGAAAAAGACATCGAGCGGTTTGCCCAAGCGCGTGAGTTCCCAATTATCCCTTGTAATCTGTGCGGCTCGCAGGATGGCTTACAGCGGCAAGTGGTCAAAGAGATGCTACAAGACTGGGATAAGAAATTCCCTGGTCGCATTGAAACCATGTTCCAAGCCATGCAAAACATTGTGCCATCTCACATGATTGATAAACAGCTGTTTGATTTTGCGGCTGTATCCAAGCAAAACCCGATGCATGCCACCGACACCGCCTTTGATAAAGTGTCAGTGCCGACAGTGCCCGCGTTCCAAGATCCTGATCTTGAAGACAGCAGTGTCGAGGTTCAAGCCATTGAATTGGCCTAATGAATATCCCCACCTCGCCAATGAAAAAGCCTGCAATGCAGGCTTTTTTTCTCTGTGATGCAACACGCTGTCGTCAATCAAACAGATGAACGAACCAGTCCCATACACCAAACGAATAATCGGCAAACACATCAATGCCAAGGGCCGACTTGAGTAAGTACAACACCACTAAAATAAATCCGAAGGCGGCGATCAGCACAACACTCAGCAACGCAGAGGTCAACCATAAACTTAACTGCCCTTGCCGACCATCGCTACGACTATTTCGCCCCGCTAACACCACATAATAATATCGCCAACGACCAAGCCCTAAGGTGCCTCGCAAGTCCACCGCATGCTTACCCCATTGCCGAGCGCCTAACGCCACTCGTAAGTGCGCAAGCTGTGGCTCGGTAAAACTTGCCGCGACATCGTCTGGCATTCGCTCTAACAAGCGTTGTACAGCAGGGTCATTTCGAATATCAGAGGACGACATTTCAGTTCTCACACAATTGGCTAGTGATTTGTTGGCGTTGCTCAGTGCTGAATTCTACTTGCTGACGCAAATACAAACATGCCAGCTTGCTCTTCGCATTTCGTTGTAACAAGGTCAGCAAACGGCCATGCAAATCAGACCGATACAGCAGTTTGATGCGCTGAAGGACTGCGGCTTTCTGCACAGTTGAAAGACTCGGCCATGCCTGTAACTCAATGGTTACTCCCCGAAACAATACTTCAGGCAGATAAGGGCCTCGCTGATAAGCCAGGGTTAAATACCCAAACGCCCGCTCTGGCTGAGCCTTTATAAAAAACCAATACCACGCGGCATCCGCATAGGCCTGCGCCCATTGTGGGCGAAGATCCATCGCCTGTTGATACAGCAACGGCAACTTAGCCACGGTCTCTGTTGTCGCGTACCCTTTGTACCAGCCCCATTCAATCACTTTTGCCTGGGTCAATTGATATTCGGCTTGCCCTGGTGTTAAAGCCACCGCCTGTTCTATCTGCGTCAGTGCTTGTTGCCACTGGGCGTGAGAAGGTTCTTCACCATCAGCCCAGCGTTGGATCTGTTGTTGGATTGGGATAACCAGACTATTGGCTTGGAAATGCACAAAAGCCAGATAACTTAGCGCAGATAACAGCAAGATCGCCAGCAAGGCACACAGTCGACGCGCAATCATGGACCGACCGCAGCTAAAGAGATAAAGGACAGGCTCTCAACAATACTAGCGGGGTTGCTGACGCTGATTAGCTCGGCGTAGTGTTCATCGCACAAGGCCGCGATCTGCTGGGTTGCCGCCCTCATCCGCGGAGGTCGACGCAAGCTGCTGTGGCAATCCGATGCCACAATATGAAAGAGGCGCTGTTTGAGTAAATCAATGGCACACTGTTGGTGACGATCACCTAAATCACCACTAATAGACCCCGCCGTCAGCTGAAATAAACAATCCATACGCCGAAACGGAGCGAGAACTTGAGGATTGGCTTGGACATCGCGGTTACGCTCTGGATGCGCAATCATTGGCATGATCTGACGTTGTAACAACCAGCGCACCAACTTATCGGCGCCGGCCGGAATATGGCTGTGCGGAAACTCCAGCAATAACACATCCATGCCCTGATATTTGCCCAGAAAGGGTAATTGCTGACGTTCTATGGCAGGTAAAATGTGTTCGGTTAAGCGAACTTCCGCGGCGGCAGCGATACGAAGCGGCAGGTCAAAATGTGCATCAACGACCGTCTGCAAGGCGAGGTTTATGCTTTGTTTGCCATTATCAAACACCCCGGGGTTAATATGCGGCGTGGCAACAATGGTGTGGATACCGTCAGCAACCGCCAGCTCAAGCAGTTGCCGGGTATCTTCAAGTGTCTGCGCGCCATCATCAATGGCGGGGAGCACATGGCAATGCAAATCAAACATTAGCGAGGGTCTTTCTCAGCATAATATTGGTAATAGCCATAACCGCCGTAATATTTCTCCGCTTTGCTTAAGTCCAAGTCATTTAACACCACACCCAGTACCCGAGCATGTGCATTGATTAAACTCGATAAGGAATGTTTCACTAGGCCTGAACGCGTTTGGTCTGCTTTCACCACCATCAACACCGCATCGACAAATTGGGAAATGACTAACGCATCACTGACCGCCTGTACCGGCGGCGTATCGATAATGATCCGTTGATAACGGCCGCGTAACAGCGTCAGCAACTCTTGCAAGCGAGGTGACGATAAAAGCTCCAGCGGATTTAATGGGATGGTCCCTGCCGCCATAATATCCACACCGGATTGTTCATCCGTCACAATACAGTCATTTAAGTCCTCAGTGCCGGCAAGATAGTTCGCTAATCCGACTTGGAATGCAGGCAACGCGAAGCGTTTGGCCACCGTTGGTTTGCGCATATCCGCATCAATGATCAGTACCTTGTCTAACTGCGACATTGCAAACGCCATATTGCAGGAGACTGTCGATTTCCCTTCTTCTGGCACTGACGAGGTCACCGCCATCACTTGAATGGGTCGCTCAATACCCAGCAATGAGACACTGGTGCGAATTGAACGGATCGATTCACTAAACTGGCGTTGCTCGCTGGCGAAAAACAGTTTGTTGATTTCTGCCAGAGCAATTTTCCCAGGAATATGTGGCACCATCCCCAACGCGCGTTGCTGCAATTGCAGCTCGATGTCTTGGGTGGTTTTTATAGTGTCATTTAACGAATCTTGCACAAAAGCAATCACCACGCCAAACAACAAAGCACTGACAAAGGCGACTAACACGATGACCCGCCGCTTCGGTTTTACTGGCTCGGAACTTGGCATGGCACGATCGGTAAACCGGGCAATGGCCGAGTTAAAATCACTCGCCACTTCGGTTTCTTTTTGCCGCGCCATGAAGGTATCAAACAATTGACGATTGGTTTCTACCTCACGCTGCAAACGTTGATACTCGGCTTCTTTGCCACTTAAATCTTGGTATAAGCCTTTGGATTTATTCATTTCTGCTTCAAGCGCCGCCAAGTTTTGCGACACGGTATCCGCTTCATCTTTCATGCCTTCAACCAATTGCTTTATTTGGCTGCGCAAGTTGTCTTGCACTGTGGCAAGCTCAGATTTTACTGCGATTAATTTTGGATGTTTCGGGCCAAATGTTTTGCTTAATTCCGAGACTTTACGCTCTGCTTGCACCAATTCCATTTTCACGCCTTGGATTCCGGCATGGGTGGTGATCTCTGGCAAAGATTCCAGCCGTTCGATGTTATTGGCACCGTACTGATTAACAACTCGGACAAAACTATCAATCTGTGCTTTCTTGGCGCGCGCTTGAGTGATCTCTTGCCCTAACCGCTCAAGCTCTTGGCTACCTAAACTGCGCACACCGGACACATCAATCAGCCCTTCGCGCACACGAAACTCTTGGAGGGCTTTTTCCGATTCATCCAACTTCAAGCGGAGCTCACCAAGCCGACCGCCTAACCAAGCATTGGCTTTTTGGGTGATGCCCATTTTGGCTTCTAACTGACTATCGATATAAGCATCGCCAACCGCATTGGCGACTTGGGCCGCTAATTCTGGGTCAAAGGCTTCAAATGAGATGTTCACCAGCTGTGTTTTTCGAACCGGTTCAATCGACAACCGGTCGGTGAAGGCATCAATCAGTTTTTCACGCTCGCTTGCGCGCTCACGTTGCGGATCTGTGCCGCTGGTACCCATACTTAAAAATGGCAGTTGCATTTTTAGCTTGTCTAACAACGACGGTGGGCCTTGAAATTCTGGATGGCTTGCCAGACCTAGTTTATCGATCACGGTTTCCGCAATACTGCGGGATTTTAAGATCTCAAACTGCGTTAGGTAATACTCTTGCTGAGCCGAATTCATGCCATACACTTCTTCGATTTTCACCGCTTTGGCTTGCTGCGCCTCGATTAACAGCGTGGCGCGTGAGCTATAAATGGCTCGCATATTTAAAGCGATGATGATGGCAAATATGGTGATCAAGGTCGCTAACAGCAAAATCCGCCATTTCGCTTGATTAATCACCGCGATGTATCGGCGTAAATCGATGGTTTCGTCGTTAGTCGGTTGAGAAGGCGAATGTAACAACGTCATCAGAAGAATCTCTGCTCAATAGTAATGGTGTCGCCGGCATTGATTCGACTGTTCAAATCACCTTGCGTATTTTTTTCTTTTTCACCTTCACGGGAGATAAAAATTTTCTCCTTGGAAGCCCGTTCTGTTAAGCCGCCAGCGAGCGCAATCGCTTGGTTGACAGTCATACCGGGTTGATATGGGTAACCACCGGGCTTTTTCACTTCACCATGAATATAAAACGGTCGGTATTGCACAATACCCACAAAGACGTTGGGCTCGACAAAATAATCGCCTTTTAAACCCGTATAAATGCGCTGCTCTAGCTGTTTGATGGTCATGCCGGTAACTTTGAGCGTCCCCAAAAACGGATAATTGATAGTGCCACTATCGGTTAATTGGGTCTCAATTTTCATATCATCTTGACCAAACACTTGGATGACAATGGTGTCTCCAGGGCCAAGCGTATAGTTATCGCTCTCTTGCGCCAACGCTGTGGTGGCAAACACACACAATAGCAACAACCATCCATACATCTGTTTTAGCATGACTCTCACCATTACAACGTCAGATTAAATTCAAAACCAACTACTTGCCGGTCATAGACAATACGGCCAATGTTGGATTGACGGTCTTCGATGTTGGCAAAAGCTTTCATCGTCAACCAGCGGCGCGGTTTCATCACAAACTCCAGCGTGATCACATCAGCAATATCTTTACGACCATCGCGGTTATACCAGTTGGTTTGGAATTCATACGCAAGCTTCGTGGTATAGGTCTCGGACCATTGATGATTCCAGCCTGCACTGTAAGAGGTTTCAATGATGTAGTCGTTGTCGCCAGGCAGGTTAATCGTTGGTACATAGGCGTCTAAATCTTTCGCCCGACGCCCGGCGGCGATGTCGAGGCCGGAATAACTCAAGGGTTGCCACTGCAAAATGGTTTCCCACGCAAAACCATGAAAATGCTCACGTTGTTCATTGACGAAATTCTTACTTTGATAACCGAGTTTCAAAATACCTGTGGTGATCGAGGTAAAATCCCATTCTGTCCCCAGCCGATAATTGTTATCGCGGTTATCCCGGTTGCCTTTAGGGTCCAATTTTTTAAACTGCACATCGGCCGTACTCATTTCAGTGACTAAATCAAAGCCACCTTCGGACTGGTATTTAAACCCTGTGCCCCACAGTTCCATATCGTAGTCACGATACTGAGTGACATCGCGAAAGTTAAAGTAGTCACGGTTAAACAAACGAGTGTTGATAAACAACTTCCCTTTGGAGGACGAGGCACCAAATTGATACTCGCCATCAAAGGTTTGCGACGCATATTTGGTCACGCTGTTTTGTTGATTGCCGCTACCTTCGTAAACGCCCGTACCGCGGTCTTCATGCATCTGATTAGCCACGGCTTTGAGTTTAAATTGATGCGCTGCGGCTGGTGATAACGTTGACTCAAACGACAGGTAGCCATCGGTATAATCATCGGCGTCGCTGTTGTAGTAATAACCGTCTTTTAAGGCGAACTGCATGGTATAGGTATTGGCGCCATCGACCAAATTGGCCTTAAGACTTGGCGCGAAAATTCGGATAAAACTATACAAACTATTTTCAGTGTCGCGCAGCACATTGTTATCATGCGTCAAACCAACGTTGAGTGCAGGTAACAGATCAATCCCCGATTCTGTTTTAATCACTGCGTCTTCTGTCTCTTGCGCTGTCACCGAGCAACATGCGGCACCGACCAGCAGTACCAACGATTTTACCGGCCAACGTTTCGACACAGTTAGAGCTTTAATAAGCATTTTTCCCACCAAATCCATTCACTATTGTTTTTAAAATAATTTTAATATCCCACATCAGGGACCAATTCCGTATGTAATACAAATCGTATTCGACACGTTTCGTCATTTTTTCCAGCGTGTCGGTTTCGCCGCGCCAACCATTGATCTGCGCCCAACCGGTGATCCCTGGCTTGACCTTGTGCCTTAACATGTAATACGACACCTGGTTGCGGTAAAACTCGTTGTGTGACACGGCGTGTGGCCGCGGCCCCACGACGGACATTTCACCTTTTAACACATTGAAAAACTGCGGTAATTCATCCAATGAACTACGTCGCAAAAAACGTCCAAACCAAGTCACGCGTGGGTCATTCTTGGTCGCTTGAATCACCACTGATTGATTCTCCATCACGCGCATACTTCGAAATTTATACACACCGATAGGTTTGCCATCTAACCCATATCTGTCTTGAACAAAAAACACCGGTCCTTTGGAAGATAACTTCACCCCAATAGCAATTAATAGAAATAAGGGGGATAACAAAAGAATGGCGCTTATGCTGAAGACAATGTCAAAAGTCCGCTTTATATAGTTTTGCATACCTAGCTGGGGGGATTCAAATACGCTGATGGTATCAATATCGCCGACCGAACTAAGGCGCCCTTGCATCATGCTTAATAACAACAGATCTGGCACTAAATACACATCCAACGTGGTATCGCCGAGTTGTTCGACAATTTGTGCGATACGTTTATCGGCATGCATGGGTAAACAAATGTAGAGCCGAGAAATTTTCTTGGTTTTTGCAGCATTCACCGCATCCTGTACCGACCCTAAATAACTGATCCTAATTGTGATACACCGTCTTCAACCCATGTTTTCCGCCA
>CAYTIQ010000030.1:0-40110 GCA_964437935.1 uncultured Rheinheimera sp.
ACTCATGCAAATCAGTATTTTAGTAAAACTGTTGCTTTGACCATTTGAATCTACACTTGCCAGTTCTAGTTTCTCTGCTTCAATCTTGGACAAATCGAGTATGTCGTTGATAAGACTTAATAGGTGATCACCACTGCGCAACACACGCTTGAGGTATTCATCCACCGCTTGTTTGTCTTGCTCAGCAATGGCTTGCTCACTAAAGCCTATGATGGCAGTTAAAGGCGTGCGAATTTCATGGCTCATATTCGCCAAAAATACTGATTTCAGACGGTTTGCTTGTTCAGCAGCCTCCCGTGCTGTGGTTAATTGCTGGTTGGCATTGGCTAAATTACTGTTGGCACGGGCTAAATCTTGGGTACGTTTTTGTACCTTTTCTTCCAGTTGTTGCTTGTACGCTCGCTCGCGCTCGCGATACACGCGCAGTTGGCGGACCATCACGTTAAATGCGGCAAACATATCGCCAAGTTCATCTTGTTTTTTGACCGTCAACAAGGTGCTTAAATCACCACGGCCGACCGATGTTTTGGCTTCCGTTAAAATCTTAATAGGCTCAAAGATATATCTGACCAAAAGCCAATAACATAGCAAAGGTAAACCTAACGCAAACACCAAACTGCCAGCAAATAACAACACTGGCATATATTTGTGATCGGCATACAGTTCGTCCTCTGCAACCGCACTAATCAACATAAAATCGCCAGGTAAAGCGGCGCCAAGCACCAGCAGCGGCCGGCCTAACAACACAATCGATTTTAAGCCATCCGCGCCTACAGCCTGTTGCACTTGAGCCAAATTGGTCGGCGCTAAAGCACTGCCAATCAGCGACGATTTGTCAGAATAAGAAATAACACCACCTGGGCTTAATAACAGATTGACGTTAGACGGTAATAAACGGTTCTGTACCACTTCATCAAGCAACGATATGTCCAAGTTTATGACCAGATAACCCCACAGCCGGTTAATTTCCGACACAGATTGCGCGGGCAGGTAAACCTTTTGCGCTAACACTAACTTCAAGGCGCTTTGCTCAGTTTCACGGCCGATAAAAATACCCGAGTCGTCAATCATGCCCTGCAAGGATGTGAAATAATCGGCTCGAAACCGCAATTGCCCTGCGTCATTGCCTGCTCGCTCAGGCACTGCAAATGCTAATTCACCGCTGAGCTTTAACAATTTGATTTGAGAAATATCGGGGTACTGTTGAATGAATCGCTGGAACTCGCCTTCGAGTTCAGATTGCCCTTGCACAGGATCTTGTAAATAACGAAGTGTTAACGGGCTACGACTGAGTTGAACCAACATTTGCTGATTGGCAACAATAAAGTTTTCTATGCGTTGCTGCTGGCTGGTGAGATGTTTGGAAACCCGATTATAAGCTTGATGCGAAAATGACGTTTCACTATAGCGATAGGCTAAATATCCAAACAATAAGGTTGGCAAAACCAGCAAGGGAAACATGTAGATGACAAGTGTTTCGCGTAACCGCATGAATAAGTAGCCAATTTGAAAAAACTTAATGTGAAGTACAGCATAATCGAGCGTGAAAGCTATCGACAACTGTTTTACACAGGCAGAGCGAGCACCCTGCCTGTGTAATCCCTATTATAGCGACAAAAACGCCGCTGCAAGGCTGGTTACAGGTGCTGCTGACGGTTTTCCATGCTGCCAGTCTCCACCATCAACCCCGCTACCGGCGATATCGATATGCACATAAGGTACCGCGTTGTTTAGCGCCGACGCTTGATCTAGACCTGCTGCAACAACTAAAAACGCCATTGGGAACTGATGGCCCCGAGCGGTCACAGAGGATGGCGCATTGTTACAACTCAACACATCATCGGCACAGGTGCGCGGCCGGATAAACTGGAAATCTTCGCGACGACTAGACGATAACTCAGAGGGGTCACCCCATAGCTCGCCCGCTGCAGCTATCGACGCAGAGAGTTTTTTTCGCGCCGCCGCGCCGTTTTCGACCAGCGCCGTATAAGGACCCACCGCCCGTGCGGCGTGCCCTGTCAAAGTAGCCACAGTAAACAACACTGGATTGACTGCCGATTGCGCATCGACACGCAAGTGCGATAACAGATCTGCTAACACCAAACGCCCTTCAGCATCGGTATTACCAATTCGCACCCGGACTCCCGCATGAGAACGAATAATTTCATCTGCAACAAAGGCGTCAGAGCCAATGCTATTTCGTACAGCACCGATCTCGGCGACGACACGCACGTTTGCTGGCGCCAGTTCCGCTATGGTTTTCATAAAACCGGCAACCGCGGCGGCCCCACCTTTGTCACGGCTCATACCCGCCATGGCGCCATTAATTTTTAAGTCAGCGCCGCCGGTGTCATACACCAAGCCTTTTCCTGCAAACAATAAGGTCTGTTCAACCGGACCGGTGGGGTTATATTCCAACCGAATTACCGCAGGGTGATGACGCGGAACCATTAGCGAGCTGCGAGCAACGGCCATCAGAAGTGGATATTGCGCATTCAAAGTGGCGATATCTTGCTGCACACTTACAGTAACCGCAGAGCCCTCAAACGCTTGTTGACAATACTCGGCAAAGCGAGCTGGAGTCATCCGTTCAGGTTCTGAACCACACAAATCACGAGCTACACGGCGACCTGACTCTAGCGCTGACAGTGTTGCTGTGATGTCTGCTGATTGTCCAATAAGGCCAATTTTATGGATCGGTTCGACTTGCGTTTCTCCTAAGGCTTCTCGGCCTTCAAGCGGCTGCCACAATGCCTGGCAAATCCCCAAATAAGCCACCTGGGTTGCGCGACTAAACTGCTCACCTGGCACTGATTGTACCCACATGGCAGGCTGAGTGGCTCCTGCCGCTTTTGCTAGTGCAGCAGCCTGTTTTGCTGCATCACTGAAAGACCGTACATCATCATAATCACGATGAAGCGGACCTGTTGGCGCGAGGATCAAGCGTCCCCCAGCAACGGCTGGTAGATGCAATAAAACGGTTTCTTTGCCAATGCGATGATCAATGGTCTGTAGTCGAAGCACTTCCGACAATAACGTTGGATCTGGTAAATGCTGAATATCCGACACAATACAAATAAGTGCATCGTATCCACCCGTGATGCTTTGGGCGATGGAATCTAAATGGATAGGGATAGGAAATGACATAGGGGACCTTTATCAGAGTTAAAAAAGGGGCTAACGCCCCGATTTTTATACGATTTTATTTTCTTGCCATGCTTTTTCTTTACGCATCCGTTCTTGGCGTTTTTCACACGGATTTTCGCAATCACATGCTTTTTCGATACCTAGCGCATCTAAACCACCACAGCTACCGGCTATAGTTTTGCGCTGCACCATATAGCCAATGGCCATTGCGGCTATCACAACTAAAAAAATGACAAACGTGAGAATAAAAACTTCCATCGCAAACCTCGACCACTGTTCAAGTCTTTCGACACTTTATGCATAACATCATTTTATCCTGCATCCGCTCAATGACCAAGCACGGCATGTCCTAGAAAGTAAAAAAGCCAGCATTTCGCTGGCTTTTTCAAAAGTGCTTGGCTTAACCGCCGAAGTCGTCTAACAAAATGTTATCGTCTTCTACACCGAGGTCTTTCAACATAGCGATAACCGCTTTGTTCATCATCGGAGGACCACACATGTAGAACTCACAATCTTCAGGCGCTTTGTGGTTCTTCAAATAGTTCTCGAAAATGACGTTATGGATAAAGCCTGTGTAGCCAGTCCAATTGTCTTCTGGTTGCGGGTCAGACAACGCAACATGCCATTTAAAGTTTTCGTTTTCTGCTTGCAGCATATCGAAATCTTCAACATAGAACATTTCACGTTTTGAACGAGCACCGTACCAGAATGTCATCTTACGTTTCGTTTTCAGACGACGCAGTTGGTCAAAGATATGTGAACGCATTGGAGCCATACCTGCACCACCGCCGATAAAGACCATTTCATTGTCAGTGTCTTTGGCGAAGAACTCACCAAATGGACCTGAAATAGTCACTTTATCACCAGCTTTTAAGCTCCAAATGTACGATGACATTTTACCACATGGCAGTGTCAGGTTATTTGGTGGCGGTGTGGCGATACGCACGTTCAGCATGATTATGCCTTCTTCTTCTGGGTAGTTCGCCATCGAATATGCACGAATCGTCGGCTCATCGACTTTAGATTCCAGAGTGAAGAACTTGAAACGTTCCCAGTCACCACGGTATTCCGCAGGAATATCAAAATCTGCGTACTTCACATGATGTGCAGGCGCTTCAATTTGAATATAACCACCAGCACGGAATGGTACAGACTCACCATCTGGGATCTGCAACTTCAGTTCTTTAATGAACGTTGCTTTGTTATCGTTTGAAATAACAGTACACGCCCATTTTTTGATACCGAAAATTTCTGGTTCAACTTCGATGTCCATGTCAGTCTTGACAGAAACCTGACAAGCCAAACGACAACCTTCGCGGCGTTCACCTTTGGTTAAATGGCCCATTTCGACAGGCAACACATCACCACCACCGGCATGAACGTGCACACGACATTGACCGCATGAACCACCACCACCGCACGCTGACGACAAGAAAATGCCTTTATCAGCCAAAACACCGAGTAATTTGCCACCCGCATTGGTCTTTACAGCCTTGGCTGGGTCGCCATTGATACTGATGGTCACTTCACCTTGCGATACCAATTTGGCTTTTGCGGCGAGGATCATAATGACCAGCGCAACAACTAGCAGGGTAAACATACCAACGCCAAGATAAATCTCTTGCATTGCTCTTTCCTTTTACATCCGTTGCTTACAGTTGAACACCTGAGAAGGACAAAAAGCCCAAGCTCATCAAACCAACCATGAAGAAACGCGAACCTAAACCACGCAGTGCTACTGGAATGTCAGCGTATTTTAGCTTTTCACTGACTGCAGCCATCACTGTAATAGCTAAAGTCCAGCCAATACCGCTACCCACACCGAATACAGCACTTTCTGTTAATGTGTAATCACGCTCAACCATAAAGGCCACAGCACCGAAGATTGCACAGTTAACTGTGATAAGCGGCAGGAAAATACCTAACGCGTTGTACAACGATGGTACATATTTATCCAAAAACATTTCCAGAACTTGCACTAAACCGGCAATTACACCGATATAGGCGATAAAGCCTAGGAAACTTAAGTCTGTGTCAGGAAAACCTGCCCACGCTAAAGCTCCGGGAGCTAAGAATTGTTTAAAGACGATTTGGTTTAACGGTACTGACAACGCCAGAACCACTGTCACCGCAACACCCAAACTAAACGCAGTTTTAACTTGTTTGGAGATCGCGATAAAGGTACACATCCCCAGGAAGAACGACAGAGCCATGTTTTCAATAAACACTGCTCGGACGAATAAACTCAGATAATGTTCCACAAGCGACTCCTTAGTGCTTCTCTTGTTGCTCTGGACGCCATGTACGCAGAGCCCAGATCAAACCGCCAATAATGAAGAATGCACTTGGTGGCATCAATAACAGACCCATTGGTTGGTACCAGCCGCCAGCACTAACCAGTGGCAAAATTTCCACACCCAACAGAGTACCTGAACCAAACAGCTCACGGATTACTGCAACGATAACCAACAATACGGTATAGCCTAAACCATTACCGATACCGTCCAAGAACGACATCAATGGCGGGCTCTTCATGGCATATGCTTCAGCACGACCCATGACGATACAGTTCGTGATAATCAAACCGACGAAAACCGACAGTTCTTTTGCCACGTTATAGGCGTATGCTTTAAGGATCTGGTCAACTACGATTACCAACGACGCAATAATCGTCATCTGCACGATAATCCGAACACTACTTGGAATGTGATTCCGGATCATAGAGATAAACATGCTAGAGAATGCAGTAACTAAAGTTAATGCAACCCCCATGACAATTGCTTTATCTAACTTGGTAGTCACCGCTAGCGAAGAACAAATACCAAGTACTTGTAATGCAATCGGGTTATTTGCAAACACGGGCCCAAAAACAAGAGCCTTCATTTCTTTTGCACTAGCCATTGTTCAATGCTCCTTGACGAACTTTGCTCAAGAACGGCGCGAAACCTTTGGCACCACCCCAAAATTGGAACGTATGCGCAACACCATTACTGGTTAATGTAGCTCCAGACAATCCATCCACTTCGTATGGAGAGTCTTTATGGGCATTACCAGGCTTCATGATCTTGATAGCAGCTTGGCCGTCGTCCGTTAAGAATTTCTTACCAACGAACTGAGCGACCCACTTCGGATTTTGGATCTCACCACCTAAGCCTGGAGTTTCACCATGCTCGTAGTAGTTCAAACCTTTGATAGTGGTACCATCTTTATCTAATGCTAAGAAACCGTGCATGGTTGACCATAGACCGTAGCCATGGACCGGCAACACGATGTATGAAATATCTTTTGATTCAACACCATTCACGTAAGCCAAATACACTGGCGCTACGTTTGCACGGGTACGGATTTTAGCGATGTCATCTGCTTCAGTCAGCGTGATGCTGCCTGCAGGGTCTTTCATCATTTTGCGATAGTCGTAGGTCATTGGATCCTGATCAACAAAGTCACCAGTATCTAAGTTAACCAAACGGACTTGAACTTTTGATTCAAACTGCGTTTTGATATCGCCATCTTGCAACAAACCGGTTGCGATCAGGATGTTTTTCTGTGCATCAAGCGCTTTATTTTCCGCTTGTTTTGGGCGCAAACCTACCGCAGCAGCAGCCACGAAAATCGCGCACACTAAACACAATGCAATTACGACAAAAAACGTTTTGCCGATGCTCTCGTTATTATTAGACATTACGTACCAGCCTCCGCTTAATGTTTGCCTGAGCAACCATATAGTCGAACAACGGAGCGAACAGGTTGCTGAACAGAATCGCCAGCATCATGCCTTCCGGATAAGCCGGGTTCACTACACGAATCATCACGACCATAAAACCAATCAGCGCACCGTATGCCCACTTACCGGTATTGGTAAATGAAGCAGATACAGGGTCTGTTGCCATAAAGAACATACCGATGGCAAAACCACCAAGGACAGCATGCCAATACCAAGGCATAGCAAACATATGGTTAGTATCTGAACCAATCATGTTGAACATGGTTGAAAACACCACCATGCTGAAGAACACACCTAACACAATACGCCATGAAGCAATGCGTAAATAAATAAGAGCCAAACCGCCAATCATCAGAGCTAGGGTCGATGTTTCGCCAATTGAACCAGGGATAAAGCCGTAGAAAGCATCCCACCATTGCTGGTTGATAGACCAATCAGATACTTCACCGTTGGCTGCTTTAGACAGCCAAGTTGCACCAGAGTAACCATCCGCAACAGTCCATACTTTGTCACCAGAAATATTAGCTGGATAGGCAAAGAATAAGAATGCACGGCCTGACAATGCAGGGTTTAAGAAGTTACGACCAGTTCCGCCGAACACCTCTTTTGCTACCACGACACCAAACGTGATACCTAAGGCAACTTGCCACAACGGAATTGAAGCTGGCAGGATTAAGGCAAACAGAATGGAAGAAACGAAGAAACCTTCGTTGATTTCATGCTTACGGACGCTGGCAAACAGCACTTCCCAGAAACCACCGACGATAAAGGTGACGGCATAAATAGGTAGGAACCAGCAGGCGCCATACCACATCTTCGCGCCCCACCCCGAATCTGCGGTCAATTCACCACCAAAGGCATGAAACAAGGCAACTTGCCAAGTGTCCGGTAGCTTAACTGTTTCAGACAACACCGCTGCAGCTTGGTGGCCGATATTGAACATGCCAAAAAACATGGCAGGAAACAACATTAACCACACCATGATCATGATACGTTTGAGGTCAATGGCATCACGAACGTGTGTCGTTGATTTTGTTACTTTACCTGGAGTGTAAAGAATGGTGGCAGCCGCTTCATACAGCGCATACCACTTTTCGTACTTACCGCCTTTCTCAAAGTTCGGCTCGATACTTTCTAAATAATGTTTCAAACCCATTATTAGCCTTCCTTCTGGATCGTCGTCAGGCAGTTACGCAATGCTACGCCGTAGTCATACTTACCAGGGCAAACAAAGGTACACAACGCCAAGTCTTCTTCATCCAGTTCTAAACAACCTAAGGACACTGCACCATCCGTATCACCGACCAAAATGTCACGAAGTAACAACGTTGGCAGGATATCCAGTGGCATTACACGCTCATAGTTACCAATAGGAACCATCGCACGGTCAGAACCGTTGGTCGTGGTTGTCATATTGAACAGACGCTTCGGATTCAAATGTGACAAATAAGCGCGAGTCACAGAGAACTTGTTCGAACCTGGAGCTAACCAACCCAAGAATTCTTTCTCGTAACCCTCAGCCAAGGCCGACACTTGAATGTGGAAACGACCTAAGTACGCATGAACGCCTACAGACTGTTTACCATTTAGTACAGAGCCAGAAATAACACGGTTGTTGCCTTCCGTTAATTGACCTGCAACTAACTGATCTAGCGAAGCGCCCAATACTGTTTTAACCAAGCGTGGTTCTTTAACGACAGGGCCTGCCAGAGCGATCACGCGGTCTGACGCATACTGACCCGTCGTAAATAACTTACCTAAGGCAATAACGTCTTGATAACCGATATGCCATGCCACCTTTTTCAGTGACACTGGATCAATCAAGTGGATGTGGGTGCCTGCTAAACCTGCAGGATGCGGGCCTGCAAATTCTTCAACACTTACCGACGTCACAGAAGGAATGGTGGCACCGGCAGCTTTACATACATACACTTTTTTATCTGAGATGCGACTTAATACTGTCAGACCGTTTTTGAATGCTTCAGCGTCTGCTGCAATCACAACAGCAGCATCAGCCGCTAATGGATTGGTATCCATAGCCGTAACAAAAATTGCACTCGGCTGGCTATCAATGGCAGGCGATGTGCTAAATGGACGCGTGCGTAAAGCAGCCCATAAACCAGAGTCCTGCATCTGTTTGCGGGCTACTGCCGCATCCAGTGTTGCAAGTTCGCTAGCAGAGAATGCTTTAAATTGCACTGCATCGTCTGAACCGTCCGTTGCAATGACTACAGATTGCAGTACTCGTTTTGCACCGCGGTTGATCGCACTGACTGTGCCAGAGATGGGGGATGTGAAAAACACGCCCGGGTTCTTTTTGTCTTCAAAAAGCGCCTGACCACGTTTAACTTTGTCACCCAACTCAACCAACATAGTTGGGCGCATACCGACATACTCTTCACCCAGTATAGCGACCGACGTGATGGCTGGGCCATCATGGATCACTTGTTTAGGACTGCCCGATAGGGGAATGTCCAATCCTTTTTTGATTTTTTTCATACGTACTTGCACTACTTAATGGGAAGAAACAGGGCCTGGATTTTCGGCTGCTCGCCTCGCAGCGCACCTGGTGAAAACTGACTAAAAATCAACCAATTCTCAACAGATACACGTAACAGCGGCCGATTTTAGCACTAAAAATCGCGAGCCAGCTATGATAAATGACAAATTTATGCAGTCAGGAGCTTGACTGTTGCAAAGTGTAGTCAAAGCTCACAAATATGCTCGGAAAATAAGCACTTTCCGGATTATTCCTTCCAACTGACAGCA
This sequence comes from uncultured Rheinheimera sp., assembly GCA_964437935.1. GTDB lineage: Bacteria > Pseudomonadota > Gammaproteobacteria > Enterobacterales > Alteromonadaceae > Pararheinheimera. The sequence continues at coordinate 9,641 of CAYTIQ010000030.1, forward strand.
GCTTTCCCAACCTGATTTGCCAAAATACCCTTTTGCGCAAACAAAAGCCGCCATCGAGGCGGCCTTATTATGTTAAGCCAAATTTTCCAAGCTGACCATTGGAGAAACATCCGCATTGTAATCAACGTGGCTATATCCGAAACCAAACAAACGCAAAAACTCCTGATGGTAACCTTTGTAGTCGGTTAGCTCATCAATATTGGAGGTCTCGACTTGGCCCCATAAAGCTTTGATTTGTGCCTGAACATGATCAGCAAGTTCTTTACCGTCCATCCGCAAGCGGCCAGCATCGTCGAGTTGACGGTCTGCGTTGTATAAACACTCGCGGAATAAACCGTAAATCTGCTCGATGCAACCTTCATGCGTGCCCTCTTCTTTCATCACACGATACAGCAATGAAATGTAAAGTGGCATGATGGGGATGGCTGAACTTGCTTGCGTAACCAAAGCTTTTAAAGAAGCGACATAAGCATGCCCCCCCTGCCCTGCCAGCTTTTTGGTGATCGCCGCAGCTGCGCGATCTAGATCTTCTTTAGCACGGCCGATGGTCGCTTTGCCGTAAATAGGCCACGTTAATTCTTTACCGATATAGGTGTATGCAACTGTCTGACAATTGTCAGCCAACACACCTGCGGCTTGTAATTGATCTAACCAACGCTCCCAATCTTCACCCCCCATCACTTTGACGGTGTTGAAAATTTCGTCGTCGTTGGCTGGTTCAACTGACACTTCTTCAATTTCACGTTTTGACGTATTTAAAGTCCGAGCCGTGTAGGATTGACCAATAGGCTTAAGCACTGAACTGTAAACTTCTCCCGTCACCGGGTCTTTACGACGTGGCGCCGCTAATGAATAAACCACTAAGTCGATTTTACCCATTTCTGCGCGGATCAACGAAATGGCCTGCGACTTCAATTCATCAGTGAACGCATCGCCATTGAGGTGTTTATTCCACAAGCCTTCAGCTGCTGCAGCTTGTTCAAAAGCCGCAGTGTTATACCAACCCGCTGAGCCTGTTTTGCCTTCAGATGCTTCTTTTTCAAAGAAAATGCCTAGCGTTTTTGCGCCAGAACCAAAGGCTGCAGATATGCGCGATGCCAAGCCATAACCTGTGGATGCACCGATCACCAATACATTTTTCGGGCCGTTTGCAATAACGCCATGTTGTTTTACGTAATTGATTTGCTCGCGGACATGTTCAGCACAGCCCACAGGGTGTGCGTTTGTACAAATAAAGCCGCGGATCTTTGGTTGGATCACCATAAAATTAGACCTGTTTAGGAAAAAACCGCTGTTAGTGTAAAACACTCGCCGGCTAAACAGGTCTGATCAGCAAAAAGTTTTTGTCGTCAAACAACGCTATTCGGTGGCTATTTTCTCAGAATGTGTCGCCATAGCTCGTGTTTCTTTTTTCAACGAACCAAGACATTTCGGTGATGTAGGTGGTTTTTCTGCATAATACTCATACCACTCAGATGGTGTGTAAGTGTGTAAAGCAAGTGCATGAATTTTCTCAGCTAACTCTTCGGCAACCACGGCGTTGACAGCTCGATGACGCGCCAGTAGTCGCATCCCATCAAAAGATGGTGTCACAATGACGACTTTGAAATGCGATTCCGCCCCCAAGCCACTGCTATGCATATGGCTTTCATTCACCACATCCAGATGAACGGGTTCAAACGCTTGTAGCAATTTTTGCTCGATAGAAACATGTATCGACATAACCGTTCCTCTTTAACCTTGTTCTTTGTCACTCTAGTTGCTTCGCTGGCGAATGTCAGCCGAAACTCTGGGTAAATATTTTTAGTACTACACCTTGTGATTTTAAGATGCATCATCCTTCGAGGCTATATAACGAAAGGTTAAGTTGTACCGAACGCCAGCCGCCTTGGCTTGTTTGGGTACCGCATGTTGCCAATGCGTTTGGCATGTTCCCGCCATCAGCAACAAATCACCATCCCCAAGTTCAAGTTCAAGCTGCGTGGGTAAAGATTTATGACGCAGGTCGAAGCGACGAGGTTGGCCTAAACTCAAGGAACCGATGGACGGTGCGTTACCAAGCTCAACTTCATCGTCACTGTGCCAGCCCATGTGATCTTGCCCACCTTGATAACGATTCAACAACACGCAGTTAAATGGCGTGTCTGTTGCTTCACTAACTCTCAAAGTTAAACGACGAAGTGGCTCAGTCCAAGGCTCAGGAGTAAACAACACCCCCGAGTAACGGTACGAACAATGAGCATCCCCCATCCAAACTTGCTGTCGTGGAATACTGACCAAACGACCAAACATCCAAATCGATGGCTGCTGCCAAGGCAATGTTTGCAGGTGATTCAGCAGATAATTGCGAGCTGCAAGCGACAACCAAGAACGCCACCATCGCAACTGCGCATTTGGCAAAATAAAGACAAGCGGCGCTTCTACGTTGTCGCTACCGGTGTTCTCTGTCAAAATATCCTCTTGTTTAGTGAGAGCCTTTGATATGCATAGCAGCCCAACCCAATTCCAGTGTGACGAACAAATTCTGACGTTGCATCGCTACCCACCAGAGCAGAAAACCCGTAGTTTACAAGCCTGGGATGCCGCTGACGAGCTGCTTATTCAGCACATTCGACACGGTGCGGTTCCCAACTCGCTGCTGATTCTAAATGACCAATTTGGGGCCTTAGCATGCGCTTTACATGCATACGCGCCTATTGTGGTATCGGATTCGCATATTTCTCAATTGGCCACTCGTTATAATCTCGCAGCCAATGGCCTGAGTGAAGTGGCATTGCGACGAAGTGTTGACCCCTTACCACCTTGCACTCATGTGATACTTAAAGTACCCAATAATCATGGATACTTGCGGCATCAATTGCGGCAATTAAAACAAATTTTAGCGCCCGGAACTCAGGTGGTGGCGGCGGCAAAGGCCAAAGATATTCATGCGAATTTACTCGACATTTTTCGTGAAGAAATTGGCCCAGTTCAAGCATCCTTAACAGTAAAAAAATGTCGCCTGATCACCGCAACCTGCCAAGGCGACGTCAATACCCATCCACGCGGTCAATTTCCGACACGCTGGAGTGTCGAATTAACCAAACACGCGACTAGCCTGAACTTAGTGAATCACGCCAATGTGTTTTCACGTGACCAGCTGGATATCGGCGCACGCTTTCTTTTGGAACATTTACCGGATGTAGCCGCCAACGAGCGTGTCATCGATCTTGGCTGCGGCAATGGGGTGTTAGGTCTAGCCGTGCTACATCAATGCCCTGACGCGCAGCTGGTGTTTTGCGATGAATCGTTTATGGCGCTTGCATCTGCCAAAGATTCAGTGACCGAAAATTTTCCAGCGCTGCTAAGCCACTGTGAATTTGTGGCCGATGACTGCCTTACAAATCAGCCTGAATTATCGGCTGATTGGGTGTTGTGTAATCCACCGTTTCATCAACAAAACGCAGTCACTGACCACATCGCTTGGCAGATGCTCAGCGATGCGCGTCGTATCTTAAAAGTCGGCGGGCGGATGCGGATCGTCTTTAATCGCCATTTGGACTACGCCGATAAGCTTACCCGGCTATTCGGCGGTTGTATTCATGTAGCGAGTAATGCAAAATTTGTCGTCTTTGAAACCATGAGAAGGAAATAATTATGCGCTCTCTGTTGCTCGTGGCAGCACTCACCGCATCACTGGTTGGTTGTAGCAACGCGGTTCAATCATTTATCGTCGCTCCGCAAGTTTTAGCGACACAGAGTAACCAGCTTGCTAATGTCAGTTTTACATTCTCAGTGCAAGATAACCGTCCAAGCACTGCCACCTTGGTGATGCGCGATGGCGATACGGTAAAAAACTACCCGGCATCGAATGATGTGATGGGACAAATTCAAAACACCTTAACCGAAGCTTTCAAAAAGCAAGGCGCTAGCGTCACATCCGCTGATTCGGTAACTGTCACTCTGCAAGTCAATCAATTGCAGGCCAATGCCGACCTCAAATTAGCAAACCATACAGTGCGCAATAGCGTTGAAGTGACTCTGTTAATTGAGAAAAACGGCGCATCGTTTAATCGGTCATTCAGTGGCTCAGGCAGCTTTACCCAACCACTTAAGTTGGACACAGCCATGGCTGAGCGCGAGTTACGCGTATTAACAGAACAAGTGTTAAATGACGTGATGCGTGATTCTAGTTGGCAGAACTTTTTAAGGAACTAACCATGCGTCAGTTTTTCTGCATCATCGCGGCGTTATTTATGCTGCAAGTCCAGGCTGCAGGTATGTCAGGTGAATATATTCAAAAGGACAATTTGTTTCCACGCGTCCGCTTAGAAACGACCGCGGGCAATATTGTTATCGAATTGGATCGGATGAAAGCAGCGCTCACCGTCAATAACTTTTTGACCTATGTTGATAAAAAAGTGTACGACAACAGCGTGTTTCATCGTCTTGAACCTGAGTTTGTGCTGCAAGGTGGAGGCTACGACCGTCAACTGGAACCGATCAAAGGCTTCGCGGAGATCCCGAATGAATCTGGTAATGGTGTCAAAAACACCACCTACTCAGTAGCGATGGCGCATCAAGAAAAAGGCCCTCACACAGCCACCAGCCAATTCTTTATTAACTTGAATGAAAACACTAGCTTAAACCCAGGCAAAGATTGGGGATATGCCGTGTTTGGTCAAGTCGTTGAAGGCATGGATGTCATCGAAAAAATTCGCGGCATGGAAACTGTGCATAATGACAAATTAGGTTGGGATAACGTTCCTAAAACTCCTATCGTTATTGCCCGAGCAATTATTCTGCCTGCGAAATAATCCCGTCTATACTTGCGATAACAGGTGTCGAATACCTGTTATCGCAACGCCATTTGAAAGCCGTTGCTCCATCCAACCCTGCAAAGGAAGTGGCCGGAGGATTGCCATGCTTGAGCTGTTTATAGAGCAAAAATCCAGACAACTGGTGTTTTATGTGTCCCGATTTTTGCGCGGCCAATTACCGCACTACGAACTGCATTTGTTCGTCTGGGATACCCTTGAGGAATGGGCCCAGTTGCATGTGGCCAATAAAACTCCGTCGACTTACAAAGAGCAGGTATTTTGGCACGTCCTGCATCAACTCGAATTCTGGTCAGAACTCGAGATAAAAACAGATAAAAAAGTGAAAAAACATCTGCAGCAGGCAATGGCGTGTTTAGTGGGTCATTCGCCGCAGACACGTGGAGAATTTATCGGCATTCGCCCGTGAAATAACCGCTTCCACTTTCACAGCTGCACCAGCTTTGTTAAGGTGCTGACTTTGTTTTCGTTGGAGAGTGGTTGTGACAACGGCAGATTTCTCATGGCGTCGTGCTATCGCAACGTACGCTGACCGTCGGCTGTGGGCGATCTTTGTCTTGGGATGCTCGTCTGGGTTCCCTTGGGTGTTGATAAGCTCGGCGTTATCTGGATGGATGAAAGACATAGACCTTCCACGCGCGACTATTAGCTTTATCGGTTCTGTCACTATCTTGTATGCCGTTAACTTCGTGTGGGCTCCGCTGGTCGATCGCGTGCACCTACCGATGTTACAACGCAAACTCGGCCAGCGCCGCAGTTGGATACTGCTGATGCAACTTAGCATCGTGATAGGTGCCCTTGGCTTATCCTTCTCTGAGCCAACACTTTCTCTAACCATGGTGATTCTGTGGTCCACCTTTATCGCGGCGTCAGCGGCCACCATGGATGTCGCGATCGATGGATATCGTATTGATATTGTTGCTAATGAAACAGAGAAACTGCCTGCCGCGGCCGCCATGAGTGTTGCAGGATGGTGGACTGGCTATTCGCTTCCTGGTTTTGCAGCCTTTTTTTTAGCAGATCAATATGGCTGGAATGCCATGTATCAGCTGTTAGCAGGAGCACTGCTTGGTTTATCTGTGGTGACCTTGCTGTTGAAAGAACCCTCGACCAATCGCGACATGCTGCAGCAAAAAGCCGCAGAACGTTATCAAACGTCGACAAAACACCCTGCTCTACTGTGGTTGACTGTCACTATCGTCGAACCATTTGCTGAATTTGTTCGCCGAAACGGTGTTTTACTTTCAGTGTTGCTGGTGTGCTTTATCCTGACATTTAAGCTTGGCGAATCATTTCTTGGCCGGATGTCGATCCAATTTTATCGAGAAATTGGGTTTAGCAATGCACAAATTGCTGAATATTCGAAACTGATTGGCTGGGGAGCGACGATGGTATTTACCCTGTTGGGTAGCTTGCTCAATCTACGTTTTGGGGTCTATCGCGGTTTAGTGGTCGGTGGGATCACCATGGCGTTATCGAACCTAATGTTTGCCTGGATTGCTCATGTTGGTCCAAATGAGCAGTTATTGTTCTGGACTATCATTGTCGATAATTTTACAACTGCCTTTTCAATTGTGTGTTTCGTTGCTTTTTTAAGTAGCTTTACCGGCGTTGCATTTTCGGCCAGCCAGTACGCTTTATTAGCATCGATAGGAAACTTTGGTAGAACGTCAATGGCCTCTTTTGGCGGTTCCATGGTCGATTGGCTCGACGGCAATTGGTCATTATTCTTTATTTGCACGTCGTTAATGGTGTTACCCGCATTGGGTTTGTTGTGGTGGATCCGACAGTTAATAAGGCAACAACACTAAATTTGCTCGAAAAAAAAGCCGCATTTGCGGCTTTTCACATAAAGGCATTGGTTAGGCCAATGGCATAACTTGCTTTAATCCTTCTGCTGGATCTACATCCAACGCTTGGCAATATCGAACAAACTCAACAACATCAAGACGACGTTCTTGGTTTTCAACTTTGCCAATAAAAGAGTGCGGGGTCCCTAATACTTCAGACAAACTACGCATGGTGTGGCCTTTGTCTTGTCGTTGACGTTTTAACCACATGCACAGACGTTTGTTTTCGTCTGAAATCACGCTCTTTGTACCTTTCATAACCAAAATGTCTCCCAGCGTTTAACGCTTTTCTTATGTAAAACACGTCCTGCCAAATAAAAATCCAAACCTTATTGAAAAGCCAATAAGCAATAAAAATCGGTCAATTAAACCATAGGATGCGACGAGCGTACAATTGAATTGATTAAAAAATATCATCTAAAAAGTAGCTGCTGTATCGTATTGATTCAATTCAAAAAACCACCTTCATACCGCGTAACAACTTGCATATTGCTTACGGAAATAAGCTAAACCTATGATTTAGCTAATATAAAGTTTATTTTTTGTTACAGAATTGAAACTATCTTATCCAATTCAGACAGAGCTGTCATCATTGCTGAAAAACTAAGCGGGAGTTTTTATGCTGGACAGACCAGAGATCTGCCAGCACAAGGGGAATTAGACGGAGAAACTTGAGCCACAACCACAGGTCGTTGTGGCATTTGGATTTTGCACAGTGAACCGACTGCCTTGCAAACCTTCGGTGTAATCAACGGTGCCACCAACCAAGTACTGCAAACTCATGGAGTCAACGACCATACAGACGCCATTTTTTTCGATGGTGAGATCGCCATCATTCACTTTTTCATCAAAAGTGAACCCATACTGGAAACCAGAACAGCCGCCACCAGTAACATAAACACGCAATTTCAGCGCAGGATTTTCTTCGTCTGTGACCAACGCCAGAACTTTGTTGGCTGCGGCATCAGTGAATTGAATAGGGAGATCGAGATCTGACATAACAAAGCCTCAGCTGGAAAAACGCTGCAAATTATCTAATACCTGAGTGTTTTATTCAACTATTTCGGTCGCACCGTTCCAGCTGATTTTTTTACTCAGACTGATCGGTGATTGGCCTTGACCAGAATTGCTGGTTAGGGTGATTTCCAATGCTTTAGCGTTGTGATTGCCCGGCAACACAAAGTCCCCTTCGAGCGTAACTAAACTTTTAATAGTTAGATTACTTTGTTTTTTTGCGGTGTTGGCAAGCTTTAACACATCTAACGTGACCGTCTGTTTTCTCTTTTTCAACTGCTTATCAGCCGTCAGGGTTAGTTGCAATTTGGCTTTGGTTTGCTTTTTCTGTTTGTTTTGCTCGATGACCACCAACCGGTAATGAAAGCTTCCAGGCTTTTTACCTTTGCGCAGACTAAATTTATCAATCACCAAACTGCCACTGTCTTGCTCAGGCGCGACAATTTTTTGGAATACCGCAAGCTGATTCTTTAAATCAAACACTTGCTGCTGTTGCTTTTTAATATCGTCTTGCAACAACTGATTGGTATTTTTTTCTACTGCTAAATCTGCGGTGACAAAATCAAGTTTACGGCTGGTATCTTCAAGTTGTCGCTGGCTGTCTGTGAGCTGTTGCTGGATAACTAGGTTTTCTTGCTCTACCTGCTTTACCTTTTGCCACAATTGAATATTGCCCGAGCCATAGCCAAGCACACCGCCGGCAACAAAGGTTAATAACAAAGGGACCACTGAAATTCGATGCTGTTGCAGCCAAATTCGTAACTGTTCAAGTTTGCTGTTCATTCTCAACATGTTATCTTCTTATGCTTTGATTCTCGGTACTGTAACATGAATTGGAAGCAAAGGTGGTTACCCTCCCTCCGACGACGCTTGGCGTTGCCAATCACCTCATTGCAATTGTGTTTGTTAGCCGTGCTTGGTGGTGCTGTTGCCGGTCTGCTGATCATTTTGTTTCGCTGGTCCATACACGGTATCGAGGCTCTGTATCTGCAAGCCGCAGACGACTTCACTTCATTAGACTCATTATGGCGCGCGGCGTTGCCGTTCATGTCAGCCGTTTTTATCACGGTATTGTGTCTGTTGATCGGGATGCGCCATTATCGTTTGGGGATCCCCTTTGTGATCCATCGGATCAAACTTAGTTATGGCATGATGCCCTGGCGCAACACCATCCACCAGTTTTTCGGTGGTATCGCAGCACTATGCGCAGGCTTTTCAGTGGGACGGGAAGGCCCATCGGTGCATTTAGGCGCGTTTGGGGCCAGTACCATCGGCACCTATTTACAACTACCTTACAATGCGATCAGAATTCTTGCTGGCTGTGGTATCGCAGCAGGCATCTCCGCGTCGTTTAACACACCACTGGCCGCCGTGCTTTTTGTGATGGAAGTGGTGTTGCGTGAATATCGGATCCATGTGTTTGTTCCCATCATGCTTGCCTCTACCACAGGGGCTCTGCTAACTCGCAATTTATTGCCCACTGAACATGATGTAACGTCCATCCCCATCATTAGTTTGAGCAACTGGCATCTGCCCTATCTGATTTTGATGGGCATCGCGCTTGGCGTCATTGCAACGTTTTTCAATAAAAGTTTGATGCGGACGATGAGAACATTTTCCCGTTGGCATTTAGCTTTCCGGTTATTGCTAGCCGCGTTCGTGACTGCAGCGATTGGCTATTTTGTGCCACAAGCGCTTGGGGCGGAAACAGGAGTGATCCACAGTGCAATGTCTCAGCCAGAGGCGATAGGGCTGATCTGCGCCATCTTTATCGCCAAGATCGTTCTGACCGTGGCGGCACTTGGGCTCGGTGTGCCTGGAGGTATTGTCGGCCCTGTGTTTGGTATTGGCGTATTGGCAGGGACATTATTAGCATTTCTGCCAAGCCTGATTATCGGCGATAGCTCAACCGCCGGCACCTATGCGGTGCTGGGTATGGCGGGTATGTTGGCTGCAACTATCCATGCCCCTCTTGCGGCGTTGGTGACTGTAATGGAACTTGCAGGCAACCCTGAGCTGGTGGTGCCCGCCATGTTGGTGATCACAGCATCCTATGTAACAGCCGTGCAGTTTTTTAATACCAAATCGATTTTCTTGCAGCAGCTGGACTTCCTGCAGCTACCGTATAAGTTAGCGCCTGCCGACGATGTGTTACAAAAAGTAGGTGTACTCGCGATGGTGCAAAAAGAATACATCATGCTGGATAATCCTTCCGACATCGCGGTTTTAAAAGCACTCGATGATGCAGGCACCGCTGGGGCCGTTGTGGTTAGACGGCACTACGCCGTTGATCAGCAACTAGAACTTGCTAGTTATGATGTCAGTTTGTCGCTCAGTGGTGAAAGTGTGGTACGTTATCAGGCCATTCATACGCTGCAACATCAAGCAACCATGGCCGAAGTGTTTGCGCTTTTAGGTGAACATCGCGATGGTGCGGTGATGATTATTTCCGACGAAGTTGCTGATCAACCCCTTGGCTTAGTGCGCTGGGAACAAGTCAGGCAACTACTGATGCGGCAAAATAACCTGTTGTAACGCAAAGAATCTTCTATTGTTGTTTGTTACACTGCCGCATCGAGATCACGGAGAGTGTTATGTCAGCCTTGCTCATTTTCAAAGCTCTGCATATTGGGTTTATGGTTAGCTGGTTTGCCGGTATTTTTTACCTGCCACGGCTGTTTGTGTACCACGCAGAACATCAACAGCATCCCGCTGTGGAAATCTTCAAAGTCATGGAACGACGTCTGCTGTATTTCGTCACGCCGTTTGCCATTTTGACCGCCGTTTTCGGATTCATTCTGATGTATATGTATGGCAGCGCCTGGGTAGCCGCAAGTCATTGGTTGCATTTGAAACTTCTGTTAGTCGGCTTTTTGTATGCTTATCACGGCTACTGCTTCAAATTATTAGCCGATTTTAAAGCAGACAGAAACAAACGCACCGCACGATTCTACAGAATATTCAATGAATTACCTGTTCTTGTGTTATTTGCAATTGTCATTTTGGCCGTTGCAAAACCAGTCTGATGGCCGAGAGCATCTTGCATTTGGTATAATGTCGACCAGTCCGGCGGCTTGCCGCCCTCTGTATCACCTCAGTGAAGGCACCCACCATGAATTTTAAAGGCGAACATATCCTGTCGGTTAAACAGTTTGACCGCGATAGTATTCAGCAAGTGTTTGATATTGCTCGAGCGATGGAGCCTTACGCGCTGCGTCAGAAACGAACCAATGTGTTAGACGGTGCTATTTTAGGTAATCTGTTTTTCGAGCCATCGACCCGCACACGTGTCAGTTTTGGCTGCGCTTTCAATCTGCTTGGTGGCGAAGTGCGAGAAACTACAGGGATCCAGTCGTCCGCATTGTCCAAAGGGGAATCGCTGTTTGATACCGCGCGCATGATCTCGAGTTACAGCGATGTGATCGCCATGCGTCACCCCCAAGCAGGTTCTGTGGCGGAATTCGCCCAAGGCAGCCGCGTACCAGTGCTCAATGGTGGTGATGGTGCCAATGAACATCCAACACAGGCCTTGCTGGATTTGTTCACCATTGAGCGCGAATTAGCCGCATGGGATCAACAGATCGAAGGTATGCATATCGCCATGATTGGTGATCTGAAGTTTGGTCGAACCGTACATTCACTGTCTAAATTATTGACTCTTTATAAAAATATCCAATTTACCTTAATCGCGCCCAATGAGTTGGCTATGCCTGATGAGATTGTCGGAGCGATAGAAAACGCTGGGCATAAAGTTCGGATCACTGACAAATTGGAAGGCAATATCGATGCCGATATCGTTTATCAGACCCGTATCCAAGAAGAACGCTTCCCATCTCAAGAGGAAGCGAATAAATACCGCGGTAAATTCCGCTTAAACCAAGAAATTTATACCAAGCACTGCAAATCCAACACAGTCATTATGCATCCGCTGCCGCGTGACTCTCGCTTAGAGGCAAATGAGCTGGATAACGATTTGAATATGAACCCAAATCTGGCCATTTTCCGTCAAGCCGACAACGGTGTTTTAGTTCGAATGGCATTATTTGCCTTGACCTTGGGTGTTGACCACCTTGTCAGCAAATACGAATGTGATGTGCCTTGGTATAGCCGTAAAGCCGACAAATAAGGATTTCTATGACTCTTTCTCAACAACTGTTTGCCCGTGCTCAACAAACAATCCCTGGTGGGGTGAATTCACCGGTGCGCGCGTTCAAACACGTCGGTGGTACCCCAGTGTTTATTGACCGCGCCGACGGTGCATGCATTTATGACGTCGATGGCAAACAATACATTGATTACGTTGGCTCTTGGGGGCCAATGGTGCTTGGACATAACCACCCGGCTATCCGCCAAGCGGTGGTTGCAGCCGCTGAAAAAGGCTTAAGTTTTGGCGCGCCATGCCCGGCGGAAATTGAAATGGCAGAGTTAGTGAAAACACTCGTGCCGTCGATGGAAATGGTCCGGATGGTCAGCTCTGGCACCGAAGCTACAATGAGCGCTATTCGCTTAGCACGCGGTTATACCGGTCGCAACACCATCATCAAATTTGAAGGCTGCTACCATGGTCATGCAGATTCATTATTAGTCAAAGCAGGTTCTGGCGCCTTAACATTAGGTGTACCAAATTCTCCTGGTGTCCCTGCAGATTTTGCGAAATACACCTTGACCTGTGAGTTTAATAATCTTGAGCAATTAACAGCGTTATTTGCGGAACATGCTAGCGATATTGCGTGCATTATCGTTGAACCTGTTGCCGGCAATATGAATTGCATTCCACCTCAACCAGGTTTTCTGGAAGGTCTGCGCGCCTTATGTGACCAATATGGCGCAGTACTGATTTTTGATGAAGTGATGACAGGTTTCCGAGTTGCGTTAGGCGGTGCACAAGCGTACTACAAGGTGCAACCAGACTTGACCACCTTGGGCAAAATTATCGGCGGCGGCATGCCGGTTGGCGCCTTTGGCGGCAAAAAAGAGATCATGCATCACATTGCGCCATTAGGTCCGGTTTACCAAGCAGGTACTTTATCAGGTAACCCAATCGCTATGGCTGCGGGTTTGGCTGCATTGAAACAAATCAGCCAACCGGGTGTCTATGAGGCACTGACCAGCAAAACCACAACCTTGCTGGATGGTTTAAAAGCCAAAGCAAAAGCTGCAGGTATTGCCCTGACCACCAACCAAGTCGGTGGTATGTTCGGTATTTTCTTTACCGAACAACCCGAGGTTACCAGTTATGCTCAAGCGACTCAGTGCAACATTGAAGCGTTCAAGCAGTTCTTCCATTTGATGTTAAATGAAGGTGTGTACTTGGCTCCATCTGCCTACGAGGCCGGTTTCTTATCTCTAGCACACTCAGATGCTGATTTAGCCGCCACCCTAGCTGCTGCCGAACGAGCGTTTCAGCAGATGACACTGTCGTCGTAAAGAGTTGGTTCGATAAAAAACAAAGGCTGCGAATGCAGCCTTTGTTTTTAGTTTAGACAAAAAGCCTAACCTTTTTCGATAGTACAAATCGGATCAAAATTACATATGGTTTGTGGTGTTGAATCTGGCACTGAGTCGTCTAGTTGTTCTAAAGTCTCTAATTCATCAGCTGTAGGATCTGCACTAACAGGAGTGACAACCGATGCTGTACAAATCAAAAAAAATGCGGCAAGTTTCTTGTAGTTCATTCGTTACTCCCTGAAATTCCACTTTTCTAGTTAATAGCAAGCAAATCGCTCACAGCACTATTATCAACAACAAGGTCAAAAAAAAACTGATAAATTTATGACAAATTTCTGATTAAATATGATTTTCTGCAATATCAATATCTCCAAAACGCCCCGCATCACGATATACATACGCTTCATCGATACTCACGGAATACAAACGCCCTGCACCCCACAGTGGTATTTTCGTATCAATCACTTCGCCCGTTTCAATTTTATAGCAGCCCAATGTAGGGTGGGTGTTGTTCACCTGCATAGGGAAATAGAAGCCGCGCTTACGACTAACAAATCCTGTCATCGTAGCGAGCACCACCCCATCAAGATTAACCAGTTGAGGCTCTTCACCTCGTTTTTCGATATAGAAATTCCCATTCGTTACGTCGCGCCACACTTTGTAGGAGCCATCGGACGCTTCTTGATAAAAATCAAACCTGTCAGAAACTTGGCTTGTTTTGCCAGATGTCACATCAAATTTTTGTAATAACCAATGGCCTTGCCTGGATATAAAATAATAGATAAATCGGCTATCGGCTCCCCAACTTGCTAATCCAACTCGCTCTTCAGCCAAACTGATTTGGACAGGGGCCTTATCGGATTCGAGTAACCAAAGATTATTTGCATGGCCAACTAATAGCCTTTTGCCATCTGGGGCATAGTCAAACTCATTGATGAAAAAATCACTAGCAAACTCGGCAAGTTGCTGATGTGACCCGTCATTAAACCTCAAAGACACCGTTTGTAAACCTGAGCGACGACTGACAACCGCATCCGGCTCTCCAGCAATTGGATTCTCCTCAAACAAAGAATCCGATATAAGTTCTCCATCCGATTCATGGACGAACGAACCCGCATGAACAGGATTGGTTGATCGCATTAATCGGACTTGCCAGTTTTCGCCAACCGAAGCAATCAAGGTACCATCTGGAAGAATCACGAGGTCCCGTGCAGGTGCATCAGCAATAGAACGTGCCGACACTTGTCGATTACTTACATCTAATTGATTAATTTGATGTTGTGCCCCCGGAAATAATAACTTCGTATCCTGTTCAATCCACGCTAACCCCGCTGGATACCGATCTTTTGGTTGATACAACATTTTGGGTTCACGCTCAGTCAAAGACATCATCCAAATTTGACCGGTTGTTTGGGCAACATCACGGACAAAGGCCAAGTGATCACTGTCTGATGCGAACACCGCTAATATATCGCCACGGCTGGTTGCGGGAGGGAGTGTTAATCGCTCCACCTTGCCACCAGAAAATGGATAGAGCATCAGCGCAATGTTCTGGGAGTCCTCTTGGAAGTCTTGGTATACGAGGTATTTGCCATCAGGGGACCAGCTCATCCTGGAGCGGAAGTTCTTTTTGTTACAAAGCGTCAGGACTTGGTCTTCCAGAACACCCCGTCGCTCTTCGTCTAATGTTAGCTGACGGATCTCACAGCTTTGGCCAAATACCTGACGTTGGTACACGATGGAAAGTCCATCAGGGCTGAATTGTGGTCCAGATAGCAGCTCTCCATTGACCTTCATCAACTGCGTTTTACGGCCATTGTTGCGTTGTTGCAGTATCAATTGCTCTTCGGGTGAATTGGCAGGGCGATAGACATACACAAGATACTTTCCATCACCGGTTGCATCTACAAATTGTTCAGACCCCGGCAGACTGGATAGTGGCGTAAATCGACTGTAGCGAGTTGTGTCGCCGTCTTGTGTCAGTTGATAACCTGCAACCGCAGCAATGATCAGCAAAATGGCAAGTACCAGTACAAGTACAACCCGTTTTTTGTTAGTTGGCTTTTGGACAAGGTCACTTTGTTGCTCGGCAGTGCTGACAATTTCAGCCTGTACGATGGCGGTGGGTTCAGGCATAACAGGCTCAGGCGCTGTTACCTTCATCTCAAACACTTCAATCGGTGCAATAAAACGAAAACCGCGTTTGGGGATTGTTTCGATGTAACGGGGTTCTTTGGTGTCATCGCCCAGGGTTACACGTAATACTCGGATCACGCGCGAGATGCGGCCATCGGAGACATCACGCACGCCCCAGACGTCATTCAGTAGTTCATCACGTGTGATCAAGCGGCCGGCGTTGGCCAGCAGATAGTTCATCGCCTTCTGGCACAAATTGTCCAGTTCAGCGGTTTCAATGACGTCTCCCTGATTGTCTAATTTGACCAGCTTGTCCTGTGCTGGCAGGTAACACCACTCACCTACACGTAAGGGCTGTTCGGGTTTGGTCGACATGCTTGTTTGATCTACTCGTTATGGACATGAACCTTGCAACGGCATTTCAACTGAAATTACTGGCAATAACAATACATTAACGCAAGTTTCTTTCACCGGCTGACCGGAAATTCTTGAAATCAGCGTCTTAGTGACTGTCGGTGGCACCGCTCTGAACAAGGAGTTGGCAGTTTGTAAACGGAAATACTCACTGAACACTGGCAAAGCACCAGCGCCACCGGTCAGTTGAATAGGTTGATTATCATCACGCCCTAACCATACCACTAACGAGGTTTCATGGTCAAAACCACTGAACCAACTGTCCCGATAATCGCTCGATGTGCCTGTTTTACCGGCGAAGCGAATACCAGGGAATTGCTGACTGAGCGCCGCCGCCGTGCCACTTTGGGTAGCTTGTTGCATGGCGTATTGCAATAGGTATGTGGCATCGGCTCGAACACGCTGTTGCGGCTGAACATTGCGTTGATACAACACGCTGCCTTTTGCACTGGTGACTGCAGCTAAGGTGGCTAATGGCAAGTGCTGGCCCTTATTCGCAATGGTTTGGTACAACTGAGAGACTTCAAACGGGCTTAACTCAAGTGCGCCCAACAAACTACTCGGCTGTAACTTCATCTCACGTTCTAAGCCTAACTTTTGCAGGGTGTCTTTGACCGAATTTAACCCAAGCTGCATGCCAAGCCGAACTGTCGGAATATTTAACGATTGCGCTAGTGCCTCAATTAGTGGCACCGGACCACGCAGTTTTTTGTCATAGTTTTGTGGAGTCCAGCTTTGGTTACCACTGCGTAAGGTCAACGCGGTATCTTGCAACACAGATCCTAAATGATACTGGGCCGGTTGCATCAGGGCGGTTAGATACACCACGGGTTTGACGATGCTACCAATTTGCCGGCGGGCGGAGATCGCTCGGTTGTATCCGGCATATTGGAATTGTCGACCGCCAATCATGGCTTTGACACGGCCGGTTTGATAATCGGTTGCCACGGCCGCAACTTCTATCTCGGGCTTTAATGTCTCCAAGCGCTTAGCGGTGGCGCGCTCCAACGCTTGTTGCGCTGCGGGATCTAAATAGGTAAAGATGCGGATCCCTTGCTGCCAAACCTCGGCATCAGGCACTTGCTGCCGTAACTCTGCTTTTACTTGGTCTAAATACGCCGGAAAGCGGCCTTTTAAGTGCGCACCAAGTGGGATCACATCCAAAGGTTGAGCTTTAGCCATGTTATGTTGGTCGTGATTCAGAATGCCTTGTTCGGCCATCAGATCGAGCACCAGATCGCGTCGACTCAAGGCTCGCTCTGGAAAACGTCGTGGGTCGTAATATGATGGACCTTTAATAAGACCAATCAACAACGCATATTCATGCGGACGAAGTTCAGTGAGCGGCTTACCAAAATACAATTTGCTGCCCAAGCCTAATCCATGCACCGGATTGTCTTTGAACTGACCAATAAAGATTTCGTTGAGGTAGGCTTCAAGGATCTCGTCTTTGCTATACCGATAGTCCAGCACCAAGGCAATCAGCGCTTCATTAACCTTGCGCAGCATATTACGCTCGGCGTCGGTATACATATTTTTGGCAAGTTGCTGTGTGAGTGTGGAGCCGCCTTGCACTGTGTGCCCCGCCAGCATGTTGTGCCATAACGCACGCAATACCGCGAGCGGGGAAATGCCATGATGCTGATAAAAATCACGATCTTCGACCGTCATCAAACTTTGGATGATGGGTTGTGGTGTTTGCTTAAGCGAAACCAGTTCACGGTCTTCTTGCTCCGGGCTTACCAAATGCTGCAACAACTGCGGTTCAATGCGCGCTTTGCTCACCGCTTTACCTTGCGCCAGCACTTTTTCGATAAAGTCTCCGCCAAAATCGATATCAAGCCGCACGCTACTTGCGGCGCCATCGGGGAACACAAAGGCGCGGCGGATTAAACTGATACGGCGACCTTCGGCCCAATATTGACCTGGCCCATTTAAACGCGGATCTTCGCGATATTGTAGGCGCTCGAGTTCCTCCAGTAACTGTTGCCGGGACAGATGCGTGCCAGGACTGAGTTCCAGCGCACGTGCAAACAATTGCGCCGGAACTTGCCACTTGCTGCCTGAAAACAAGGTGGTGATTTTACTATCGAGATAAATTAAATAGACCGTCAACGTTAATAGCAGTACCAGCCCAGTTTTGATACTAAACCTAGCCAGCGAATGCCATAGTTTTGGGCTGCGTTTTGCGGTTTTAGCTGTTCGTTTTGCGCTCATGTTCCATCGCTTTTTTGGTCTTGTTAGTTGGCTCCGCTTGCAGCGGATCATCGGGCCAATAATGCTTCGGGTAACGACCGCGCATTTCCTTTTTGACCTCTTGATAAGCATTTTGCCAGAAGCTGGCTAAGTCACGTGTCACTTGCAACGGCCGTTTTGCTGGCGATAACAACTCGATCGTCACGGCAATAGCACCGTGAGCCACCGTCGGGGTTTGCGCTTGGCCAAACATTTCTTGCAAGCGTATTTGCATGCTAACCCCGCCCGCTTCATCGTACAAAAGCGCTACGCCAGTGCCTAGCACCGAGCGCCACTGGCTAGGCAGTAGGCTATCGAGCTGCTGCTGTTGTTCATAGGACAACTGATAACGCAAGAGTTCCGCAACGTTCAGTTGACTGAGCATGCTGAGGCTTTTGATGTCCCCCACGTACGGGCCGAGCCACTGTTCGAGGTTGTGTAAAAGAGCTTCTGCACTGACATCTGGCCAGCCGGCACTTGGTTGCAGTCGCGCCGCCAATTGTATGCGCCGCTGCAGTTGGCAAGCGGCGTCATGCCATGGCAAGCAGGCTAAGCCTTGCTCCGTGATGTAGTCCAGCCAGGCTTGGCGACGGTCAGCGCTTTTTATATCGCTGGTTGCGGCTTTGCGTTTTAACACCAACTGCCCAAGCCGCAGTTGTTGTTCAGCAACAAAACGGCCCGTCGCTGCGTCAAAACCGGCGTGATTGTGCCAGACTAACTGCGGTTGCCAGGCCTGACACAGTGCGTCGAGTGTCCATGCGACTGCGCTGCTGATCCGATGTTGCTGCTGCCACAGCCGCACATCCACCACCACCAACACGTCGCTACCTGCAAGGCTATCATCCGGCGGTAAGCTTGCGCCGCTGCCGTTGGCAAGGCGATACCCTTGGCCACGGCGCAGCGCAATTCGATCTGGAAAGGCGCGGCTCAATAACTCCGCCATCAGATGATGCGGTACATCCTGCGTCGCTCGCTCTTTGCTGCCAAGCAGACGGCACAATTGCCGATACTGCTGCCGCGCTTGCTCGGTGTGTAACCGCAAATTCGTGCTTAAGTCCACCTGCGTTTGGCGCAAGGATTGTTCCAGCACGGCTGCAAGGAGCGCAGCGAGTGCAATAGCGCCAGTTTCGCCTTGCTGTTCGAGGTGTTTGGCGTGCAATAACATAGCCGCCAGACGCGGCTCAACTGGCAAACTCGCCATCTGCTTGCCAAGTGATGTGAGCTGGCCTTTGCCATCCAAGGCCCCGAGCAATTGCAGACTTTGTGCTGCCGCTTGCAAATGCCCTGTTGGCGGGGCGTCTAACCAAAACAAATCCGATACTTGCGCGCCCCAAGCGGCAATATCGAGGCGCAGCGGCAATAAATCCGCTTGCAGCATGTCGGGTGGCGTTTGTTTGGCACGGCGCTGCCATTTTTCAGGTGTATCCAGCCGATAACACACGCCCGGCATTAAGCGCCCTGCTCGGCCGGCGCGCTGCGTAGCGGCGGCTTGCGAAATCGCGATCGTTTCTAAATGGCTAAAGCCTAACCTCGGTTGGTAGACAGCGGCACGGGCGATGCCGGAATCAACAACCACCGAAATACCATCGATGGTCAAACTGGTTTCGGCAATATTGGTGGCAAGCACCACTTTACGACGTCCAGCGGGACTTGTGGCGATCGCTGCTTGTTGTTCTTGCAGCGACATGGCGCCTATCAATGCGAACACATCACAACATGGGTCCGACAGTCGCTCAAGCAAGTACTCGCGAGCCAAGCTAATCTCCCGTTGCCCTGGCAAAAACACCAAGACGCTGCCACTGTGTTGCTCCAACGCTTTTAGCGCTGCGGCGGCACTTTGTTGCCAAAGCTCTGTCTGATCGGGCGTGATGTACTGAATATCCACTGGATAACTGCGCCCTTCAGATGACACCACAGGCGCTTGCAGCTTGTCACTTAACGCGGCGGTGTCGAGTGTCGCCGACATAATCAGCAGCTTGAGTTGTTCGTTGAGCTGCTGTACTTCTAACGACAGCGCTAGTGCTAAATCCGTTTGCAATGAACGTTCATGAAATTCGTCGAAAATCAGTAAATCAACGGAGGATAATGCAGGATTTGACAAAATCTTGCGGATCAGCACGCCTTCCGTGACCACTAGTAAACGGGTGCGCGGACTCACCGCTTGTTCTAGACGAATTTGATAACCCACCGTCTCGCCAACCGCCTCGCCAAGCTGAGCGGCCAAGTAACTGGCAATGGACTTCGCCGCCAAGCGCCTTGGCTCTAACATAACGATTTGTTTGCCAGCAAAGGTAGCGCTTTGCAGCAAAAACAGCGGCAGATAGGTCGATTTACCGGCACCCGGCGGTGCGGTGAGGATCACCGTCGGCGAAGCTTGCAACTGCGCCAGTAACTCCTGGCATACATCCATGATGGGTAATTGAGCCACCAAACAACGACTTCCTTTTTCGAGACAACAACGGGATTAAAGCAGCGAAAGAAAGACCAGCATCGAGCCAAATTCAAGTGGCCGGATCAACAGGCTCAATCGCTTCACTTCATTAAGCGCTGTACTTACACAGGTGTTGTACTTACACAAGCGTGGTACTTACACAAGCACTGCACTTTCTAAATCGCAACATGAAATAACCTACGGCAGCACAGACAACAACGGGCCCGCAGGCCCGTGTTTTTACCTTAACGGGTTTCTTCCAACAAGGTCCGAGCGATCAACCGAATGCCATTGCCAGTGGCGCCGGCTGCCCACAGGCCACTTGCGCTGTTGTGAAACGCTGCCGCTAAGTCCACATGCAACCAGCCTTTGCCGTCGTTGGCGACAAAGCGACTTAAGAAACCTGCCGCGTTCGACGCACCACCTGGGCCGCCGCCTTTAACCGGACGACTATTCGCGGTATCGGCATAGGCCGATGGGCATTGGTGTTGATGCCAAGGTTCCAATGGCAGTGGCCAAGCAGCTTCGTGTTCTTGGGCGGCGTAGCCCAGCACGCGACACTGCAAGTCGCGGTCTAAACCAAACACCGCGTTGTAATCAGTGCCAACAGCCATTTGCGCCGCGCCGGTTAAGGTTGCGGCATCAATAACTAATTTGGCGCCTGCTTCGGCGGCAATTTGTAAACCATCTGCCAGTACCAAACGGCCTTCGGCGTCGGTGTTGACGATCTCCACTTTGGTGCCATTTTTGTAGGTCAAAATGTCGCCTAGTTTAAAGGCATGGCCGTTGATCAAGTTCTCGGCACAACACAAAATCAGTAGCGTACGGGCTTGCAAGCCTTGCGAAATAGCCAGTGCCAGTGCTGCAGTGACCGTTGCCGCGCCGCCCATGTCGCATTTCATCGTCAACATGCCTTCCGAGGCTTTAATCGAATAACCACCCGAGTCAAACGTAATGCCTTTGCCAACCAGCGCCGCGGCAACCGGTGTAGTCGCATCGCCTGAAGGGTTGTAATCCAGCACTAAAATGGCTGGCGCGCGATCGCTTCCGCGCCCTACCGCATGCACCCCAACCCACCCGGCTTTGAGTAACTCATCACCCGCAATCACTTGATGGCTAAAGGTATGAGCCGGTGCTACTGCACTGATTAAATTCACCGCTTCGCGGCACAATTGCTCTGGGTATAAATCTTCCGGTGCCGCGTTGGTTTGCGTCTTTGCCCAGCTATAGACCTGTTGCCATTGCGACAACGTCGCGATAGTGGCTGCATCACCTTGCCAATGCACGCCGGTTTGTTTTTTCGCGGTGCAAAAACCTTGGTAAAACGCAAACTGTGCAGAGACCGGCCACTCGCCTGTAAGCTGCAATTCTGCAATACCAAGCCCTTCTAAGGTACGACCCGCTTTTTGAATTTGCCGCAGATTGTCGGCCGCGGCATGAATTTGATAGCCATCGGCTGTTGGCGTGACGACTGGATTTTTACCAAAACGGCTGTCAGCTGCCGCTGTGGTTAACGAAATTTGTAATAAAGACATTCAGGATCCCCTGCCATTTTTTGCCAAAGTGTACCACGAAGTTTTTCTGCTGCGACAATGTCCACGCCGCTTTACCCCTCACAGTTGGCGTTTAGTCTCTGCAGTACGCTGCACCTTTATGATGGACAGCATTAATTAAGGACAACATTTGCCAGCATTTTTGCTGCTAACCCCAAGAGCAGCAGCGCAAACACTTTTTTCAAGATCGATACCGGTAGCCGATGTGCTAACCCAACCCCAACAGGAGCGGTTAACACACTGACGGCCGAAATAAACACCACCGCAGGCAGATAAACATAACCAATACTGTAACTGGGTAACCCATCCACCTGCCAACCAGCGATGACATAACCGAGCGTTCCGGTGATTGCGATGGGCAAGCCAACCGCTGCGGAGGTGCCGATGGCCTGTTGCATTTTTACGTTACACCAAGTCAACAGCGGGACTGTTAAGGTACCGCCACCAATCGCGACCAGAGCAGAAATGGCACCAATGCCAAGCCCTGCGCCGGTCAGCGCAGTTGGGCTTGGCAATTGCCGACTTGGCGCAGGCTTTAAATTCAATAACATTTGTAAAGCAACATACGACATGAAGACGGCAAAGATCACTGCCAATGCCAACGCATTGAGCTGAGATGCCACTTGCGATGCTAACAAAGTGCCGACCACCACCCCGATCGATAATCGAGCCGCCACTGGCCACAACACGGCTTGGTGCTGGTGATGACTGCGCGCACTTGCCGCTGCGGTTAAAATAATCGATGCCATCGACGTCGCTAACGCTTGATGCACGATATGCTCATTAGCAAAGCCCAACGCCAAAAACAGACTTGTCAGCACAGGCACCATGATGCCGCCACCGCCTATGCCCAACAAACCTGCAAAAAAACCAACCGCTGCGCCCAGTATTAAAAATGCCCACCAAAGTTCCATCTAAACTCCCATAAAAATGTGTAGTTGACCGTGACGCTTGCAAAAATCGCGGTTATACTCCCGCGTCTTTGCCCGCCAAGGGCATTGCGACTGCAAAAAGATTCTGCTATCAATATTCGCCATCTTTTTGCTAGGCACTGTGCGACAGGAGATTACCATGCCAGAAGGCAAAACTAACAAATCACTTGGTCTGTTGGCCATGGCCGGTGTCGATCCATATCAGGAAGCACCGGGCGAAGAATACATGAATCCAAAACAGCTGGAACATTTCCGCAAAATTTTGGATGCTTGGCGTCAACAGTTACGCGAAGAAGTGGACCGCACCAAGAGCCATATGGCGGATGAAGCGGCAAACTTCCCTGATCCAGTGGATCGCGCGGCGCAAGAAGAAGAGTTCAGCTTGGAACTGCGTGCCCGTGACCGCGAGCGTAAGCTGCTGAAGAAAATCGAAAAAACGCTGCAGAAAATCGAAGATGAAGATTTCGGTTATTGCGATACCTGTGGTATCGAGATCGGTATCAAACGGTTAGAAGCACGTCCTACCGCCGATCAATGCATCGATTGCAAAACATTGGCGGAAATTAAGGAAAAACAACTCGGCGGTTAATGATGACATCCGCCAAGTCTGTTGTCAGGGGTCGGTTTGCGCCATCGCCATCCGGCCCTTTGCATTTTGGGTCCTTGATAGCCGCCGTCGGTAGCTACCTCGCCGCGCGTGCCGCGGGTGGTCAGTGGCTCGTGCGCATTGAAGATATCGACACGCCACGCACGCAAATCGGCGCTGCCGACAGTATCTTGCGCACACTTGAATCCTTTGGCCTGCATTGGGATGGTGACATTGTCCATCAAAGCCAGCGCCTAGACCTCTACCAAGATTATTTTACCCAGCTGCAAAGCCGCGGTTTTTTGTATGGCTGCGATTGCTCGCGTGCGCGAATTTCCAGCCTTGGCGGCTTATATGATGGCTGTTGTCAGCATCGACAGTTAACTGCAGGCCCGCTGGCCTGGCGCTTGCGGGCACAAGGTGTCGCCACTGAATTTTCAGATGTGATCTTAGGCGCTTGCACAATTAGCCCAGCATTGGCGCAAGAACATTACAGCGTGAAACGCCGCGATGGCTTGTTCTCTTATCAACTTGTGGTGGTGGTTGATGATTTAAGCCAAGGGATCACTCAAGTGATCCGTGGTGCCGACTTGCTCGACATGACACCGCGCCAGCAGCATCTGTTTAGCCTGCTGGGGGCGCAAGCACCGCAGTACGGCCATTTGCCGCTAGCGATGGCAAGCGCTGAACTTAAACTCAGCAAACAAAACCACGCCACGGCGATTGACCGTTTTCCTGCGTCCTTGGCGATGCAAGCAGCGCTGGAATTTTTGGGCCAAGTCGTGCCCAACGACTTACATGGCGCAGCGCCAGCGGAGTTGCTCCATTATGCCGTCGAGCATTTTTCGCTGCAGCACGTGCCCAAAGCAGCCAACGTCGTCACCTTGGATTTTGCCTAAGCGCGACTGTTGCGCCTTATTGGCCGGCGTTGCTGGCCAAAACCCCCACAACCCCGTTAAAGCAAGGCGCCGCGTTGACGCCCTGATGCCTGTCCTATTACGTCCATCCTATTACGTCCATTAGCAGCCACCAGGCAGCGCTTGCAAATGACTGGCGCTTTTGCCGTCGTTTTCATTCATTTTTTCGACAGGCTGCGCTATCATACCGCCACTTTTTTTGCCGACGTCCTCTGCATTTTTAGTCCCAACGTTGCATGACCGGCATACTGGCCTCAATTGAGCCTCATCTCCAAGGAGAAAAGCCATAATTTCCAAAGTGTTAGACTTTTGCCGTCGTAAATTAACCGGCAAAAAAGCCAAAGAGATCCAACAAGCGGTTGCTGAATTCGAGCAGCCAAACAACAACACAGAACCAGCACCAAGTCGCGGGCCACGTCGCCGCCGCGACAAACCTGTGGCCGAACGCACGTCCGATCGCGCCAAAGCATCGCGTGGTCCAGTCCCTGCGGGTATCGTTGGTGGCACACGACGCGACGATTCGGTGTTACCACCGCTGACGGTGATCCCGCGCGACCAACACACGATTTCACGCAAAGACATCAGCCCGAACGCACTTAAAGTCTTGTATCGCTTAAAAGACGCCGGCTATGAAGCCTACCTCGTAGGCGGCTGTATTCGCGACTTGTTATTGGGGCAAATTCCAAAAGATTTCGACGTAGTGACTAACGCCCACCCAGAACAAGTGCGTCAGGTGTTTAAAAACTGCCGCTTGATTGGCCGTCGCTTTCGCTTAGCCCATGTGGTGTTTGGCCGTGAAATCATTGAAGTTGCCACCTTCCGTGGCCACCACGCCAGTGGGGACGAGGAAGAAACTACACCAGCCGGCATGCAATCAGACCACGGCCAAATCCTGCGTGACAACGTCTATGGCACCATCGACGAAGACGCCGAGCGCCGTGATTTCACCATCAATGCCTTGTATTATTCGGTCAGCGATTTTGCCATTTACGACTTCGCCAACGGTGTCGAAGCGATCAAAGCCCGGCGCATTGAACTAATTGGTGACCCAGAAACCCGTTACCGTGAAGATCCGGTGCGGATGCTACGCGCTATCCGCTTTGCCACCAAGCTGAATATGGATATCGCGCCGGCCACGGCCGAGCCGATCCATGAATTAGCAGTCCTGTTGAAAAACATTCCGTCGGCGCGCTTATTCGATGAGTCGTTGAAGTTGTTATTGGCGGGTAAAGCCTTCGATAACTTCATCATGATGCGCGATTTTGGCGTGTTAAAGCAGCTGCTGCCGCAAGTGCACAAGGTGCTCAAGCAAGACAGCGACGGCAAAGTGCTGAACCTGATCACCACGGCGCTGCAAGATACCGACGAGCGAGTGGCGTTGGATAAACCGGTGACGCCTGCGTATGTTTACGCCGCGCTGCTGTGGTACCCGGTGGAACTGCGTATGCAGACGCTGTTGATTGAAAGTGGCCTCAATGACATCGACGCACTGAATATCGCCATGACTGAAGTGCTGGACGACGTCTGCCGTCAAATCGGCATTCCGAAACGTTTTACGTTAAGTATCCGTGACTTGTGGTCGCTGCAAGGCCGTTTGACCAAACGCGCCGGCCGTCGCGCTTTTAAATTGATGGAGCAACCCAAGTTCCGCGGTGCTTATGACTTCTTGCAACTGCGCGGCAAAGCTGAAGGCGGCACGACTGCAGAGATGGCATTCTGGTGGCAACGATTTGTCGATGCCGATGAACAAGGCCGTGAAGAGTTAGTGCTTGGCCTAGGCAAAGAAGGCATTGAAAAGGCACGGCCGAAACGTCGTCGCCGCGCGCCGAAGAAAAAGACGGACCCAGCAGTTTGATGCAACACCAAGTCTTTATTGGTCTTGGCGCCAATTTGCATCAACCGCTGCAGCAGTTACAGACGGCCGCACAGGCGCTTCGCCAGCTGCCTCACACTCAGTTGATTGCCATAAGCTCGCTGTATGGCTCCAAGCCGATGGGGCCGCAAGACCAGCCGGATTATGTCAATGCAGTGGCGCAATTAGCCACATCGCTGAGCCCGCACCAATTGCTCGATGCATTACAGCAGATTGAACAAACCCAGGGCCGCACCCGTAAAGCCGAGCGCTGGGGGCCACGCACCTTGGATCTGGACATCCTGTTGTTTGGCGAGTTGCAGCTGGATGATGAGCGTTTAACGGTGCCGCATTACGGCATGCACTTGCGCGAATTTGTGTTATATCCGCTTGCGGAAATTGCGCCGACGCTTGAGGTGCCGACGCACGGTCCGCTTTTGAGTTTGTTGGCGAAAGTGCCATTAAACGGCTTAACTGTATTAGGTCGTGTTGAGTTTTAAAGTGAACGAAGATGCGCTGCCGTCGCGCCCAGTGTCGGCAAGGCGCACGCGTAAACACCGCAACACGCGACCACACCAAGGCCGGCACAACGCCGGCTTTTTTATACAATCCTTGCCATCACGCAGCAGATATGCCATCGTGCGCGCGTTTTGGACAATGGTCGGATGAGCAAAAATGGCAAAAATTACCACCGCAACCTTGCTAAAAATGAAACAGCAAGGCGAAAAAATCACCATGTTAACCGCGTACGACGCAAGCTTTGCCAAATTGTTTGCCGAGCAAGGCGTTGAAACCATTCTGGTCGGTGATTCCTTGGGTATGGTGCTGCAAGGCCATGCCGACACCCTGCCCGTGACGGTCGAGCAAATTGCTTACCATGTGCGCTGCGTGCGCGCCGGTGCGCCGCAAGCCTTTGTGATCGCCGACATGCCGTTTATGAGTTATGCCACACCCGAACAAACCTTCCAAACCGTGGTGCCGATGATGCAAGCCGGCGCCAACATGGTCAAAATGGAAGGTGGTGAATTTTTATTGCCGACCATCAAAGCGCTGACTGAACGTGGTGTGCCGGTGTGCGGTCACATTGGTTTAACGCCGCAATCGGTGCATGTGTTTGGTGGCTTTAAAGTGCAAGGCCGCGACGACGCCGCCGCCGATCACATTTTGGCGCAAGCACTGGCGTTGGAAGAGGCGGGAGTCCAGTTGCTGGTCGTAGAATGTATCCCAACCCATTTGGCCGATCGGATCAGCAAAGCGCTGCGTATTCCAGTGATAGGAATTGGCGCAGGCCCGGTCACCGATGGCCAAGTGCTGGTGATGCACGATTTGCTGGGCATTAGCAGCGGTTATATCCCAAAATTCTCGAAGAACTTTTTGCAAGAAACTGGCGATATCAAACAAGCTATTGCTCGGTATGTGCAAGACGTCAAACAAGGCCGCTTCCCAGGGCCAGAGCACAGTTTTTAAGCCACGGAGCATTGCTGGTTATGTTGGTAATTTCTGATATCAAAGTTCTACGTGCGACGGTCAAAGCGTGGCGCCTTGCCGGCCAAACCGTGGCATTTGTGCCAACCATGGGCAATTTACACGCAGGCCATTTCAAATTAGTCGATGAAGCGCGTCAGCGCGCCGACCGTGTCATCGTGTCTATTTTCGTCAACCCAATGCAATTTGGGCCGACTGAAGATTTAGCTAAGTACCCGCGAACGCTAGCCGATGATTGCGCCGGGTTAACCGAACACAAAGCGGATGCCGTGTTCACGCCGACACCCGAGCTGATTTACCCGCGTGGATTAGACGTGCAAACGGCCGTGGAAGTTCCGAAAATTGGCGATCGCCACTGCGGCGCGTCACGTCCTGGTCATTTCCGGGGAGTGTCGACCATCGTCAGCAAGTTGTTTAACTTAGTGCAACCTGACTTAGCCTTGTTTGGTAAAAAAGACTACCAGCAACTGGCGGTCATTCGGCAGATGACCACAGACTTGTCGTTCCCGATTGAGATCTTAGGCATTGATACCGAGCGTGCAGCGGATGGTTTGGCGTTAAGTTCACGCAACGGCTATTTAACAGCCGAGCAGCGCGCTATTGCCCCGACGATTTACCAGCAATTGCAATGGCTCAAGCAGCAAGTACATGACGGTGCCACGGATTACCGGTTACTTGAACAACAAGTCGCCAGCCATCTGATGCAACAGGGCTTTAAGCCGGATTACATTCACATCGTGGATAGGGCGACGCTCGAACCTGCCAATGACCAGAGCAAGCCGCTGGTGGTGTTGCTAGCCGCCTATTTAGGCAACACCCGCCTGATTGATAACCTTGAGATCTAATGCCAAGCTGGCTTGAGATCGCCGCCAATCTGACCGTTGCCGCCTCGATCTTCTTGGCGGCGCGTAATTCCATCTGGACCTGGTGGGCTACCTTTGTCGGTTGCGGCTTATTTGCGGTGTTGTGTTGGCAAACCCAGCTGTATGCCGACTTCACCTTGCAGCTATTTTTTATCGGCACGGCCGTATGGGGCTTGCGCAGCTGGAGTACGTGCAATGTTGGTAACGAACAACAAACGAGCCGCCCTATTCAATCGATTGCCCGCAAACCTTTTGCTCTGTATGCACTAGCGGCCATTGTGGTTGCTGCCGCTTACGCGCTGTTATTACACCTGTTTACCGATGCTTATGCGCCTTTTTGGGACAGCTTAGTGCTGACACTGAGTGTGCTGGCGCAGTTTTTATTGGTGCGCCGTTACCTCGAAAACTGGTGGTGTTGGCTGGTTGTCAATAGCATCGCGGTGCCACTGTATTACAGCCGCGGCCTTGAACTAACCGCCTTGTTTTATAGCATCTACTGGCTCAATGTCTGTTACGGCATCTGGCAATGGCGCCGGATCTCTCAATCACAAGACGCCCAATAAAAAAGCCAATCCGAAGGATTGGCTTTTCGTATTCAAGGGCCGCAGCTAGTCAACCGCAGGATCTACCTTTTCTGACTCGTCTTGAGCGAGGTCCGCGGTCGAGGTATCAGCATCAACCAACACCATCTGTGGAGCTTGTTGCCACTTCATCCGGCCAGACTTGAGCAGTGCTTCCCGCAGTAAGAACTCCATCTGGCCGTTGACGCTTCGAAATTCATCATCGGCCCAGCGTTGCAGCGCCAGCAACATCTGCTCATCGATGCGCAAGGCAAAGGCTTTTTTAGCCACATGACTCTCCTACCCAGCGTTTATGAATACAAACTACCGGCATTAACAACGGGCGTGACTTGATGATCACCACACAGCACCACCAGCAAATTACTAACCATCGCCGCTTTGCGCTCTTCGTCTAATTCGACCACTTGTTTTTCCGACAAGCGTTGCAGCGCTAATTCGACCATGCCGACCGCGCCTTCAACAATTTGTTGCCGCGCCATCACCACAGCCCGTGCTTGCTGACGTTGCAACATGGCACTGGCCACTTCTGGTGCATAGGCTAAATGACTGATCCGCGCTTCAATCACAGCCACACCGGCTTGTTGCAGCCTCGCTTGGATCTCACTGCGCAATAATTCGGTCACTTCATCACCGCTGCTACGCAGGCTAATTTCTTGCTGTTCTGCTTCATAGGCGTAACTGGATGCCAGATGACGCAGCGCTGATTCACTTTGAATGGTGACGAAGTTTTCGTAATCGTCCACTTCAAACACCGCTTGGGCACTGTCGACGACTTTCCACACCACCACGGCGGCGATTTCGACGGGGTTGCCGGCATGATCGTTCACCTTCAGCTTGTGGCTTTCGAAGTTACGTACCCGCAGGCTGACTTTTTGTTTGCTATAAAACGGGTTTGCCCAACGCAGGCCTTCGATATTGTCCGTACCGACATAGCGGCCGAATAACTGCAGCACAGCCGATTGATTGGGCGCTACCATGTAAAAACCAAACCAGCTGATCAATACAGCCAAACTGGCCAGCGCAAACACAAGCTTTAATACGCCAGGCATAGTCACTAACAGCAAGACACTGACCACTTGCAATACCAACAAGCCACCAATCATCGCCACACCACTATTGGACGACGCTTTTTGTTCACTCACCATAATCCACCTCAATGTGATATCAATTTAATATCACTTTAGATAAATTCTGCATTGACGCAAGTTTTTTTGTAGATTTTTTGTGCTGCGTTGACCGAGATGGATCGCGGATCTAAAGCGTGGGATCGTCAGATCCTCAAAAGCCCCATGCTTCGCGGACATAAAAATGTATGGTCCGCCCCGTTGTTGCAAGTACAAAAAACCGATAACGGGG
>CAYTIQ010000031.1:0-40049 GCA_964437935.1 uncultured Rheinheimera sp.
GAGCGCTTGCATGGCATGCAAGAGGTCAGCGGTTCGATCCCGCTTAGCTCCACCACCTCAATATTTTCCATTATTTAGAATCCATAAGTTCAATTAGTTTCTTCTATTCGTTATCTTGTTTTTATGCTTCTTGGTTTGCGCAAATGTTTTAGAGACCAAGGACTTCGCCTTGATCTCCATAAGTCGTAATCCACTTACTCCAACGTGGCTAATAGCCTTTCCAGTTGATGAACGATCACCAATTGGCCCTTCGCGTTTGGATGTAATCCATCTGCTTGCATCAACGAGGCATCCACAGCCACCTTCTCCATAAAAAACGGCCATAACGTGACGTCTTGCGCTTTAGCAATGTCTGGATACAAATTCTCAAATTGTTGGGTGTATTTTGGTCCGTAGTTTGGTGGTATACGTATTTGCATTAGCACAACCTTGATCCCGGCCTTTTTGGCCATATCAATGATTTGTTGGATATTTGTGCGGATGCGCTGGACGGGATAACCACGTAAACCATCGTTCGCGCCAATTTCAATCAGTAGATAGTCAGGTTGTTTCTGTAGTAACGCCGGTAGACGATTTAAAGCACCTTGGCTGGTATCTCCACTGATCGCGCCATTCACCAGTGTCCAGTTGGGTAATTTTTCATCGAGCAGATGAACCCAGCCCTGCGTCACCGGTAAGCCATACGCGGCGCTTAGGCTGTCGCCAAGGACCAACATGGTTTTGGCCGCTAGATTCACCGAGCATAACGCGAAGAAAAGATAAATAAGAGATAGGATACGCATGCATACGCCTCAATTTGCAGTTCACAATTTAGGAAAACAAGTGACAACCTCAGATGGTCCGTTGCATATCCTGACGGATCTCACGTTTTCAATCAATGCCGGACAATCCGTCGCTATTGTCGGCGAGAGCGGCTCTGGCAAATCAACATTGTTAGGATTGCTGGCTGGGTTAGATGTGCCATCTTGCGGCGACGTGCAATTTGATGGTCAATCCTTTGCAGCGCTCAATGATGACCAACGCGCGCAGCTTCGCGCGCAGCACACGGGCTTTGTCTTCCAATCGTTTTTGTTACTGCAGGCGCTGACGGCGCTTGAAAACATCATGCTACCTGCAGAATTATCGGGTTTACCGGATGCGCGGCAACGGGCATTGGCGTTGTTAGAGCGTGTAGGGTTAAGTCATCGCGCTGATTTCTTTCCAGGTCAACTCTCCGGCGGCGAACAACAGCGAGTGGCCTTAGCCCGCGCATTTATCACTATGCCTAAAGTGTTGTTTGCTGATGAGCCGAGCGCCAACTTAGATGCCGCAACTGGCAAACGGATTGAAGATTTGTTGTTTGAACTCAACGAACAACATCAAACCACGTTGATTTTAGTGACCCATAATCCAACGCTAGCGCAGCGTTGCCAGCGTCAGTTACGCATTGCCGCTGGACGGTTAGTCGAGGACAGCGCATGTTAATTAAAATTGCTTGGCGTTTGTTTCGACACGAGCTGCAACGCGGGGATTTATGGGTGATCGCATTTGCGATGCTGCTCACCGTGTTTTCCGTGGTCAGCCTTAGTGGCATTACCGAGAGTGTGCGACAAGCATTATCGCAACGCAGCTCTCAGCTCAATGCGGCCGATATTGTGGTACGAACGAATCGGGCTATCCCAGACGATTGGTGGGCGTTAGCCAAGCAACATTCGCTACAAACCTCGGCACAGCAGCAGTTCAATACCATGGCATTTGCCGGTGATGCGATGCAATTAGTGGCGGTTAAAGCTGTCGATCAATCCTATCCATTGCGTGGCCTGTTGCAATTACAGGGTTTTGATGGCACCGCTTTTTCGCATGTTTCCGCCGGTCAGGTATTTATCGATAAAGTGCTGCAAGACCGGCTAGGCGTCAAACAAGGCGACCGCCTGGATATCGGGGCTCGGCAGTTTGTGGTCAGTGGGCTTATCATCAATGAACCCGACGCTCCCTTAAATCTGTTTGGTGGATTTCCGCGGGCATTGATGTCGACGCTGGATGTCGCATCAACACAAGTTATACAGCCAGGCAGCCAAGTCAATTACAAAGCGCTGTTTGCTGGGGATAGCTCATCTCAAGCCGCTTTCATCAATGCGCTAAAACCCACATTGCAGAGCAGTGATCGGATCCAAGATATCGATCGGCAATCGACCTTAGGCGCAACCTTAGACCGTGCAGAACGCTTTATTATGCTTGCCGGGCTATTAGGTGTAATTTTGTCATGTTGTGCCGCCGCCGTTGCCGCTAAACGGTACGCGGAACGCCAACGTTTAAGTATTGCTATTTTAAAAGCGATAGGGCTGACGCAAAACCAAAGTAAACAGCTTTACTTCAGTCATTTAGCCATTGTGGTTTGTAGTAGTGCGGCTGTTGGTTTAGCGCTTGGCTTTCTGGCGATCCAAACCAGTGGTTACCTGATGGCGCAGTGGCTGGAGGATTATCAGCCAAGTATCACGGCCACACCTTTTATCATGGGCTTATTAACGGCGTTGTTGTGTGCCAGTTTGTTTGCGGCACGTCCACTGTGGCTAATGACGCAAACCCCTGCCTTGGATGTGCTGCGTCAAGGTGCTCAGCGGCTTCGGTTAGATCCGCTGCATCTGGTGATCAGCGCCAGTGCGGTGTACCTGTTGATGTGGTTTTTCAGCGGCGATTGGCAATTAAGTTTGGTGTTGTTTGGTGCTTGTGCTGCGGCCGCTGGAGTCATCTTTGCCGCCGCGGCTTTGGTGATTAAATACGTCAAACCGGTTAATGCCGGCCAAACGAGTAGTTTTGCCTTGGCGCTGGCGAGTTTACGACGCAGATTATGGGCCAATGCATTTCAATTGGTGACCTTCACCTTGGCGATCTTTTTAGCCTTGTTGTTGTTTTTTCTAAGAACTGAGCTTATCAGTCAATGGCGTGCACAGTTGCCTGTCGATGCACCCAATGTGTTTTTGGTGAATATAGATGGCCCAGAACAAGCGGCGATATCCGAGTTTTTTGAGCAGCAGCAGGTCGCGGTTGGTCGTTTTTATCCGATGGTTGCTGCGCGTGTTACCGCAATTAATGGCGAAAGTTTGATTGAACCGGATGAGCAGACAAAAGCAGCGGCGCCAAATGCAGCTGGACGTCGCACTGGTTTTGGTCGTGAGCTCAATCTCACCTGGTCGTTCGAGTTACCACAAGGCAACATCATCGAACGCGGTCAGTGGTTTGGGCCAGATAGTAAAGCCGAAGTATCGGTCGAATCACGTCAAGCGGAGCGTCTGGCGTTGAACTTGGGCGATACCATTAGTTTTTCTGTCGGCGGTATACCTAAAGTCGCGACTGTTACTAGTATTCGCAAGGTCGATTGGAATACATTGCAACCGAATTTCTTTATGGTGCTTTCTCCAGATTTAATGCAAGACATTCCAGCCACCAAAATGACTACGGTCAAAGTGACACCTCAGACTCAGTCTGTACTGAATGATTTTGCCAAACAATGGCCCACCGTCAGTCAGATTTCGGTGGAGCAATTAATTCGTCAGGTGCAACAAGTCATCAGCCAAGTGTCGCTGGCGCTGAGTTTTATTTTAGTGCTGATTGTCGCTTCTGCGGTGCTGGTACTGACGGCGCAGATCCAGTCCACGGTGGACGAGCGTCAGCGTGAGCTTGCGCTGTTACGCACCTTGGGGGCGACTTCACGATTTTTACGTAAATCCGTGTTGTTTGAATTCGCCATGCTTGGCGCCTTGGCGGGTGTTATCGCAACGGTGTTAGCAGAAGCGGTGTTGTTTGTGCTGCAACAACAATTATCTGGGACTGAATTTGCATTGCATATGGATTTATGGCTGATTGGGCCATTCAGTGGCATGGTCGCGGTGTGTGCCTGTGGTGCGGTATTACTTAAAAAAGTGATGGTGCCAACGCCGTCACAAGTGATACGACAAGCGTTGGCCGAACAGTAATTACAGCGGTAATGCCTCGAATGCTTGACGACATTGCGGATACTTATAGCTGTATCCGCTGTCAAGCACTCGTTGTGGGTAGACTTGTTGCCCAAACAATAACAGATCAGCCATTTCTCCAAACATCAGTCGCAGCATAAATGCAGGAACTCGGAAAAATGCAGGGCGGTTTAATCGTTGGGCCAATAACTTACTAAATTGTTCATTGGTGACCGCCATCGGAGCAGTGCCATGATAGACACCATTGCTATCAGGGTGTTCTAACAGATGTACAAAAAGTCCGACTAAATCATCGATGTGGATCCAAGACATGTATTGCTGACCATCACTGATAGGACCGCCTAAACCGAGCCGAAATGCAGGCAGCATTTTGGCCAAGGCACCTCCGTCGGCACTAAGCACGATGCCAATTCGAACAATCGCCACGCGTGTATGCTCTGAACGCGCGCGGTTGGCAAGGT
Source organism: uncultured Rheinheimera sp. (assembly GCA_964437935.1). Lineage (GTDB taxonomy): Bacteria > Pseudomonadota > Gammaproteobacteria > Enterobacterales > Alteromonadaceae > Pararheinheimera. The sequence goes on from CAYTIQ010000031.1 coordinate 4,415, forward strand.
TCTCCCACTTGGCACAGACGTCATGGGAAAATTCTGGGTAGAATCCTGGGTAATTTTCATCCAAGGGACCATGGTCTTGGCGACCATAAAAGCCAACAGCAGAAGCGTTTAGCAATAGGTGGGGCGGCGTGGTAGCGGCAAGTATTTTACTTGCGATCGCTTCGGTGAGGAGCCAGCGGCTGTCACAAATACGCTGCTTTTGCGCTTCACTCCAGCGCCGTTCAGCGATGGGTTCACCAGCAAGGTTGATCACCGCATCAAGGCGATTAAAATCAATGTCGTCCAGATTACTTGTTAGTTCAATGCCGGGTAACACTGTGCTAGCGCGACCCACATTACGAGTCAACACCACGATGTCGTGTTGAGGTTGTAATACCTTGATGAGAGCTTGACCGACAAGTCCTGTGCCGCCTGTAATGAGGATGCGCATAATCATTCCTTAATAAAAAACCAACTTACTTGTTAAACGGTTGTAGTGGTATTTCGATCAAGTGTAGTAGCTGATTATGGCAAAGGTAAAACAGGGTTCTGAGACCAAGCGGCGGTTTGGGACATTGAAGTTAATAATAGTGTTGGCTAAACACCAACTTAAAACTTGCCCCTCGTAATGGACTTTGACCGATCACAAAGTCGCCTTGATAAGACTTGCAAAGTTCATCGACAATCGACAGCCCAACGCCATGACCATCCTCGTAGGTATCGAGGCGGGTGCCGCGCGAGACTAATTCTGCCGCTTTATCTGCAGGAACGCCTGGTCCATCGTCTTGCACATCAATGGATAAGGGACGCATTTGGATCTCTACTCGCACGCGATGGCGGCACGCTTTGCAAGCGTTATCCATCAAGTTGCCCAGCATTTCCATCAGGTCGGTTTCATCTCCACGAAACATGGCATGTTCAGGGCACTCGATGTCCCAGTGAATCTGTTTTTGGCGATAGATTTTTAACAAAGCGTTTTGGATTTGCTCTATCACCGGCGCAATGGCAATTTGTTTTTGCCAAACATCTTGGCCTGATGAACTGGCGCGTTTTAATTGGTGTTCAATCATGGCGGTGATGCGATCAATTTGCTGTCGCAACTCAGGTTGCTCCGCCATGGCGGAGGTTTTCAGCACCGCGACCGGTGTTTTTAAGGCATGCGCTAAGTCGCTTAAATGGTGGCGATAGCGCTGTTTTTGCCGATTTTGACTTTCAAGTAGTAAATTCAAATCTTCTTTTAAGGTTTGCAATTCCATCGGGTAGTCGTTGGTCAAGTGTTGCTGAGCGCCACTTTCGACTTGTCGTATTTCATGGTCAAGTGATAACAGCGGTCGGGCGATCCAATAATACGCCAGCAGCATGATCAGGCTAAGCCCCAAGCCAATGCCGACAAACCAACGCAACAAGGTTCGTCGAAAACTTTTCACTTGCGGGTCGAGTAAAGCCTCGTCTTGCAAGATATGGATAGTCAGCGGCATGCTTTTATCACCCATATCAAACAGCAACGAGAACGATAAGGCGCGATAGGTCTTGTCGCCATCTTCTAAGGCAATGTATTCATGCTTGCCTGGCAGAAGTTCTTGATTGGGTGGGACAAAATGCTGATTGAGCGAACTATCGGATTGCCATATAAGTTGGTCATTGCTTACGATGTAAGCGTAAGTGCCTGAGTCTGCACGTAGAAAATCTGCAGGCAACAAACTATTATTAATGTCTGGAATGGCGTTTTTGGACGACAACTCAGATAAAAAAGAGTAGAGATGAACTTCAAGCTTTTGTTCTGTACTGGTGAGAAGCTGCGAAAAAAAAGCGCGTTCGATAGCAAAGAATGACGCTGGCAGTAAAAAAACCAGTAACACCAGGCCGATAATGGCCTGGCGAACTTTTAACGACAATGGCATCAAGCGACCGCCAAATTAAAACGGTAACCCCGACCACGCAGCGTCTCAATGGGTTTTAAATCGCCCGTTGGGTCAAGTTTCTTGCGTAGGCGCAGCACAAATACCTCAATGACATTGCTATCTAAATCAAAGTCTTGATCATAAATGTGTTCGGTTAACTCCGTTTTTGAAATGACCTTTGTTGGGTTGTGCATGAAATACTCAAGCACTTTGTACTCGTAAGCGGTGAGCGGTACTTCTGCACCATCCAAGAACACTTGCTGGGTGCGGCTATTTAAACAGATTGGCCCAGCATTCATTGTCGGCTCTGATTGACCCGCGGCACGGCGGATCAGCGCATTGCAGCGTGCTAACAACTCTTCCATGTGAAAGGGTTTGGTTAGGTAGTCGTCAGCGCCGGCATCTAAACCTTGAACTTTTTCTTGCCAGCTACCGCGTGCGGTTAACACGATAATAGGTGTTTTTATCTCAGACTTACGGGCTTTGCGAATGACACTCAGACCGTCCAGCTTGGGTAAACCTAAGTCGACAATCGCTAGATCGTAGGGGTATTCAACCAGTTTGAAATGGCCATCGACACCATCATGTGAGACGTCGACTGAAAAATGTTGCTGCTCCAAGTGGTTTTTCACTTGTTCAGCTAATAAAACCTCATCTTCTATGACTAATACACGCATTCCTAGTCCTTGAGCGAATTAACGGCGGTTCGAAGGTTCAACGTACACGGGCATTTTGTTGCCTGGATCGCGGTCAAGCACAGTGTTGTACTCGCGGCCGTTTAAGATGTACGTCACATGGTAACCGTCGATGACAGATTGATATTCCACATCATAGCCTGATTCATAACAAACGGTTTCGTGTTTCACAACTTGCGAGCCATTTTGTTTTCCCGCTTCGTTGCCAATAGCACCACCGATGACGGCGCCTGCAATCATGCCAACGTTTTTATCGCTGGAACTACGACCACCGACAGCGCGCCCCAAAAGACCACCAACCACAGCACCTACAGCGGTTGGTGCAGCAGAATCGGCTTGACGTTCAACGACTTGTCGTTCTTCACAGACTTTTTTGGGCTTTCGAATTTCGAGGGTTTTATAAACAGGTTCAACTTTGGTGACATCCGCCATTTGATAGTTCTTGCGATCATATTGCGCACAAGCAACGGTAAATAACGGAATTAGTATCCACAGATATTTCATAACTCAATCTCCAAAATGACGTGATAACACCTTAGTTGACGAAAAATTAATTCTTGCTGAATCAGGTGATTAGCAAAATATATGAAAAAGGTTAATGAAAAGTAAAATACATCAACTATGGTTGAAAAGCTGCCGCGTTCGCGGGGCATGCTGGCTTAGAGCGCCGGCATTGTAAACAAGTTCATAAGGACAAGGAAAGTATGATGAAATTAAAAAATATCTGGTTAAGTTGTGTCTCCTTGCTGCTGGCTGGTGGCTTGCACGCGGCCTTACCTGAAACCTCTGCAGCGACTGTAGTACCGCCGACAAGTCAGGTCAGCTCGAAAGTCTCAATTAACAAAGCGACTCAACAACAACTTGAAGCAATTCCTGGTATTGGTGCTAAAAAAGCCCAAGCCATTTTGGAGTACATCAAAGCCAAAGGTCCGATTAAGACCAAAGAGCAGCTGATGGAAGTAAAAGGGATTGGTGAAAAGATGGCCACTCGGATCGCAGAACTGGTCAGCTTTAGCTAATTCGTGTGGCTGGAGGACGGTCGGGGGGCTGACTCCAGCCTGTCGTGTTAATTATCCCCAAGTGCGCGCATCTGTTCGTTGGCCCATTGCACGGCTTCATGATATTTATCCGGTACATCTTCAGGAGCTAACTTCATGGCGCTGATAGCATTTTTTGCCATAGCCCATTGTGCTTGCTCATAACATTTGACCAACTCTAGGTAAGCCGATAATGAACCTGGCTCGCCAACTAGTGCATCTTTAATTTCTTTGGCCAGTGGTAATTTAGCCAGTACCGATTCCATGGGTTCATCAAGAATGGCGTCAATCAAACTCATCATACCGGTTAAAAATGCTTTGGCGGTATCGGTTTGTTTGTGCAAAGAGGCAATACCTTCGGCGAACTTTGCACGTGTCATTGCTAAACGCATCAGTTCAGCAGGTTTTTCACTGGCAACTTGAGCCGTGAACAACACCGATAAGAATTTTTTAAGTTCGACTTGGCCAAGCACCACAATGGCCTGTTTGATACTCTCGATTTCTGAGCGTCGGCGGAAAATAGCTGAGTTGGAATAACGCAACAACTTATAAGAGAGGTTGATGTCACGCTGAAAAATACTGGTGATGTTGGCTAAATCCATTTCAGATTTTGATGTTTCATACAACAGCTCAGCCAAGGTCATTTGTGCTGGCGATAGCGATTTGCTCTGCAGCACTTCAGGTTTTGAAAAGAAGTAGCCTTGAAAGTAATGAAAGCCCATGGCAAGGGCATGTTGGAATTCTTCGTTGGTTTCCACTTTTTCGGCCAGCAGGCGAATATGTGGAAAATCTTTGATGGCTAAGATGACTGCATCAATGGTTGCTTGATCGGTACTTCGAAAGTCGATTTTGATGATGTCGATATAGGGATAAAAATGACGCCAGACTGGCTGATGAATGTAATCGTCTAAGGCTAACACGTAGCCTTGTTCTTTTAATTCCTGAACTTCTGCTAGCAAGCGCTTGCCGGGTTGCACGGTTTCTAAGATCTCAACAACGATCTGTTCAGCGGGCAACATGCTGGGGAATTTCTTTAACAGCGAATCAAGGGTGAAATTGATGAATCCGCGTTTGTCGCCCAAAAAGTCATCCAAGCCAAAGTTAAATTGGCTGCCTTCGATCATACGAGACGTCGCTTCATCACCATCGATATTTGGGAAGGCGTTTTCTAAACCATCGCGAAACAGCAACTCGTAAGCATAGAGATTTTTATCTCGATCAAGAATGGGCTGACGGGCGGCGTAAAAATACATACTCACAGACAAACTTCCAAAACATCATCTTTCTTGCAATGTAGCAAAGAAGTATTGAGTCTGGCTAATAAAATTTACCGAGGAAAGAAAAAGGGAGCTTTTAGGCTCCCTTATTTACTTTAATTGATTGAAATATAAAGATTATTTACAAACCTTTTTCCATTTCATCAAATTGCGTTTGCACAATTTGCGTCACTGGCGGGGTGAGTAGGCTGACAATGATAACCGCAGCGGCGCTGACCAGAACACCTGGCACCATCGAATACAGCCAGTCATTAAGTGGAACACCTGCCACAGTCCATGGGCCATACACCCACAACAACACAGTGGCAGCACCACCGACCATACCAGCTAATGCTCCCCAATGCGTCATCCGTCGCCAGTACAAGCTGATCAGGATGACCGGACCAAAGGCAGCACCAAAGCCTGCCCAAGCATTGGCCACTAATCCTAAAATAGTACTGCTTCTATCTAAAGCGATCCAAATGGCGATACAAGCCACCGCGAGCACAGCTAAACGTCCCATCAACACCAAATGGCGGTCGGAAGCGGTTTTATTTAAGAAGGTCTTGTAAAAATCTTGCACCAAAGCACTGGAAGTCACGAGCAGCTGACTGGAGATGGTACTCATCACCGCAGCGAGTAAGGCCGCTAGTAAAAAACCGGTGATAAACGGATGGAACAGAATTTGTGACAACAGAATAAAAATGGTTTCAGCATCTTTTAATTCGGTACCTGTTTGCTTGATGTAAGCAATACCGATAAAACCAGTCAAAATAGCGCCAAGCAGCGAGACGATCATCCACGTCATGCCGACACGACGCGCCACAGGGAAATCCTTGACGGAGCGAATGGCCATAAAACGGACGATAATGTGTGGTTGACCAAAATAACCCAAGCCCCATGCCATCAATGAGACGATTCCAATGGCTGTGGTGCCGTGGAATAAATCAAGATGTGCAGGATTGACTGCTTTTACCGTATCAAGCACCGGAGCGACGCCACCGACCGCATTGAGGGTGACTAACGGCACCACTAACAAGGCTACAAACATAATAATGCCTTGGACAAAATCGGTCATCGATACCGCTAGAAATCCACCCAGCAAAGTATAAGCAATCACCACGCTGACCGTCAGCCAAAGGCCAAGGCTGTAGTCCAGTTGAAAGACCGTTTCAAATAACTTTCCGCCTGCGACGACGCCAGATGCGGTGTAGATAGTAAAAAACACCACAATCACTACAGCGGAAATTAGTCGTAACAAACGAGTGGTGTCAGCAAAGCGGTGTTCAAAATAATCGGGGAGGGTAATGGAGTCATTGGCAACTTCGGTATAGATCCGAAAACGTGGCGCGAGGAATATATAGTTTGCCCACGCGCCAAGGATAAGCCCTACCGCCATCCAGACTTGGGAGATCCCCGATAGGTAAAGCGCACCGGGTAAGCCCATCAACAACCAGCCGCTCATGTCGGAGGCGCCAGCAGATAAGGCGGTGATACCGGGGCCTAATTTACGGCCTCCAAGCATATATTCAGATAAGTTACTGGTGGATTGACGATAGGCGTACAAACCAATCGCCAACATGGCAACAAAATAAATCGCTAACGCGAGAATGGTTCCCGTTTCCAAAATATGTCCTCGAGGTCGACGTATTGTTAGTTTTCTGTGATCTGATACAGATCCAACGTCATTGTGTGTTGCAGACGCTTGGGCATGCTAACAACGAACGAACACCGAGGCTAGCGCTTTTCTGTCAGATGCCAAAATCGCGCTACCAATGTCAGCTTTTAGCTAAATCGAAGGCTTTTCATTAACATTTGTTGCGTTTTTGGTAGTAAATCGGCGCGTTCAGCCACCAGCACGACATCACGTCCGGCAATTTGAATACTTTCGCCGACAAACCGTTGATCGGCAAAGCGCGGACTTTGTTGTAACGAATGGCCGTCGGGTAATACAAAAAGCGTGACTGCTTGCCCGTCTATACTGACCACCATGTGCAAGGAACGAATGCCGTCAAAGTGGCAATAGCGGGCGTAACGCACCTCAATAGTGCTCTGCTGCCAGCTCGCTTGCATGTCTGCTAGTAACAAATCCAGGTCGGTATCGGACACGCGAGTAGTTCCCTGCAACGCGTCTAATTCATGGTACATGTGAGCTAGTGCCTGCTCGCCCACTTTAAGCGCGCTTGGGGTTTGGTACCACCACAATGCTGCGCAGAGGCCAAGCATACTTATCGCGGCAGCGATGGCGAGTTGCGGTGTTTGCTTGCGCCTGTCAGAGGATGGGTGTGGAGCAGGGACGTTTTGGGCTAATTGCAACAAGCGTTGTTGCAAATCGACCGGGGCCTGAACCTGCAAGGCTTGGCGCAGTTGAGCGTCTTGCGATTGCAGTTCTGCCTGCAACTGCTGCAGTTGCGGAAGGTCATTGATCTGCTGTTGTAGATCGTCAGTCACCTGCGATGGATTGGTGTACACCATGCGGCGCAGTTGTAACTCATCCATGCTGGACTCCTTGGTAGCTTGGCTCGGGTGTCAGAAGATTTCGCAATTGCGCCCGTGCTCGAAATAATCGGGTATTGACGGTGTTCAAATTCAGCGACAACGTCGTAGCAATTTCATCGCCACTCATGCCAAAAAGCAGCTGCAACACCAATGGTTCACGGTATTCCAAAGGCAAACGAAACATATAACGCTGCAGTTGTTGCAGCTGCAATTCGTCTTCGGGACTGGCGTATGGGCTGCTGCCTTCATCGGGATCTTGGTCGCTATAGTCGAATTGTTTACGTTCAAAGCGACGTGCGTTCTCATGGCGTAGAATGGTCAAAAGCCAGCCGCGTGCCGCCGAAAACTCTTGCAAGCTATCGATGTTTTTCCATGCCCGCAACATCGTTTCTTGCACAAGGTCTTCGGCGATAGCTCGGTGTTGGCAAAGCCAATACGCGTATCGAAATAGGTCGGAACTAAAACTTCGGACCAGCCATTCAAACCTTTGCTGAGCTGATTGCATAACTTTCTCCACTCTCTATGACCAGCATAGAACGAGATGGCGCCGAAAAACTTTCAGCGCCGACTAAAAAAAGTTATCAAGGTGAAGGGTAAAGACTTGGTAACCCAGCTTGCGTGGGTTGCAGCGTGATCGCAGGATGATGCTTCCACGCGGTATACAAGGCATCTCCTTGCCAAGGTTGCTGGATAGGTTGATAGTGGCCAAAGCGCAACAAGGATAATTGCTGCTTAAACGCGCCTTCTACCAGCAAGGCATCTAATTGAGATAAATCTTGGATATCCGACCGTACATATTGCCGAGCCCAGCGTAATAACATCACCTGACAGGTCTGAGCATCGTTGGACTGGCAGGCTAACTTAAAGCGATTTTCATTAAAACGAACATCCGGTGCTGCAACCGTTTCTTGTGGCTCTTTGTGTTGGCTTAATCGCACGCTCAGCAGATAAAACCAGCTAGCAAGTAGCAAGACGAACAAGACGACGGCGCTGTAGCTAATTTGCCAAGTCTCTAACCACCAACCTTGAGGTGCTGTGGTTGGGGCTAAAGCGGAAGCGGTTGGTGTTTCTACGGCGGCTTGTGGTGTTGGATTTAATTGCACGTGCAACGTTTTCGCGGGTAACACCGCGACTTCGGCTTGATTGCTGACACTATTCCACCAAGGGATACGGATCTCGGGCATCTGGATCGCACCATCCGTTTCGGCAATCACCGCAACGCTGAGTTGTTTTTGCGCCACAATTCGTTGCTTACGCTCCACGGTGTGGCCTTTCGGTTTTTCCGGGTATTGCTTGACACCATTTGGGTTGGTGAGTGGCACATCTGGTAGTTGGTTGTCATACAAATCCACTGCCGTGAGGGTGATGGTGCGGGTGATAGGTTCGCCTTGCACCAGACTATCGGTGGCACCTGACCATTCTTCGGTTAAGGTAACCAAGCTGGAAACAAGCCATGGCTGAGGTTGGCCGTCAGGAATGGGCTTGACGTTGAGAGTGATAGGCTCCGATTGCGCAGACATCATTCGTGCCGGCACATAACGAGCGGAAAAGCCTTCGTCTTCATCGCGCATCTCGCCATTAAAGCTGGTGGCTGGGATGGCTAACTCACCGCTGCGCTGAGGAACGACCGTATAACGGCGGGTGAACGTGCGAAAACGCTCACCATTGACAATTTCACTGCCTTCAACGTCCGAGCCGATGGCGGTTAATTGGGCGCCATCGACCGTAGGGGCGGATAACGCGCCGTTTTGTAATTCGCCTTTGAGGTACACTTTGACGCTGTAATAACCAACTTGTTGCACGTACAAGCTTGTCGGCTCTAACCGCGCCTCAACAAACACTTTAGCGGCACTGCTGCCTTGATTGGTTGTGGCAGGGATCACTTCCAAGGCGATGGGTTGGCTTTGATCATTACCGATCCGAAAGGCAGGAATGGTAAATTTTCCGGTTGATTTGGGGACTAAATACAGGCTCCAAACTGTGGTTTGGCTCGACTGGCCATTAAAAATTTGCATGCTTTGCTGCACCGATGGCCCATCCACCCGAAAATCTTGGGTCAGTGCGCTAAAATCCAACGAATCGCCGGCAACTTTTGCATCATATTGAATCTGAAGCAAAATGATCTCGCCCTGCATCGCAGGATTTTTATCTATCGAGGCTTTTAACACGGCGGCGCAGGCCGTTTGCACACAACATGCGAACAGTAGCGCATACATCCACCTTACCATTCTTCGTTATCTCCGGTTTGCGGCGCTTGAGCGTTGCGGCGCTGGTATTCATTGACCATTTTGTTATGCAACAGCTGATAGGGGTCATCTTGAACCTTGCGTAAGATGGCGTCGAGCTGTTGGCTTTGTTCAGGAGTGGCGTTTGGCCATGCTTCGTTGATCGCTTCGACCTGTTGCTCTTTCGCTGAGGTCTGGTCTTTCGCGAGTTCCGCTTGTTGTTGCCGTGCTTGTTGCGGCTTGGAAGCTTGCTGCTTGGCCGTACCATCTTGCTCATTGCTGGGCTGTTCACTGGCTTGGCCTTGTTGCGGTGACTGGCCTTGTTCAGCATTCTCTTGCTGGGATTGATTTTGCTTTGGCTCGCCTTGCTGTGAGTCTTGCTGTGGCTGATTCGGTTGGCCGTCTTGGTGCTTTTGGTCACCTTGCTGGTTTTGTTGCTCTTTTGCCGCCAGTAACTGTTTCATCAAATCGATGTTTTCTGTGAGCCCTTTAAGGGATGGCGCCTGTTGCTGGACTTGTTGATAGGTTTTTAAGGCTTGTTGGTAGTCGTGCTGTTGGGCCAAGGCATTGCCTAAATTGAATTGAGCCTCGACACTGTTCGCTTGACGAAACAGCTCCGCCGCGGTTTTAAAATCCCCTTGCCGATACGCAGCATTACCTTGCCACAGTGGGTCTGTAAAGGCTTGTTGCGCCTCGTCAAAGCGGGCGTTGTCGTACAACTGCTTTGCCGTTTCTGTCGGGGTATCCCATAACCACGACCGTGCTTGCTCAAACAGCGTTGATGTCGATGCGCTGCTTGATGGATGGGCGGAGCCTTCAGTGGCGGTCGTCGCTGGCGGTTGGGTTTGTTCTTGCGCTTGTAGCGGCGGTGCGATTAGCGGCTGAAGCAGCAACACCGCGACAATGAACAACGGCGCTTTGCGTAGCCACAGTAAAGCTATTGGTAATAACAGCCAAACCAACCAAATGCCTCCATCTTGCCATTGGTCGCCTTTAAAGCGACTGTCTTGTTGTTTTTGTTGATCTTGCTCAAGGGGCGGTAATTTGGCGATGGCGTCGATATCGGCCGTATCAAAGCGGGCTTGGTTAAATAAACCACCGGTTTCTTCGGCCAGTTGCCGCAGCTGCTGCAATGGTACCTTGGGCAACACAATCGAACCTTGACGATCTTTGAGTAAATTGCCTTGCTCAAGTTTCACTGGCGCACCCTCTAGGGTGCCAAAGGCGACCACCGATAAACGGTGTGGATAATCGTTGATAAAATCGCGCAGTTGCGTGGCTTGATCCGAGGCAAAACCATCGGTAAAGGCCACCACGTCGCCACGCGGGTAACCGGCTTGCTGCAGCAATTTATCCGCCATTCGTAAGGCGCTTAACAAGTCGGAGCCTTGCACTGGCATAATTTCTGGTTTGAGCATCGGGATCATCATGCTGATGTTTTGATGATCAGGGGTTAGCGGCGCAATGACAAAGGCATCGCCGGCAAAGCTTATCAGGGCCATATCGCCTTCGGCTTGCCGTGCGGCGAAATCAATCGCCTTAAAACGTGCCAGACTTAAACGATCTGGTTTGACGTCGGTCGCGTGCATCGACAGCGACATATCCATCAACACCACGGTGCCGCGTTTTAAATTGTAGGCCGGTTGCGGCAAACGCTGCCAACTGGGGCCAGCCAAGGCCACTATCGATAGCAGCAAGACCAACGCCAGACCTAGGCGCCAGGTTGAACGTTGCGGGCTATGTTCAAGCGCAAGTGCAGATAGTAAATGCTTGGCGATCAGTTGCTCCCAGCCGCGCGCAGTTGTATTTAAGCGGCCAGACCACCAAGGCAACAACAGCACCAGCGGCAGGAGTAACAAGGCTTCAGGTCTTAACCAATGCAGTTCAATGGGCATACCGTTGTTCCCAAAATAACAGGCCAATTCGTCCAAGCAACAGCAGCAGTGCGGCCAGCAGCGGGTAATGCAATAAACTTTGTTGGGGACGAACGGTTAACTGATCGCGTTCGATCGGTTCAAGTTGGTCAAGCAGCTGGTAGATACCGGCCAGCTCCTGTAAGTCGCGCGCTCGAAAGTATTGGCCGCCGGTCTCGTCGGCTAATTGTTGCAGCAACTTTTCGTCCAACTCGGTGGCGGCTGGCGCTGAAAAAATACCAAAGCCGTTATCTTGTGGCTGGTCGCTGCCAAGACCAATGCTGTAAATTTTTACCCCCGCCGCTTTGGCCAGTTTTAAAGCTTCAAGTGGTGGCACAGTGTTGACCGTGTTGGCGCCGTCGGATAGCAGCACCAGCACTTTGTTCGAACTTTCCAAATTGTTAAATCGCTTCACCGCAAGGCCAATGGCTTCGCCGATGGCGGTGCGTTGCCCAACCAAGCCGATCTCGGCTTCGTTGAGCATGATTTGCACGGTTTTTAAGTCAAAGGTCAGCGGGGTTTGTTGATAAGCCGCATCGGCGAACAAAATAAGACCAAGTCGATCCCCTTGGCGGCGATCAATAAAATCAGTGACGACATATTTCACCGCTTCAATGCGGTTGACGCGTTTTTGTTCTATTTCCATATCCATGTTGTTCATGGAGCCTGACAAATCGATGGCCAGCATTAAATCACGGCCATGTTGCGGTAAGGCTTGTGGCTCGCCCATATATTTAGGGCCTGTAGCGGCAATCGCCAACGCCAGCCAAAACAGCCAAAACCACCACGCGCGGACACCACGTGGTTTGGTCTGTTGCTGTTGTTGCAGTTGTCGTTGCACACGAGCAAGGGGCGCAAAGCGCAGTGCTGCACCGGCGCCGCTGCGGCGCAACATCCAAAGTGGTAACAGCAAGACGAGCAGCATCCAAGGGTAGCTAAATTCAATCATGATGACATCGCCTGCTGCGCATACTCCATCAACCATGCCTTAACCGATTGACGATACAGCTGCAACGCCGCCGCATCCGCTTGAGCTTGATAATGCAGTGTCATTAAATCGGGCCAGGTGAGGGGCGAGGTGCTCGCCAAAAACTGCTGAAGCTCGCCAGGCGTTGCCGTAAGCAGTGGGCTTTGTGGCGACTGGCTTTTGATGTAACGCTTGACGATGCTGGTGATGGCACTGGCGTTGGCATCGCTTGGCAGCGTTGCCAGTAAGGCCAAGGCGTCGCGACGTGGCGCTTGCGACTGATGATGGTGGTACCAGCGACGTGCTATCACCACCAGAGCTATCAATGCCAAACCCAGCAGTAACCACCAGAATGGACGTTCATACCAAAAGCTGATTAGCGCTGGCTGTTGGATATCCGCCAATCGCGCGAGTGGATCAGGCGTTGCCATAGACACCTCCAGCTGTATAGTGCGGATTGTGCCGGCGAAATTGCTCGGCCACGGGCTCCGCGGCACTAATACCTGTCAGTTGTAAACCAAGGGCTCGGCATTGCTTGATCAAACGCTGCTGATGCTGTTGTTGTTGCGTCATGTAACGCTGCCGCAACTCAGGATTTGCCAGATCAGCCACCATCAGACCTTGTAGATCTTTGACCGCGACTTGGGAGCGAACGTTTGCAGGTAAGGCCTCATCGAGGGGATCGGTGATTTGGCATAACCGAATTTCATTGTGTGCCCGCATGGCTTGAATATGGCGCCAACAACTGTCATCCAGCGAGGCAAAATCACTAAGGACATAAATCAAACTGCCAGGACGACATAATTGGCGCAGCTGCCCCAGGGCATCGGCGAGGGTGACCGTATCAGGGGCGTCATGGGGTGGGGTGTGCAACGCGATCAGTTGATGCAGGTAACGCACAATGCCAGTGTGCCGAGCGGCGGGTTTGAGCTCGCGGATCTGTTGGTTGTTAAACACGATGCCGCCAAATTTATCGCCACGTTCTTTGGCATGCCAGCCGATCATTGCGGCAAGGTGGGCGGCTTGCACCGATTTAAACAACAACGCAGAACCCATATGCATGGTTGCGGACAAGTCTGTTAACACAAACACTGGCCGTTCTTTTTCTTCTCGAAACAGTTTAGTGTGCACTTTGCCGGTACGAGCGGTGACGCGCCAATCAATGGTTCGAACGTCATCGCCGGTTTGGTAATGACGAACCTCATCAAACTCCATGCCTCGGCCTTTGGTCTTTGCAAGATAAGAACCGGCCAATTTGCTTTGAATGGTCTGTTTCGGCGTAAGATTTAGCCAACATGTCTGGTGTTGGTAACGCAACAACTGTGCTAAATCAAGCTGCACGCCATTGCTGTGCAGCGTTGATAACCACGTTGCGATTTTGCTTGCTGTCATGCCAGTGCCTATTGCTGCTTGATCAAGCCAGCGGGACTAATGCTAAAAGCTGATCGAGCACCTGGTCGACCTTCACCCCTTCGGCTTCCGCTTCATAACTGAGCAACAAGCGATGACGTAACACGTTATGAAATACGGCACGAATATCATCGGGCGTCACAAAGTCGCGGCCAGATAACCATGCTTTGGCTCGTGCACAACGTTCTAAAGCAATGGTGGCACGCGGGCTAGCGCCATACGCAATGAAGCGGCCAAGTTCAGCACTGTAGTGCCCTGCATGGCGGGTCGCCATAATCAGCTGCACAATATAATGTTCAAGACTTTCCGCCAAATGCAGCTGCAAAATTGCCTTGCGAGCAGCAAAAATATCGGCCTGACTAAGTTGTGGCGCTGTAATGACTTGTTGTTGTAACGCTTCACCACGCGTTAAGCGCAAGATGTTGAGCTCGGTCGCCGCATCTGGATAGTTCACATTCAAATGCATTAAAAAACGGTCCAGCTGTGCTTCGGGTAATGGGTAGGTGCCTTCTTGCTCTAACGGGTTTTGCGTCGCCATCACTAAAAACAACTCAGGCAGCTTGTAGCTATGACGACCGACGGTGATTTGCTTCTCGGCCATCGCTTCTAATAAAGCCGATTGCACCTTGGCCGGGGCGCGGTTGATTTCATCGGCCAGAATTAGATGATGGAACAACGGACCGCTTTGAAATTCAAATTGTCCCGTTTCAGGTCGGTAGATATCGGTCCCTGTTAAGTCGGCAGGGAGCAAATCAGGGGTGAATTGGATGCGATGAAAACTAGCTTCAATCCCCTGTGCTAATGCATTAACCGCTCGCGTTTTGGCAAGACCCGGCGGGCCTTCCACCAGCAAGTGGCCATTGGCCAGTAACGCAATCAAAATGCCTTCAGTAAAAGCAGGTTGGCCTATGACTTGACTATCTAGATAAGTTTTTAATTGTGTAAAGGCGTTCACGTTACGACTCTGTAATGCTTGTTATTGATATTTTTCAACGCTTTGTAACGGAAATTCAGTGCATTGTGCACGGCGTATCCGATGAAAAGCGGCTAGGCTAAGACCAGTGTAAATCATCGAGGTTCAGCCAAAATTAAAACAAGTGTTTTAATTTCGCTTGACTCTCGCTACAATCGGGTAAACGCACAGGTCTGACCTGTATCGAATCGCAGCAAGAGGAACATTATGGCAACGCCCATTCAACTTACCACACGTACAGGCGACCGTATCGCAATCGTTCGCGGTCTTCGTACACCGTTCGCCAAACAAGCCACTGAATTTCATGGGGTGTCGGCGCTCGACCTTGGCAAATTAGTGGTCAACGAACTACTGATCCGTAGCGAACTGGATCCCAAGTTAATTGATCAGGTTGTTTATGGTCAAGTTGTGCAGATGCCAGAAGCCCCGAATATTGCGCGGGAAATTGTATTAGGCACTGGGATGAATGTGCATACCGACGCCTTTAGCGTCACCCGGGCTTGTGCCACCAGCTTCCAATCTGTGGCGAGCGTGACTGAAAGCATGATGGCAGGCATCAGCGAAATTGCCATTGCTGGCGGTGCGGATTCCAGTTCTGTGTTACCAATTGGCGTGTCTAAGAAATTAGCCCGTGCATTGGTTGACTTAAACAAAGCGAAAAACTTCGGCCAAAAGTGGGCGATTTTAAAACGTTTAGGTTTAAAAGATTTAATGCCGGTCCCTCCAGCGGTTGCCGAGTACACCACGGGGTTATCGATGGGCGATACCGCGGAGCAAATGGCAAAAACCCATGGCATTAGCCGCGCCGATCAAGATGCGTTAGCACATCGTTCGCACAGCTTAGCGGCCAAAGCTTGGTCCGACGGCTTGTTAAAAGACGAAGTGATGGCGGCGCATGTCGAGCCTTACAACAAATTCTTAGAAGTCGACAACAATATCCGTTTTGACTCCAAAGTGGAGTCCTATGCCAAGTTAAAACCGGTATTTGACCGCGCCTACGGTTCAGTCACGGCTGCCAATGCCACGCCGTTAACCGATGGCGCTTCAGCGGTGTTGATGATGACCGAAAGCCGCGCGAAGGCGCTGGGCTATGAAATTTTAGGCTATGTCCGTAGTTATGCTTTTGCCGCTATCGATGTGTGGGATGACATGTTGATGGGGCCATCGTATGCCACGCCGATTGCGTTAGACCGTGCTGGTATGAAGTTGTCTGATTTAACCTTAATTGAAATGCACGAAGCCTTCGCTGCGCAAACCCTTGCCAACATGAAGATGTTTGGTAGCAAAAAATTTGCCGAAGAAAAATTGGGCCGCAGCGAAGCCATTGGTGACATCGATATGGCCAAGTTTAACGTTAACGGCGGTTCTTTAGCCTATGGTCACCCATTTGCGGCCACAGGGACTCGCTTGATCACCCAAACCTTGCATGAATTAAAACGACGCGGTGGTGGTGTAGGTTTAACAACAGCATGTGCGGCTGGCGGTTTAGGCGCAGCCATGATTGTGGAGACTGAATAATGCAGCCAACTTTTTCCCTAGCTGTACGTGACGATGGCGTCGGTGTGATCACCATGGATGTCGCCGGCGAGAGTATGAATGTGCTCAAAGCCGCCTTTGCCGAAGAAATTGCCGATATTCTTGAACAAGTTCGCAGCAACAAAAGCATCAAAGGCTTGGTGATTATCTCTGGCAAACCGGATTCCTTTATTGCAGGCGCCGATATCTCGATGCTGGATAGCTGTCAAACCGCGGAGGCGGCAACCGCTATTGCGACCATGGGCCAAACCATGTTCAATGAGCTGGAGAAGTTGCATCTTCCGGTGATTGCAGCCATTCATGGCCCTTGCTTAGGCGGTGGTTTAGAACTGGCGATGGCGTGTCATGGCCGAGTTGCATCCAGCGACACTAAAACCGTGCTGGGTCTGCCAGAAGTACAGCTAGGCTTGTTACCGGGCAGCGGCGGCACTCAGCGCTTACCACGCTTGGTAGGGTTGCAAAAAGCCCTGGATATGATGTTAACAGGCAAGCAGCTTCGTGCCGCACAAGCGAAAAAGGCCGGTTTAGTTGATGCCGTGGTGCCAAACAGCATTTTGCTCGACGCGGCGGTTAACATGGCGTTAGCCGGTAAGCCAGATCGCAGTAAGCCATTGAAATTAAACCTGATGGGCCAGTTTCTGGAATACACCAGCATTGGTCGCGGTATCGTCTTTAGCCAAGCGACCAAACAAACGCTGGCTAAAACGCATGGCAATTACCCAGCCCCGCTGAAAATTATTGATGCGATCAAAGCTGGCGTCTACAGCGGCATGGAACATGGCCTGAAGGTCGAAGCGCAGCATTTTGGCGAATTATGCATGACCCCAGTGTCGGCGAATTTACGCGGATTATTCTTTGCCACCACCCAAATGAAAAAAGAAACGGGTGCAGGCGATGTTAAACCGCGCAAAGTGAAAAAAGCTGCGGTACTTGGCGGTGGTTTGATGGGCGGTGGTATCGCCAACGTCACAGCGGGTAAAGCGGGCATCCCGGTTCGGATTAAAGACATCAGCCAACAAGGCATCGCCAATGCGCTGAAATACAGTTTCAGTTTGCTGGATAAAAAATTCAAAAAACGTTTTATCAGCAAAACCGAATTGCAAAAACAAATGGCGCTGCTGACTGGCACGACTGACTACAGCGGTTTCCATGATGTGGATTTAGTGGTTGAAGCGGTGTTTGAGGATTTAGAACTCAAACAAAAAATGGTCGCGGACATCGAACAGCATTGCGCAGAGCATACAGTGTTTGCGTCCAATACCAGCAGTTTGCCTATTGGCCAAATTGCCGCCAAAGCAGCGCGCCCTGAAAATGTGATCGGCCTGCATTATTTCTCACCGGTAGATAAAATGCCGCTGGTCGAAGTGATCGCGCATGACAAAACCTCGCCTGAAACTATTGCTACCACGGTCGCATTTGCGCGCAAGCAAGGTAAAACACCGATCGTGGTCAAAGACGGCGCCGGTTTTTATGTCAACCGAATTTTGGCGTTGTACATGAACGAAGCCGCGCAAGTGCTGTTGGAAGGCGAGCCGATTGAGAAACTGGATAAAGCCTTGGTGAAGTTCGGTTTCCCGGTCGGCCCGATCACCTTGTTGGATGAAGTCGGGATCGATGTCGGTGCCAAGATCTCGCCAATTCTGCAAAAAGAATTGGGGGAAAGGTTCCAAGCACCAGCGGCCTTTGACAAGCTGATGGCCGATGGCCGCAAAGGCAAAAAAGTTGAAAAAGGCTTTTATAAATACGGTGCGGCGGCCAAAAAAGGCCGCAAAGACGTGGATGCAACCGTTTATGCCTTACTGGGCATTACACCCAGTGGCAAGCTGAGCACGGACAAGTTAGTCAATCGTTGTATGGTGCAAATGCTGAACGAAGCGGTGCGCTGCTTAGAGGAAGGGATCATCGCCAGTGCCCGTGATGGAGATATTGGTGCCATATTCGGTATTGGTTTCCCACCGTTTTTAGGCGGGCCATTCCGTTATATTGATAGCTTAGGCGCCGGCAACTTAGTCGCCGATCTGCGTCGTTATGAGGCACAATTCGGCAGCCGCTTTGCCCCAGCGCCGTTGCTGCTGAGTATGGCGGAGTCAGACGCGAAGTTTTACCCACGCGGATAAACGCCTACATCGAAAAAGCCAAGCCTTCGTCGCTTGGCTTTTTTTTTGGGGGCTGTCAGCTGGGTGATTTTTGTAACAGGGCGGCGATCACATCTGCACTACAAGCCGATGATTTGCGTTGCCATATATGTAAACGTTGGTACAAGGAGGGTTGATTCAACATGTCGACCTGCAGCGTAGCGCTGTGTTGCACCACCAGTTCTCGCGGTAACCAGGCCAAACCGCCCAGCTGTTGCAGTTGCTGCAGGACAAACCCCACATCATTGCAAATCAAAGGCGAGAGCGGGCTCAACGCGGTTTGCAAGCGCAGCCAATTTAAGCGGTATTCAGTCGGGGCTGTGGTATCACCCACCCGCACGGCGATAAATTCAATACTTGGTAATTGGTGACTGACAAAGCCTGCGGGCGCATCTGCAGTCATGCTTAAATACAAGTCGGCATCCGGGGGGACTGTCGCGGCCGCCATGCAGCGGCCCGACCGCATCTTCAGCGCCTCGATCAATGGACGACACATGGCTAAGTTTAACGCGTAGGCCGTTTCCGCTTGGTAACAAAAATTGATACTGGCGATCAGTTGCGTTTGCTGCTGAATTTGCAAGCGTGCGTTGCTTAGCGCTTGGATCACGGCAATTGCATGGGGTAGCAGCGCTTCACCTGCCGCAGTCAACTGAATGTTATTGCGTGAGCGATAAAACAAGCTGGTGCCTAAGCCTTGTTCGAGTTGACGAATTCGAAAACTTACCGCAGATTGCGTCAGATATAAGTTATCTGCCGCTTTGCCAAAGTGTCGGGTTTTTTGCACCTCGAGAAAGGTTTTCAGAAGTTCGGTATCCAAGACAGTCCTTATTTTTATTTATCGTAAAGATAAAAAATATTTGTTTTACGAGTCCGCTTTTGTTTACCATACTCCGCACAGTTTTCATAGATAGCTGTAAATTCAACGAGATCAGAGGAAAAAGTGATGCAGCAAAGTTTTGTGGCTAAACGTCGCTTTTTTGATGACCGCAACTTCCCACGCGGATTCAGCCGGTCAGGGCGCTTTACCATGGCAGAAGGCACTCTGCTGGAAAAACATGGTCAAGCCATGCTGGAGCTGGAAGAAGGGCAACGTGAAGCGGTTAACGAAGAAGAAGCCCGTTTTATTCAAGTGATGAAAGGCGAAGTTGAAGCCGAAACCACTTTTGAAAAAACATGGTTAAAGTACCGTCGTCAAATTCAAGATAAACGGAAATTCCACACAGTGTTTGGTAAAAAACGTATTGCCGATGGCAGTGACGATTTTTCGTTCACGGAAGTGGATTCCGACTAACAACAAAAAGTGGAGGGAGTCATGGGCGAGTTTATTGAGGCAATCCTCAATCCAGGTGTGTTGGTGTTTTTGATCCCATTGGCAGGGATTGGTATTGCCGCGTTAAAAGTCTGGACCAATCATCAGGAACGGATGGAAAAAATTCGCCAAGGTATAGATCCCGACGCCAATGTTCGTTAATACAAAAAACCGCTGTTACAGCGGTTTTTTTATGCCTTTTAGATGCAAATGTTTAAACCGAGCCTGTCGTCGAATTGCCAAAGTTATGTCGGGATATGCTCTAGGTATGGTCTAGGCATGGCCAAGGGGATGCTCGGAGCATGTACAGGTATGGTATAAGCATGCTTAATGGGGGCTCGTTTCAACGTGATAGGCAAATTCGGTTGCTTAAAAATAGCTTAGCAATCTGCCGAAAAAAACGGACGCGTAAGGTGAAGCTTGTAAAGCCGGCTAATGATTTGACAGCCGTCGTCAAAGCATCAGCCGAGATTTACCGCTAATCGATGCGTTGGCGGCGAGGGCAGTATTATGAGCCCGTTACTTTATTCGGCACGGCCGCCAGTTTTGGTTTGTGCTGCTTTTGGTCTTGCAAGAATTGGCCAAAATCTTCTGCTGACAACGGTTTTGAGTAGAAATACCCTTGAATGATCTCACAACGTAGCTGTTTTAACTGCTGCAGTTGTTCTTCGTATTCCACCCCTTCCGCAACCACAGTCAATGATAAGTTGTGTGCGATGGTCACGATGGTATCAACCATGTTACGGCCGCGCGCCGTATTCATGTCATCGATAAAGGCTTTATCAATTTTCAGCGTGTTCAGAGGAAATTGTTTCAAGTAAGCCAGTGACGAATAGCCTGTACCAAAGTCATCCATCGCTAAATGAATGCCCCGAGCCCGTAGTTTTTTCATCGTTTCGATGGCAATTTTCGGCGACTGCATCACCGTACCTTCGGTAATTTCCAGCTCTAAATGATACGAGGGTAACTCGGTCTCTTGCAGTACATCGTCGATTTGTTCGCACAAATACGGCAGCATAAATTGCTTGACCGACAAGTTCACGGCCACTCGGCCATGGAATAAACCTTGGTCTATCCAGCGTTTGACGTCACGACAGGCTTTACGCAGCACCACTTCACCAATTTCGACAATCTGGCCTGTTTCTTCCGACACGGGAATAAAGGCGGCTGGGCTTATCAGGCCGCGTTTGGGGGTGATAAAGCGCACAAGCGCTTCCATGCCCACCAATTGCCCGCTCAAAATGTCCATTTTCGGTTGGTAGTACACGGTGAAATAATCTTCTTTTAAGCCGTGACGAATTAAGTTCTCCAGCTGTAACCGTTTCACAGCTTGTTTATTCATGGAGTCATTAAAGAACAAGTAGCGATTGGCGCCTTCATTTTTGGCGTGATACATGGCGGTATCGGCGTTACGGAGCAGGGCTTCTGGGTCTTTACCGTCTTCCGGATACAACACGATACCGATACTTGAGGTGACGGCCAATTCATGTTGATTGATAAAAAATGGCCGGTTAATCAGCTTTAACAACTCTTTTGCTAAGGTGGTGATGGTATGAATGTCATTGGTATTTTCGAGCAAAATCGCAAATTCATCACCACCTAACCGGTACAAACGTTCATGCTGTTTGGCCATATGCTCAAGGCGTTCGGCCAGTTTGATCAGCAAGGAGTCGCCTAAAGCATGGCCGAGCGAGTCGTTGATTTTCTTGAAGTTATCCAAGTCAAACACCAATAAAGCATGTTTGGCTTCGCGTTCGACAAAGCGTGACAGGTCGGCAGAAAAAACCGCACGGTTTGGCAGTCCAGTTAATGTATCGGAGTTGGCCAGTCGACTTAATTCGGCTTCACGTTCTTTACGTTCGGTGATATCCGAAAACACCGCGACATATTGCGTGATCACCCCATGATCATCGCGAACGATGTCAAAATTCAGTTCGGCTTGGTAACGATCTCCATTTAGGCGCTGATCTTCGATTTCACCTTGCCAGCTGCCGTCACTTTGTAACACGTTGCCGATTTCTTGCAAAAAGCGCGTGGGGTAGAGGGCTAAATCAAAGGGCTTGCGTACCACTGAGTCACGTGACTTACCGGTAATACCGCTAAAAGAGTTATTCACTTCCAGCACAATAAAGTTGGTATCACAAATAACAATCGCATCGGAAATGTTTTCCAAACAGCGCGCAAACAACTCCATTTTTTCTTCGGTTTGTTTGAGGTGCTGAATGTTTTTTAAAGTCCCAGTCATCCGAGTGGCGACGCCATCTTGGTCAGTGGATACCACTTTACCGCGGTCAAGTACCCATACGAATGAACCGTCAGACGCGCGCATCCGATAGGCAGCTTCATAATAGGGACTTTCACCGGCTAAATGCTGATAGAGTTGTTCGGTGACACGTTCCAGATCTCGCGGGTGGATCGAATCACGGTTTGGCGGGAACTGATTAGTTTGTGGCTTAAGTTCAACTGGATGTTGCCAAGAGCTGGAGCGATACAGGGTACCGGCAGATATATTCCAGTCCCATAACTCATCGCCGCTGCCCCACAACGATAGCCGCAAGCGCTCTTCGCTTTGTTCCAGTTTATTTTGGTAGCGACGCATTTTTAAGATAGACAAATGCGCAAGCAACAAAGCTCCAAACGAAAACAATAAAATAGAAGATAAGATGATCGGCATGGTTTGTTGCCAATCAACGGCCAGCGCAGGCGCAGCAAAAGTTGCTGAAAAAAGTAATGCGCTGATTTTTAATATTTTTTTGGAAAAGATCACAATATTCTTATCGTTGTTCTAGCACCCTGCTAACTTATCGAATTACACCCGACTACGCAAGTCATAGCCAGTCGCTATGCTGACTTAATCGCTCGACTAAATCGACCCGCGTCAGGCACGGCATGTGGTGATGCTCGGGAGCTGGGCCTGTCGCAAGATAAATGGCATCATTATCCGGCGCTAACAATTGCATCACAAAACCAGAAAACTCCGCCAAGGATAAGGTTTCTAGCTCAGCAATAATCTCCTGCGATAACGTGCAGCTTGGATCATCTTGGCCTATCGCCATCCAAATCCGTTTTGCTCTCGCGGCGAGGCTGGTGTCTTTTTCGCGAATTTGCCCTGATAAACTTTCTTTGTATTGGTAAAACTCATCGGCAGACAGTTCAGGCAGCTCTTCTAAAAATTTGCGGTAAAACATTAAGGTCGCAAAGAACAAATCGGCCGCCGAGGTTTTCGGCGATTGGATATAAAACGCGATGCCTGGTTTTAAATTCATCGGCACATAACCGGTGCCGACTAAATAGCCTAATTGTTGCTCGGTACGCAGCGCATGGAAATACTCAGGCGAAATCATGTGGTTTGCTAACATAAACAAGGCCATGCTGCGCTGTGAGCGTTCTTTGGCTGGCAAATACACCACCAAGGCTTGGTCATCGCCATCGACGGTTTGTTCAAGCCATACCGGGCCTAAACCTTTGAGGCAAAAGCTTTGTTTTTTTAATCGAGGGCCAGTGCTTTGCACTTGCCGTTGCCAGGCCAGCAGCGAGGTTTTCAGCGAGTTTGCTTCGACCTTTTGCCAGTTGCCCAGCATCATAGCTTCGATATGCACCTGCTGGAAAAGGTTGTTTTTAAACGCATTAAACTGCGCAAAGCTGATGGTGTTTAGCACCGCAGCCAGCTGTGGCCCATCCGGATTTAGCGGCTGCAACACCGACGATAAGGTGTTAAACAACAGGCTCACCGGTTTATTTCGTGACTGATTTTGCCAATGCCGGCCGAGTTGATACTTCAATTCATCAAATCGATGTTGCGCAAACTCACTGTGTTGAATTTGCTGCAGAAGGTCTTGTACCAACGCAATTTGATTGGACGACAAGCCGCTGGTGTGCAACGTGATACCATGTTGTTGCACATAAAGGTTGTACGACAATCCGGCGGTGGTGGCGGCGTAGAGCCGTTCATTGACCGCATCCAGCAATAACTCCAACCACAGTTTGGTTTGCGCCAACGCGGCTAAATCCCGGATAGATTCAGGTAGCGTCAGTTGCACGAAGATATGCCCTTTGGGGCTGTTAAATTCGGTGTCCGCTTTATACCACACCTGCAAATCATCGCTGCGATGCACTAATTCGGGCGACTGTTGGTGTTTATTCAGAGGTAATAATTGCAGCTGACCGACTAAATACGGGTTGGCTGCTGGCAGTTGCATGGACGCGCTGGGTTGAACTTGCGCCAACTCAGCCAGTAACTCATCAGGTAATTGCTCTACGCCATACGGCGTGTGATACCAACGCGCTTCACGGTCTACCTCGACACCTGGGGCTATCACCATTAACCGCATGTTGTCTTGGCGGAAAAAGCCTAACAACTGCCGATACAGACTTTCCGGCGGCTCCTCCATTCGATAATCGCCGTACAGATAGTCTTCAACAGGGTAATGTTGCATGTTGATCGCCAGATCGGAGGCGAGTTGCTGGGCTGCCCGTGGCTCAGGGTACAAATAGCTCCATTGCACAATACGTTGCCGTTCATGAAACAACTGGCGTGGGAACGCCTGATGACGTAACAAGGCAAAATAACCAAAACTCGCTTGTAAAATATCCATGATGCCATCAAGGCCATGGTGCGTTAATTCAAACGCCAAGGAGAAGTCTTTGTAATTGCTGCCATCAATGCCACCACCAGCACTTAAGCCATTCACCAGCCCCTGATGTTTTAGTTGACTTAATAAAGAACCAGGTCCTTCATCCCCTAACACATGGGCCATAAAACTGACAATTTTATAGCGATACCAAGGTTGGATATCCGGTAATGCAAAACTTAACACCAGGCGATGACTGGGTTTGTGGGGCTGGATATTTAGACAGATCCCCTGATGTTCTTTTAGATACAACGGCACCGACAAGGGTGGTTTGGCAGGTAAATGGGCGGGCAATCGCACAAAAATGCTATCGACCACGGTTTTTAAGTCTGCCAAGGGTAAGTCAGAAATCAGGCAAAGCGTCATACGACTGGCGGCATATTGCGATTGATAAAATTCGCGCACCGCTTGCTGGGCTGTTTGTGTGGGCCGGTCGTCTAAGGTCCGTAAATTGCCAACGGAAAATTTGGCAAACGGATGGTCCGGGTTCACGGTTTCTTTGTGTGCTTGATAAATTCGCCGGCCGTCATCTTTTAATTTCATCGAAAATTCGGCTTCGATGGCGTGCCGCTCTTTATCAACAGCCTCGGCTGCAAATAACGGCGCACTTAAAAAGTCGGCGAACCGATCTAACGCCTCGGTGAGGAATGGCGTGTCGATATCAAAATAAAAACAGGAATGCTCAGTACCAGTCCATGCATTGTGACTACCGCCTTTGCTGGCCATAAATTGAGAATAGTCACCGGCCTGCGGGTATTTTTCCGAGCCCAGGAACACCAAATGTTCTAGGAAATGGGCGAGGCCTTCACGATCGGTAGGGTCATCAAAGTGTCCGACATTCACAGCCATCGCGGCGGCACTTTTTTCTGCATCCTGCTGATGCACCAATAACACCCTAAGACCATTGGCATGGGTGTAAGCGAGGTAGTCATTCGAGTCGTTAGGGCTTTGTAGCAGTTGATTATTTTTCAATTCAGGCCTCGTTTCAGGCGATGGGGACGAGTCAAACCACTGCTCATCATATCAATAAGTAATATAAAGACTAAATTTTATGCTTAATTGAAAGTTACTCCACATAACAACTTTCATTATCATAGCGCACTCTTTTCCAGGTAGTCGCGACTGAGTGCGTGGTATTCAAAAATATGATCAATGTGGTCTTAATGCGGCATGGCGATGCTGAGCCAATCAGCAGTTCTGATCAAGAGCGGCGATTAACAACACTAGGTATCGAAGAAGTCCAATGCATGGCGTCTTACTTCGCCCAGCATGACACCGTGTTCGACATGGTCGTATCTAGCCCTTACGTCCGAGCTTGCCAAACCGCAGACCTGATGGTGGCACAACAGAGTTCAGCAACGCAACGTCTACAAGTGACTGAATTAGTTCCAGAAGCTGACGCAACTGACGCAAAGTTGTTGCTGGATGCGCTGTTAGAGACGACACCCGGCGCGCGAGTGTTATTGGTCACTCATATGCCTTTGGTTAGTTTTTTAACAGAGCAGCTAACCAGTCAAGGTAATACGCCTATCTTTGCAACTGCAGGCTGCGCGCTCATCCAGTATCAACAAGGGCGTGGTGAATTTGTCAAAATGCTAATGCCTGCGGCCATCTAGCATCTAGCATTGACCCTGTTTTCCCATAAAAAGCCTTGCCATGCGCAGGGCTTTTTTGTCAAAGCGCACGCTCACGTGTTCCGCCAACGCTTCGGACCACGACGCAATGGCTTAGCTTGGTGTTTTTAACAAGACCAGTAGCGCTCCATCACGTCCCCAATGGGTTGGCGCCGTGTGGAAAGCCCGCACATTCGGATGCTGGATCAGCCAATTCGGGACCTTTCGCGCCAATAAGCCTGAGCCTTTGCCATGCACAATGCAGGCACAGTTAAAATGCTCACGTTGGCAATACTCCAGCAAACCTGCAAGTTCAGTTTTGGCGTCTTGCTGTGACAACCCATGCAAATCCAACACGACCGCAGGCTGATGGTCGCCGCGTTTGAGGTTTTTCGACAAATGAGGGTCATCACCGGGCTGAACGAACGAAACTGTTCCGCCGTCAAAGGAATATCCTTCGTATTGATCAGAAAAATAGAATAAACTGTCCGCCGTCTGCATTTCAGACGTCTTGACGGATGCTTTTTTCTTGCTGCGTGGTGGGGACAGCGTTATTTTGTCCTGCGCCAGTGGCCGCACATCACCAAGTGACTCGCGAAACAGCTGGGTATCGTCAGGATCTAAAGGCTTTAATGTTTTCATAGCCGCAAGTCTATCCAAAGAGCACATTGAAATAAATGACTGAACACATCTCTGCATCGTTACCGCTTAGCGACGAGCTGATCCTTGAAGCCGTTAGCGAATTGTCCACAATCCACGATTTATTGCGTTTTGCCGTTAGCCAGTTTAATGCAGGCGAGATTTATTTTGGGCATGGCACTGACAATCCTTGGGATGAAGCCGGTGTGCTGATGGCACACGTGCTCAATTTCAGCCATTTGGCAGACTCCAGTTTATTATCAGCGCGGCTGCTTAATCGTGAAAAGCGCCAGTTTTTAGCGCTGGTGCAACAACGTTTAGCCAAACGTATTCCAGCGGCTTATTTGACGAATCATGCCTTTTTCGCCGGTTTACCGTTTTATGTGGATGAGCGCGTGTTGGTGCCACGGTCGCCGATTGGCGAGTTAATTCAGCAGCAGTTTAGCCGCTGGTTTCCACAAAACGCGCCTGCACGTATTTTGGATCTGTGCACCGGCTCTGGCTGCATTGCGATTGCTTGTGCCCACTATATGCCAGAGTCGGAGGTTGACGCGCTCGATATCAGTGAAGACGCCCTGGATGTGTGTTTCCAAAATGTCGAGCAGCATGAATTGCATCATCGGGTTACACCCATTTTATCCGATGGGTATGACGGTATCCCAGGCCAATGCTATGACTTGATCGTGACCAACCCGCCTTATGTCGATGCCGATGATATGGCTGATTTACCGGATGAATTCCGCCACGAGCCAGAGCTTGGTTTAGCATCTGGCGAAGATGGCTTAGAACTGACGCTGCGCATCTTAAGTGGTGCCGCGGCGCACTTAAATGACGACGGCGTACTGATTTGTGAAGTCGGTAACAGCATGGTCGCGCTCAATGAACGTTTTCCGCAGGTGCCGTTTGAATGGATTGAATTTGAACATGGTGGCATCGGCGTTTTTGCATTAACCAAGGCCCAACTACTGACATATCAGCATTTATTTCGGGAGTAAGCGATGGCAGGCAACAGTATTGGCCAATTATTTAAATTAACGACCTTTGGCGAGAGCCATGGCCCGGCGATTGGCGGGGTATTAGATGGCTGCCCACCGGGTTTAACGCTGGATATGGACGCCATTCAACATGAACTCGATCGGCGTAAACCAGGCACCTCACGTTACACCACGCAGCGTCGCGAAGACGATATCGTCAAACTGCTCAGTGGCGTATTTGAAGGTGTCACCACCGGCGCGTCGATTGGATTGCTGATTGAAAACACTGATCAGCGCTCACAAGATTATTCGCAAATTAAAGATCAGTTCCGCCCAGGCCATGCCGATTACACCTACTGGCACAAATACGGCATTCGCGATTATCGTGGTGGCGGTCGCTCGTCCGCCCGTGAAACCGCGGTGCGCGTGGCGGCCGGTGCTATCGCCAAACAGTATTTAAAACAGTATTTTGGTATCGAAGTGCGTGGTTATTTAGCGCAGCTAGGCCCTGTCAAAGCCGAGCAAGTAGTGTGGAGCGAAGTCGAAAATAACGATTTTTTCTGCCCAGATCCAACTAAGCTTGAAGCGCTGGATAGCTTTATGCGCGACCTAAAAAAAGCCGGGGATTCGGTTGGCGCGCGTGTCAACGTGGTTGCATCCAACGTGCCGGTTGGGTGGGGGGAGCCGGTGTTTGACCGTCTCGATGCCGATATTGCCCATGCAATGATGAGTATCAATGCAGTGAAAGCAGTCGAAATCGGCGATGGTTTTGACGTGGTCGAGCAACAAGGCTCGACAGCGCGGGATGCGTTAACCCCAACCGGTTTTACCGCGAACCATGCTGGCGGCATTTTGGGCGGTATTTCCAGCGGTCAAGATATTCGCGTCAGCATCGCGTTAAAACCAACATCGTCGATCACAATCCCTGGGCAAAGTATCAACACCTCCGGTGAGCCGATTGAATTAGTCACCAAAGGCCGTCATGACCCGTGCGTGGGGATCCGTGCTGTGCCGATTGCCGAAGCCATGTTGGCCTTGGTGCTGATGGATCACTTTTTACGCCATCATGCGCAAAACCATCGGGTGCAGGTCAGAACACCGGATATTGCGGCGATCGCGAGGGCGAACGAGCGCGGATAATCAACTGCGCTTTATGTACGTCGGTTAGTCACTGGGCTCAATCTTGGATTGGGCCTAGTTCATTTAGGAAGACTCGTTTGTTATCAACCACTCGTACCTTAAGTTTGGCTTATTTGGCGTATTTCGGTGTGCTTGGCGTGTTTGTGCCGTACATCGGAATTTATTTGGATAGCCGTGGCCTAGACTCGATGCAAATTGGCACTGTGCTGGCGATAGTCACTGGCATGCGAATTATTGGCCCTAATGTCTGGGCGCTTTTAGCCGAGCGTCAGCGCGACCCGGTCGGCGTGATGCGAAAGGGCGCCGTGCTAGCGGTGCTTGGCTGGTGCGCTACCTTATTACCGCTGGATTATTGGCCGTTGGTGGCGGCGCTGGCGTTATATAGTTTCTGCTGGACCGCCATACTGCCGCAGCTAGAAACCAGTGCTTTTCATTATTTAGAAAATGACACGGCGCGTTACAGCCGTGTGCGCTCGGCGGGAAGTGTCGGCTACATCATTTTGGTGATGCTGGGTGGTTATCTTTTGCAGCATTTAGGTGCAGGGTTTCTGCCCGCGTCGGCGTTGCTATTTTTGTGTTTGATGCTGGTGGTGTTATGGCAATTACCCAAGTTTGTACCAGGTGCACAAAGTACCACAGCGCCGATTAAATTTCGCAGTCTGTGGGGGCACAGTGCGTTCTTTCGATTTATGTTCGCCGCGTTTTTGCTGCAAATCAGTTTTGCGCCGTTTTATAGTTTTTTTACCATGTTTTGCCGCGATTTAGGCTACACAGGCACCCAAAGTGGTTTGCTCATCGCAGTGGCGGTGGCCGCTGAAATCGTCGCCTTTTATTTTGCTGGCAAGGTACTTCAAGGCCGCAGCTACCGAGTACTGCTGGGGTTTTGTTATGCGGTCACCGGCGTGCGCTGGGCGCTGACGGGCGTGTTGGGGGGCTCGGCATGGGTGCTGTCGGCCTTGATGTTATTGCATGCCTTTAGTTTTGCCATTGCTCACAGCTGCGCCATGCAATTTATTCAGCAGTTTTTCCCCGAGCAACAACGCAGTCGCGGTCAAGCCTTGTATGCAGGGCTGGTGTATGGTGGCGGTGGTGCGGTGGGAGCCTATCTTGCCGGCATCAGCTGGCAAAATGGCCAAGGTGGGGTGCAAACCTTTGTGCTTGCTGGTGTGGTTGCACTGCTCGCTGCCGTGCTTGCATGGAGTCTACCGCCATCCATTGAACCCATCTCTGGTCAAGCGGAGCGGCCATAGCGCACCGTCGCCTTGCGAGCTAGGCTACCGAGCCTAGCTCACAAAAAACTACCTTACCTCAGCACGTGCCTAGCGCAGCCACCAATCCAATAGTTTATCGAGCAGTTTGATGCGCTGGTGTGGGTATGCCATAAAGCCGGTGCTAATCCTGCCTTTCATATGGACCGCTTTATGATGGCTAAAGATCAAAAAGCCTTCGCGGCCGTGATAATGGCCCATGCCTGAAGGCCCGATGCCACCAAAGGGTAAGTCGTCTTGCCCGACATGCACCAAGGTATCGTTTAAGCAGACGCCGCCTGAATGAGAATGCGATAACACGTTCTGTTGTTCTTTGGCACTGTGGCTAAATAAATACAGCGCCAAGGGTCTTGGCCGCTCGGCTACAAAGCTTAAGGCTTGCTCCAAGTTATCCACCAAGTGCACAGGTAAAATTGGACCAAACAATTCCTCATGCCATAAGGCGCAATCCAGCGGTGCGTTGGTCACCAAGGTCAAAGGCAGCAAGTAGGGACGTGCGGGTTCTGGCACTATCTGTGGCTGCAGCGGTGGGGGGGGCGCGTTATGCTCCACAGTCGTCGCCGTTGGCATAGACTCACTTAATGTGCTGGTGTCATCGGCAACTTGTGCCACCTCAGCATCGATAGCAGCGGTCTCATCGGCTGTCACCTCTTGTTCATGAGGCAGAGGATCTAGCTTGCTGTTGGTCAGCCCTGGTGATCGCTGCTGGTGCGCCATCAACGGCGTTAGGGTTGCGCCGCTATCCTTGGCTTGTTGCAACAAGTGTTGTAAACGCTGGAAATGCCGCGCATTAATAATGGACGTCCACTGTTCACTCGCTGTGCCTTGAGGGTAAAAATGCTGCAGCCGCTGTGACAGCGCCTGTATAAACGCGGGCAGATCTTTTTTCACCAACAACAGATAGTCAGGCGCTACGCAGGTTTGACCGGCGTTGGCTGTTTTACCGAAAATTAATCGGTCCAACAACGAGGCAGACAGCGGCGCATCAGCCCAGATCAAAGGTGATTTCCCGCCAAGCTCAAGGGTCACAGGCGTTAAATTCTGACTGGCGGCTTTCATCACCTGGTAGCCGACCGCGGTCGAGCCGGTATAGAGCAAATGATCAAAGGGCAGTTGGCTAAACTGTGCGGCAACCGCGGCATCGCCTTCGACAATGCGCACTTGGTGTGGCAGTGCCGCTTTGATGATCTCACGGATCACATGGTTTAAGGCCGGCGTGTACTCTGATAGTTTAACCATCACTTTATTGCCGGCAGCAAGGGCAGTGATCACCGGGCCGAAGGCTAAAAAGATTGGGTAATTCCAAGGAACGATCACCCCGACAACCCCTTTGGGTTGATAACAGACGAAATTACGAGCAGGTTGAAATAACACGCCAACATGGCGACGCTCTGGGCGCATCCAACGGCTGAGATGGGTCAGGGTGTAGCGAATTTGCTCCAGCGTCGGTAATAACTCAAGAATTCGAGTTTCCGAAGCACTGCGCCGGCCGAAATCTTCACTGGCCGCTTTAAATAAATCATCTTGGCGTTGTCGGATGGTTGCATCGAGTGCCTTTAACCACTCGCGCCGTTCGCGCACACTGGGGTAAGGGTTTTGGGCAAAATCAGCTTTTAACAGTGAAAAGTCGTCAAACATTGCTTCCATCACAACAGCATCTCAAAAATGAACGTTGGTCATAATATAGCGTTCGAACCTATTTAACACAAGGGTAGGCTGGGCAAGAGCCATCCTGCTCGGTACAATGACGCTTTTTTTGCGTTAGGTAAGACTATGTTCCGGTTAGGATTGATAATCAACCCTTTTGCAGGCCTTGGTGGCACTGTTGGTTTAAAAGGTAGCGACGGTGTGGTGGCCGAAGCGCTTGCGCGTGGCGCGGTGCCGATGGCATCGCAGCGGGCAGGGCTAGCCTTGCAAGAATTAGTACCTTATCAGACGCAAATCAAGGTGTTCACGGTCAGTGGTGCGATGGGTGCTGAGTTATCGCAGCAACTGGGTTTTGATACCGAGGTTCATTACCACTGCCAACAACCATCCACCGCTGATGACAGCATTGCCGCGGCAAAAGCACTGACCGCTCGCGGTGTTGATTTGTTGTTATTTGCCGGTGGTGATGGCACAGCGCGCAATATCTGTGAGGCGATCGGCGATACGACGACTGTGCTTGGCGTGCCGGCCGGCTGTAAAATTCACTCCGGGGTGTATGCCATCACGCCAGCAGCCGCTGGCAAAGTGATAGCGCAAATGGTTCGAGGTGAGTTGGTCTCGGTGCAAGACGCCTTGGTGATGGACATCGACGAAGTGGCGTTTCGGCAAGGAACGGTGCGTGCTAAACGTTACGGTGAGATGCAAATTCCCGCCGAACTGCGTTACGTACAAAGTGTCAAAATGGGTGGCAAAGAGTCTGAAGAGCTAGTGCTTGATGATTTAGCGGCCTATTTTGTCAGCAAAATGGACGATGATGTACGTTATGTGATGGGCTCAGGCTCGACCGTTGCCGCCGTGATGCATGAGCTTGGTCTACCAAATACCTTGTTGGGTGTTGATGTGGTAGAACATGGTCAGGTGATTGCTGCCGATGTTACCGCAGCCCAGTTACTGGCGTTGGTGAATGAGAAACCAAGCCAATTGGTCATCACCTTAATTGGTGGTCAAGGGCATATTTTGGGCCGGGGCAATCAGCAGTTATCTCCTGAGGTGATCCGCGCTATCGGTCGTGAGCATATCCATGTGTTAGCCACCAAAACAAAAATAGAACAGTTGCAAGGACGACCATTGATTTCTGATAGTGGCGACCCGCAGTTAGACCAGCAATTATCTGGCATGATCCGAATTTTGTGCGGTTACAATGACTATGTGATGTACCGGCTGGGGGCCGAAAACCAATGAGTTTATGTGTGGAGTTTGTCAGCAAATTGGCTGATTTTTTTGATCACAGTGTCGAATCATTAACAGACGACGAATTGTTTGCTGCGGGCTATTTACGCGGTCATATCGATTTGGCAGTCGGCACCTTTGAAGTGGATGCCATAGATTACCATCGTGAGCAACTGGTTGCCGCGGTAGATCACAGCCTGGCGCTTGCCATCAGCAATGGTGAATTAAGCGCGCAGGATCAAACGCTGGTGCAAGGCCTCTGGGCGCGCCTCCAGCATTAACCCGTGCGAAAGCACACTCTAGTTGAGAGTTTTTTATGTCAAATCTGACAACCTTAGAACAACACGCCAGTTACGGCATTGGCTTGAACATGGGCCAGCAGTTAGCGGATAACCCATTCGACGGTTTAGATATCAACGCCGTTGCTGCTGGTTTAAAAGCAGCGTTTACTGGGGCTGAAGCTGAAGTCTCTGAAGAGCAAATTCGTGCAGCCTTTACGGTGATCAGCCAGCGCATGCAAGCGGCAGAAGCAGAAGCGGCCAAAGCTGCTGCGGGAGAAGGCGAGGCGTTTTTGGCTGAAAATGCTAAAAAAGCCGGTATCGTTGTTACCGAATCAGGCCTGCAATATGAAGTGTTAGTGCAAGGCGATGGCGCGAAACCAAGCCGCTCAGATAAAGTGCGCACGCATTATCATGGGACTTTAATCGACGGTACTGTGTTTGACAGCAGCTACAACCGCGGTCAGCCAGCAGAATTCCCCGTTGGCGGCGTGATCGCCGGTTGGACTGAAGCACTGCAATTAATGCCAGTGGGTTCAAAATACCGTTTGTACATCCCGCACAACCTGGCTTACGGCGAGCGTGGTGCCGGTGGCGCTATCAAGCCTTACAGCGCGTTAGTATTTGATGTCGAGCTGTTAGCAATCGTGTAAACGACAGTGGTTTGCCGAAGCGTTGCACGTGACGGGTAGACCCTTGGTTGTAGAGCAAAAAAAACCGCGCAGTGGCGCGGTTTTTTTATCCGTTAGTCGTAGGGATTATGTCGAGGTTTATGCAATTGACTGGCGGTGACCAGTAAAGCAACGAGCAACATCATCCCGAAAATCACTCGCATCCAAAACGCCATGGAATACCCCATAAAGGTCCATGCAATTTCGCCACACATGCCAGTTGGATTAAAAACCGCCGGTAGCCATTTATCCAACAACAACCAACGCGGGAAGTCTGCGAAGATTGCACAGGTCGAAAAACCACCACTGGCGACTATCTGTTCGATCACCACTTGGTCATGGGCAATTTTCAAACCCCAGCCCGCAGCCACAATCCAACCGATTAATGCAACCCAGCGCACTGGCGCAACGTTACGACCATACGCACCCACCAGAGAGGCCAAAATTACTCCGCAGAGTGCGGCGCGTTGATAGACACACATAATGCACGGTGCCAGCCCCATACCATATTGAAAATACAGCGCGATGACCATCAAGGCAGAGCTGATGAACGCCAGTAACAGCCATGACCAGCGCTGTAGTGACCAAGTGGACAACAAAGAAAACATCAGAATTCCAGTCAGATCAAGCAATTGAATGGGCTCAATCTAGAGGAATTTTCGTTTTATTACAACCTTTGTCCCTTGTGTCTGTCGGTTGCATTGGCTATTTTGTCGCGATAGCTTGTTTACTCAATCTTGTCTGGTACAATCAGTCACATTTCCAGACCACGATCACAACTAAAAAAACGGACAGCTCCGGATGACGAATCTGATAAAAGCGCAAAGCCCTGCCGGTTTTGCTGAAGAATATATTGTTGAGTCCATTTGGAACGGCAAGTTTGCCCCAGGTTCTATCCTGCCCGCTGAGCGTGAATTGTCCGAGTTAATCGGCGTGACACGCACCACCTTACGCGAAGTGTTGCAACGGCTAGCTCGCGATGGTTGGCTGACAATCCAGCACGGTAAACCGACTAAAGTGAATAACTTTTGGGAAACATCCGGTCTTAATATTCTTGAGACATTAGCTCGGCTAGATGAAGATCGGATGCCTGAATTAGTCGATGAGTTGTTGTCTGCTCGTACCAATATCAGTGCTATTTATATCCGTGGGGCGATTAAATACAACGCACAAGCAGCGATTCAGTTGTTTAGCAGTGCAGAAGCTCTGGAAGACACCGCAGAAGCGTATGCGGATTTTGATTACAACCTAAACCACGAATTAGCGCTGATTTCTTCGAATCGTATTTACGTGCTGATCCTCAATGGTTTCCGTGGTCTGTATCGCAAAATTGCCACATTTTATTTTTCTCACCCAGAATCTCGTGAGTTGGCGCGTAAGTTTTACCAGCAACTGAAACTCTATGCTGAAAACGGCAAACACGATGAAGTGGTATTAGCGGTTCGTAAATACGGTAAAGAATCCGGCAAAGTCTGGTCTTCCTTGCGGCCTGACATTCCAAAAGATTTAGTCGAATAACCAAAAACACTCCTTCGGGAGTGTTTTTTTTTGCGCAAGATCTGTGGTTGCAAGCACGTTTAAAGCGATGAGTACCTGCTGTTTAGACAGCTTTCGTGGATGGCTGGTTTGACCGCGGTAAAAAGGCTTGTCGTTGCTAGAGGCTGTTGATCTTTGCACATATTTTGCTCAGCAATGCATCGGCAGCCACA
>CAYTIQ010000032.1:0-39404 GCA_964437935.1 uncultured Rheinheimera sp.
CCCGTCTTCACCTAAATTATTGTTTTATCTATACAACTTCTGGGGATACCTCAGTCGGCGCGCTCTAATTGCTCAATGGTATCTTTGACAAAAAAACTATACCCCAGATAAGCAATCAATAACGCAAAAACCACCACAACCAAACTTTTCGCTGCGGCCGGCCAGTTACCGATATCGTTTAAATCGAGGTTATTTAGATCTTCAATACTAAACTTGCGATCCATATCTTCCCCTATTTCCCTGTGGTCGCAGCGGTGGATGCAGCATTGCTAGTTTTGGATTTTTTGCTATCCCCTTGCACCGCTTCGTAGCCTTTGACACGTAAATGCATTTTAAAATCACTCAGTGTCGTGGTTTGATCTTTGCCAGCTTCAATGAATTCCAACAGCGGCTCCGACAATAACTTCGACGACTCGACCTCACGGATCATCGCCGATAAGCGGTTATTCGATTCGCTTTTACCGACGATTAGTAACATGGGGCCTTGTTTTTCTAACTTTGATAAATACACCCCTGCAGGCACAATACGCGCAACCTCATCCATGATTTGCGTGCCAAGGTTACGACTGGTCTGCAGGTGGGCAATTAAGGCTATCCGTTGTTGCAGGTTTTTTTTACGCTCTTCTAATTGTTTAATCTCCACGATCCGTTGATCGAGGATGGCGATTTCACCTTGCAAATAATTGTTACGCCCTTGCTGCCCTTCAGCCATGGCGCCATAGATGAGGCTGACCACAAAGGTCAGTAAAAAGCTACTGACACAGACCGTGGTGGCAATAGTGACAAATTGGGTTTGCTTTTGCTTTCGTTGCGCTTCGCGCCACGGCAGTAGGTTTAAATATGCCATGATGAAAAACTCCGCAGTGCAAGCCCTGTAGCAACCATCAGTTGAGGGGATGCTTTTTGTAACTGCTGTTTATCAATCGAGCTGGCAACATCCATCGCAAAGAACGGGTTGGCAACGACAGTGCGGATGCCAAGTTCCTCGGTGAGCAGTCTTTCCACCCCGTCAATTAACGCTGAACCACCGGATACCACCAGATAATCGACATTTTCACGACCGGAGGTGGTTAAATACATTTGAATGCCGCGACGGACTTGTTGTAACAACATGGTTTGAAACGGTGCCAGAACCTCAAAGGTATAATTCACCGGTAAATCGCCTGATACTTTGGCAGTCTCCGCCTCTTCCCAAGTTTTGCCGTAATAAGACACGATACTGCGGGTGTACTGGTCTCCACCAAACATCTGGTCACGGGTGTATATCGTTTTGCCATGTTCCAAAATACTCAGCAGCGTCATAGTCGCGCCGATATCAACCACCGCAACTAATTTTTCAGCCGCATCGGGGGGTAATTGGGCAAAACACAGCTCGGCGGCACGGCTCAAACAATAACTTTCGACATCAACCACTTTGGCGGTAAAACCACCGGCATCAAGCGCGCTGACCCGGGTTTGGACACTTTCGGTACGGGCGGCACTGAGTAACACGTTGACACGGGAGGGATCATTAGGATTGCGGTCTAATTTTTCAAAATCGAGGCTAACTTCAGACAGTGGATAAGGAATTAGACTATCTGCTTCAACTTCAATTTGACTGGCAAGTTCTTCATCCGATAACGAGGCATCCATGAAGATCACTTTGGTAATCACGGTCGAGCCAGAGACTGCGGCAGCCGCAAACTTGACGTTTTTCGGTATTTTGCGGCGAATTTTGGCGATGACATTGCCAACCGCTTCGATGTCTTGCAACTCGCGATCTGTCATTGAACCCTTGATCATAGGTTCAATTGCATATGCATCTACTTTATAATGCTCGCCATGCTGGCTGAGCAAAACCGCTTTTACCGAATGGGCACCAATATCGACCCCGAGGATCTGCGGACTTTTTGCCTGGAACAACCGTTTTATCATAGCTTCCTGCAGCCGTGTTTAACCACTAGTTATTATCATTCTGGGTCGGCCATCGCATCATATCAGCAGGATCTGATGCTTGATAAACCTCTGATGAATTTATACTAGCAATGTCTTTCCGTAAAGTGCAGCAAAAAATGGGGCAATTCAGTGTCTTGGATTAAAAAAATCTTATTGGTTATCGTAACCCTGTTTGTTTTGGGTTGCCTGACGATTGTAGGCGCCTATTACTATGTCAAAGATGATTTACCAAGCGTCGCCACATTAAAGGATGTCAAATTACAAACACCAATGCGGGTGTTTAGCGAAGATGGCGAATTAATTTCCCAATTTGGTGAAAAACGTCGTATCCCGCTCAAACTCAACGAGATGCCGCCGTTGTTGATCCAAGCGGTCTTGGCCACCGAAGACTCCCGTTTTTATGAGCATCCCGGCATCGATCCCATCGGTGTGCTTCGTGCAGCATCCGTCGTTGTGATGACCGGTGAGCCGAGCCAAGGTGCCTCCACAATAACCCAGCAGTTGGCGCGGTTATTTTTCTTAACGCGCGAAAAGAAAATAATTCGTAAAGTAAAAGAAATATTTTTGGCATTACAAATCGAACAATCGCTGACCAAAGATGAAATTCTGGAACTGTATTTAAATAGAATTGAATTGGGACAACGTGCATTTGGCGTTGGCGCCGCGGCGCAAGTATATTTTGGCAAGGACATAAATGATTTGTCCTTAGCCGAAATTGCTATCATTGCCGGGTTACCACAAGCACCTTCCGTGCTTAATCCTGTTCGTTCACCCAGTGCTGCACGTAATCGCCGTAATATCGTATTGGGTCGAATGCTAACCATGAATTACATCAGCAAAGAACAATACGAAGAAGCGTTGCAAGCCCCTGTTGAATCAAAATTGCACGGGGCACAAGTCACTGCGTCAGCGCCTTATTTAGCCGAAATGGTGCGCCAAGAAGTGATTGAACGTTTTGGCGAAGAAGAAGCTTATTCAAAAGGCTTTCAAGTCTTTACTACCGTCAATGCCAAGATCCAAACCACGGCCGTGAGCGCTCTGCAACAAAACTTGCATGCCTATGATGAGCGTCATGGCTTCCGCGGCCCGATCAAAACCTTATGGAGCGCGACCTTAGACACCACCAGCGATGGCACAGTGCGTTTTAGCGAGCAAGGTCGGCTGGATGACAAAGCGATTATCGAACAATTGGACCAACAAGATGGCATCGAGAAACTGATCCCGGCGGTCGTGTTGGAGGTCGGTAAGAGCGATGCATCCATCATGCTAAGCGGTGGTCGCAAAGTCACTCTCGGTTGGGATGGCTTGAAGTGGGCTCGCCAGTACATCACCAACGAACGCCAAAGCAATCCGCCACAACATGCCGGTCAGGTTCTAGCACCTGGCATGATGATTTACGTCCGCGACATCGCCGGTGAGTTCCGCCTCAGTCAACTGCCATTGGCGACCAGTGCTATCGTGTCACTCGATCCAAAAGACGGCGCCATCCGTGCATTAGTCGGCGGTTATAGTTTCAGTCAGACTCAATTCAACCGCGTCACTCAAGCGAATCGCCAAGTCGGTTCGAATATCAAACCTTTTGTCTATTCGGCGGCGCTGGACCATGGCTATACCTTGGCGTCTGTGATCAACGATGCACCGATTAACCAATGGGATGAATCTTCTGGTCAAGCATGGCGTCCGAAAAACTCTCCGGAGGAATATGACGGCCCGATCCGCATTCGCGAAGCCTTGGCAAAGTCGAAAAACGTCGTCTCGGTACGTTTGATGGAAGGTATTGGTATTGATAATGCTATCAAGCACTTAGTGAAGTTTGGTTTTCATGGTAAAGACTTACCGCGCAACCATACGCTGGCTCTTGGCTCTGCCTCCCTCACCCCACTGGAACTCGCCACTGGCTATGCGGTGTTTGCCAACGGTGGTTATTTGGTCAAACCTTATGTCATCACCAAAATCCTTGATGATGAAAACAATGTGATTTACGAACACAAACAAGTGCGGGTGTGTGACGAGGATTGCCAACAACAATTAACCAGTGCCGCCGACGCCGAAGCGAGCGCGGAACAAACGCCCGTGCTTAAAGCAACAGAACAGTTTGCGCCTCGGGTGATTAGCGCTGAAAACGCGTTTTTGGTGAAAGAAGCGATGAAAAGTGCCATTTGGGGCGGCAAAAACTGGAAAGGTACAGCGTGGAAGCTTCAAAGCATGAAACGTCATGATATTTCAGGAAAAACCGGCACCACCAATGATGTAAAAGATGCTTGGTTTAGTGGCTTTACCCCAGATTTAGTCACCACCTCTTGGGTTGGGTTTGATGATGCCGACAGTGTGTTAGGCCGTACGGCATGGAACAGTAACTTAGGCAATGACCAAGTCGCTGGTGGCGAGGCGGGTGCGGTGACGGCGATGCCACCATGGCAAACCTTGATGGCCGTTGCGCTGGAGTCTTTCCCAGAACAACAACCTGTGCCACCTGCCGGCATTGTCTCAGTCCGTATCGATACCGCCAGCGGTTTGTTGACGCAAGCGACCGACGACAGCAGCAGCTTTGAGTATTTCCAACAAGGCACGGAACCAACGCAATACGTGAACGGTGTCAATCCGCAGCAACCGGATCAACCTAAACCTCAAGATATCGATATCTTCCGCTAGGTCTTCTCGGTTGCGGGTAAAAACACAAAAGGCGCTCTGCAGCGCCTTTTGATTTTTTGATCTGTCGTGATTAGGACTGTTGCTGTAACCACGCCTCGGCTGCCGCCAATG
This sequence comes from uncultured Rheinheimera sp., assembly GCA_964437935.1. Lineage (GTDB taxonomy): Bacteria > Pseudomonadota > Gammaproteobacteria > Enterobacterales > Alteromonadaceae > Pararheinheimera. The sequence continues at coordinate 4,699 of CAYTIQ010000032.1, forward strand.
CACTGGTCACTTGGCCGGTGTAGGTGCCACCTAATGCCGCACGTTTGGCCAGCCCCGCTTCAATGGTGAGCGCCGGATACACGTCCTCTTGGATCAGTGCGCTGACATGCTGCATCTCAGCTAAGGATAACTGCTCGAGCGCGACTTTTTTAGCGGAAGCTACCAGCACCAACTCGCCAGAGAGTTCATGTGCATCACGAAACGCCACGCCTTTACTGACTAAATAATCGGCCAAATCAGTGGCGTTGGAATAGCCAAGCTCAGCGGCTTGACGGCAACGCTCGACATTGACCGACAAATGCGGCAGCACTGTGGTTAAGATCTGCAAGCATTGTTGCCAGGTTTTCATCAAGTCGAAGAAACCCTCTTTGTCTTCTTGCATATCTTTGTTGTACGCCAGTGGTAGGCCTTTCAGGATATGCAAAATCGCCACTAAATGCCCAAGCACCCGGCCAGTTTTGCCGCGCAGCAGCTCAAACACATCGGGGTTTTTCTTTTGCGGCATCAAGGATGACCCGCTTGAAATGGCATCACCTAAACGAAAAAAGCCAGCTTCACCGGAGCAAAAGAAAATCACGTCTTCGGATAACCGCGACAGATGCGTCATGCACAAACTAGCGACCGCAGACAATTCTACGACGTAATCACGATCGGAGACGCCATCGAGGCTATTGCGCGCCGCCAAACCAAACCCTAAGCGCTCGGCCAACGCTTGCCGATCCATCGCCACGCCAGTGCCAGCTAATGCACCACAGCCCAGCGGACATACGTCTAAACGCTTTAACGCATCATCCAACCGGCTCAAGTCACGGCGAAACATCTCGACATAGGCCAGCGCCCAGTGGCTAACCAGCACAGGTTGAGCACGCTGCAAATGAGTAAAGCCTGGCATCACTGGGCCAAGATGTTGCCGGGCAAACACTAACAAAGCTTCAATGCTCGCCAGCAGTACCGCGCGAGCCTGCTCTGCGTTGAGCTTGGCCCACAAGCGCAAGTCGGTGGCAACTAAGTCGTTGCGGCTACGGCCTGTGTGTAGTTTTTTCGCGATAATGCCGATCTTCTCGCCAAGTTTTAATTCCACCCAGCTGTGAATATCTTCTTCTTGTGTCTCTAGCGGCAATTTAGGATTGGCACTGACCTCGGCTGCCAGTTCCGCCAAGGCCTGATCCAGCTGGTCCGCTTCGTCGGCCGTGATGATGCCACCTTCGAGTAAGCCCTTCGCCCACGCCCGCGAGCAGGCGATGTCTTGTTGTACCAATTGATAGTCAAACACCAATGAGTCGTTAAACGCGCGGAATTCTTCCAACGTCGCTTGTTGGAACCGTCCACCCCACATCGCCATGGCAAAGATCCTTGTATTGTCGCGCTTATGCGCATGAAACTAACAAATTTGTTTGCTAACAAAAGCGCTGCCAGAGCAGCGCTTTTTGGTGTTCCAACACAGGTTGAAACTTACAGTCAGTCGCCGTGCGGCCACTGACGCCACGCTTAGTTATTGGCCATCTTTGCTGTGCAAAGCACGAATGCGGCTAGCCAATGAATACAGGCGGATAAAACCTGCAGCATCTTTTTGGTTGTACACTTCATCGCCTTCAAAGGTCGCAAATGCCTCTGAGTACAAGCTGTTCGGTGAGCGGCGTTTTGCCACTGTCACTTGGCCTTTGTACAGTTTCACCACGATGTCGCCGGTTAACTGATCGGCCAATGCGTTGACTGCTGCCAGTAACGAATCTTTCAGCGGGGTGAACCAACGACCGTCATACACCAATTGTGCGAACTCTAAACCGACTTCTTCGCGGTATTTCAGCGACGTGCGGTCATACACCAGCGATTCTAACGCGCGCAATGCTGCCACAATGATGGTGCCGCCAGGGGTTTCGTAGCAACCACGAGATTTCATCCCGACTAAGCGGTTTTCGACGATATCGATACGACCAACACCGTGCACGGAGCCGATTTTGTTCAGCTGCTCAATCGCTTCAACACCAGCCACCTCTTTGCCATCGATGGCGGTTAACTCGCCTTTGACGAAGCTCAACTGCACATATTCGGCTTTATCTGGCGCTTGTTCTGGGCTGTTGGTCCACATCCACACTTGCTCAGACGGCTCGTTCCATGGGTTTTCCAGCTCGCCGCCTTCGTGCGAAATGTGGAATAAGTTCGCGTCACGGCTGTAAATTTTGGTGGCCGTCGCCGTGGTCGGAACATTTTTTTCCGCCAAATAGTTGAGCAGCGACTGACGTGAATTAAATTCCCACTCGCGCCATGGTGCGATGACTTTTAATTGTGGTGCTAAAGCGGCAAACGCGCCTTCAAACCGCACTTGGTCATTGCCTTTACCGGTACAGCCGTGGCACAGCGCATCGGCGCCCAGTTTTAATGCCAATTCAACTTGGGCACGGGCGATAATTGGTCGCGCCATGGAGGTTCCGAGTAAGTATTGGCCTTCGTACACAGCACCGGCTTTGATGGTTGGGTAGATCACTTCTTTGACAAACTGTTCTTTTAAATCAACCACGTAACAAGCGCTAGCACCTGAATTTAGCGCCTTTTGCTCCACGCCTTCCAAGTCTTCTGCGCCTTGACCAACGTCGGCGACAAAGGCGATCACTTCGCAGTCATAGTTGTCTTTTAACCATGGCACGATGGCCGATGTATCCAGGCCGCCTGAATAGGCCAGCACCACTTTTTTAATGCCTTTTTTTAACTCACTCATGACAGAACCTCAGAAAATAAACTAACTAATACAGCGTTTTGTGCGTGCATGCGGTTTTCCGCTTGGCGCAGCACCAACGAATATTCACTATCCAGCACTTCGCTGGTGACTTCTTGGCCACGATGGGCAGGCAGGCAGTGCATAAAATGTGACACGCCCAGCTGCTGCATCACAGCGGTATTGATTTGATAAGGCGCAAAATCCCGTTCAATTTGCGCCGGATCGGCTTTTACGCCCATCGACAGCCAGGTATCGGTGTACACGGCATTGGCGCCGGCTGCTGACGACACATGGTGGCTAAAGGTTAACTTAGCGCCACTCTCACTTGCAAGCTGCTGTGCTTTCAGCACCACATGCGCATCCGGGCCATGGCCAGGTGGTGTCACCACGGTGAACTGCATGCCAAGAATAGCGCAGCCAATCAGCAGGGAGTGACAGACGTTATTGCCGTCTCCGATAAAGGCCAAGTGCACTTGGCTTAAATCGCCATACATTTCTTTTAATGACAACAAATCGGCCAAGGCTTGGCACGGGTGATAAATGTCGCTGAGCGCATTAATCACCGGTTTTTTGCTGCTTGCAGCCAGTTTCACCAGCGTTTGCTGTGAGTAAACGCGCGCGACAATCGCATCACACCAACAGGCCAAATTGCTGCCAAAATCTTCCACCGACTCGCGCACGCCTAAAGCGCCGTTTTGTTGGTCGAGGTAGACGCTATGGCCACCTAACTTGTAAATCCCTACGTCGAAACTGACGCGGGTTCGCAGTGATGGTTTTTCAAATAACAACGCGATGCTTTTGCCTTTGAGGGCGTTTTCATACTGCGTTGGGTTTTGTTTGATATCGCTGGCCAAAGCCAACAGTTTCTCGAGCTGCGATTTGGATAAATCGGTAAGACTTAATAACTGCGTTAACGAACTCATAAATACACACTGCTTGACCGCGTTGCGGTTTCCTTTTTGGGAAATCTGCCCGGAGTCAGGCAGTGTGCCTGATCCTGTTAAGCGGATTTCATCGGGGTTACCAGCTGATACAAGTGCCGACGTCCTGCTGTTGCATCAACTTCAATAAATCTTCGGGTTGTTGCCACCCAGCGACTATGATGTCTCGTCGCAGTGCGGCGGCCGTTTCCAGCGCCGCATCGAGTTTGACTTTCATGCCACCTTTAATCACGCCGCTGTCGACCAGCTGCTGTGCTTGCTCACGGTTGAGCGTTTTAATCAGTTTGCCATCGCCATCTAATATGCCAGGGACATCGGTTAGCAGCACCAGCGTGCCTTGTACCAGCTGGCAAATCGCCGCGGCGGCGATGTCGGCGTTGACGTTTAACAGCTGCCCGTCGCTGCTTTGGCCAATCGAACTAAATACCGGCACAAAGCCTTTTTCCAGCAAGCTGTTGACCAAGCTGCCATCGTTGGCGCTGGCGATACCCACAGCACCTAGCTTGTGGTTGATGTCAAACTTCAGGCTGTGGCCTGCAGCCAGCGTTAAACCGACTGCGTTTAAACCGGCCACTTGGGCGCGAGCAACCATCAATCCATTCACGGCACCGGCTAACGCGCCTGCGATCACAGGCATTTGCTCAGCGGGCGATACACGCTGGCCATCAATTTTTTCGGTGGTAAAACCAAAGGTTGCCAGCCAACTGTCGACTTGCGCGCCACCACCATGCACCAGCACCAGCGGGTACTCGGCCGCTAAGCCTTTGACGACCTGTAATAAAGCGTCCAGCGCTTGCATGTCTTCCAGTAAGCGCCCGCCCATTTTCAGCACTAAAGGTGACTTATTCATGGCAGACTCCCGCAAACAAACCGGCCGTTTCTGGTTTACCGAATTTGACGTTGGCCGCTTGCATCGCTTGCGCGGCTGCGCCTTTGAGTAAGTTATCGATGGTCGACACCACCACTAACTGCTCGCCGTCTAATTGCCAGAAAATGTCGCAATACGGCGTGCCTGCAACGTCGGCCACATTGGGCGAAGTTTTTAATAACCGCACCAAGGGTTTATCGCCATAGGCCGCAGCAAACACTTGGTTGATCTGCGCAAGCGTCGTGCCGGCTTTGAGCGTGACCACGCTGGTGGCCAAAATGCCGCGTTTAAAGGCGCCTAAATGCGGCGTAAACACCACTTTGCGGCCCAAATTTTGTTCAATTTCTGGGCGATGGCGATGTTTAAAGAAACCGTAGGCGTTTAAGCCCACTTCACAAAACGAGGTATTCAATGCGGCTTTACGGCCCGCCCCAGACACACCGCTGGTGGCGCTAATCACGGGAATGTTGTCATCGGTCAAAAGGCCAGCGCGAACCAATGGCAGCAATGCCAGTGACGCCGCTGTCACGTAACAACCCGGTACCGAAATCAGCTGCGGCAATGGTGTGTCCAACCACTCCATCAACGAATAGACGGCTTGTTCAATCAGCTCTGGATGCTGGTGCTCGTAACCATAATATTTTGGATACAGGCTGGTGTCTTTTAGGCGAAACGCGCCGGATAAGTCCACCACTACGATACCCGCCGCCATTAACTTCGGCGCCACATGCTCGGATGCTTCGTGCGGCAGCGCTAAAAACGCCACATCGACGTTGCCTTGAATATTGGCAATTTCATCATCGGTCCACGCGCCCACATCAATCGTCACATCCTTGGCATACCGTGGATACAACGACGCAAAGGGTTCGGCCTGACGACCGGCAGAGCCATAGGCGTAGCACAGTTGAAAATGCGGATTGCGACTTAACAACAAGCACAATTCAGCGCCGCTATAACCGGCTGCGCCTAACACTGCGGCGCGAATGGGTGCTGTTGCTTGAGCAATTTCAGACTTGATGGACATGTGTGGTCAGTCTCCAAAAACAAACAAATGGTGGCCACGCCAGAAAACTGGGGCCAGTGTACCTAGGCTCGCATGCAGATTCAAGAATTTTTATGCTGTTTTTATGAATTTTTATCAATTACCTATGCGGAAATTCAAAAATCCTGAGTCAGCGCTTGCACTTGCATCGATTGCCTTCGCATGAATTTAACTTGGACATTGTCGCAAACTCGGCCCTGCATGAATATGAAAATCTGCAGCTATGCGGCATAGCCTTTGAGTATGACGCTTTTTTAAGCAAAGTAGGGCGTAAGGCTACCGCAATGGTCGATGATTCTGGTTTAGGAAGCAGAGGAAAACACCACGCAAGATATGCTGATCAATACGCGAATGGCCCTGTGTAACACTGCTATCGCCAGATCAGCACTGGCAGGGATAACACGCTCGCGCGTTAAAGCCCCGCTAAGTCGAGGGTAGGTACTTGCTGCACACCGAACCGAGTTACTTCATGCTGACGCATCAACCTCAAGGCGTCATGCAGATTGCTATGGTAGGACAATACGCCATCAACCGGCTTGATCTGCGCTTTGGCCAGGGTCTTCAGCGGTTGAAATTGCAGTTCGACCAAATACAGTTGTATCGCATGCTTTTCACAGTGGCTTAAAAACTTCTCGAGCGCCGACAACCCCCCTGCGTCGAGCACACTGACCGCATCCATCATCACGACGATCTGCATCTGCCCCTTGCTGTGATGCAACAGCTCGGCAAAAATCCGATCGGCGGCGGCGAAGAACAAAGGGCCGCTGATCCGATACACCCGTTGCTCGGGCAACAAGTCACCAATGCCCCATTTTTGTTGCTGTGAGATATCTTGTAATCGCGTCATCGCTGCGACATCGCGAACAAACAACAAGGCCGCGATCATCACGCCGCAACTAATCGCAATGACCATGTCGAACAACACGGTCAGGCTAAAACATAAGGTAAACACCCAGACATCGCTTTTCGGTGCCGTGTTGATCAAATGCAACGCTTTAGGCGCTTCACTCATATTCCAAGCCACCACTAGCAAGAGCGCCGCCATCACCGCCATGGGGACATAACTTAACAGCGGCGCCAGCAATAACAACGCCGCCAGCACCACCAGGGCATGCACCATGGCCGCGACGGGCGAGACGGCGCCGGCCCGCGCATTCGCCGCAGACCGCGCCAGTGCTGCAGTTGCGGTAATGCCGCCAAAAAATGGCGCGACAATATTGCCAATGCCCTGCCCCAATAACTCGCTATTGGCGCTGTGTCGTTTACCGGTCATGCCATCAAGCACCACGGCGCACAGCAGCGACTCAATGGCGCCTAACATGGCCATCGCAAAAGCGGCGGTGAGCAAGTCTTTCACCAGTTCAGAACTAAACACTAAAGGTTTGCCATCGGCGCCGGGCAAGTCCCACGGCCAACTGAGCCCCGGTAGCATGTCGGGGATCCCGAACATTAGCTCACCTTGGGCATTGGTAAATTGAAAGCGACTGCCGATGGTATCCACGCTATAACCAAACTGAGCCAATAGCATCGCCAGCAGAGTGCCAAACAAAATAGCCGGAAGGTGTGCTGGAATTTTAGGCTGCCACTTAGGCCACAGCCACATCAGCCATAAGGTGGCTCCGGCAACCGCCATGGCTGGCCATTGCGCGCTATCGCCGGCTTTCATCAAAGCATGCAGCTTTTCAAGATAATGTTCTGGCATAGCACCGACTTGCAGGCCAAACACATCTTTGAGTTGCAAGGTCGCAATCACCACCGCAATCCCTGCGGTAAACCCCAGCGTCACCGCTTCGGGGATATAGGCGATAAATCGCCCAAGCCGCAGCATCGCCATCGCAATTAATAAAACGCCTGATAGCACAGTTGCGATGGATAAGCCTGCCAGACCATACTTTTGCGTTACAGGGTACAAAATGACTATAAAGGCCGCAGTGGGGCCAGAAATGCTCAGCCGCGACCCGCCACACAGTGCAATCAGAAAGCCAGCAATAATGCAGGTATATAAACCATGTTGGGGTGGCACGCCGCTGGCAATCGCCAGTGCCATCGCCAGCGGGATGGCGATGATGCCGACCGTGATACCAGCAAGCAGGTCACGTTTGAGTTCAGCTACGCCATAACCTTCTGCAGCAGTTTCCCGCAGCGCATGTCCTAGCCTTAACGAAAACAAAAACTGGCGGTGAGGCATACATCCTCCGAGACATCTCGGCTAGAGCAGCTCTAGTCGTGAAAACGCCCTTGCAAGCGGCGCAATAAGCTCCAACGCTCCGGCGTAAGTAGCAGCGACCATAACATTAAATCGAAAACGATTTTTAAGGTAAGTTTCACTTCGTTTTGGAACATGTAAAAAAATGGCAATTCCATGCCGAAAAGAAATGGTAAATGTCCGTTATTGGCACGATCGAAGAAATAAATGAGCCATTCAACTGCTTGAGCACAAGCATAGAACGCAGAAGTCACTAGTACCGCGGAAATTAAAAAGATTTGAGGTAAGCTCTGAGCATTTTTCACTCGAAACCAGCGACTTAAAATACTGCCAGAACTATAAGCTGCAATACAAAACACCAGTGCAAGGTCGAACAATGCAGAGCTCAGATAAAACATAAACGGGGCATACCACACTTCTTTATGCATGCTGGCGATAAAGACTTCTGCAGGACTTACAAGCAATTTAACAATGATAACTAAAAAAAGAAGAGGCCACGTCGAACGGCGTTCGTAGTCAACTAAAGCGATAATTGCGATGATTGAAAATGTGAGAGCAACAGCGATGTCATTGTGTGCGCGATAAAAAAAACTAACCGCTAGCGAACTGATACAGCCTAACAGACAGATCCATTCTTTAGCGGTCGAGTTTAGATTAGCCAATTGGTTTCCTGGATCACTTTTTGATCCAATCACCCCACTCTGGGCCCTGAGTTGTGCCGATAGCGTTGGTGCTGTAGTCACCAGCGTAACCGCCACTTACCTGAGCTGCCATCTCAGCTGTCAGAGGCTCAGCTGCAATCGTAGATTGGGTGTTGGACTTTTTGTTAGAAAAAATTGCGTTCAAAATTGATTGTGCATTGATTTGCATTTTGAGTAAATCCCTAATTTGTAAAGTTTATTTCTAATTGGATTTTGCTAGTGCAGCAGCGCTGGTGGAGAGAGAGGGTCCAGCGTTGCTACCTGAATCATACAAAGCAAAGCCGATGCCAAGATCTCGCGACAATTTTTTGTCAGCCACAAGAAATTATTTAAATTACTGTTTTTATTGAGGTTATTTAGATATTAGAAATCGATCTTTTTTGGATCCATCGCAAAAACAGACCGGAATTCGTCGCCATCGCCAACGCTGTGCAGCGAGTCACAACGGCAGCGGCGGAAAATTTCCGCTTCACAACTGCGGCAATTGCCATGCGGCAACTTTTGGGTACAAGGCAGCTGCGGCAATTTGCCACATGGTTAAATAGCCGCCAACCTCGTAAGCTAGTTGCAGTAGATTTTCGTGTGGCTCTGCTGGCGCAGATTGCGATAAGCTACGATGATGAGTTTTTTGCGACGGGCGCTTATGCGCCCGCTTTTTTATTGAGCATGATGAACCCCTCTTTCACTGAATCCAGCATCTCTTTCGACTCGTTGCATCATTTTCGCTTGATGCTGCTTATGCTCGAGTCCGTCGCCATGGCGGTCGCTGCGGCTACCGACGTACCTATTTTGGCGTGGTCACTGCTACTCAGTGTATGGCTACTGCATTGGGCAACCTGGCCTTTGTTGCGACATGCCAATTTCAGTCATTTTGGCGCTCGCTACACCACCATAGCGTTGTTACTGGACATCACGTTGTTAAGTGGCTTGTTGGCATTAACTGGCGGGGCCACTAACGGCCTGGTCGCATTATTGTTATTGCCGGTCGCCGCGAGCGCCGTGTTATTGCCAGCCCCTGCAGCATGGTTGATGGCGCTTGTATCCATAGCGAGCAATGTACTGTTGCTACAACTGGGTCAGTTTTTTGACGCTCAAGCCAATCATCATATGCACCATCAACAAATCTGGCAGCAGACCTATAGCACCCATCTGCAGCAGATGAGCTGGGGATTTGCGCTGTCGGTGCTGGTGTTAGTGTGGTTTTTAAGCCGGCAAACCGCAAAGGTGAAGGCCGCGCATCGTCAGTTAGAGCAGCTCGCCCAACAACAAGCCCGACAAGAGCAAATGCTGACCGTTGCCACTTATGCCGCCAATGCCGCTCATGACTTGGCTAGTCCGCTGCAAAATATTGCATTACTGACGGATGAGTTAGTGCAAGACGATCGTGACGATCCGCTGTTCCAAGACCTGCAACACGAAGTCGCCCGCTGCCAACACATAGTGCAGCAACTGAGGCATAACGCCCAACAATTGCGTGAACCGCAAGGCACGTTGGATCTGACCGAATGCACGCGGCAAGCCATCCAATTATGGATGGTCTCCCGCCCTGATATTCGGGTGAACCTGACTGAACATGGCCACGCACAGTCATTGCCGGTGCACGATGCGTTGTCCTTTCATGCGGCGTTGTTCCATGTACTCGACAACGCAGCGGATGCCGGTTTAAGTCAACAGCATGCGGAATTGGCGATCCAATTGCGGCACTCAGACAACCAGCTGTTGCTGGTCGTGCAAGATCTTGGGCCAGGGTTATCCAGCGACATGTTGGCCGAATTGGGGCAAAAACCGATGCAAAGCCAACAAGGTCTCGGCCTAGGACAACTGATTGCCAACAGCACCATCGAACGCTTGGGCGGTCGGATGTATCGACAAAACCAGCCACGAGGACTACGGACTATTATGGTGTTTTCTGGAACTAAATCATGAAGATACTGCTGCTGGATGACGATGAATTACTGCTAAAAACGATGCAACGTCGGCTAAGTCAGCTGGGGCATCAGGTCGACAGCTTTTCAACGATGCCGAGCTGGTCGCAACTTCACTTGATCCAACCTGATGCTTGTCTTATCGATTTGCGGTTTGGCAGTGAATCTGGTTTGCAACTGCTGGAACCCCTGCGCCGCGAATTTCCTCAGGCCAAACTCGTGGTTCTGACTGGTTATGCCAGCATCGCTACCGCCGTGCAAGCGGTGAAACTGGGTGCTGACGACTATCTGACGAAACCGGTCGATTTTAGTCTGTTACAACTGGCGCTTGGCTTGGCGGGTGCCACTTCTGAGCCATACGAGACAGAGCTGGATAGCTTGGATTTGCTCTCGACCGATCAAATCGAATGGGAACATATCCAACGTGTGTTGGCGGAGCAACAAGGCAATATCAGTATGACCGCTAAATTGCTCGGCATGCATCGTCGTACCTTGCAACGCAAATTGGCGAAGCACAGACCAAGCTAGGCCTCAGCCGCGTTCATTCAGACTGCGCCGCTGCCCTTTAAACGCTGGCGCTAGTTGCAAGCCTGCTAACCGACCCGCTGTAGCCCGCCAGATAAAAAACCACGGCAAGCCGTGGTTTTTTCGCTTATCTTCGCCAGGTTGAACCTTAAGCGCGCTGATTGGCCCATGCCGCCGCTTGCGCTTGGCTGTGCCGTGCCGCTTTGGCCGCCGCAATTTGCTGACGCGCTAAAATCGCTAAGTCGGCATGAATACCACCCGCGGTCACAGCGCGGCCCGCGCCAGGGCCTTTGAGCACCAACGGGTTGGATTGATACCAGTCGGTTTCAATCACAAACACGTTGTCGCAGGCTTTAATGGCCGCCAATGGGTGATCTTGTGGTACTTGTAGCAATTCAACAAAGGCTTTCGGCCCTTGTGGCGTCACGCTTAATGTCGCGACATAACGCAGCACCTGCCCTGCCGCTTTGGCAGTGGCAAATTTGTCTGCTAGTAAATCATCTAGCTGCTGGCGCTGTTGCCAGAAATCTTGCCAGCTGCCTTGATCTAAACCTGGCGGCAGCAGCGGTGTTAACGAAATATCATTGATATCCAAGCTTAAGCCCAGTTCACGCGACAGCACCAATAACTTACGCTGCACGTCTTTGCCGGATAAATCATCGCGCGGGTCCGGTTCGGTCAGACCTTCGGCTTGGGCCTTGAGCACAAACTCGGAGAACGGCGCAGAACCGTCATAGCTACACAATAACCAAGACAAAGTACCCGAGAAGATGCCGCTGATTTGATGCACCGTATCGCCTGAGCCTTGCAGCTCTTGCAGGATACGTTGCACCGGCAAACCCGCGCCCACCGTCGTGTTACTGAGCCAGCTGACTTGCTGCTGCGCCACGGCGGCGGTGATCGCTTGATATTGCGCAAGCGGCAGCGTCACGCCTTGTTTGTTGGCGCTGATCAAATGGCAACCGGTTTGAATAAACTCGACATAATCTTCGGCAAACACGCGGCTTGGCGTGATATCGACCAGCACTTTCGGGTCTGGCAAGCCGTTTAAATAATCCAGCAAATCTTGTTTTTGATACGCTGGCGCTTGCTCCAGCGCGTCTTGCCATTCGTGCACATCGATTTGATCCGAAAAACAGGCTTTGCGTGAGTTAAACACACCGGCTAAGCGCAATTCGATTTGGCCAGCGTAGGCTTGCTGTTGTTTGGCCAGCAGCGCCAAAAATTCCGAACCGACGTTTCCCGTGCCAGCCACCACAATGTTTAGGCGCACTGTGGTTGGCAATAACAGCTGGTGGAACTCGGTCAGTTCAGCGGCGGTCAGCGCCGGTGCGAATAACCACAACGCCACATCTTCGTCTTGAAAGCTATACACAGGCTGCTGACGCTCTAACCAGTGACTAGCTTGCAGTGACAACTGTCGTTGCTGACGCGCCGCCGGTTTGACCCACGCCACCGCATAAAAATGCTCGGATGAGACGCGTGGATAGACTTGTTGCGAACCTAAAAAGTGCAACAAGGCGTCGAGGTTTTTCTGCGCGACAATCCACTGCTTCCCCTGCGACCCCGGCGCTTCGTACACACTAAACTGCAAGGCGTTGGCCGCTTGTGCTGCAGTAATGCTGTTGGTCGCCGGCAAGGTGACCAGCACCACATCGGCCACATCGGTGACAAATTGCACTTCAATCGCGCTTTGACGGCTGACCCGACAGCCTGGTTGATCCGGCTCGTAACTAGAGCGCACCACCAGTTCCGCTGGGTGTTCTTTTAACGGGTTTAATGTTTTAGCATGAAGCACTGGGTTGCCCAGTTCCGCTAAACGAATGGCCAGCTCCCACGGCACTTGGCGATAGGCACGTGCCGACGGCACTTTGCGCGGATCGGCGCTGTAAATGGCATCGACGTCGGTCCAAATATGCACGGCTTGGGCATCGAGTAAACGACCTAAAATTGTTGCCGAATAGTCACTACCGTTGCGGCCCAAGGTAATGCTTTGGCCTTGTTGGTCACGAGCGATAAACCCAGTCACCACTTGGAAACCATCACTTAGCAGTGGTTTTAACAGTTCAGCGGATTGCTGCCAGTCCACTTGCGCGCCATCGTTTGGCTGTACTTTTAGACGTAAAAACTCTCGCGCATCAATGGCTTGTGCCGCAACACCACGGTCGCGCAACAGCGCCGCCAGCAGCTGGCTCGATAATCGTTCGCCAATGGCCAGAATGTCGTTGTACTGCGCTTGTTGCAGGCGAGCTGGGATATCCGCCAGCCAATGATTTAAAAGATTGGTGACCTCGACACTGCTGGCCGGTTGCAACGTGCGGCTAACCAGCAAACGCAGCTGCGCCGCTAACTGTTGCCACTGCGCATCAAAGGCTGCATGGTCGGCTTTAGCATCAATCAATGCCAACAAGTGATCGGTGGTATCGCCAGGGGCCGACACCACGACGCCGGCAGGACCGTCGTTTTGCGTCAATAAAATGTCAGCAACGGCGTGAAAACGCTCGGCGGTGGCTAAGCTGCTGCCACCAAATTTATGCACGACGCGTTTCGATTTGTGGGTGAATTCAAGGCTCATACATCAATTACCAAAATGCGGCCAGCGCGGGATTGGCGCGAAAACTGGCTTGGTTGTGTTCAGAAACTATAGTCGCGCTTTGTGACGCTGGCGCGTCGGTTTGCGCTGTTGCATCGATGGACACTGCTACCGCTGTTTTGCCTGTCCCGGTCGCACCGTCGGCGTTGAGCGCTTGTTCTACCGCAGCAAACGCCTGCGCCAGATCTGCCAACAAGTCGCGTGGGTCTTCAATACCGACCGACAAACGAATAAGCGTTGGGCCAATACCAGCGGTTTTTTGTGCTTCGGCGTTCATCGAGGCATGCGTCATGCTGCCTGGGTGGCAAATCAAACTTTCGATCCCCCCCAGTGACTGCGCCAAGGTGAAGCACTGCAGCGCATCAAAAAATACCGACAGATATTTTTCGTCAGCGGCTAAATCAAAGCTGACCATGCCGCCAAAGCCATGTTGTTGCGCTTTCGCAATGTCATGGCCTTGATGTGATTTCAGGCCTGGGTAATACGTTTTCGCCACCAGCGGCTGCGTCTCTAAGTAGTCGACAATTTGCGCCGCGTTTTCTTGGTGCGCTTTCATCCGCGGCAACAAGGTGCGAATGCCCCTTAAGGTCAGGTGCGAATCAAAAGCACCTGCCGTGACGCCCAAGCAGTTCGCCCACCATTTCAGTTCATCGCCCAGCGCAGCGTCTTTGATAATCAAGGCGCCGCCAACAATGTCGCTGTGGCCGTTTAAATACTTGGTGGTTGAGTGCAGCACTAAATCGGCGCCCAAGGCGATAGGGTTTTGCAACACGGGCGATAAAAAGGTGTTATCGACCAGCACCAACGCATTCAGTGGTTTTGCCACGTCGCATACAGCACGAATATCAGTGATTTGCAGCAGCGGGTTGCTGGGCGTTTCTAACCAAATCAGTTTTGGCTTGGCGGCTTTAACCTGTTCAGCCCAATCGGCGTGTTGGAAATTGACAATCACTAACTTAAAGGCGCGTTTTTTGGCCGACAAGTTGGTAAACAAGCGATAGCTGCCACCATAACAGTCATGTGGGATCACCAGCGTGTCGTCTGGCGTTAACACTTGCAGCGCTAGCACACAAGCCGACATGCCGGTGTTGGTGACAAGGCCTTTAGCGCCGCCTTCAAGCTCACACAAAGCATCGCCCAATAAATCACGCGTTGGGTTGTTCGAGCGCGAATAATCGTATTTGCCGGGCTTGCGAAAGCCCTCGAGTTCATAGGTGGAGGTCAGATACATCGGTGGCGTCACGGCACCAAAAGCAGGGTCTTGCGCGATACCGGCGCGGGCAGAAATGGTAGCAGAGTGACGATTTGACATAATGGACCTCGAAACATTCGGATGTTTAGACGTCTAAAAGTATACCGACGCAAAAATAGAAGTCAAAACATTTAGACGTCTATCATGATTATTTCTTGCGCATTATTTGTTTCTAGGCGTATAAATGAGTAAAATTTCGGGCCAATTGCGTAAAGCACAACATACATATAAATCAAGGTACAACTATGGCTAAGTGGAATGGTGAATACATTCACCCTTATGCAGAGCATGGAAAGAAATCTGAACAAGTAAAAAAGATCACTGTTTCTATCCCGCTCAACGTGTTAAAAGTTCTCACTGATGAGAGAACTCGTCGTCAAGTCAACAACTTACGTCACGCGACCAATAGCGAATTATTATGCGAAGCGTTTTTGCATGCGTTCACAGGTCAGCCGTTGCCAGCCGACGAAGACTTGCGTAAAGACAACCCGCACCAGATCCCAATTGAAGTTCGTAACATTTTGACCAGCATGGGTAAACCGATCCCTGATATTCAAGAGGCGGATTCCGACGAAGAATAAGAGCGGCACGCCGTCGACCAACGATAAAAACCCCACACGGCGTATCCAACAAGGCCAGATCAACAGATACAAAAAACCGCGCGAAAGCGCGGTTTTTTTCTTGGCAACTATCAAAGTGCCAGTTACGACTCCATATAGCCTGCCGGCATTGGAATACGCGCCACACCCGACTTCACGGCAGCTTCGGCTACCGCGCGCGCAACGCGAGGTAATAAACGTGGGTCCATCGGTTTTGGAATGATGTAACCTGAGCCAAACTCCAGTGCATCAACTTGCGCTGCATGCAGCACGGACGCTGGCACCGGTTCTTTGGCAATGGCACGAATAGCGTGCACGGCTGCGATCTTCATCTCGTCATTAATCACGCTGGCACGCACATCCAAAGCGCCACGGAAGATAAATGGGAAACACAACACGTTGTTGACTTGGTTCGGGTAATCCGAACGGCCGGTCGCCATGATGAGGTCATTACGCTGGGCGTGTGCCGCTTCTGGCCGGATTTCCGGGTCAGGGTTGGAGCAGGCAAAAATCACCGGCTTGTCAGCCATCAGTTTAATAGCTTCAGGTGGTAACGCATCAGGACCTGAAACCCCAACGAACACATCTGCGCCATCTAGGGCATCTTCCAGCGTACGCTTGTCGGTGTTATTAGCGAACAAGGTTTTGTATTTGTTCAAGTCGTCACGGCGGGTATGAATCACCCCTTTGGTATCCAGCATGTAGATGTACTCACGCTTGGCGCCGCACTTGATCAGCAATTCCATACAGGCAATCGCTGCAGCACCTGCGCCCATACAGACGATGGTGACCTTGCGGATGTCTTTGCCTTGAATTTCTAGGGCGTTGAGCAAACCTGCGGCCGTGACAATTGCCGTACCGTGCTGGTCGTCATGGAACACTGGGATGTTACAGCGTTTGATCAGCTCTTTTTCAATCTCAAAACACTCCGGTGATTTGATATCTTCTAAGTTGATGCCACCGAAGGTGTCGGCAATGTTGGCAACCGTATTGATAAAATCTTCGGTGGTGCGATGCGTCACTTCGATATCAATCGAATCTAAACCGGCAAAACGCTTGAATAACAAGGCTTTACCTTCCATTACTGGTTTAGACGCCATCGGGCCTAAATTGCCTAAACCGAGGATCGCCGTGCCGTTACTAATGACGGCGACCAAGTTGCCTTTGCCGGTGTATTTGTACACGTTATCGATGTCGGCGGCGATTTCACGCACCGGTTCGGCCACGCCTGGGCTATACGCGAGGGCCAGATCCTTGACCGTTTCAGCGGGTTTACTGATCTCGATACTAATTTTGCCGGGTTTGGGCTCGGCATGGTATTGCAGCGCTGCTTGTCTGAAATCTGTCATGGTAAGAGGTCCTGAGGCTTGCCCTTTTTGGGCTTATAAGTTCATGTGCCAATCGTACTGTCCTTGTGCCACGCGGGTACGGTGCGGGCAAGGCGGCTCATTGTAATGAGCCAACGGATTGATGCCTATGAAAAGCTGTCTGATCGTACCTCTGTCCAGCCCAGCTAAACTCGGCCTAATGCCGTAAGTTCGTCGCTGACTACATGACAAAATAAACTTCCAGACTGCTATTGCACAGAAATCAACCACCTCGGTTATACCAAGATTCCAAGGCGCTGCCAAGCCAAAAACAAGACACTGGTATGACCAGAGGTGTTTTTTTTACGGCCTATGCAACAGAATTGCATATTCAATCGCATAAAAACCAAACAGGTGCAGTTATTTATGCATGCGCGTATTTTGAACAAATTAAATAAATATATGAATCAATGCCTTAATAGTTAACGAACATTAAGTTGGCTGAATATCAAGCAATCGATCTATGCAATACGTAATTGAAGAAATATAGAGTTAGGCTAAGAAGGCTGCGGTAGATAACCGCGCTCGTCGAAAGCACACAGCCTAACCACGCGGGAATAACAGCGCAGAGGCTTTACTGTGAACATAAGGCAGGTGCAGAAACAACAAAGGCACCTTGCGGTGCCTTTATCGGGGAGGGTTCGATTATTTTGAACCCAGAACGCCGAAGCGTTTTTTGAAGCGGTCAACACGACCACCTACGTCCAGAACTTTTTGTTTGCCAGTGTAGAATGGGTGGCAAGCAGAGCAAACGTCCAAGTGGATGTCTTTGCACAGTGCTGAACGAGTTTTGAAAGAATTACCGCAAGTACAAGTTGCAGTGATTTCTTTGTATTCTGGATGGATACCTTGTTTCATGGGATGCCTCTTCAGGTCGTATCGCTATCTGATCAGCCGATCTGTCAGACACCATACGTAATTTCAGTTTAAACAGGGCGCGTAGCTTACTGGAATCGCCTCGATGATTCAATAAAAAAGATCGAACGCGCGACGGCTTGTGTGTGTTTTTTGCTCGTTTTTAACCAAATAAACCTGCAGGGCGCATAAAAATCGTTAAACCTGTGAAGTTACCCGTGATTGCAAATACAACTCGCTAGCACACTGATGAGGCCCCTCATCCTAGCCCCCCTGAGTCGCTGCACGGATAACAAGCAGCTTTGTTAAAACCGCTGCGCCCCAAGCAACCCGATGCACCAGAGACCTCGGCGGACGAGATCGTGGCAAAAAGCGTTGGTTTTCACCTCAGGCATGCGTACACTTAGCTTTTTTCGGCTGTGGATTGCCCTGCATGATTGTCCGCGTTGCGCTGCCGGTTCCGCTGCGCCAACCCTTTGATTATCAAATTGATGACGCTTTAAACCCGCAACTTGGCCAGCGGGTCCGTGTGCCTTTTGGTACTCGGCAACTGATTGGCATCATCTGGCAACTCAATCCTAGTGATAGCTTTGATCCCACCGCCTTAAAATCAGTCAGTGAATTGCTAGATGCCACGCCGGTGATTGATGCCGAGCTGACACAACTACTGAACTTTGCCGCTGACTATTACCATCACCCAATTGGCGAAGTGTATACCACCGCGTTACCGGCGTTACTGCGCGAAGGTCGTCCACAACATGCAGTGCAAGCCCGCCAGCTGGTTGCCCTGAAAGATGCGGACACGTCCGGCCTCAAACGAGCACGAAAACAACTGGCCTTGTGGCAACAATTGCAACAAGGACCGCTGGCCGAAACGCTACTAATTGGCCAAAGCCAAACCGTGCAGGCACTTGTCGATAAACAACTGGCGCAGTGGCAACTTTGCCCGCTCGAACCTTATACCTATCAAGCGGAACTGCAAACGCCGCTGCCACTGAATCCAGCGCAAGCCTTAGCCGTTGCGGCTATTCATCAAGCGAAACAACAATTCAGTCGGTTTTTACTCGAAGGGGTCACCGGTTCTGGCAAAACGGAAGTGTATTTGCAGGCGATCACCCCCTTTTTGCAGCAAGGCTTGCAGGTGCTGGTGTTAGTGCCCGAAATTGGTTTAACACCGCAAACCTTAAGCCGCTTTGCCAAGCGCTTCGCCGTGCCGATGCAGGTGTGGCATTCCAACATGACGGATCACGAACGCTTGGCGGCATGGCAAGCCAGTCAAACGGGCGCAGCTGCTATTACTATTGGTACGCGCTCGGCGTTGTTTTTACCTTTTCAACACTTAGGCCTGATCATCATTGATGAAGAACACGACAGCTCCTTAAAACAACAAGACGGCTTTCGCTACCATGCGCGCGACTTAGCCATTAAGCGTGCAAGCTTGGTGCAATGCCCTATCGTGTTGGGGTCCGCGACGCCCAGCTTAGAGTCGCTGTACAATGTGCAACAAGGGCGTTTTGCGCATTTGGTGCTGCCAGAGCGCGCTACCAATGCGCAGGTTCCACGCATCGAATTACTGGATTTAAAACAACAAATACTGACGCATGGCTTAGCCAGCGGCACCATTGAACGCATCAAGCAGCATCTTGGCCGGGGTGAACAGGTGATGTTGTTTTTAAATCGCCGCGGTTTTGCCCCTGCGCTGATCTGCCATGAATGCGGTTGGCTGACGGAATGCACTCGCTGCAGCGCGTTTACCACCTATCACAAACAAAGCCGGCAGTTGATTTGTCATCATTGTGGCACCTCCCGCGCAGTGCCTCGGCAGTGTGGTCATTGTGGTTCAACGCAACTAGCGCCTGTGGGTCAAGGCACTGAACAATTAGAAGAGCAACTCACGGAGCTGTTTCAAGGCGTCCCGATCACCCGCTTAGACCGTGACAGTACACGGCGAAAAGGCGCGTTAGAACAGCGCCTCAATGAGATTAGCGATGGTGGCAGTCAGTTGATTGTCGGTACACAAATGCTTGCCAAAGGCCATCATTTTCCAAATGTGACCTTGGTGGTGATTGTGGATGTCGATGGCGCCCTGTATAGCAGTGATTTCCGCGCCAGTGAACAACTAGCGCAGCTGATCACGCAAGTTGCAGGACGTGCCGGCCGTGCACATCTACCAGGGACAGTATTGCTGCAAACCCACTACCCTGGTCATCCGATGCTGCAAGATGTGATTCAAAATGGCTATGCTTCCTTTGCTCGTTCCGCCTTACTGGAACGTCAACAAGCGCAATTGCCGCCTTATTTGCACCTAGCCATTGTCCGCACCGAAAGTTTAAAACCTGAGGCTGGGCCTGCCTGGCTGGCTGAGCTGGCGCAAGGCTTACTGCAGCAGCAAGCACAGGTGCAATTGTTAGGGCCGTTGCAGCCACCGCTAGAGCGCCGAGCGGGAATGCACCGCTGGCAACTGCAACTTTACAGCCGTGATCGTCGGCACTTGCATCACGCTTTACACAGCGTTTTACAACAAATCAGCGCGTTACCAAGCACGCGTCAACTCAAATGGCAATTGGACGTTGACCCACTGGATTTAAACTAGTCGGCTTGGCAATTCCCTTTTAGCTGCGATACTGGTTACAATGCAGTAGGATTGATTACATAAAGTCACGATTTTGCCAGCGAAACCACCGATGCCTCAGCAGGACTACGTTAAAACAGCCCGTCCAGCGCCACGCGCCAAAACAAAAAAGCCCGCTAAAAAAACCATCCCAGTGCCATTAATTGCCGCTGTGCTGATTTTGTTAGCTGGATTTGGTTATTTCTTATGGCATATTTCGCATCGACCAGGTGCGGCAGAAGCCGCGATGGAACAACAGCTTGCCACCGAAAAAGCCAAGGCGGCCAAGGCTCAAATCAGCACGGAATTACCTCCTAAGCCTGTTAAAGAACCCTACACCTATATCCAAGAGCTGAAAAACAAAGAGATCAAAGTTCAGGCGGAAGAATTGGTGCAAAAGGCGCCCGCAACGATGTATTGCGGCACCTTTAAAGCGCTGGATGAAGCGCAAGCATTAAAAGTGAAAATTGCATTTGAAGGTGTCGCTGCCGAAATTAAAGAAAACGACGGTAAATATCGGGTGATTGTAGGTCCTTATGCCAGCAAAAGGATGGCGCAAACCGATAAAAATAAGTTGCTGCGCAATAAAGTGGCGAACTGCTGGATCCCTTAACTACTGCAAGCCGTCGTCACGCCGGCGTGGCGACGTGATCTCCCCCTTGAAATTCTGCGGCTCCCCCCCATTAAGGATCCATCGCTCTTCGTTGGACTAATACCATGACCACTATTGTTTCTGTGCGCCGCAATGGCGAAGTTGCACTTGGCGGGGATGGCCAAGTGACCCTTGGCAACACCGTGATGAAAGGCAATGCCAAAAAAGTTCGCCGTTTATACCATGGCAAAGTGCTGGCTGGCTTTGCCGGCGGCACCGCCGACGCGTTTACCTTATTTGAACGTTTTGAAGCCAAACTCGAGATGCACCAAGGGCACTTATTGCGCGCGGCCGTCGAACTGGCCAAAGATTGGCGTACCGACCGTATGCTGCGCAAACTCGAAGCGCTGCTGGCTGTAGCCGACGCCAACACCTCGCTGATCATCACCGGCAACGGCGATGTCGTTCAGCCCGAAAACGACTTGATTGCCATAGGCTCAGGTGGCCCCTTTGCCCAAGCAGCTGCGCGTGCCTTGTTCGAAAACACCGACTTGCCGGCCCGCGACGTGGTGGAAAAAGCACTGACCATTGCTGGGGATATCTGCATTTACACCAACCAGCACCACACGATTGAAGAATTGAAGTAAGGGTTTGTTATGTCGGAAATGACTCCACGCGAAATCGTCCACGAGCTGGACCGTCACATTATTGGCCAACAAGCCGCAAAACGTGCGGTGGCTATTGCGCTGCGTAACCGCTGGCGCCGCATGCAACTCGATCCGCAACTGCGCCACGAAGTGACGCCAAAAAACATTCTGATGATCGGCCCCACCGGTGTCGGTAAAACCGAGATCGCCCGTCGTTTGGCCAAACTAGCCAACGCGCCTTTTATCAAAGTCGAAGCGACCAAGTTCACTGAAGTGGGTTACGTCGGTAAAGAAGTTGAAAGCATTATCAAAGACTTAACTGATATCGCCGTGAAAATGGTGCGCGAGCGTGAAGTGGAGCGCAATCGCTTTCGCGCCGAAGAAGCAGCCGAAGAACGCATCCTGGATGTGTTGCTGCCAAAACCGCGCAACAACTGGGGCGAAGTCGAGCAAAGCGACAGCGACTCCCACACCCGGCAAATTTTCCGCAAAAAGCTACGTGAAGGCCAACTCGATGACAAAGAAATCGAGTTAGATCTGTTAATGCCGGCGATGGGCGTGGAAATTATGGCGCCACCAGGCATGGAAGAAATGACGCAGCAACTGCAAAGCATGTTCCAAAACATGGGCTCGGATCGCACCAAAAAGCGCAAGCTGAAGGTCAAAGATGCACTCAAACAACTGATTGACGAAGAAGCCGCCAAGCTGGTGAATAATGAAGAGCTCAAAGCCAAGGCGCTGGATGCCGTTGAGCAAAACGGCATCGTGTTTATCGACGAAATCGACAAGATCTGTAAACGCGGCGAAAGCCATGGCCCGGATGTCTCCCGTGAAGGGGTGCAGCGCGACCTATTACCGTTAATTGAAGGCTGCAGCGTCACCACCAAACACGGCATCGTCAAAACCGATCACATCTTGTTTATCGCCTCGGGTGCCTTCCAAATGGCCAAGCCGTCGGATCTGGTCCCTGAGCTGCAAGGACGTTTGCCAATTCGCGTCGAGTTACAGGCGCTGACGGCGGCCGATTTCGAACGTATCTTGACCGAGCCGAAAGCCTCGCTGACCGAACAAAGCATTGCGTTGCTAGCAACCGAAGGCGTACAGATTGAATTTACGCCTGATGCGATTCAACGCATCGCCAGTGCCGCCTGGCAAGTTAATGAAACTACGGAAAATATCGGTGCTCGTCGCTTGCATACGGTGCTGGAAAAACTACTAGAAGAGATCTCGTTTGATGCCGCCGATCACAGTGGACAACGGATTGAGATCGACGCAGCCTATGTCGACAAATACTTAGGTTCGGTGGTCCAAGACGAAGACTTGAGCCGGTTTATTCTGTAAGAGGTTGTCATGCAGCAGGTACAAAAACTGCATTATCATCAACGACGTAAGTTACTAGACGTGCTGTTTAGCGACAATGTTACCGCGCAGTTCAGCGCAGAATTTCTGCGCGTATTGTCGCCAAGTGCCGAAGTGCGTGGCCACGGCACCCCGCGTTTAGTAGCGAATAAACGCGACGTGACCATCCTACAGATGCTGCCGGTCGGCCAATACGCGGTGAAGTTGGTGTTTGATGATGGCCATGACAGCGGTATTTACAGTTGGAGTTACCTGCGTCAGCTGCATGACAATGCTGAAGCGCTTTGGCAAGACTACTTGCAGCGGCTTAGCGATGCCAACGCCGTGCGAGATGCCAAGCTTGCCATCAAGATGAGTTTTTCATAACCCTTGCTATGGCGCCATGAATTGCGCCACTCGCTCGAACACAAAAAAGGCTCCAACGGAGCCTTTTTTCATGCCGATAGCAAACCGGGATCAGGCGCGGAAGCGGTCGACGGTTTGATGCAATTTCGCGGCTTGTTCGGCGACTTCTTCGCTGATTTGCGCGTTTTGATCAGCGATCTTCAGCGATTGCTCGGAAATATCGCGAATACGCACGACATTCTTGTTCACTTCCGCCGCGACATGACTTTGCTCTTCCACCGCCGTGGCAATTTGCGTAGTCATTTGCATGATATTGTCGACATCGGTTGAGATCTGCACCAGCAAGCGGCTGGCCAACCCTGCTTGTTCAACACCACTTTGCCCTTGCTCGCGGCAACTGGCCATCACTTGCACTATGTCGCGGGTGCGGGTTTGCAAGCCGCGAATGATCTGTTCAATTTGTCGCGTCGAATCGGCGGTGCGCTGTGCTAGCGAGCGCACTTCATCGGCCACCACAGCAAAACCTCGGCCTTGCTCGCCCGCGCGAGCCGCTTCAATCGCCGCGTTCAGCGCCAATAAGTTGGTTTGCTCGGCAATACCGCGGATCACATCGAGCACTGAACCAATGGTTTGGCTGTCACGCTCCAGTTCGGTCATCACCGTGGTTGCTTCTTCTAAATCCTGTGACAGTGCACTGATCCGAGCCACGGTTTGCTCGACTTCACGCCGCCCTTCCAACGCATTTTGGTTCGTTTGGCCGGCTTTATGGGCTGTGTTTTCGGTATGACTGGCTATTTCGTCAATGGTTGCGCCCATTTCTGTTGCAGCCGTCGCCACCATGTCGCTTTCGAGCTGCTGCTGATGCATGCCACGACTGGTTTCTGAGGTGGATTGCGCTAACTCGGCGGTGGCGGTATCAAGCATCTCCAGCGCTTGGTTGACACTTTTCACCAAATTTTGGAAGTCATTGAGCATGTCATTAAAGTCCACGGCCAGTTGCGACATCTCATCTTGGCCATCGACATGCACTCGCTGCCTGAAATCGTTGTCACGGCGAATCAAACCAATAGTTTGGCACATCCGTTGGATGGGTTCGATAATGCTACGGCTGGTCAGTGTTAACAACATCATCACCAGACAAACCACCACGGCGAATAAGCCAATGGCAATCCACTGAGCTCGTGCCTGTGCAGCAACGACCTCACCATCGGTGTCTTTTGCCATGCTGGCCAGACTAGATTCCGTGGCGTGGATGGCTTTTCGCATGTCCCCAATCACCCCTTGATCTTGTTTCAAACCAATGGTTTGGCGGCCCTTCACTAATTGCCGAAAGGCCTCTGCGTAATCTGTCGCTGCCTGTTGAAACTCCGCCGAGACCGCAGCATCTGCTAATAAGGTTTGAAAATTGCTAAATTCTTTGCCGAAACTATCCAGATATTTTAAATCGGCGCGCAACATAAAGTCTTTTTCAGTACGGCGTAGCTGCAGCAGACTGACCATCAGTTTGTCGTTTTGAATGGTTTTAAATTGATTTTCCAGGCTATGCGCTGCCTTTCGCAAAGCTCCATACAAGCCCGATTGCGGGTCCAACCCCACCTGCTCTGAGGTACTGACCAACAGACTGAATTGCTGCTGATACTGCTCGGTTTGTTGTTGAAACGAGGCTAAAGGCTTGATATCTAGACCATGCTCTTGCAAATCGGTCTGCATGACCTTGGCTTGTTGCGTAAGACTCTGGAACGTCTTATTAAATTTATCGAGGTAACTTTTATCTTGCCGCATGATGAAGTCTTTTTCATGCTTGCGAAGTTCTAACACACTTGCTTTGAGTTCATTGACCTCAAGTCGCAATAATGCCAGATTGGATAACTGGCTGTTTTGAAAAATTAATAACGCCAACATCACTAACATCGCGATCCCAACGACTGCGCCATTGAGCAATAACCGCTGCTTGATGGGGTAACTTCTCAACATAACTCTGTGCCTCCTATGCAACCCAACACCAAGCATAGGAGAGAGAAAATAGGAACGATTGTTTTTTTATCGCATTTTTTTACACGTTAAAGCATGGTGGCCGCTAACATTACCGCACTAGAGCCCAAGAAGGCTCCTGCCAGAATATCGCAAGGATAATGCACACCTAACATCACCCGCGACGCCCCCACCGCCATGGCCCATGGCAAGGCACCCCCCCCGAGCCACGGATTGAAATGCCATAACGACACTGCAAACACAAAGGCCCCTGCAGTATGACCCGATGGCAAACTGAAACGATCAGATGGTTTTATGTAACTTTGCACGCGTGGCGCAAATAATTCCGCAGGCCGTTGCCGACGAATGCTGTTCTTCAGCAGCAAATAACTCGGCAACTCAATTAGATAGGCGTACATCCACAAAGATAAAAGCGCTTGAAACGACTCGGCATCGTAGGCATAGAGCAACAAGGCAATGGCGGCATACGTCGGGCCATCGGCCGATTTGGAGACCCAATAACTGCGTTTTGCCATCACGGGGGTGGCAAAGCGTTGAAACAGATAGCAAAACAGGTGTTGGTCGAGCATTTGTAAACGTTGAAACGTCAGCATAATCACCTCCAGCACAGTAGCGTCAGTCTGCTGGAGGCGCATGACAATCTGATGACGATTAAAAACTGGGTGGGTTTTGCAACAAGGCTAACGCCTGGGGCTCTGGCACAGGTTTAGAAATCAAATAGCCTTGCACGGCATCACAGGCTAAATGTCGCAACAGTTGCAGCTGGTTGGCGTCTTCAACCCCTTCCGCCAAGATCCGTTTCCCAAGGCCGTGGGCCAAGGTGATCATGGTTTTGACGATCATCATGTCGGAATCGCTTCCCGCCATATCGATGATAAAACTTCTGTCGATTTTAATTTTATCGATGGGCATCTTGCGCAAATATCCCAGCGACGAATAGCCAGTACCAAAGTCGTCAATCGAGACTCGAATACCCATCTGCTGCAATTCAGTCACAAAGTTACGGCCTTGTTCCATGTCGCCCATCGCGGTATTTTCGGTTATTTCTAACTCCAGCATGGTGGGCGGAACGTCATAGGTTTGCAGTAACTGCTGGATCCGCTGCTTCAACCCATCTTGTTCAAAATGGATCGGGGTCATATTGACCGCCAGTGACAACCGCAAGCCTTGTTTTTTCCAGCGTCCCAGCGTTTCAACCGCCACTTCCAATAACATCAGGTCCAAAGCTTTCATCAAGCCAAGCTGTTCCATGTGCGGTAAGAAAGCGCCTGGCATCAGCAACCCTTTGCTTGGATGCTGCCAGCGCACGAGTGCCTCAAAACCATCGATGCGCTGTTCGCGAATATTCCATTGCGGTTGAAAAAACAACACAAACTCACGTTGCTGCATGGCCTGCTGCAATTCTTGCTCGAGCTGTAACATGCGGGCGGATTCGTCTTCCATGCCTGGGTGATACAAAAACCAGCGTTGTTGCATACGCTTGGCATGGTGAAAGGCGATATTGGCTTTTTGTAACAACGACTCCGCGGATTCTGCATGTGCAGGATAACGAGCCACCCCAAGGGTTGCGGTTAACTTTAACGGCCCGGTGTCAAAACTAAATTGTTTTTCAACGAGTTGTTCAATGTGCTGCAGACAAATCTGCCGTTGCTTTTCACTACTGACATCATCCAGCAATAAGGCAAAAATATCGCCTCCAGTACGACCAAGTAGCCTTGGTTTTAGGATGCTGGTTTCCAGCCGACGCGATACTTCGCGCAAAATGCGATCGCCTTGCTTGAGACCGACGGTTTCATTGATGGTTTTAAAACGATCCAAGCCCAACATCACCACCATGAAGGTGCCTGAATCTCGTTGCAGTAACTGATGGCTTTCTTGCAAGAAAGCGTCGCGGTTTAAGGCTCCCGTGAGGTGATCATGGGTGTCTAGATAGTGAGTTTTCGCTGTCAGCGCTTGGTTCGCGATCCGCTCATCTTCTTGCAACCAGACCAATAAACCAATCCCAAGCAACATCATAAAGAGCACTTCGAAGTGCTTGGCAACCATGGTGATCCGTGCATACAACTGCGAATCACCAAACCAGCTGACAAACAGAGCCATCAGCATCAGCTGCCCGCCCCAACACATCACACTGATAGCGACCAAGCGGGTAATAAACAGCCGACGTGGCAAGGCATAGAGCCACACTCCTGACACAAACAATGCCGCTCCAATAAACAGCAAGCGTAAGTTGATTTGCAGCGCTGACTTCCAGACACTCGGCGCTGGATCGCTGGCAAATAACGCCACAGACCCCAACGCCAACACCGTGACCAGCCCTAGCAATTGGTTGACCAACCGACTACTGAGGCGCTCGCCAAGCACCGCTTCCCGCACACCGACCAACATAAAAATGGCAAAACTGTAGCTGCACAAAATAAAGCTAAACTCCACCAGCGGGCGAGCGATTGAGTCATCCGGTAGGTAAGTTCCCATATTGGCGTTGACGGTCACCAGCACTAAATAGGCGGCATAGGTCATAAAGGCCAATGACCAAGACTTCAGGTAATGCCGAGCATAGACGCGATAAAAATGCCAAAGGATCATGGCAAGCGATAACGCCAGGCCGGCTTGAACCAGATACAAGCTAAGGCGACTGAGAAACAGTTCAGTATTCAAACGCTGTTCCTAGAGAAGAATCATCTTATTGAAAGTAACACAGCGATGGATGCTTGGCGATACCAGCGCCACAAAAGCGACACTGTGCTTGAGCTTGGGTGGGTTAGGTTTATACTGTGCTTGCGATCAATGACTTATCTGTGGAGCTGGCGATGGAATACAACACTTCTGAATTGTGCGATTTATACGCAGACATGGTCGACGTGGTCGAACCTATCTTTGCAAACTATGGCGGCCGTCGTTCCTTTGGCGGCATGATCCACACTGTCAAATGCTTTGAAGACAATGGTCTGGTTCGTCAAATGTTATCGGAGCCTGGACAAGGCAAAATTCTGTTGATTGATGGCGGTGGATCCAGTCGACGCGCACTGATTGATGCAGAGCTTGCGGCATTAGCCATGGAAAACGGCTGGGAAGGCATTGTCTGCTACGGCAGCGTGCGTGATGTGGATACCTTGGAAGATTTTGATATCGGCATCCAAGCGGTCAACGCCATCCCGGTGCGCGCCGATGATCAAGGCTTTGGCGAAGCCGATGTACCCGTGAATTTCGCCGGTGTTACCTTCCTGCCTGAAGATCACCTGTATGCCGACAGCACCGGTATTATTTTATCTGCGGAGCCGCTAGACCTTGAATAATGTGTTTGAACTGCTGCAAGCAGCCGATTTGGTTGCATTGCAGCAACGCCGGGATGGCGAAACTCGACTGGGCGAATCGCTGCAGTTTCTAAACCCTTTATTACCACTGCAAGATGCTCTGCAAGCGGCTGTTGCCGCAGGCGCTCGTTATGCGCTGATTGGTATTCCGGAAGATCTAGGTCCAAGGGCGAATTTCGGCAACGGTGGCGCCGAGTTGGGCTTTCAAGCGTTTTTAAGCCGATTTATCAATTTACAGCACAATGAAACGATAAAACCGCAGCAGTTTGTGCTGATCGGCCAAGTCCCTTGTCAGGATTTGATGCTGCAGGGACGTGAGCTGCAAAGCAACAACCCTGATCAGCTAGAACAGTTACGCCAGCTTTGCAGCCAGCTCGATCACCGAGTGTTACAGGCTGTGACGCCGGTGTTCACGGCCGGCTTAATCCCCATCGTGATCGGCGGCGGCCATAACAATGCCTTGCCTCTGCTGCAAGCGCTCGCCACCACCTCTGGCTCGGCCGTCGATGCCATCAATTTGGACCCACATTGTGATTTTCGACTGTTAGAAGGCCGACATAGTGGCAACGGCTTTAGCTATGCGCATCGTGCCGGTTGGCTGCGTCGCTATTTTGTCGTGGGGTTGCATGAGCAAAAGAACTCGCAAACAGCGCTGACTCAAATGCGCCAAGCCGGTGTTGGCTTTTGCAGTTATCAGCAAATTTATCAACGTCGCGACCTTAGTTTGGCGCAGGCGATTGATCGCGCCCTAGCGTTTGTTGACTCGCCCCCTTCTGTGCCACTTGGCATTGAACTTGATACCGATGCCATCAGCAATATGCCGGTCAGTGCGATGACCAATACCGGTGTATCCGTCAGTGATGCGGAGTATTACGTCTATCGCTTAGCCAAGCAGCCGCAGGTGCGGTATTTGCACTTGGCCGAAGCGGCTCCAGCCATGCATCCTCAAGGGGTGAAGGCCGGTCTGAGTGAAGCTGGCCAAGTGCTATCAGCACTGGTGCTGGCCTTTGTTGCCGCCCATTCACAGTAACGACGTCGCTAGAAATAGGACCGCAGCCCCTACGCGTCAGCGTGGGTGCTGCGGTGATGCTGATACTGCGCCAACCATGGCGCGAAGCCGCTCAAAGCAAATGGCCGGCTGTACAGGTAGCCTTGGCCACGTAAACAGCCCATGCGCGCCAATTTGTCGGCAGCTGCCTGCTCTTCAATCCCTTCCGCGACCACTTGCCATTGCATATTCTTCGCCATATCAATAATGGCACCTGTGACCGCCGCTTGTGCATCTGAGCGGTGCACATCGCTGACAAATTGACAATCGACTTTGACTTGCTGAATAGGCATTTCTCGCAGCATGCCCAGCGAGGTATAACCGGTACCAAAATCGTCCAAAGCTAAGCACACGCCCATGTCAGCTAAACGAGTCAGCAAGGCTAAGGCGCGTTCAGGCTCTTGCAGCAAGGCATCTTCCCGGAACTCCAGCACTACGTGTGTGGCGTGCAACTGACGGTCATGTAATTCGTGTTGCAGAAACTCAACCAGCTCCTGATGCAATAAATCTTTACTGGCGATATTAACGGCGATTTTCAGCTTTGGATAAAGCGGCGTCAGCTGCTGCAGCGCATCTAACGCCTGCGTTAAGATCCAACAGGTCAATGGATATAGGATGCCCAATTGTTCGGCAATTGGGATAAATTGTTTGGGCATTAACAAGCCTTGTGTCGGATGCTGCCAGCGCACCAGCACCTCACCGGCCACAACCTCGCCCGTTTGCAGGTCGATTTGCGGTTGCACATCCAATTGCAATTGCTGCTGCGCTAATGCGTGCTGTAATTGCGCCATCATCGCCAAACGTTGCTGGTTAAACTGCGTTAATTCAGGGGTATAGACAAAGGTATCTAAGGTTAAGCCGTCGGTTTCGTGCCAACGTTGTTGATGCAGCGCCATCCGTGCTTGTTGCACCAACTGCCCAATGTCACTGCTATGCGCGGGACACAATGCAATCCCGGCATCGAGTTGATAATCGATGACTCCACCATGCAACATCAGCGGCTCCGGCACATCACGCAGCACCTGTTGGGCAATCGACTGTGCCAGATGCTGTTGGCCTGTCACATCGACAAACAGCGCAAATTCAACGCCGCCGATGTGACACAACCGTGTCGGCTGTGGCTGTGATTCAAGAACTCGCACCGCGGGGTAAGACGCCAGTTGTTGGTTCAGGCGAAAGGCAATCTGGGTTAATACTAAATTGGCGTGTTGATAGCCCAACACGCGATTGACCTGTTCAAAATGGCGCACTTGCAACACGATTAACGCCCCCGACACGATGCGAGCTATGTCCGGTTGCACTTGGTTGTGCAATAAGCGCAAATTGGGCAAGCCCGTGAGCTCATCGTGTGTCCAAGCATGTGGCATCGGCTGGCGCTTTAGTTTTTGCAAGGCCCGACGTGTACTGGACAGCTGCCAACGTAAATAGCCAATTGACAGCAACGCCACGCCAAGCACACTGAGGACCAGCCACATGGCCGGGGTTGAAAATTGCGCGAGGCTTTCCGTCATCGACGCCGATTGCTTGGCATGTACCGACCATGCACTACAAAGCATCACCCCAGGGACGACCCCTGGTACCATCCTTTTGCACAAAGACATCCCGCAACCTCCAGGTTTGTCATGTCAACGACTGGCCCACACCACTGCAACCTAGGTCGGGCGTATCGCCTGTGATTTTCCAGCAATCACCAGCTCACGTAAGGTTGAGACCCCCAATTGGTAACAAAGTTCCGCCGGGCGTGGGATCTGGTATACGCCAAAATCGGCGCGCGTGCCAACAGCGAGCACACCACGATCTTGATATCCCAACGCTTTGGCAGCATGCGCGGTCACGCCATACAGTGCTTCTTCTGGGGTTAACTTAAAGAGCGTACACGCCATATTGAGCATCAATGGCAGCTGACACAACGGTGAGGTACCTGGGTTTAAATCCGTGGAGATCGCCATCGGCACCTGATAGTGGCGCAACAGTTCAATGGGCGGTAATTTCGTTTCACGCAAAAAATAAAATGCCCCAGGCAACAACACTGCGACCGTGCCGGCCTTAGCCATCGCTTGCACATCAGCCTCGGTTAAAAACTCAATATGATCGGCTGATAACCCCGCAAACTCAGCGACCAAGCTGGCACCGCCTAAACTCGACAATTGTTCGGCATGGGCTTTAACCGGTAAACCCAACTGCCGTGCTTTTTCAAACAAGCGGCGACTTTGCGCTACCGAAAATCCGATGCCTTCACAAAAGACATCCACGGCATCGACAAGCCCCTCAGCGTGGAGCTGTGGCAGCATGGTGTCGACGACTAAGTCGATGTAACCATCGCTGTCTGAACTGTATTCCACAGGTAAGGCATGCGCACCTAAGAAGGTGGTCGATACCGAGATCGGATGATGCTCGCCAAGCAACCGCGCGACTTGCAGCATTTTCCGTTCTGTCGCCACATCTAAGCCATAACCAGATTTGATTTCAACCGTAGTTACCCCTTGCGCCAATAGCGCATTCAGGCGGTTTTTACCCAGCACAAACAACTCTTCCAACGAGGCGGCTCGTGTGGCTGCCACGGTGGACTTAATGCCGCCACCAGCCGCCGCAATCTGTTGGTAGGTGGCGCCATTGAGTCGCATTTCAAATTCATTCGAGCGGCTACCGGCATAAACTAAGTGGGTATGACAATCAATCAGGCCAGGTAAAATCCAAGCGCCCTGACCATCCACCACAGGGGTCGCCAACGCATCAAACGCCGGAAGTTCCGCCCGCGGGCCACAATAGGCAATAATGCCGTCTTTGATGGCCAAGGCGGCGTTTTCAATAGCCCCGTAGGGTGCATTCACCCGCGAATCCATCGTGGCAAGGTGAACGTTGTAATAGACGACATCAAAATCCGACATATCAATACCTGCAGTCATAGGTGGGCTTAGCAACAGCCTGCACTCATCAGCGGTGTACAGTCTTAAGCTTGTGCACGCGTGTGGCGGTCTGTGGCAGTTTTACAAATTTTACTGCATTACCTTGTCTATACAACTCGAATTCGTTATTTTTCGAAGAGCCCCCAGCCGATAGCTCAACGAGGTCCTGATATGCAACGAAGCAATGACAGTGGCACCCCGAAATTTATTGCCATCAAAGACTATATTCTGAGCCAAATCGAAACTGGTAATTGGCCTGAGCACAGCCGTGTGCCGTCAGAAAATGAATTATCCGAGCAATTTGTAGTCAGTCGGATGACGGCGCGGCGAGCACTGCAAGAACTTACCGAGCAAGGGGTGTTGTACCGAACGCAAGGGGTTGGCAGCTTTGTGGCGTCGGCGAAATCGCAGTCTGCGTTATTAGAGATCCGCAATATTGCCGATGATATCCAAGCTCGCGGCCATTTCCACAGCGCTCGATTGGTGCAACTGACCAGCTTGCCCTGCCCAACCGTGGTGGCGACTGCCTTGGGGCTATTGCGCAATGAACCGGTTTTTTTTAGTTTGATTGTGCATTATGACAATCAAACGCCCCTGCAGTTGGAAGCCCGTTACGTTAATCCACACCGCGTCCCGCATTACCTCGAACAAGACTTCCAACAGCAAACCCCGCATGAGTACTTAAGCTTGGTCGCGCCACTGACCGAAGCCGACCACCTTGTCGAGGCTGTGCTAGCCGATGAATTTACCTGCAAGCATTTGATGATTGGCCCGCATGAACCTTGCTTACGTTTAACTCGCCGCACCTTTAGTCGCGATGGTGCCGTCAGCTTTGCCTACCTGACCTCCGCCGGCAGCCGCTATCGACTTGGCGGTCATCTGAATTTGGGTGGCTTGCGCTAGCAAGCCTGCCCTAGGTATTGGGCAGGAGGAGACCGATCTGCCTTGCCTTCGCGAATTATCATGGATGGCGTTGTATAGCACGAGATCCAGCTTAAAAACGTCAACGTAACAAGAGCAATGGTGTGATGCTGCAGCGCTTTTACATGCGCAAAACCTTATTTACTGGCTAGACCAGATATAAATTCTCTGTTAATTTCAACCGCTTCTTTGACGCCCAAAGAACTTCGTCAATACTAAAAACACACCAATGACGAAGACAAAAGAGACAACAGGATTAGATATGAAATTAACCGTTGCCCACAAAGTCATTTTTGGCTTTGGGTTTATGACACTGTTGCTGCTGTTTGCAAGCTTATCTGCGTTGCGAAGCTTCAGTACCATCTCCGATGCTTCCGAAGTCGTAGAACAAATTGCAGTTCCAGCGCAACAACAAAGTAACAATGCCCAAATTCAATTGCTCAAGCTCGCCAAGCTGTCCGCACTTGGATTTACTGCGGAATCTCCTCAAGCGATTAGCCAATACCAGCAAGAATTTAATGCCACTGAGCAGCAATACCATGATCAAATCAGCAAACTGGTGACCTTGGTCAAAGACGATGCAGCCCTGAATAAACCACTGACGGACGCAACCACCCAATACGATACTTATGTCTCGTCGGTGCAAGCCATGTTTAAAAGCAAAATGGCCGCCATACAAAGTGCGGATGCAACAGCGGCGGAACTCAAAACACTGGTGCAGTTAATTGATGACGCCGGGGCAACCTTGGTTGAAATTTCCTTTCTGGAAAATCCAGCCAAAAAAGCCACGCTGGAATTAATTGGTGGTGCCGCAGCCCGGGTTGATGGCCAAATGCTGTCTTTGATGCAAACCGTCAAAGAAACGGCAGGTTATACCGACTTAGCAAAACTGGCTGACAGCCAACAGAATATCGAATTCGCCTTAAGTGATATGCAAGGCAACCTAGACTACATCGCCAAGCTGGTTGGTGAAGTGGGCGCCGAAGAAAGTTGGCAAATGTTTTTAGAACAGATGCAAGCGGTCAAGGACCGTGTCGCGACACCTCAAAACCTGGTGGTGTTAAAAACCCAACAATTGACGGCGTTGCAACAAGCGCGCGAGCAGCTACAAACGTCTGAAACAGCAGTCACCCAAGCGGTGAGCGCACTGGATTTAGTGCTCAAGGCCGCAGACCATCAATTCAACGAACTCTCCAGCGAAGTATCCTCGTCCTTATCCTTTGGTAAGGTTCGAACCTTGATCATCATGGTGGTGTTGGTAGGCCTCGCGGCAGCTACCGCTTGGTATACCATCAATGAAATGCTACGGCCATTGGGCAGTATCAACAGGGCAAGATCACGAACATTTTTTGAACGACCTGCCTAATAGTTGCAGCGATCG
>CAYTIQ010000033.1:0-39351 GCA_964437935.1 uncultured Rheinheimera sp.
CACCGGTACACCGGTTGGAAAGCGTTGTATCCAAAACAGAGAAATGCGCACTCAAACAAGTGGACACCGTGGACACCCACTGCTAGCGCGCTGGCAACCACGTCGCTCAATCACGAGTGGCACGATATTTAATAGTGGCGTTGGCTAATTCTTCGTAGTGGGCAATGGCTTTGGCACCAGTGGCTGAAATATCAAAAATGTTGCCGTCACAGGTGAAGTAGCCAAATCGTTGTGGTTTTTCATCGCCACCTCGGCCCGGATTGATGATTTCAAAGCCACCGTCGCACAATGCCAGCGGTTTGGAAGGTGGCGGTTCATCGCCGTACGGCGGTTTTTCGGTGTACATGGCCTTGTACATCTGCAGCATCGACTCGTAAGTGTCCGGCGTGAGCTTGGGCGAGACGGCAATTTGCAGCGATTCGCCTTCAGCGCCATCGACATTAAACACACAACCTTCCCCTGGGCCACCGCTGTATGTATGGTTGCTAAAACCTTTGGTCATTAAATCACAGACTTCCCAGCCGCTGATGGGGTTAGCGCTACTGCTTTGGCTGCAAAAAGTCAGTGAAAGCAGGATGAATAGTAGCAGGGCGCGACATTTGGTCATGGCGGTTGCCTTTGTTGTTTAAACGTAAAAAAACAGCCTAACTCAACCGATGTTATCTCAGCAACAGATCATTCATAGCTCGAAAATCTAAGCCACCCAACCAGACCAAGACCTAAACCAAGACCTAAACCAAGACCTAAGCCACCCACTGTAATGTGATGTAATTCAGCGTCACAAACAACTACAGTGGCTGTCCACGCGAAACAACGCGGAACAAAAGTGGGTGTCCTGCTAGCGCCCACGAGAAACAATCGATGCCAAGGAAGTTATTGCATAAGGAACTTATTAATCTTACGTGTCAGAGGCTAATCAAGGTGATGGTTGCAAATATGTTAAATTTGAAGAGTGATCACCCTTGACGCTTGGTGACTTTCCAACGATAAATTGACGAATATAGCAAAGGTGAAAACTATACCACTAGGTGGTATAGTTTGTTTAACTCGAGGGCGTCATGCAAGTTTATAAATCGAAGTGGTTTGGCAAATGGGCCGAAAAGGAAGAGTTAACCGACCAAGATTTATCTGTTGCAGTAAAAGAAATGGCGAACGGGTTAATTGATGCTGACTTAGGTGGGCATGTGATGAAAAAACGTGTCGCGCTACAAGGACAAGGGAAGAGTGGTGGCGCCCGAACATTGCTAGCATTTAAACTAGCTGATAAAGCATTTTTTATGTACGGCTTCGCCAAAAATCAACGTGACAATATCAGCGCTAAAGAACTTAAAACATTAAAGGTAATGGCTAAACAAGTCTTAGGTTACACGTCTGCGCAGCTAAGTGCGGCAGTCAATGCGGGTGAGTTTATCGAGGTAAAACGTGATGAGTAACAGTATTTTAGAAGTGATGCATGAAACCGCAAAAGGTCTGACGGCGGCAGGCGTGATGGACTTGCAAACCATGCGCGAATTCGATGCGTTGTGCCTTCCTGAAGTCGAGCACTATGATGCCGCGCGTATCAAAGCCATTCGGGAGCAGGCGAAGGTTAGCCAAGCGGTGTTTGCGGCTTATTTAAATACCAGCCCATCGACCGTGCGGGCCTGGGAGCAAGGTGGAAAAAGTCCAAAGGGCGCGTCCTTGAAGTTACTGAACTTAGTGGCACATAAAGGATTAGCAGCGCTTGTTTATTGAGTCGATTCATCAGCATGGCGAGCACCTAGTACAGCTACTGTAACAGCATGTGATCATTGGCGAAAACCTAAGCTCGAAGACCGAGACCTAAGCCACCCACTGTAATGTGATGTAATTCAGCGTCACAAACAACTACAGTGGCTGTCCACGCGCTCCCCCAAAAGCACTTTCGCCGGAAGAGCTCTGCTGAACAGTGGCCAACCATTCTTTGGGCGAGACGCCAAAGCGCGCCCGAAACACCCGATGAAATGCAGGCAGGCTTTGGTAGCCGACTGCTGGTGCTACTTGTTTTAACGAGTCACCGGCCAGTAATTGTTTTCGGGCCAAGGTTAGGCGCCATTGTGTTAAATAATCTCCTGGCGTCATCCCTACCACAGTGCGGAAATGCTCGGCAAACCGAGCGCGCGACATCGCGGCCTCATGCGCCATCCGGTCCAAATCCCACAACATGGCCGGTTGGTGGTGCAGGGCATTAAACACCGGCGCGAGTTTTTTATCGGCTAAGCCCGCCAGCAGCCCCGACTCAGGCGGCTGTTCGGCCATAATATGTCGCAAAAGTAGCACCAGCAGATATTCGGTTAACCGATTGAGCGCCACTTCATAGCCACAATAACGAATGGCATTTTCACGCCAAATCATGCAAATCAACTCCCGCAGAGCACTGCAGGCGGACAGCGGTATCAAGGTGACGGGCGGCAGTGCGGCTAACAACGGGTTGCCGGCAATTTGACCCGCTTCAATGGTTGCACAATACATCTGCAACCCCTGTAGGTCACGAAAGCTATGCGCATGGCCTCGCGGCAGATAAATCAAACATGGCTCGGTGAGCGGGTAGGCCAGGCCATCGACGATAACAGCGCCGGCGGCGTGTTCGACCAGATGTAAATATGACTGCGTGGTGGAGGCAGGATAGGTGTCGCCTTGGCAATTCGCGCCATGAAAATACAGCGCTGCCTTGGGGGCGAAATGGGCCAAGATCGGCGATAACCGATCCACTGCATCGCCGGCCGCCGGGGCCTGTGGCGCCGTTCGCATGGGCGAGGTGCATCCGGGTGTATCAAGGCGTGGTGCATCTTTCGCCTGCAGTTCACGGATTGGGTTTGACATGGGCTCTATCGGCGAAGTGCAACGCGGCATGGCGAAGTCCTGATGGTTGAAACCTGTTTCACCACTGTAGCGTTAGATTGATACGAATAGCAACTAAAATGGCAATATTAGTTGCTATTCATTCTAGATAATGGCGTCCATTGTGTTGTTGTCGTGGAGTACGCCATGTTAAACCTTCTAAGATGCCCCAACTTACCCGTTAGTTCATTGCTGTCGCTGCGCTCTGCGGTTGTCCGGTGGCTGCGGATTAATCGCAGCATTATTCAAGCGGTGATCTTTGGGCTTGCGAGTTTTGGGCTGCAGGCGGCGCCGCAGTACCAGGCCCATGTCGCTTATTTGCAAGGCGAGGGCGATGTGCAGGGGATCAAGTTGGCATTGCAGCGCAGTACCGAGTTTGGGCAGCCCACCTTGCAGCAGTTGGGGATCGGTGGCCAGTTGCAGTTTGAGTTCAGTGCCAACTTTTGGCGCTATCAACCCAATAATCAGACCGATCAGAATCTAGTGCTGGCGCTGTCGCCAGTGTGGACCAAGCAGATCGGCGCATTGCTGCAGCGGCCGCTGGACATTGAGTTTGGCATTGGCGTGTCGCTGCTGGATGACACGCAGTTTGCCGGTAAGAACGTCAGTACGCATTACCAATTTGAAGATCGCCTCGGGCTGCAATGGCATCTAAGCACCGCGCACAGTGTCTATTTGCGTTACATGCATTATTCCAATGGCGGTGTGAAAAAACCAAATCCGGGCTTGGATTTTATCGCCGTCGGCTACAGCCAGCGGTTTTAAGGAGCGGCCATGCCCGTTATGTCTAGTTGTGTTTTAAAAAGCTTAGTCGCGACGACCGCTGCCGCGACACTCTGGTTCAGCAGCACCCAGCTTGGTCAAGTCGCAAAGGCCACCGAGGTGTCATTGGCTCCAAACTTACAGCAGCTTAGGCTCGCGCTTGAGCAGCAACCTATAGATACCGCACTGTTACAAAAGCACTGGCAAGCGGCGGAAACGGCGTGGCAGCAGCGCTTTAGCAAGCCGACGTCGTGGCAGTTGGATCGCAGCTACAACCAACTGCAAATCAGTTATCAGTTGTATGTGCAAACGGGTGATCGCAGCGCTTTTGATACGCAAGTGCGCCATGCCTTAGCGGTATTGGCGCAGACGGACGCCGGCGTGATTCAGGCCAACGAGCGCCACACGGCGGACAGCCCTGCAAGGTTGCAGTCTGGCGGTGATTATCAGCCTAGGCAGCTTAAAGCGCGTTAATGTCAGTGGGTTACGGTTCCACAAGGGCCTGGGCTGCCTTCATCCAGCTGTTTGAAGTATTTCAGTTGTAAATCGGTGTAGGCTTGGGTCTGTTGCACGCGTGCCAGCGCCTGATCAAACGACTGAGCCAGTGCGGCGTCTCTAAAGGCTGTGCGATAAGTGGTGGGTGCAAATAACCGATAAATATCGGTAGGTGCAGCATCGGGGTACATGGCGTTGTAGTGTCGAAAGATATTGATATCCAAAATAATCACTTGCACCCGATTTTTTTGCAGCATTTCCACTTGTGTGGCTTGGTCAATGGTTTCGCGGTAATCGGGGGCATGCTGCACGGTTTGTTGATATTGCAGCGGCAATAAACGCGCCGCATTTTGAAACGCCAGAATGGAGATACCGCCTAAATCGTTGATTTGTCGAAGCAGAATACGGTTGCGATGCAAGCTGACCGCGACGTTTTGGTAACGAATGTACGGGCAGCCGTAAGCCAACGCAGGCTGGTTGCTGGTGACGGCTGCGGTGCTTTGCAGCGTGGCGATATCACCTTCGCCTTTTTTCAGCAGTTCCAGCAACCGCTGATTCGGCGCATGTTTGAATTCAATGGCTTGTTGCATCTCGTGTGCGACTAACCGTAACAGCTCTAATTCATACCCCTGATTGGCGTGCATGTCGATATAGGGTGGTTTGTGCATCCCCACCAACACGCGCAGCGGTGGGGCGCTTGTAGCAAACGCCATAAATGGCAGGCTTAGCCAGAACAAACTTAGCCAAAGCAGGCTTATCAGCCACGGTGTGCAGCCAAAACATCCCAAGGTTGGCAGCCGTATCAACATCATCACTCCGGTTGTGACTCGCTTCAGTACAGCTATAGCATAGCCAATCCCCGAATACAGGCCCAACCTGTTTGTGGCCACAGCGCAGGTTCAAGTGCTGAAACTCGGTTGCTAGGTGGGCGCCGCCGAGACTTGCCTACAGCAGCTCGCGCCAGACAAACTGGGCTATTGGATGCTGTTGCCGTTTGAGTTCACGCACAAAGTGCTGGGCAATCCAGGTGGCGCCTTGTGTTGACAGGTGAGTGTTGTCGATTTTGCCATCCGGGAATTGGGCGTACAAACCGGCTGGCACTTGAATAAAATAAGCTTGACTGCGTTCGGGGCCTAATTGCTGCAGATCGGCGCAACTCAGCTGCTGCAAGTCAAACAGCGGTGTATTGCTGTGCTTGGCGACCACTTTCATCGCGTCGGCGTAGTCTTGCAGATTGTTTTCCAATAGCCCTTGGCTGGTGAACGTGCGGCGACAAATCGAAGTCGCCAGTAGCGGAATGGCGCCTTTGGCGCGAAGCTCTTGGATAAAACGGCTCAATAACTCTTGGTACAAGCCATCGGCTGGCGCATAACGGGCAGGGTCGTCTTTTTTCTGATCGTTATGGCCAAATTGGATCAAGACATAATCGCCAGCACTGACATCACTGATCAACAATTGCCAGCGGCCTTCGTTTAAAAAGCGCAGCGTCGAGCGCCCGTTGGCGGCGTGATTGATGATGGTCAATTGCGGCAGCATAAAGTGGCGCAGCAACATGCCCCAGCCTCGTTCGGGGTAGGCGAGGTTGGTTTTATCCGCCATGGTGGAATCACCGACTAAATGCAAACGCGGTGCGCTTTGGCTGGTGCTAGTTCCAACAGGAATTCCGGTCGCGGCGAAACATTCAGGCATGAGCAACCCACTGATAAACATCACAACAGCGCAGAACGAGGCGAACCAGCGCGTGCTACGCCCTTTAAAGTCTTGGAGCATCCAGTGTGGCATGGTGGTTAATTCCTTGTCGAGAGCTGTTAGCATACGAAGCATTTAGTGGGCGTGGGTTTGGGCTTGGGTGTGTGAATGTGAAGCGGCATCGACGGTGGTAAGCCAGCGCCGAAACAGTGCCAATTGCACGGTCGGACGCCACTGCGCAAACAGCAAGTCGGGGTGATACTGTGCGGCCTGCTGCGCATTTAAATTATCCTGCCAAAAAACATGCTCAGGCCGAGTGGGTGTTGCTGGTGGAGTTCCAAGCCACCTGTTGTCGGCAAAGCGGTACCGATCGCCATACTGATTGGCTTGATCGCGCCACGGCTGGTCTGGGTAGGTACGACGATAGATGGGCCGCGGGGCCATGTTGGCGCTAAACTGATTGCCAATCAATACAAACTGGCCATCGTAATGGCGTCGACCCAGTTCAAAGCCGGTCACGCCTAAAAACTTGGAGTGTCGCACCACCAGCAGTTGGTTCGGATCGCCTTCACCATCGTGCCAGAGTGTTGCCGTTGGGCTGTGATTGACGAACTCGCTGTATTCAACCACCGCACTGCCACGCGGACAAAACAAATCCACTCGGCCAACAAAGCGGCTGTGACTGTGGTAATACTGGCCATCGGGCTTGTTCCACATGGCGACAGTGTCGGCACCAAAGGTTAAAAATTCCGCCTGATCCGTTAAAAACCGGGTGGCTGTGGCAAAGCCGCGCACAGCAAATTGGTGTTCAAACCGTGCCGGATCGTCTGGGTGCTCCAAGGCATAACTGTTGTGCACGGTTAAATCGAGCAAGGCGATATCACTAGCCTTGATGTTGACGATCGCAGCGCCCCAATCTCGTTCTAACGACGTGCCACGGGGCAGGGTAGCCGTCGTTGATTCTGGAGAGCCTTGTTGCTGGCGCGCTAAAAAATGCTGTCGAAGCTCGGGGTACTGCAGGATGGTCTGGCCCATACCGCTCCCTGCAATGACCATGCGATCACGTGTTAACCACAGTTTCTCGCGATAGATGCCAGGCTGGACACGGATCAACACCCAGTCATTTGGGGCTTTTGTGTGCAGCGACGGGGCGGCCGTGAGTCCGGCAGGCTCTGTCCTGGCGGGGGCGGAACTAACTGGTGAAGAGCTAGCAGGTGGGGTACTAGCAAGCGCTGGCACAGTGAGGCTATCCAGCGCTTGTTGAATACTGGTAAAGCGTTCGTTGGGCCCCACCCACAACACGGTCGCAGGATGAGCGGGGGCAGCGTGCGTCAATGGCTGGGTAGCCGTTGCTGCATCGCCCGTGTGGAGCCACAACGCGGCGGCGATGCCAAGCCAATGCCATGGCCGCCTCATGTTTAACGCGCCAATAATTGCGCGAGTTGCACACCGGCCATGATAAATGGCGCTGTGCCTTTGCTGTCGTTGCGATAGACCGGCTCGGCCGCATAATAGGCGGCAGAGCCATCACGGCCATTACTTAAGCCTGCCACTTGGATCATCGAGACTAAGTGCATGTGCTGCTGACTGTCGATGATCACCGCGTTATCCAACAAGCCTTGAAAGCCTCGCAGCGCCGCATCCCGATATCGAGCATCGTTCGGCAGCACACCGTCATTGATGCCTTTGGCTAGAAAATACACAAACATGGCCGAGGCACTGCTTTCTAGGTAGTTGCC
The DNA here is from genome assembly GCA_964437935.1 of uncultured Rheinheimera sp. Taxonomy (GTDB): domain Bacteria; phylum Pseudomonadota; class Gammaproteobacteria; order Enterobacterales; family Alteromonadaceae; genus Pararheinheimera. The sequence continues at coordinate 7,545 of CAYTIQ010000033.1, forward strand.
TGTCGCGCCCGGTTTGCCCGCTAAGTTCCACCACATGCCGGTTGCGTCTTGCGCCTTGAGGAGCGAATCGGCCAGCTGCTGACTCATGCTGACCAGCGGTTGGCGCCAGCGTTGGTTTGCTACATCTGCCGCCGGAAGTTCCGCCAACACATCAACCAAGGCCATCGACAGCCAGCCCATGCCGCGACTCCAACTTTCAGGCGACAGGCCCGACGTTTTATCGGCCCAAGGCGCTTGTTTGCTTTCATCCCAGCCATGGACGTACAGGCCAGTTTTTGCATCGCGCAGCCGCTGCTGCACCACAGCAAATTCGTGCACCACTTGCTCAATACTGGCGGTTGGATCTGCTTCAAACTGCTTGCTGTAACGAGTTAAAAACGGCATCCCCATGTAGACACCATCCAGCCAGACTTGATTGGGATAGATCTGTTTATGCCAAAACGCGCCGCTTTGGGTACGAGGATGCTTAGCGAGTTGCTGACGTAGTTGCGCCAGAGCTTGTTGAAGCTGAGCGGGAGTGCGCTGTGTGGCACCGACGTTGCTCTGTAAGCGCTGTTGATACACCCGCAGCAGCAGATTGCCGCTGTTGATACTATCGATATTAAATTTTTTCAGATCGTAACTGTGGATGGTGCCATCGGCTTGGACAAAACTATCGACCATCTTGTCGATGGCCTGTTGGTACATCGGCTTGGGGGCGACGCGGTGTAAGTCTGACATCGCCTGCAATAACAAGCCTGTGGTGTATTCAAAGGTGACCGGCTTACTACGCTCGGTGTCCCAGCCCCCCCAATAATACTCGTTGGCTTGGTGTGCAAAGGCGGTGTGCGCCATCTGTTCACTCCACCATAAAGCGCGCTGTGCCGTCAGTGGTTGCTGGGTTTGGCGCTTGGTCTGCTCGGTCATGAGCTGCTGACGAGCAGGGCTGGTTAAGCGCTGCACTTGCTGTTGCAGATAGTTGATAAAGTCGGCTTTGCTGGTGATGCCATTAGGCTCCCCCGACCACGCGGCTAAGAAATAATAGTCAAATTGGTTGCCAGAGGGTTTGATCACGGCAACATGGCTGGTGCTGTCGGCAGTAAACTCTTGCACGGCACCACGTTTGACTAGCACCGCCATGCCCAAGTCATCGTTATTGAGGCTTTGCTTGCCCCAGGTCGCCAAATAGGTATATTGATGACCGGAGCTTTCCAGCGTGCCAGTTAGCAGTTCTGCATTGGCATGTTTGACCAAACCTATGGCCATTGCGGGCAACAATTCTGGGCTGCGTTGGTGCGCTTTGCCTTGGGGTTTTAACTTCACTTGGGTGTGCACTAAACGACTGCCTGCGAGCATCGAGAACTGAGCGTTGACATCCAATTGCACCTTTGGGGTGTTCTGGCTTGGAGCAGGGATCGCGCGCACGCCATTAGGCGCTTTGCTATCGCGCACTTGCTTGGCAGGCAACCGCCAGCCGTGATAATCGATAGAAAACGCCGAGTACAGCGGGCCGTCATGCAAAATAGTGGCGCTGTGGCTAGCGACATCGCCGACCGATTGCACCTGTTTGCCATCCCAAAAGCCAAAACCGCCAGTGCCAAGTGATTGGCCCACTTTCAGTAAATCCAACCCCCACGATTGCATGCTGTGGTACGACTCATAGCCATCCAAGCCAACTTGATGCAAGATCGGTTTACCGGTGATATTGCCGTAGATATCAAACCCGTTGCGCCAATCCAGATAAATGCGATACGCCACTTTATCGGATTCAATACCCGGACCCTCGTAACGAATAAACTCACTATGGTCGGTGTATTGCGCTGGCGTGGTGAGCTGTTTCACCGGCTCAAAACTGCCACCGATATAACGGGCACCTTGCCAGTGACCACCCGTCTTAATGGAGATCTCGGCATGTGCGCGCGACGCTTGCGCTGATGAGCTTGGCGCTTGCTCACTGGGCGTAAGCGTCAGGGTTTGCCGGCCTTCCAAGCGGGGTAACACCAGCAGCAAATGATCGGGCTGGCCATTGCCGTCACGATCGACCAACTGACTCGGCAGGGGTTGACCGCTTGGGGTGCTGACCGTCCAATGGGGGCTGTTGATGCCCAGATCGGACAGCGCTAACCATACCGGCTCGTCAACGCGCGAAGCGGCGGACGGGTTGGTCAGTTGCAATTGCACGGGGGCTGCCAGCGCAGAAAAACAGCAAAAACTGAGCATAGAAAGGGTCGTTGCGAGATGAATGTGACGCGATGCCATAGTTGTCCCTACAAAGCGTGTTGGCGTGTTCATAATGAGTGACCATGCGAAAAAAAGGCAGCAGAAACTGCTGCCAAACGAGCCGATGCACTGCAGTGGGAGACCGCTGCAGGCAGGACACACACACTACTCAAACTTATATTGCAAACCGAGGTAATACTGACGACCTGTTTCATGGTAATAGGTCAAGCGATTGCCGGCGCTATCGACCCATTGATCATCCACTTCATTGGTTAAATTCAGGGCCTCAAAACTGACTTTCCACTGGTCATTGATCGCATAACTGGCGGACGCATCGATGTTTTGAGTCGGGTTGGTCCCTTCCATGTCATTGAGTTCGCGACCAATCGGCGTGGTTAAGTATTTGCTACGTTTCGCTAAACTGACCCGCGCATTCAATTTGTCATGCTCGTAATACAGCGTTGCTGCGACCGTGTTGCGTGACAGACCTGTCAAGTCACGCGTGGCTTGCACCACGCCGGTGGTGTTGACATAGTCCATCTGGGCTTTGACGTAGGTGTAGTTACCGATAAAGCCAAAGCGATTCCAGAACTCTGGCAAGAAGGTAAATGGCATTTGGTAGCTGATCTCGGCACCTTTTAAATCACCACCAGGGCCATTGAGGGGGGTGGTTACCGACCAGTCGACGTTTTCAGTACAGCCAAATTGATCACCATAACCAGGGCCAGCTTTACAGGCATCGATGGCGGCTTGAATGGGTAAGCCGGTGTCGGTAAAGACTTTGGTTTCACGTAAGGTTTGAGCGAAGCTGTCGATGTCCTTGCGGAACAAGGCCAAGCCTAACATGGCTTCATCCGAGAAATAGAATTCCAAGCCTAAGTCGTAGGTTTTGGCGCGAGTCGGTTCCAACAGCGGGTTACCGCCAGAGATGGAACGGGCGCTGCCAGAGACCGATACCGAGACGTTGGGTCTAATAGAACCAAGGCCGGCGCGGGCAATCACTTCGGCGTAACCAAAGCGCACAATCACGTCATCCCAGGGTTCGTAGTTTAAATTCAGTGATGGCAAAGTTTCGCTGTAATCGTGATCGGCCGTCACTTGCGTCGGTGTGGTGCCGACGGTGGCCCACGCCGTCGACGATTGATCGGTGCTGACGCGACGCAGACCCGCGTTACCCCAGAACGAATGATCAAATAAATCAGTGTTCCAAGACGCCATCAGGTAAGCGCCTTTGGTTTTTTCGTCGGCCGAATAGTTATCGTCGCGGCGGAAATCGCGGCTGACCACAAAGTTACCGCTGTTGCTATAAATGCCATATTTGGCATCGACGGCTGCAAAATCTGGGATCAGCCATACTGGGTTCGGGCCAAGGCCTGAATCGTACTGCTTTAATAAATCGGCGGTGTAAACAATACCGCCGGCATTTTCCGCTTGGCGACGCGACTCGTAGGTTTCAAAGCTAAAGTCTTTGTAATGCACGCCGGCTTTCAGCGTGACATAGTCATTGAGCGTGTAGCTGAAATTCACTTCGGCGGTGTCATATTGGTTTTCTGCACCCAGTGGACGTAACCGCACGGAGTTCGATGTCCAGCCGGTTGGGTCAAAGGCGCCGGCGCCAAAGGTTAACAGTGGGTCATCGCGATAGCCGCCACGATAGTCATAGCTAAAATCTACGCCTGATTTTTCAATGGCCAAGGTGGTTTGCACTGGGTTGTCGAACTTCGATTTAGACATACCGACCAGCGCTTCAACTTTAAACACGTCGTTAAACCAGTGGCTGGCGCTCAATGTGGCTTGGTCAAAGGTGGTGCCAAGTTCATCGTAACGATTTTCCATGCGCACTGTGGCGTTTTGGAAGGCGCCGTACGTCATGGTGTTGGTGTCATCAATAAAATAATCCAGCACATTCATTTTGCCAGTGGTGCTGCTGGCAGCCGTGGCCGTGGTGGGACGGTTGCCACCGGCGTTTAATGCCGCTGATAAGAACACTTCGTTGCGCGTTTGCTCGGTTTTGGCGTGCAATAAATCCAAATCAATATGGGTGTCGTCGCTTGGCCGGAATTGGAACGCGGCGCTGGCACCTAACCGCTCCATGCTGTGGGTGTAAGAGTCATACCGCGGTAAACGTGGGCGGAACGCATTGTTGATGGTGTTTAATTCGCTGGCGGTGGCATTGCCTTTGTAAAAGCCAAAGTCGTTGACGTTGGCCCAGCGCACCGTGCTTGACCCTTGGTCTTTTAAATTGCGCTCGGAATAAGACAACGAAAACAACGCACCGACTTTGTCATTTAAAAAATGGTCCGACACTAAAAAAGACGCTTTGGGATCGGACTCTTTGGATAAGTCGTTGTAGCCCATCTGGCCAGAGGCTGAGAAGGTAAAGCCTTTAAAATCAAAAGGGCGGGCTGCACGTAAGTCCACGGTGGAGCCTAACGAGCCTTCTTCGACATCGGCGCTGGCGGTTTTACGCACCGTCAATGAACTAAATAAATCCGAGGAAAAGGTATTGAAGTCAAAACCACGACCACGGTTGGCGCCACCAATTTGGTCGGTGCCGCCTGAGGTGGAGATGGCTTCCATGCCGTTGATGCGAACGCGGGTAAAGTCGGGGCCTAAGCCACGGACGGTAATTTGACGGCCTTCGCCGGCGGCACGGCTAATCGCCACACCAGGGATACGTTGCAGCGATTCCGCCAGGTTCAAATCCGGAAAGTCAGCGATGTCTTCGGCCAAAATGGCGTCCTGTGCCGCGTCGGATTGACGTTTCACATTCAAAGCGTTGGACAAACTATCGCGGAAACTGCTCGACACTTCGATGACTTCAATTGACTTGTCATCTTTGGCGCGCGGCTTGGTGTCTTGCGCCGCTTTGGCATCATTGGCGGATGCTTGTTGCGCATGCAGGGTCGGAGTCAGTGCAGTCAAAGCGACCGAAATGGCCAGAACTAAGGGCTGCACCCGGAATGAACGGGAGTGAGCGGTCATCATGTCTTCCTCTGTCGTATCCTCACAGAGTACATGCTCTGTGATGTTCTCGGCACGGTGATGTCACCATGCCCCTGTTGATTGTGTTTTTTGCAGCAAATTCGAGTTTGCTTTGTTGTTCGTCTATGTTTTGTCTATCGGTGGCAAAATTAGCTTGCAATTTTGTGCCACCGATGGCAAAAAGCTAACACCAAGCGATTCGACGTGTCAAATACTGTCGAAAAAAAATTCAAATTTATCGGGTCTAAACAGCGATTAAGTTTTTAAGTTGTTGTATTTAGATAATATTTTGTTTTTTGACGCCGTTGGCAGCGACCTAGCAAACTTGACGTTGCCAAGGTGGGCGTTGTGGTATGTCACGTCCCCTGTTGTGCGACACCGATGGTGTGTCGCTAGCCATGGTGTGCTTCGCAACACAAAGGGACGGTCAAGGCTTAGCACAGGGTCAACTACAACGCGCGTGCACAGACAACCATGCATGGCAATTTAACACCATGCAGCAGATTCACTGGGTTAAGGCAGACGAGGATCAGCCGATGCAACTTCAACAAATGTTTTCGTTACACGGCCAGCGAGCGCTGGTGACAGGGGCCAGTCGTGGTTTAGGCCAAGCCATTGCCCAGGCTTTAGCTACCGCAGGCGCCGAAGTGTTGTGTGCCAGTTCGAACCAAGGTGGTGCCGATCATACGGTGAGGCAAATTCAGGCTATCGGTGGCCAAGCACGGCCGATGGCGGCTGATTTGGCGGATTTAGACGCCGTGCGGAAGCTGGCAAATCAGGCGCTGGATAGTGGCCCTATCGATATTTTAGTGAATTGCGGTGGCACCATTAGTCGTGCCCCTGCCTTGCAATTTGCGCTGAGTGACTGGCAACAGAACTTAACGGTGAATTTAGATGCGGCGTTTTTGTTGTGTCAGTTGTTGGGCCAAGGCATGGTAGAACGACGCCACGGCAAAATCATTAATATTGCCTCGATGTTGTCGTACAGCGGTGGCATTACCGTCCCAGCGTATACAGCGAGTAAACATGCGATTGCCGGTTTGACCAAGGCGCTGGCCAACGAATGGGCGCCGTTTGGCGTCAATGTCAACGCCATTGCGCCGGGCTATTTTCGCACCGACAACACGGCGGCGTTGCAAGCCAATGCCGAACGCAATCAACAAATTATGGCGCGGTTACCGGCCGCGCGTTGGGGGGAGCCAGAGGATCTGGCTGGCGCCGCCATCTTTTTAGCATCCAAGGCCAGCGATTATGTGCATGGTCATGTTCTAGCCGTCGATGGCGGCTGGTTAGCGCGTTAATTTCTGAGGTTCATTATGAGTACTGTTGTGTTTACCCAACGTTTCGCCACCCATCCTGACGATGTGCGTGGTTACGACACCGCCAAACTTAGGCAGCATTTTTTACTCGATAATTTGATGCAGGCCGATACGCTGGTGCTCAATTACACCCATTACGAACGCATGATTGTCGGCAGTGCCGTGCCAGTGAATGGCCCTGTGCGACTGCAAACCGTGGATGTGTTAAAAAGCCACTATTTTTTAGAGCGACGCGAGCTTGGCATTATCAATACCGGCGGCGCTGGCGTGGTGACGGTCGATGGCGTGGATTACCCGTTAGCGTTTCGCGAAGCGCTGTATGTCGGCAAGGGCGCCCAGCAGGTGGTGTTTCATTCGGTCGATGCGACGATTCCTGCCAAGTTTTATTTAAATTCCACGCCTGCACATCACAGTTATCCGACCCAACACGTCACGATGGCGCAATGCAATGTGTTGCATATGGGCGCGCCAGACACCTCGAACCACCGCGATATTTACCAGCTGATGATCAAGGGCGTGGTCGAGACCTGTCAGTTGCAAATGGGCTTAACCGTGCTGCACCCGGGCAGTGTTTGGAATACCATGCCGGCGCATCAGCATGACAGGCGGATGGAAGCCTACTACTACTTTGGCTTAAGCCAAGGCCAACAGGTGTGTCATTTTATGGGCGAACCGACACAAACCCGGCACATCTGGACCGGCAATGAGCAAGCGGTGGTGTCACCGCCATGGTCCATTCACAGTGGTTGCGGCACTGGCAGTTACACCTTTATTTGGGGCATGGCCGGGGAAAATCACGATTACAACGACATGGATAAATTTGCGCCGGACGCGTTGCGTTAAGCGGTTGATTGGTCCGTGCTGGCCGGCGTTCCACCTCGCTGGATATTAAAAAATATAAAAGCAACCAAAGAGTTGCGACAACAGGGGATAACAATGTGGTTGGATAAATGGTGGTTCTATAAAGACCGAGCGCAGCTGACTGCGCCGCAAAGGGGGCGGCGGCCGCTGAGTCGCACCTTGTGCCAAAGTGTCTGTACGCTGAGCATCTTGCTCAGTAGTGTAGGCGTCTGGGCGCAGCAAGCAGTCAAGCCGACCCGCGTGCTGCGCATGGCGCACACACTGGATCAGCAACATGTGGTGCACAAGAGTATGGAGTTTTTAGCGAGCCGGATCGACGAGCTGTCGCATGGTCAGATGCAATTGCGCATCTATCCCGGTGGCCAGCTAGGTTCCGAGCGTGAGCTCATCGAACTGCTGCAAATCGGTTCCTTGGCGATGACCAAAGTGTCCGCCGCGCCGCTGGAAGGCTTTTCGCCCAACATGAAACTGTTCAGCGTGCCTTATGTGTTTCGCGATGAAAGCCATTTATGGCAAGTGCTGGAAGGGCCGATTGGCCAGCAGATGCTCGCCGACCTTGACAAGGTACGCTTGAAAGGGCTTGGGTATTTTGATGCCGGTGCCCGTAGTTTTTACACCACACAACAACGTATTGATGCGCCTTCGGACCTACAAGGCTTGAAGTTTCGCGTACCCAATAGCCAAACCGCGGTGCAAATGGTGCAAACCCTAGGTGGCGCGGCGACACCAGTTGATTGGGGCGAGCTGTATACCGCGTTGCAACAAGGCGTGGTGGATGGTGCGGAAAATAACCCACCGAGTTTTTATTCGTCCCGCCATTACGAAATTTCCAAATATTACGTGCTGGATGAACATACCTATGTGCCCGACGTCATTTTGATGAGCAAGCATGTCTGGGACTCGCTGTCAGCCGATGAGCAACAGATTGTCAGCAAGGCCTTTGCCGATGCGGTGGTGTTTGAACGCGCGGCGTGGCACAAAGCCACCGCGGACGCATTAGCTGCCGTGCAAAAAGCCGGGGTGACGGTGATCATACCGGATAAAGCCCAGTTTATGGCGGCGGTGCAACCGCTGCACCAACAGCTGCAAGGCACGCCGATTGGCGACTTGATGGCGCAAATCAAAGCGCTCGGAGGTCAACAATGAATGCCATAGTGCGCCTGTTAGATGGGCTGTTAAAACGCGTGTTAGTGGGCTTGATGGCCGCCATTGTGTTGGTGGTGTGCTGGCAAGTGTTCTCGCGCTTTGTGCTAGCCAGCCCAAGTTCGATGACCGAAGAAATCGCCCGTTGTTTGTTGTTATGGATTGGTATGCTCGGCGCCGCCTTTGCCTATCGCACCGGCCAACATTTAGGTTTGGATATTGTGGTGCGCAAATTCAGACCGCAGGTGCAACAAGGCATTGCCATGGTGTTGACGGCCTTGGTGGTGCTGTTTGCACTGGCAGTGATGGTGCTCGGCGGTGGTGCTTTGGTGCAGCTGACGTTGGAGCTTAACCAAATGTCGGCTGCCTTGGGTATCCCTGTGGGCTGGATCTACAGTGTGATCCCGCTTGCCGGATTGTTTATCGCCTTTTATGGCCTGTGTCAGCTGCGTTCGTTATGGCACGGTGAAGCCTTACCACAACCCGAGGGGATCGACTGATGGAACTCGCCGCTTTCGTGTTATTAGCCGTGTTTTTTACGCTGCTGTTTTTAAATGTGCCGATTTCGTTTTGTATTGGCTTGGCGACGCTGGCGACCATGTTGGTGTCGATGGACTTTTTGCCGGCGGTCACCACGCTGGCGCAGCGGATGGCGGGCGGCCTCAATAGCTTTGCCTTGTTGGCCATCCCATTTTTTGTGTTGTCGGGGCTGTTGATGGGGCGGGGCGGTATCGCCAAACGCTTGATTGACTGCGCCATGGCGTTGGTCGGCTCGTTGCCAGGTGGCTTGGCGCTGGTCAATGTGTTGTCTTGTATGTTGTTTGGCGCTATTTCAGGCTCGGCGGTGGCGGCTACTTCAGCCATTGGTTCGGTTATGATGCCGGAGATGAAAAAACAAGGTTATGACGACAGTTACAGCGCGGCGGTGACGGCTGCGGCGGCCACTACCGGCATGTTAATTCCACCGTCCAACATCATGATTGTCTACGCCATCGCCAGCGGCGGTGTGTCGATTGCCGCGTTGTTTGTGGCCGGTTATTTACCTGGCATTTTATTGGGCATTGCCCTGATGATCGTTTGTGCTGGTTATGCCAAGCTCAAGGGCTACCCTGTTGGTGCGCGCGTGCCAGCTAAAGTCGTGGCACAAAAGGTCGCTGCGGCGCTCCCCAGTATGTTGATGATTTTCATCGTCATCGGCGGCATTATCAGCGGGGTCTTTACTGCAACAGAGGCTGGCGCCATCGCTGTGGTGTATTCCTTTGTGCTGGCGGTGTTGGTGTATCGTGAAGTCAAAGTGCAGGACTTAGCGCGTTTGTTGTTAAAATCCTGCGAAACCACCGCCATCGTATTGGCGCTGATTGCCACATCGGCGGCGATGTCGTGGATTTTAAGCTACGAAAATATCCCGCAAAGTATCAGCGCTGGCTTGCTGGCTCTAAGTGACAACCCCTTGATGATTTTGCTGCTGATTAACATCATCTTGTTAATTGTCGGCGCCTTTATGGACATGACACCGGCGGTGCTGATTTTTACCCCGATCTTTTTGCCGGTGGCCATGGAACTGGGTTTATCACCGCTGCATTTTGGCATCATGATGATTTTAAACCTGTGCATTGGTTTGGTGTCACCACCGGTTGGCAGTGTGTTGTTTGTGGCCTGCGCCGTGGCGAAGGTGCGGTTGGAGCAATTGCTAAAACCTTTGTTGCCGTTATATGGCGCGATGATCGTGGTGTTGTTGCTGGTTACCTATGTGCCTGAGATCAGTGAGTGGTTACCCAAGCAAGTCGGTCTATAAAGGCTAGACGAGCAGAGCTTGCCATCAGAAAGCTGGCAATCCGGTTGGCATTGGTTAGAATGGGCGTTTCCACGGGGCGATGTTCACGCAGCGCCCCTTTGGTCGTTTTTTACGGAGTGAGTCCGATTGAATTTAAAAGCTTCCACCATTAATGATGTGGCGCGTCTGGCAGGTGTGTCGAAACGAACCGTCTCTCGTGTGCTCAATGGTTCGCCCAGTGTCGGTGAGTCGACGCGCGTCAAAGTGGAAAAAATTATCGCGGATTTAAATTATTCACCCAGTCCGCAAGCCCGCGGTTTGGCGTCGAGCCGTTCGTATTTGTTAGGGCTTATCTACGACAACCCGGACGCCTTGTACCTCGATGATGTGCAACGTGGCGTGTTGGAAGTCTGTTCGCAACAAGGCTATGAGCTGGTGGTGCACCCTTGTCGTTACCGCAGTGATAGTTTGGTGCAGGATTGTTTTGCTTTTATCAATCGCTCCAAGCTTGATGGCGTGATTTTATTACCGCCAGTCTCGGAGTTAGACGATCTAGCCGCCGCCTTAAAAGATCAAGATGTTTGTTATGTCCGTTTGACCTCGGTGCAACTGGACGAGCCGCAGCACTCGGTGGTGTCGGACGACCGAGCCGCAGCCGCTGAAATGGCTCGCTATTTTGCTCAACTTGGTCACCATCAAATCGCCTTTATCAGTGGCCCGCAACGTTATAAATCGTCCACAGAACGGATGGATGGTTTCAAACTGGGGTTGTCGGCGTACGGCATCACCTTACGTGATGACTGGGTGGTCGAAGGCAATAACAGCTATGAAACCGGCATTGAATGTGCGCGGCAGTTGTTATCGGGCAGCGACAAACCAACAGCGATTTTTGCCAACAATGACCAAATGGCGGCGGGGGTGTTAAAAGCTGCACATGAGCTTGGCATCGCTGTGCCCAATGAGCTGTCGGTCGCCGGCTTTGACGATAACTTATTGGCAAGCCGTGTTATTCCTGCGCTGACGACTATTCGTCGGCCTGTGCGGCAAATGGCCCAGCTTGCCGCCACCAAAATCATTATGGATATCGAAGACAATCGCCATGGTGCCAGCCATATTGCCGCGAAAGTCGCACCGACCCTCGTGGTGCGTGAATCGACCAAGTTGTTACCTTAAGTCTTAAGGTGATGCGCATAGCTTAGAGCGACATGCTTGATGAACAAAAAGGTCAGCCCATGCTGACCTTTCTGTGCTGGCGCTTTCGGGCTCCTACTGCCGTCCACACACAACCAGCGACTCGCTGCACTGCAAACGTCAGTTAACCGACACTCAACCGCCACTGAACCATTTGCTCCTTGAAACGAACTGAACCGGCCTGCGACTTAACAAATCCAAGACTTTCAGCGTGTCTTAGCACCATCGCAAGTGCCAAGGCGTAAGCGGCGGAATAGACCAAGGCCAGCTTAATACAACTTACTATCACCAATCGGCACTTCCAAGGTGTTATCGACCTTCAGCGGCCCACCGACCATCTCGTCGTAGGCACTTTGTTGACGGAGCAGATATTGCTTGGTGTTTAAATTCGCCAAGTGCTTTTGCATCGCGATCAAGGAGTTGGTTTTCAGCAATTGCCCTTGTTCATTGGCAACCCAAATGTCTTGCCCATCCACCCGCACACTGGCTTGGTACAAGCACATATCTAAGGAATGGATCACCACGGCGTCGAATTGAAAATACTGTTCCAGGGTACTTAGAGGTTTTTTCATCGGGGGCTCCGCTGCTCATTTTTGTCTTGATGATTCGCATTACGGCGTGAATGGTGTAGGTGATCACCGCGACACATCAGCGGTCAGCATAAAAAAGGGCCTGGTCGGCCCTTTTCGCTGGATGTCATTTAGGATTTGTCAGGCGTTATACGCAAATTCGCTCAATCCAAGCTGCTTGAGCACTTGTGTTAAATGCGCTTTGGCTTCAGGTGTGGGGCCTGGGTAGTCGCCGGCGATGGCGGTGTTGCCCAAATAACCGATTTCTTTATGGCCCTCTGGTGTGGCGTAATAGGCCGCCACCACGAGGCTGCGCAGCCGATTAAAGGCGTCTGCAGCAGGGGCGTAGCCCTCGTTGACGCTGTCAAAGGCGATGTCGGTGAGAATGGCGTGTTGCAGTTCAGCCGGTGCGCTGCCAAAGCTGGTATTGGTTTGACGCAGCGCGGTTTCATCATCCAGCCACTTCAACAAACTCAATAACTTGGCGCGATCGGCTTGTTGTTGCTCGTACGGTGCGCTAACCCATTCATTAATCACTTCCGGCACTTTGCGCTCGCTGGCGGCAGGGGCGGTGTTGGTGGCCGGCATGATCAAATCTGCCAACTGTGCAACCTTGGTCAGTTCGGTTGGCGTTAACGTGAGTGGCCATGGCGAAGGGGGGGGCATTAACATGCTGGGATCTTTACCGTAGCCTGGCGCTGTGATCCCAGGGAGTTTGAGCATCGGCCATGGCGCCGCGGTTCTTGTCACTGTCGCGGGCGTCAGGTCGCTGGCGGCCTTCGCCACCGTTGGGGCAGGGCTGTCGCAGGCCGGTAACACGCTGGAGGCCGCAAGCGCGGCAAACAGCTTTAAACTATCACGGCGGCTTAAGCTGCTGTGATAAAGCCACGGCTGAGCCGTTGGCAATTCTGTAGCCGCATCGGCGACCACGGCTGGCATTTTAGCGGTCAACGTCGATTTGCTCATGCGGCAGCTCCTTTGGCAGGTGTCAACAAACTGCCGGCTTTCAGTTGCTTGGCCAGATAATCGCTATTGCGCATCGCCAGCGTCATAATGGTTAAGGTGCAGTTTTTGTGGGGGTTCGACGCAAACACACCGCCGTCCATCACAAACAAATTCGGGCAATCCCAGGTTTGGCCCCATTGGTTGGTCACTGATTGTTTCGGATCCGAACCCATCCGAGTGCTGCCAACTTCGTGGATGATCTCACCGCCTTTTAAAATGGCATCTTCCGGTTTGGGCAGCTCGCCAACCGTGGCCCCCATGGTTTCCAAAATGGCTTTGATGGTGTGAAGGCCATGCGCCACTTGTTTAAGTTCATGCTCGGACCATTTCCAGTGAAAACGCGCCACAGGAATACCCCATTTATCTTTCACCTCGGGGTCGATGTCCATGTAGCAATGCTCGTTGGGCACCATTTCACCGCGTAGCGCAAAGCCAACGTACGCCCCGTAGTTTTGCTCGACCTGTTTGCGTAAATCCGTGCCAAAGCCTTGCAGTTTGCCGCCAAAACCAGCGCCTGGCTCGCTAAAACGGCCACCCAGTTCTAAATGATAACCGCGCGGGAAATCCAGCTCGCCTTTGGCTTGTGCTTGATGGCCCCACCACGGAATAAACAAATGATTGGCGGTATGACCGTCTTCGTTGTAACGCGGCCGGCCTTTGAGTGCCGGCACCACAGCGCCAAAATTGGCGCCGGTCGAGTCCATAAGATTGCGCCCGACCTGAGCGCTGGAATTGGCAAGGCCATTGGGGTGCTTGGCCGATTTAGAATTTAATAAAATGCGCGCCGATTCGCAGGCGCTGGCGGCCAGAATCACCACGTCGCTTATAAGTGTCACGTCCTTGCCGCTGGTTTTATCGACATACACCAACCCAGTCACTTGGCCTTGGTCGTTGGTGGTGACTTCACGCACCATGGCGTTGGTCAGTACCGTCAGTAAGCCGGTGGCTTTGGCCATCGGAATGAGCGAGGTGGTGGTTTGAAACGCCGCACCAATCGAGCAGCCATGGCCACAGGACGTCGCCCAAAAACACGCGGCGCGATTGTCTTTTGGCCGGGTTAATACCGCGCGATGCATCGGCACCGCTGGAATGCCGAGTTTTTTGGCGGCAGCAGCGACCAGCAATTCCGGCACCCGTGGCGTCGGGGGCGGCTGTAACACGCCTTCTGGCGAGGGCGGCATATCGTCAAGGCCGGTGTTGGTGCCACAAACGCCGACCAAGGTTTCGGTTTTGTCGTACCAAGGGGCGAGGTCTTGGTATTCAAACGGCCAGTCCGCACCTAACCCATCGCGGCTTTTGCCTTTGAAATCATGCTCAGAGAAGCGCAAGGCGTAGCGGCCCCAATGATTGGTGCGACCGCCGAGCATCCGCGCGCGCCACCATTTAAACTCACTGCCATCTGCGCTGGTATAGGGCTCGTTGGGCACGGTCCAGCCGCCATCGACGGTGGCGTCGTAATAGCCAAAATCTTTATCGACGGTGCCAGCGCCCATCAGCGGCGCGTCAGCTTGTAATTTGAACATCGGCGTTTCGGTTTTCGGGTCGTAATCGCGACCGGCTTCCAAAAGCAGCACGGGGACACCTTGGCGGGTTAATTCATACGCCGCCATCGCCCCACCGGCGCCCGAGCCGACCACAATCACTTTATGAACAGGGTTAGTCATGGCTGAGCTCCCGAATACGAATGTTTTTAAAACACACCGGATCACCGTGATCCTGAAGGCCAATCTGGCCTTTTTCTAAGCTGCCAAAACCCGGCCAGTTGGCAAATTTGCTGCTGGCGAGCAGGCGTTGCCACTCGGCGCTGCCAAGCACCACATCAGCGGTGGCGATGCCGTTTTGCCAGACTTGTAAGTGTTTGTTGTTCAAAACAATCCGCACGTCATTCCATTCACCCGCCACTTTGTGTGAACGGTCTGGCGAGGCTTGCATGTCATACAAGGAACCGCTGCGATGCGTGGCCAATTTGTTGTCTTTATGGCGCTCGTTATCCAGAATTTGGATCTCAGGGGCTTTGGCATAAATATGCTCGGCGCTTTCATCGGCCAAAATGAAAATACCGCTGTTGCCGCTAGGTTCGATGTTCCACTGCAGCTCGAGTTCAAAATGTTGAAAAGACTGTTTGGAGATTAAATCGCCACCACCGGCTTTGGTTAAACACAACGCGTCTTGCTTGACTTGCCAAGCAGGATGGACGGTTGGTTGTTGATAGGTACGCCAGTGCTCAGTCAGCGAGGTAGTGCTGCCATCAAATAGCGGCTGCCATGCAGTAGTAGGGTTGGACTCGAATGCGCTGACCGATAGGGCGAGAGTAACCCCTCCCAAAAGTGTCAGGGCACCCATCATGTGAATCGACTTCACGAAAAACTCCTGTTGTAAAACAACGCCCGGTCAAGCGTCGAAATTATGTACTGGAGCTTGTGTATTTTTTTATCGCAGCGCTACGTCGGGGTAGTCACTGTCTCCAGTTCCTTTTATAAAACATCTGACTGCGGTGTCGATGCAAGTGTTTTTTTTGTCTTTACGCTTTTTCGCGTCACCGATGCGACCAACGGCAGTGGCGTTGATGGTTGCGGACTAACGCTGCGGCATCTGGTCTGGGCTAGGCGGCAAGGGGATGCAGCCTAGGTTGCAGCGGATTTTCGACTGTTGTTGTTCCTGCCTTTGCGGGTGCAGAGCGTCTTCGGGTACTTGTGCAGACCATGTGCCGTTAGGGGGGCAACGCTCATTTTATGGCGTGCTCTTGGGATTTTGCGCTGGCAAATATCCATAATGTCTATCGGTGGCATAATTTTTAAAATGACTATTGCTACCGGTGGCAGAAAGTTTTATGCTGAGTTCATTGCTAAAGTTTTAACCCAACATGTTTTAACCCAACGTTGTTTAAACCAGCAATGGTTGTGTGCAATGAGGAACTCTATGGCTCTGACACGGCGACAGGTACTGAAATCGGCATTGGCGATAAGCATCAGCGCGTGTTTGCCTGGATGTCGCTTCAATGAGTCGCAGCACGCTGACGTGGCGTTTGACAGTGCAGCTGAGCCATTACTTGAACAGCAATTACAAGCCTTGTCGCAGTTCCAACAGCCATCAAGCGATGCATTGCAGGCTTGGTGGCAAGCGGCTGACCGCATTGTCGCTGCCACGGCGGCAGTGGTGATCCCACAGCGGCGTTGGAACTTGGTTTCGCTGGGCGTTCGGCCGACGCTGACCGAGCCCTGTACCGAGGCACAGGCGGTTGACGCCGCAGAGAGTTTGCACTTGGCGCGCATTAATCGGGGCGCATTGCAGCAAGCCATCGACGAGTTGCATACCCAAGGTGGCGGGCAGTTGATACTACCGGCTGGACATTATTGGTGTGGCGCGTTAACGCTCAAAAGTCGGGTTGCTTTGGTGCTGGAACAAGGGGCTTACCTGCAATTTCATCCGGCCACCGACTTGTATCTGCCGCTGGTGTTCACCCGTTGGGAAGGCATGGAACTGATGGGTTACCAGCCGCTGCTGTACGCCATCGATAGCCAAGATATCGCCGTCACTGGCCAAGGCATTATCGATGGCGGTGGCTCCAACCAGCATTGGTGGCCGTGGAAAGGCAAATGGAAACATACGCCGTGGCAGGTGGATGCCAAGGCAGAACAAAAAGACGGCCGCACTTTGTTGATGACGATGGTCGAGCAAGGGGTTCCGGTGCAAGATCGCGTGTTGCCACAGAACTTTTTACGACCGCCGTTGTGGCAGCCGTATCGCTGTCAGCGTGTGGAAATGTCCGGTCTGACGCTGCGTAATTCGCCATTTTGGGTGCTAAATCCGGTGTTGTGCCAAGACGTGGTGGTGCGTTCGGTCAACGTAAACAGCCATGGCCCCAATTCGGATGGTTGCGATCCAGAGTCTTGCAAACGGGTGCTGATCGAACACTGTAATTTTGATTGTGGCGATGATTGCATCGCGCTGAAATCCGGCCGTAATGCCGATGGCAGACGCCTTAATACGCCCATTGAGCAAGTGGTGATCCAGCATTGCCAAATGCAAGCGGGGCATGGCGGCGTGGTGATTGGTAGCGAGATCTCTGGTGGCGCGCGATACATTTTTGCTCGTGATTTAAGCATGAGCAGCCCGGATTTAGAGCGTGGCTTGCGCATTAAAACCAATGCGCTGCGGGGTGGACGGATCGATACCGTCGCACTGCGCGATATCGATATTGGCCAAGTCAACGATGCCATCGTCATTGATTATTGGTACGAAGAAGGGAACCAAGGCGCGTTCTTGCCGCAAACCGGGCCGGTTTGGTTGCATCAAGTAAACGTGCGTCATGGTGAGCATGCGTTTCAAGTGCGTGGCTTTGTTCAAGCGCCGGTGCGGCAGTTATGGCTCAGTCAGGTGGCATTTACCGATGCAGCGCCTGGCGTGATTGAACATGTGGCACAGTTGCAGATGCAACAAGTGACTCGAGCCGGTCAGCCGTGGCAATTGCCAATACGGATAGGCGCGATGACCGACGCCGCGCCATCCAGCGGGCCATAGAGCACACAAAAGCGCAAAAAGCGACGCACTTGGCCAATCGTAGGTGAGTGCTCGGCTAATAATAGGTGTTCAGCCAATAACAGGTGAATGACCGGCTGCCTTGTCAGAATTGCCACCGGTGGCTGTGTAAATGATGTCGACATGCGGTTCGTGCGTTCAGAAAAGCGGTGCTGCCAACAATCGTTGAATAACGTGAGACAGCAAGCAACGAGACCAATAAATAGACCAAAAAAGAGAGTACAGCAATGGCGATAGACAATCAGCCTGCTTGCAGCAGTGGCATCCAAGGCGACAGCCAACTGGCCGTGTGGCAGGTGCATCCAACAGACAATGTGTTGGTGGCGCTGCGCGCGCTCGTGGCCGGTGAACACTTGCCAGCGCCTTGGCATGTCACAGTGCAAAGCGATGTACCAGCGGGCCACAAGCTGGCACTGC
Organism: uncultured Rheinheimera sp.; assembly: GCA_964437935.1. Lineage (GTDB taxonomy): Bacteria > Pseudomonadota > Gammaproteobacteria > Enterobacterales > Alteromonadaceae > Pararheinheimera. Next base: position 25,547 of record CAYTIQ010000033.1, read on the forward strand.
GCGACATTGCCGCTGGCGATGCCGTGGTCAAATACGGTTTTGCCATTGGCCGCACCCGCTGCGACGTCAACGCCGGGGCGCATTTGCATTCCGACACCGTTGAAACGGCCTTGTCAGGGCAGCTGGATTATCAATACCACGGCTGCGCGGCCAAGCCACTTACCTATCCAGCCGACTTACCCACCGAATTTATGGGCTATCGCCGTGCCAATGGCAAGGTCGGCACCCGCAACGAACTTTGGATCTTAAACACCGTCGGTTGTGTCAATAAAGCGGCCAGTCGCGTGGCGCAAAGCGCCCGCGAGTACGCGTTATCGGCAGGTCTTGTCAATGTCGATGCAGTGCAAGCATTGACGCACCCGTTTGGTTGCTCGCAGCTTGGGGATGACCTAAAGCACACTCGACAAATTCTGGCGGGCTTGGCGCAAAACCCCAATGCTGGCGCTGTGCTGATTTTAGGGCTTGGTTGTGAAAACAATCAGTTAGCGGCGCTGTTGGCCAGCATCACCGGCCTTGAAAGCGACCGGATTGTCGCCTTTAACGCCCAGCAAGTCAGCGATGAATACGAAGATGGCTTGGCGGCTGCCAAGCAGCTTTTGCACCGCATTAATCAAGACGAGCGCACGCCATGCCCGGTGTCGGCGTTGACTTTTGGCATGAAATGCGGTGGCTCAGATGGTTTTTCTGGCATCACGGCCAATCCGTTGGTTGGGCAAGTAGCGGATCTGGCCTGTGCTGCAGGCGCCAAAGTGGTGCTGACTGAAACACCGGAAATGTTTGGCGCCGAACAGGTGCTGATGGCGCGGGCCCGCAGTGACGCGGTATTTCACGACATCGTCGCGCTGGTTAATGAATTCAAGCAGTACTTCTTAGATCACCAGCAGCCGGTGTACGAAAACCCAAGTCCGGGCAATAAAGCCGGTGGCCTCACCACGCTGGAAGAAAAGTCGTTAGGTGCCATTCAAAAAGGCGGTCAAGCCGCCGTGGAGCAAGTGCTGCCGTATGGCGGTGTTGCCAGCAGCGCTGGCTTGTCGCTGCTGCAAGGCCCTGGCAATGATGCGGTGTCATCGACCGCCTTGTGCGCGGCCGGCGCGACTTTATTGCTGTTTACCACGGGTCGCGGCACGCCGCTGGGGTTTCCGGTGCCGACGGTAAAAATAAGTTCGAACACGGCCCTCGCTGTGCGTAAACCGCAGTGGATTGACTACGACGCCGGCGCCATGTTGCAAAGCGACGTGTCCGTCACCGCCTTTGCCAAAGAGTTTTTCCGCTATTTGCTGAACGTGGCCAGCGGCGAGCAGACCTGCAACGAGCGCCATGACAATCGGGAGATCGCCATTTGGAAGAATGGCGTGACGTTGTGAGCATCTGGAAAAACGGCGTGACCTTGTAACCCGTGAAAACACTTGTAACAGGATAGAGATTTGGTAAGCCGCTGAAAACGATGACCTGAGTTTGGCCATGGCAGCCAAGCGCGGCACTGTTAGCGGCAATACCCGAGCGGCAAGGCTTGAGCGAGCAGCTCCAAGCTTAAACCAAACACCTGACGCACCTACGCGGCACGATATAGCAAGGGTGCAACGAATGACCAGGATTGGCGCCAGGCGGCAATCCAGCGAATAAACCGGCGCTAGGCGCCAACAGAGAGAAGATTATGGCTGAATTGACTTTACACCCGGACCGCTTGTTTGTGGCAGATCCTGTGCAACGCGACATTTCGCGTCGACTTTATCAAAGCATTAAAGATTTACCCATTGTCAGTCCACACGGCCATACCGATCCGCGTTGGTTTGCCAACGACAGCTCATTTGAAAATGCCACGCGCTTGTTGCTTTTGCCCGATCACTATGTGTTTCGCATGCTGTACAGCCAAGGCATTAAGCTCGAAGACTTAGGCATTCGTCGCCGCGATGGTGTCGCGGTTGAAACCGACTATCGGAAAATTTTCCGTTTGTTTGCCGCCAACTTTCATCTATTTCGCGGCACGCCGTCGCGCATTTGGTTAGATTCGGTGTTTCATGAGGTGTTTGGCCTGCGCGAAACCTTAACGCCGGAATCGGCAGATCGTTATTACGATGCCATTAACGAGCAGTTAAACACCGCCGCGTTTCGACCGCGCGCGCTGCTGGATCGCTTTAATATCGAAGTGATCGCCACCACCGAAGGCGCCTTAAATGACTTGCAACACCATGCCAAACTCAAGGGCACGGGGTATGAAAAACGGGTGATCACCACCTTCCGTCCAGACGATGTGGTCGATGCCGATCGCGCCGATTTTGCCGACAATGTCCGCCAACTGGCCGAACTTACCGGCGAAGACACCGCCAGTTGGGATGGTTATTTAAATGCCATGCGTAAACGCCGTGCAGTGTTTCGTGACCATGGCGCGACAGCGACCGATCACGGCCACCCGACCGCGCGCACTGCCGATTTAACCAAAGAGCAAGCCCAAGCCTTGTTGACCCGTTGTTTGTCAGGTCAGCACAGCCGCGACGATGCCGAGTTATTACGTGCGCAAATGCTGACCGAAATGGCGGGGATGAGCCTAGAAGATGGCATGACAATGCAAATTCACCCTGGCGCTTCGCGTAACCACAACCCAGTGATTTTTGAACGCTTTGGCCCGGATAAAGGCGCGGATATTCCATCGCCGACTGAGTACGTGCAAAACCTCAAACCGCTGTTAGATAAATACGGCAACGAAGCGGCGCTGAAGATCATTTTATTCACCTTGGATGAAACCACCTATGCCCGCGAATTAGCGCCATTGGCTGGCCATTATCCCGCGTTAAAACTAGGCCCTGCTTGGTGGTTCCACGACTCACCGGAAGGCATGTTGCGCTTTCGCCATCAAGTTACTGAAACTGCGGGGTTTTACAACACGGTCGGTTTTAACGACGACACGCGGGCGTTTTTATCCATTCCAGCGCGCCATGACGTGGCACGGCGCATCGATTGTCGCTTCTTAGCGCAACTGGTTGCTGAGCATCGTCTGCACGAAGACGAAGCGCTGCAAGTGGCGCACGACTTAACCTACAACCTCGTGAAAAAGGCGTATCAATTATGAGTCGGTTATCGCTGGCGACCTGCCAACAAACCGGCACCGCACTGCCGAGTTACCTCGCAGGCACAATTTCAGGTGGAGCCCCTGTGACTCATCCCGCTGGGATTGGGCTGGTTCATCTTGGACCGGGGGCATTTTTCCGTGGCCACCAAGCCTGGTACACCCATCAAGCGATGCAATTGGCCGGTGGCGATTGGCGGATCTGTGCCGTATCGCTTAGAAGCTCCGATGTGTTTGAGGCGTTAGCACCGCAAGATGGCCTGTACACGCTGGCCAAGATGGAGCAACAGACCGACTACGAGCTGATTGGCGCTATTGCCGAGGTGCTGGTAGCGCCTAAGCATTACGAGCAAGTGTTGGCGCGGATGACCGCGCCCACCACCCATATCATCAGCATGACCATCACTGAAAAAGGCTATTGCTTAACCGCCTCCGGCGTGTTGGATAGAACCTTGCCCAGTATCGTGGCGGATGTCGCAGCGCTGCGTCAGGCGCTAAGCCAAGGCGATATCGCCAGCGCCCGATGCGTGTCGGCGCCTGGCTTATTGCTGCAAGCGGTATGGCTGCGCCTGAATGCTGGCACCAAGCTGCCGGTGTTATTGAGCTGCGACAACTTGACCGATAACGGCCACAAACTCAAGGCGGCGATCCTGGCGTTGGCGGCCGAAGTGCTAGCGGCAGAAGTGTTGGCGATTGGTGGATCTGTTGCCGCTGGCGCGGATCTAGCCGCTGGCACGGACTCGGCTAACACGCCGGCCTCACGTAAAGCGCTCGAAGCGGCGCTTAGTCAACTAATTTGCCCGTGCAGCATGGTCGATAGCATTACGCCAGCCACCGATGACGCGCTGCGCGACGCGGTCAAGGCGGCGACCGGGCTTGCAGATGCTTGGCCCATCAAACGCGAAGCCTTTGTGCAATGGGTGATTGAAGATGTGATCCCAGAACCAAAACCGGCGTGGGCGCAAGCAGGCGTCACCTTTACCAACGACGTGGCGGCGTTTGAAAAAGCCAAACTGCGCTTATTAAACGCGCCACATTCCACCATGGCGTATCTGGGCTGTCTGCTTGGGGTCGACACTGTGCTTGCTGCGATGCAGCACCCGCTGCTGTGTCGTGTCGCCAGCGACTTGGTACAGCAAGAACTTTTACCTTTTATCGCGCCTATTCAAGGCATGGATCTCAGTGCCTATAGCGCGGCGATTTTTCAGCGTTTTCTAAACCCGTCGGTGCGGCATCTGTTGGCGCAAATTGCTTGGGATGGCTCGCAAAAATTACCGATGCGGTTATTACCGGCGCTTGCAGAGCACAGCGTTGCCGGGCGGCGCGCGCCACTGCTGTGTTTGGCGGTGGCCAGCTGGCTGCAGTTTATTCGGCTGCGGGCATCGCAACAGCCTGATGTGCCATTTGTCGATCCGCTGGCGGGCGAGTTGTTGACCATTGCGGCTCAATGCAACGGGGATGCCGCGCATGACCTCGAGCTCTGGCTCGATCACCCTGTGCTGGCGGCCAATTTGTCGCTAGATAAAGGGCCGCTAGATAACTCGTTGCTCAAAAACTCGTTGCTCGATAACTCGGAACTGGTTCAGCAACTCAGTGCCGCGTATCAATGTGTTTCGAGCGTATCGCAAGGCGTGCCAGCGCTTGAGGCGGCGCTGACCGCGTATTTGCAACACGCGGATTCATTTAACTAAAGCCCTTGCGGCGTAAGCAGAACGACCGCTGCGGCTTGCAAGTCGCAGCAGATACAACATAAAGAGGATGTACGCCATGCAATCGTTGGCAACTTTATTAAATGGCAGCCCATTATTGCCAATTATTCAAACTGAGCAGGTGCAGGATGCCGTGGCGATCGCCCAAGCGATGCAACAAGGCGGCGTCGTTGCCGTGGAAGTGGTGCTGCGAAATGCCAGTGCCATGCAGGCCATCAGCGCTATTCGCGAGCAAGTACCACAATTGCTGGTCGGTGCCGGCACTATTTTATCCAAAGCGCAGGCGCTGGATGCCAAAGCCGCCGGCGCGCAGTTTTTAGTCAGTCCAGCCAGCCCGCGTGAGCTGCTGGAGGCGATGATCGCAACCGACTTGCCCTTGGCGCCCGGGGTGTCGACCGCCACCGAGATGGCCGCGGCGGTGGCGATGGGGCTGACGGAACTTAAGTTTTTCCCTGCGCATTTATCCGGTGGCCCCGCCATGTTGCAAGCGGTGCGTAGTATTTACCCGCAGGTGCGTTTTTGCCCAACCGGCGGTGTGTCGTTGAGCAATTTGGCCGATTACCTGCGCTTACAAAACGTGTTTGTGGTCGGCGGCAGTTGGTTAACCCCAGCCAGCAATGGCTTGGCCATTGCCAGTGACGCTTATCTTAGCCAAGTGCGCGAGATCACCCGAGCTTCGCTTGAGAAAGCGGCCAGCGCGGTGCAGCCACTGCAACAATCCGCATAAAAGGAGGTCGGTATGACAGCACGTGTGCTGATTTTTGGCGAATGTATGGTGGAGTTGTACCAGTTGGTGGAAAACGTCTATCACCAAAATTTTGCCGGTGATGTCTACAACACCGCGGTTTATTTAAAGCGCATGCAACCGCAGTTGCAGGTGGATTTTTTCTCGGCCATCGGCACAGACCTCATCAGTGACAAGTTGATTAAAGCGCTGGAGAGCGAAAAGCTGGGCAGCCAATGGACCTTGCGCCACAAAACCGCGCGGCCGGGGCTTTATATGATCAACACCGATGCCTTCGGCGAGCGCAGTTTTGTCTATTGGCGCGACAGTTCTGCCGCCAAACAAACACTGCCGCTGTTTTTCGAAAAACACACGGTGAACGCTTTGCTGCCAACCGATTGGTTTTATTTCTCGGGCATTAGCCTGGCGATTTTAAGCGAGGACGATCGCGAAACGCTGTTTGGGCTACTGACGCAACTGAAAGCGCAAGGTGTCAAAATCGCGTTTGACCCCAATTATCGCCCAGTGCTGTGGCGCTCGGTCGAGGAATGCAAAGCCAATTTCAGCCGTGCCTATCAGCTGTCCGATCTGGCGTTACCGGGCCTTGACGATCACAAAGTGCTGTTTAACGCCAAGGATTGCGACGACGTGGTGACGCATTTACGTAGCCTTGGCGTGGCGGAAATCGTGGTGAAAAACGGCAAAGACGGCGCGACAGTCTATGCCGGCGCTGATCAGCAATTCCATATGCCAGCGGTGACGGTGAAAAAAGTCATCGACACCACCGCGGCCGGTGATTCGTTTAACGGCGGTTATCTCGCCGCGCGATTATCTGGCCAAGATGCCAAAGCGGCAGCTGCGATTGCCGCGGCGCTGGCGGCCTTTGTGGTCGAGCACACCGGCGCCATTGTCAGCATGGATAATTTTCGTAGTTTCCGCAGCCGCTACAGCTTGTAACGGCAAGCGTGTAGCGCCTGAGCAGCGATAAAGGTCACAACAGCCGCGCGCTAGCCGTTGGCGTGCGGGTGATAAAAAAATACGGCACAACCAGCGTCCGCATTGGATTTTTACACTCATTTTGGAGCCTTACCATGCCCGAAACTAAGTCGTCGTTGCAGCCTTATGGCCGCGCGGCTATCCATGCGTTATTTCCTGACGAAACCCAAATCGCCAGCCAGTTTCCTGCGCCTTCGTACCTGACCCAGCGCGAGTACTTGGTCGCAGGCCAGCTGGTGACATGGCATGGCCCGCAAGCGCCCGTCATCAGCCCAGTGCAGCAACGCCAAGGCGATGCTTTAAGCCCGATTGAACTTGGCAGCACGCCGCTACTTGATAGCGATGCGGCGCTAAGCGCGCTTGATGCGGCGGTTGCGGCCTACGATTTAGGTCGCGGTGTGTGGCCTCGCATGCCAGTGCTGTCACGTATTCAACATATCGAGCAATTTTTGCAGGCGATGCAACAACAACGCGAGGCGGTGGTGCAGTTGTTGATGTGGGAAATTGGTAAAAACCAAGCGGATGCCGCCAAAGAATTCGACCGCACCTGCGATTACATTCGCGACACCATCGATGCGATGAAACAACAAGATCGCGCCGACAGCCATTTTGTCAGCGAGCAGCAGATGCTGGGGAAAATTCGCCGCGTGCCGCTTGGCGTGGCGCTGTGTATGGGGCCGTTTAACTACCCGCTGAACGAAACCTTCACCACCTTGATCCCGGCGCTGATGATGGGCAATACCGTGGTGTTTAAACCGGCCAAATACGGCGTGTTGCTGATGCAGCCGCTGCTCAACGCCTTTGCCGAATGTTTCCCGCCAGGCGTGATTAACGTGATTTACGGCCGGGGCCGCGAAACCGTCGGCGCCTTGATGCAAAGCGGCAAAGTCGATGTACTGGCATTTATCGGCACCAACAAAGGCGCCAGCGATCTAAAACGCTTGCACCCCAAGCCACATCGCTTAAAAGCTGTGCTGGGTTTAGATGCGAAAAATCCAGCCATTGTGCTGCCGTGTGCGGACATGGCTGCCAGCGCCAAAGAAATCATCGCCGGCGCATTGGCCTTTAACGGTCAGCGCTGTACCGCGCTTAAAATTATCTTTGTGCCCGAGCAACACGCCGAGCAGTTGTTGCCGCTGCTCGCCTCGCACATCAACCAGCTCACATTGGCGATGCCATGGCAAGCGGGTGCGCAAATTACGCCATTGCCAGAGCCTGGGAAAACCGAGGCGATGGCGGCCTTGATTGACGATGCCAAAACGCACGGCGCCAAGGTGATCAACGAGGGCGGGGGCGACTATGCCGGTAGTTTGATGCGCCCAGCGCTGCTGTATCCAGTGACACCCGCCATGCGCTTGTATCAGGAAGAACAATTTGGCCCGCTGGTGCCGGTGGTGCCATACCGTGATTTACAGCAAGTGATTGATTACGTCATCCACAGCAATTTTGGTCAGCAGCTGAGTATTTTTGGCCAAGACGGCGCCGTGATCGGGCCTTTGGTGGATATGTTCGCCAACCAAGTGGGGCGGATTAACTTAAACAGCCAATGCCAACGTAGCCCGGATAGTTTTCCGTTTACCGGTCGCAAAGACTCAGCCGAGGGCACCTTGTCGGTGCAAGACGCGTTGCATCAGTTTTCCATTCCAACGCTGGTGGCCACCAAAGGCAACGCCCAAGGGATTGGCTTAGTGCAAAGCATGGTGCAAGCGCGGCATAGTCATTTTTTGGCAACCGACTTTTTGTTTTAGTTGGTGGCTATAACGCCAACCATCGGACGTGGTTGGCGAGGATGGCCTGTGTGGCTGCAGGCTGGTACTCGGTAAACCTTACTGGGTACTCCAAAAAGGTACTGGGTACTCGTTTTTGTTGCGATGAGTGTTTGTTGATTTTGCTACCGGTGGCATTTGATGTTGTTGCATCGATACACCAAACCATCATCGACATCATTGCGGCAGTGCAGGGCTGAAGGTTGTCGTCTCAGCCCTGTTTCGTTAGGAACAGCAAGCAATTGCATAACAAGTAAAAACCGTTCACAACAAGGACAGCAGGGTATGACATTTCACAACAAAAGCGCCGAAAAAGGCGCTAAAAGCCAACATTTTTTATTGCATCGACTGACACAAGCCATCTGGTTAAGCCTTGGCGTGGTGAGTCTTACCGCGACGGCCGAGCAGAGCGCAAAGACGCCGCAAGCGGCCAACGTCAGCAACACCAGCACGGCAACCAGCAGCAAAAAAGCTGATGAGGTTGAAGTGATTGAAGTGTCGGGCTTTCGTGGCAGCTTAAACGTGGCGTTGGCGGCGAAACGCGAAGCGGTCGGCAGTAAAGAAACAATTTTGGCAGAAGACTTAGGCAAGTTCCCCGACTTAAATATCGCCGATAGTTTGGCGCGGGTGCCTGGTATCGCCATTGAACAAGATGCCGGTGAAGGCCGGCAAATCAGTTTACGCGGTCTTGGCGCGTCCTTTGTCAAAACCACCATCAACGGCATGGAATCGGCCTCTGCCGGCGCTGCGACCGATGCTGCGGGCGGCGCCAATAAAAGCCGTGCCTTTGACTTTAACGTGTTTGCATCGGAGTTGTTTACCCAAGTCGATGTGAATAAGACCGCGGCGGCGGAGCTTGAAGACGGCGGTATCTCCGGCAATGTCAATCTACAAACCGCGCGGCCGTTTCAATACCAAGAGCGCAAGTTCGCCTACAACGTCAATGCCCGCTACAACGATGTGGCCGAGGAAGTAACGCCCCGTGCATCGTTGATGTTTAGCCAAAACTGGGATAACAAATTCGGCGTGCTGCTCTCGGCTGCGTATTCTGAAGGGTTGGTGCAAAGCGAAGGTGCGACCACCGTACGTTGGAGCGTCAACAACCCAGCCTGGAAAACCGGCGGCACCGCCAACAAGTTAACGGCGGCGCCAGTCACGCAGCTCGAGCCCAAAGGCGTTTACACCAACGCCAATATGGAAGGGTTGTGGCTGCCGCGTATTCCGCGGTACTCCATTTTTAATAAACAACAAGACCGTTTAGGCGTCACCGCCGCGTTGCAGTATCGGCCGCAGGATGATCTGTTACTGAACTTGGATCTGCTACATGCCAAGCTCGACAGCACCATGGATGAATTCCAATACTCGGCGCTGCTGCGTGGTAACGTGTCGAGTAAAACCAAGATTTACGCCGAAAACTTAGTGGTCGATGCCAACAATAGCGTGGTGGCGGCCACCTTATCCGGCGTGCCTATCCGCTCCGAAGCGCGGCAAGACGTGTCAACGTCAGATTTTAATCAAGCCACCTTGTCCGGCGATTGGCAGCTCAGTGATGCGTTGCAGATGACCTTTTTAGCCGGTATTGGCAAATCGGATTTAGATATCCCGTATCAACGCACCTTTGGCTTAGATGCGAACAATTCGACCTTTGCCTATAGCTATGACAGCAGTATCGACCCCATTAGTCTGATCGGCAGCAAAGGCACCGCCATTGGCAGCGGCGTGATGGATATGAACATGCCGGCCTTTGCCTTTGCACCTAGCCAAGCCTTTGGTAAAAGCTATAGCCAAGCCGATTTACAAGCGCTGATGGTCAATCCGGACTTGTACAAAGTGGGCTTGGTTCGTAACAGAAACCAGCAAATTAATAGTGAAAACACCAATTTTAGCGTCAATTTTAAGTACGAACTTAATGACCAACTGACCTTGAAATGGGGCGTGAACCGCCGCGAGTTCAGCACCGCCAACGTGCAATATGACAACGCGTGGAAGGTGCTTAATACCACCACTAACAAAACCAGCGGTGATGCGGCTGAGTCGTTGGTGTTAGGGTTGCCTGCGGCTCGCACCGCTGGCGGCTTGTACGGCATTTCACTGGATGCTGCTGGCCAGCATTTTGGCAACGCCGCGTCGGTACCCAGCAATTCGACGTTAACCTCTCGCAGTTGGCTCACCACCGACTATGGCAAGGTGATGGCCGCGTTTTCTGGCGAGAGTTTTTTTGCCGCCAAGCAACGTTACAACGCGACCTACGATATTACCGAAGAAGTGCTGGGCGCCTTTTTGCAACTAGATTTTCGCTACGAGCTGGCCGGGCGTGAACTGCGAGGGAATATCGGTGGCCGTTATATCGACAACACCAATACCTCGAGTATCGTCAATCTAGATCACATTTACGCCGATGGTTACACCGCAGGGCGTGGTGATGGCGCAGCGCTCTCAGGCGGTCATGGCTGGCGGACTACCCAAAGTACAGGCAAAGACTTCCTGCCCAGTCTGAACTTGGCCTATGACCTTACCGAGAACTTAGTCGGGCGTTTTAGTATCTCCAGCGCCATCACGCGGCCGGCGATTGCTGATTTAGCCTCGGCGATTAAAGTGAACACGCCGGACGATAAAGACCCCACTGCAACTATTGAAATGGGTGCCGGTCCGACACTTCGGCCGTACGAATCCGATCAAGTGGACCTCGCGTTGGAATGGTATTTTGACGATGAAGCCTTGCTGGCCACCGCGGTGTTTTACAAAAGCATCACCGGCCTTAGCAAAGGCACGCGCCAAGAAGTGCTCGATGGCGATCAGTTAAAAGCGCTCGGTATTGATATTGGCACCACCGACCCTGGGACCATCACTTGGGACGTGACGCAACTGATGAACACAGACGCCGAAGGCGTGCGGGGGGCTGAAGTTATCTACCAACAACCCTTCACCTTTTTGCCATCGCCTTGGAACCGCTTTGGCGTGACCACCAACGTGACTTGGATTGATTACCAGCGCGACGTGGCCGATCCAATGAGCAAAGTGGTGGTGAGTTTATTGGCGGAAGAAACCTCGCGCTTGAACTACAACTGGACCTTGTATTACGAGCACGATGCGTTTAGCGCCAGGATGTCGTACAACTTCCGGGAACGTTACATCAAAGAGTATTTGGACAAATACAAAGATGAAGGCAACTGGGGGCGTGGCTATTCGGATAAAGGCCAGTTGAACTTGTCGTCGCGCTATAAAATCAGTGATCAGCTGTCCGTGTCGATGGAGATTGTCAACGTCACCAACGAAGCGATGGAGCAGTGGAGCGATGTCTACACCGAGCGTCCAGTGGAATATCTGCTGACTGGGCGTCAATTGCTGATTGGGATGCGAGGAAGCTTCTAATGATGATGCGACACAGCGGCGCCCTATGGTGTGGACGTGGCCTGTTGCGCAGGATGTTGCACCAAAGCAAGGGGCTGGCCATCGCCAGCGCCTTGCTGGTGTTGCCAACACAAGCAAGTGATGCAGCCAACGACTACTGGCCTGCATCGCTGGACGCGCCGTGGCAGAGCTATATGCAACAATCCGCGAAGGCGACACAAGCCCTCGAGCAGGCGCTGGCGACGGAGCTGACCACGGCCAAGCGTACCGAGGCTATACCTGCGACCAAAGCGAAAAACTTTGGTTTAGAGTCGATTCAAAACCGCCAGCAGTTAGACGCGGTGCTGAGTTATCAAACCGTGTTGGGCGGCTGGAGCAAACGCACGGACATGCGAACGGTACGGCAATTGGCGCAGCTTGCGGGCAGTGAAGCGGCTTATATTCCGACCTTTGATAATGGCGCCACCAGCCAGCAAATTCGCTGGCTAGCGGCTTATTATCCAAGCGCCACGCCACAAGAACAGGCGCAGATTGCAACGGCGCTGCAGCTTGGCGTGCGTTATTTGCTAAGTGCCCAGTACCCCAACGGTGGTTTCCCGCAATCGTATCCACTGCGTGGTGGCTACCATGATGCGGTGACGCTAAACGATCAGGTGTTAACAGAGCTGTTGCGATTGATGTGGGACATCGGCCATGCGCCAGAGTATCAGTGGTTGGACAGCTCACTGCGCCAACAAGCGCGCCACGGCTTTGAGCGCGGCATGCAATGGTTGGTCAAGGCGCAAGTTCACATTGATGGCAAGCGCACGGTATGGGCGGCGCAGCATCATCCGCTGGATGGCACCCCGGTGGCAGCGCGCAAGTTTGAACAGGTCAGTTTAGTCAGCACCGAAAGTGCCGCCGTGTTGCAGCTGATGCTCGATCACGCAACCGAGCAGCCAGGCGTTATTCCGGCGCTGTGTGCCGGCGCCCGCTGGTTAGAGCAGCATGCGGTGCGTGATAAAACATGGCAACGCAGTGCGACGGGGTCGCGCTTGGTTGAAAAAGCGGGGGCCATGACGTGGGCACGGTTTTACAGCTTGGAGCAGCAGCAACCGGTATTTTTTGATCGCGACGGCAAAACCTACACGCGTGTCGAGCAGCTGTCGCTCGAGCGCCAGCGAGGGTATGGCTGGTATCAAACCGATGCTAAAGGGTTTTTGAAAGCCTGGTCCAAACGCCCAGATTTACAGCAGCAATGTGCTGTATTGACAGCGCCTGAGAGTAAGCCTGATGCAATGTCTGCGAAGCATTAACACGATGCGCGGTCGAGGATGCAGGGGAGTGGCTTTGCTAGGGTTTTATCTTGGCGCGTTGCTGTGGGCTCCACTCGCCACAGCGGCGGTGACGGTGTTACCGACCCAAGCACACACCGCCGATCCCGCCGCCCATGTCTTTGCCGATGGGCGGTTGTGGCTTTACACCTCGCATGATCAACCCTGCCAAGCCGACTTTCATATGAAAGATTGGCTGGTGTTTTCCACCGATGATCTCAAGCATTGGACTGCCCACGGAACCCCGTTAACGGTCTCACAGTTCACGTGGGCCGATAATTACGCCTGGGCGCCGGATGCCACGTATCGTCATGGCAAGTATTACATGGTGGTCCCCGTCGGTACCGGCGTGAAAAATCGGCAAGATCCTCGGCAAAGTACCAAATGGATGGGCATTGGCGTGGCGGTCAGCGATCATCCCGCAGGGCCGTTTCGGGATGCCATCGGCGCGCCGCTATGGCGCACGCCGTATGCCAATGATCCAGCGTTGTTTATCGATGATGACGATACCCCGTGGTTGTATTTTCATGGCCATGGCGCCGACTACCAAGTGGTCAAACTTAGCGACGATTTGTTACGCACTGAAGGCGATTTTATCCAGATGGACATGGGCGGCGTGACGCCGAAGATGGAGGGACCTTGGGTCTTTAAGCGCAATGGCTTGTATTACTTCACCATGCCCCAAGACAATCGAGATTTGGCCTATTACACCGCCACAAGCCCGACCGGTCCTTGGCACTACCGTGGGATTTTTATGCCGCGACAAGTAGAGCAAAACAACCATCATTCAATAGTCGAATTTAAAGGGCAATGGTGGTTGTTTTATCATCAGTGGGTGCAAAAGGCAGGGTGTGACCGCTTGCAACGGCAAGTGGTGATGCA
>CAYTIQ010000034.1:0-39087 GCA_964437935.1 uncultured Rheinheimera sp.
ACGGTGCTCAAAAAAACAAACCCCAGAAAAACTGGGGTTTGTCATTAATCTGAAAAAAACCGCCTAGGCGGTTTTTTTGTTCTTGGCGTCGTTATTTATGACCCGCTGGGCTGCAGTTCAGGTTCAAGGTCCTTGCCAAGCTCTTGCTCGGAATCTCGTACAAATAAACGGTAGGCCAACTGGCCTGCTATTTTTTCTTTGAGTAGCCGCCAGGTTGCAGGCAGTTGGGTCAGCGCGAGCTCCTTTTCGGCTTCGACATAAATCAATGCGTCATCGGCTAACCAGCCCTTGGTTTCGAGCAATTGGCAAGCAGGTTCGAGCAATCCTTGACGAAACGGTGGATCTAAAAATACCAAATCAAAGGGACAGGCGGCTGCAGACGATAAAAAGCTTAAACAATTGCTTTGTTTCACCTCGGCCGGCGCTTGCCCTAAACGCGCTAAATTTTGCTGTAGTTGTTTGGCTGCACCAGCATCCAGCTCGAGTAACAACGCATAACTGGCATGACGAGATAAGGCTTCAAAGGCCAAGCTGCCGCTGCCACTAAAGCAATCCAATACACGGCGTCCATGCACGTCTTGCATCAACCAGTTAAACAAGGTTTCTTTCACCCGATCTGTGGTTGGTCTTAGCCCTTCAACATTGAGCACTGGCAGTTTTCGACCTTTCCATTGACCACTAATGATACGCACTTCACCGGGGCCGCCATGGGATTTCGTCGGCTGATTCGCCAGCTTTTTAACGGGCTTGGGCACCGACGCGTGTTTCGGACGCTGCATGAGAAAGGCATACCTATGAGTTAAAAGGTGATAGTATAAGCGGCGATTTTACCGCAGTTTCGATATTCTGACAGCGAACCTTATGACTAAAACAAATAAACTGTTCTCATGGCTAGGTTTTGGCAAGGGCAAAACCGAGCAAACGACCACGCCAGCAACACCGGACGTTACGCCGGTTCAGTCCCACACCTCGATAGAGGTAACTGCTGCCGAGGCTCTAGCCACGCCCAATCAAGATGCGCCACGCCAAGATAAATTAAGCCAAGACGCGCCCAACCAAGACACACCAGATCAGGTCACGCCGAACGACCTGACAGTGTCAACGGCCGATGTGATTGCAACCACCGCAGACACGCCGCTTGCACCTGCAACGACAGAAGTCGCAACGGAACAACCAGCACCAGCTACCCCTTCGACGGCGCAGGCGCCTGCCAAGGCCGAGACCGCTGCAACGCCGGTGCCTGAGCAAACGACCGCGGTGATCGAGCCTGCCAGTGCACCGCAGGTATCGGCTGCGCAACCCGCCCATGACAATGCGAGCACGGTTGTTGAGCCAGAAAAGAAATTAGGCTTTTTTGCCCGGCTGCGCCAAGGGCTGGCCAAAACCAGCGCGAATTTGGGCAATGGGTTAGCGTCGTTATTCTTGGGTAAGAAAATCGACGATGAGTTGTATGAAGAGCTCGAAACACAGTTGTTGCTGGCGGACGTAGGGATTGAAACCTCGCAAAAACTGATCCGTCAGTTAACCGAGCATGCTGATCGAAAACAACTCAAAGATGCGGAAGCCTTGTACGACAAATTACAAGATGAAATGGCCGAGATGCTTGCGGCAGTTGAGCAACCTCTGGATGTAACAAAGGCAGATGGTCCTTATGTGATCTTGATGGTGGGTGTCAATGGTGTGGGCAAAACCACGACGATTGGCAAAATGGCGCAGCAGTTTAGACAGCAAGGTAAAACCGTGATGTTAGCGGCGGGTGATACCTTCCGCGCAGCGGCGGTCGAGCAGTTACAAGTATGGGGTGAACGCAACAATATCCCTGTGATCGCTCAGCATACCGGCGCTGACAGTGCCTCGGTTATTTTTGATGCCTATCAAGCCGCAAAAGCGCGCGGCGTTGATGTGCTGATCGCGGACACCGCGGGTCGTTTGCAAAACAAAACCCATTTGATGGAAGAGCTGAAAAAGATCGTCCGTGTCATGAAAAAAATTGATGACGCAGCGCCACATGAAGTGATGTTGACGTTGGATGCAGGGACTGGTCAAAATGCGCTAAGCCAAGCAAAAATTTTCCATGAAGCCGTGCAGTTAACAGGGATCAGCTTGACCAAGTTAGACGGTACCGCCAAAGGTGGGGTGATTTTTGCCATCGCCGATCAGTTTAAACTACCGATCCGTTATATTGGGGTTGGCGAAGGGCTGGATGACCTGCGTGTTTTCCAGAGCCGTGATTTCATCAAGGCATTATTTAACAAGGAATCCTAACAATGCTGCGGTTTGAGCAAGTCAGTAAAGGCTATCCAGGCGGTTTTGTTGCGCTAGACAGAGTGTCTTTTGAACTTGGCAAAGGTGAGATGGCCTTTTTAACAGGTCACTCAGGTGCTGGCAAAAGTACCTTGCTCAAACTCATTAGCTTGATTGAACGGCCGTCAGCCGGCCGTGTGGTGATTAACGGCACTGATTTAGCCAACGTCGGTTCTCGCCAAATTCCTTATGTTCGGCGTGATATCGGCATGATTTTCCAAGATCATCGGTTGCTGAAAAATCATACGGTGTTTGATAACGTCGCGTTACCGTTGGTGATTGAAGGTTTTACCGGGCGCGATATGGCGCGCCGTGTTCACGCCGCGTTGGACCAAGTTGGCTTGTTAGATAAGGCGCGTTGTTTACCCGAGACCTTGTCTGGTGGTGAAGCGCAACGGGTGGGCATCGCTCGCGCTGTGGTCAACAAACCGCCATTGTTATTGGCCGATGAGCCTACTGGTAATTTAGATCCTGAATTATCCAAAGATATCATGCGTGTGTTCGAAGCTTTTAATCAGGCGGGAGTCTCGGTGCTTATCGCCAGCCATGATTTAAGTCTGATTGCACGTATGCGCTATCGGATGATGACCCTAAAGAATGGACGGATGATCCATGATGGTTTGACACATCGTGAGGATGACGCGCTATGAGTATGTTGTTTTCAGGCCGCGCGACGGGTGCAGAGTCGTTTTCTCCGTCTTTTGCCGCCCGTATTGGCATGGCGTTGGTGGCTCATCTGCGGCAATGCATTGGCAGCCTCGGCGAATTGTGGCGCACGCCGCTGTGGACCCTGATCACGGTGGCGGTGCTTGGGGTCAGTATGACCTTCCCTGCGACCTTGCATTTGCTGGTAAAAAACGTGCAGCAAGTCAGTAATAGCTACGACAAGTCCTTTGAGATCAGTTTGTTTTTACAAAGCAACGCCACGGATACTGATGTCGCCACGTTAACCACCTTATTGCAGGGCAATCCACAAGTCGCAGGCGTGAAGCTGATTGATAAAAATGCCGCGATGCAAGAATTCAAGCAAGAATCAGGCTTTGGTGAGGCGTTGGATTTCATCGAGCAAAATCCGCTGCCGCACGTGCTGCTGGTGACCCCTAAAGTCAATACGCCGGCAGCCGCGCAAGCGCTGCAAGAAAGCCTGCAGCAAGAGCGTTTTGTGGAATTAGCAAAATTGGACATCAGTTGGCTTGAGCGGCTTGCCGCCTTAGTCAACCTGGTGCAACAAGCGGTGTATACCATTGCCGCCTTGTTGTTATGTGGTGCAATTTTGGTGATTGGTAACACCATCCGTTTATTGATCATGGACAAAAAGTCCGAAATTGAGGTGATGAAATTAGTCGGTGCGACCGACAGTTTTATCCAACGGCCTTTTTTATATACCGGTGTTTGGCTGGGCTTGTTTGCCGGCGTGTTAGCGTTTTTAGTGATTGAATTTATGTTGTGGTGGTTGGAAGGGGCGTTAGCGCGAGTGACGTCGTTGTACCAAAGCCAATTTCACTTTGCGGCGCTGACGTTGAGTGAGTTTGCAACCTTATTAGGCATGGGGATCTTGCTGGGGTTTATCGGGTCTTACTTGGCGGTGCGCAGCCACATTCGAGCCATCGAACCGGCATAAATGCACAAGCGGCCGAGGCCGCTTGTTAGGTGTCTTGCATTAAGGTAAATGCCCAAAACACGGAGTCAAGATACAGCTCACTCAAATTGCCCACTTGATGCTGTAACTGCTGGCTTAACACCTCTTGTTGTTGCCAATCGCCGGCTTCAAAGGCGCGAGCGAATTGTAAATACATGCCAAGTTGCCCGTGCTGATGCAACAGTGCCGCTTTGATGTCATCCAGCAGCGGCAGTTCTTCAAGCAACTCTGGCAGTGGTTGCTCAAGCATGGCGTCGACCAAACTAAACAGCCCGGTCAAAAATGCTGCCGGTGGATTGTCCGGATCGCCATTGGCGGCGGCTAATCGATCGCAAAAACGAGCCCGCGTCATCGACATATTCAACAGCTCATTGGGGCCAGACTCACTTAAGTTGGCCAAGGCCAGCAGTGCCACAAACTTTTTCAATTCCGCTTCGCCAAGGTAAATCATGGCGTGTTTTAACGAGCCAATCGATTGGCCACGGCCGTAAGATGCCGAATTCACAAAACGCAGTAGTTTGTAGGAAAGGCCCACATCGCGTTCGCAGATCCCAGATAACTTTTCGAAGTTCAGTTCACGTTGTGACGATTCAGCGATCAGCAACATCAAATTCAATTTACTACTGGCCAGTTTTTTATGTTTCAGCATCTCGGGGCGAGCGAAAAAATAGCCCTGAAATAACGCGAACCCTAAAGTCCGTAGCTTTTCGAATTCGTCTTGTGTTTCAACCTTTTCAGCTAACAGAGTGATGTTGTGGTGTTTCACCCGATGAATATATTTACTGATCTGCAAAATATTAAACTGCCGTACATCCACTTTAATAATGCTGACATACGGCAAAAAGATGTCCCATTTTGGGTCAAAGTCGTGATCGTCGAGCGCCAGTTGATATCCCATCCGATGCAATTCTCGGCAAGCGGTTAGCAGTTCAGTGCTAATTGGCACCGTCTCTAGCACTTCAATCACCATGCTGTTGGGGTCAATGGAGGTTGGAAAATGATGGATGAGTGTGTCGGCAGAAAAATTAATAAAGGCTTTGTGCCCACCGGTGATTTTCTCAACCCCAGTAAACAAGTGATGTTCGGTAATTAACTTCGAGGTCGCTTCATCGGCGTTGATGTTGGGAAATGCATTGGACTCGCCGTCTCGAAACAATAATTCGTAGCCATGCAATTGGCGCTTTGCATCGAAAATGGGTTGGCGAGCTAAATAGCAATACATAAGGCGTGAACTCGTTACTTAAGAGTTTTATTGAGCATATCGGATTTTGTTACATATTTTTATGCAGATATATTCTCTAAATCTCGTTTTTATTCGATATGGGTATTAAAATCACGGAACTGTCGTTAGCACTCTCTGTCAAAGAGTGCTAATATGACCCCAATTCGTTCCTTTTAGGAGATTCTTCATGAGCAAAACAACACAGTTAATGACGCTGTCTGTCGCCGGTAGTGGTAGCCTCGAGGCTTATACGCATGCGGTCAGCACTATTCCTATGCTGTCTGCCGATGAAGAGCGTCAGTTGGCTGAACGCCTGCAACAACATGGCGATTTAGAAGCCGCGCGTCAGTTAATCATGTCGCATTTACGTTTTGTCGTGCATATCGCACGTAGTTATTCTGGTTACGGTTTACCCATCGGTGATTTGGTGCAAGAAGGCAACATTGGCCTGATGAAAGCGGTCAAGCGTTTTGACCCATCGGTAGGCGTGCGTTTGGTGTCCTTTGCTGTGCATTGGATCAAAGCCGAAATTCATGAGTTTGTGTTGAAAAACTGGCGCATTGTCAAAGTAGCTACCACCAAAGCGCAACGGAAGCTGTTTTTTAACCTGCGTAAATCGAAAAAGAACTTGGGCTGGTTCAGTCAAGAAGAGATCAAAAACGTGGCGGAATCTCTCGGCGTGCCTGAGTACGAAGTCCGTGAGATGGAAGCTCGGATGAGTAACCACGACGTGGCTTTTGATGCCTCTGATGATGACGAAGAAAACAGCAATTACAGTGCGCCAGTGTATTTCCTTGATGATAAATCATCAGATTTAGCCAATAACTTCGAAAACGATGAAAGTGAAGGCGCAGCCTTAGACCGTTTACATGCGGCGATGAATACCTTGGATGCACGTAGCCAAGACATTATTCGTGCTCGTTGGTTGGACAATGAAAAACAAACCCTGCAGGAATTGGCTGACCGTTATCAAGTGTCGGCGGAGCGGGTGCGTCAGTTAGAAAAAAATGCGATGAAAAAGTTGCATGCGGCGATGGCATAACCATCCGGTGCTCGAAAAAATGCCAGTCAGTGACTGGCATTTTTTTTGGATAAATATTGAGTGTGGCAGTGGTATTGATGCCGAGGAAAAGTCACGACAGACTGCGCTGTGTCGATGCTGAGCCGATAGGCACTCGGCTCAGCCCTTGGCCACAGAGACGATAGTTATCGCAATAATACCGAGCTGCCGGTCGTCAGCGGCACAACTGAGCTGTCGCTGAGCTGGAACTTATGGATAGGATTCGGCGCAACTTCTGGCGCTGATGGGGCGACCAAGCCGATGCTATCGATGCGATACGGGATCCGCCACGGTTGTAATTCCACCGGCGCCACAATTTCCTCGGCC
Source organism: uncultured Rheinheimera sp. (assembly GCA_964437935.1). Taxonomy (GTDB): domain Bacteria; phylum Pseudomonadota; class Gammaproteobacteria; order Enterobacterales; family Alteromonadaceae; genus Pararheinheimera. Next base: position 6,553 of record CAYTIQ010000034.1, read on the forward strand.
GCTAATTGTTGCTCTACCAGCTCAGGTGTAGGAGTATGCGATTTTGTCGGACGGGCAGGTGCTTTGTTGATCGTCGCAGCGGCAACCGACGGCGTGATCGGACTACGCTCGGCATGGTGAGGCAAGTCGAGCAAGGCCGACATCGGCACTAATTCAATGCCTGCCACTTTTAATCGAGACAAATTTCTCTGCAGATAATGCAAGGTTTCTGGGTACGGGTGACCGATACCGACGGCGCTGCCTTGATGTTTGGCTACGCGCATTAATTCATTAAATTGTGCATCTAGGGCGCTGTAGCTTTTATTATTGTCCAAGAATACGTCACGGCTGCGATGTCGTACCTGATGCTGTTGACTGACCAACGCCGCAACACTTTTGGCGGTGGTTTTACTGTCGACAAAATACAGCCCACGTTGCGCTATCACCTGCATTGCCCAATCCATGTGTTGTGGTAACGAGGTAAATCGACTGCCCATGTGGTTATTGACCCCAACAGCATGGGGAACATCGTCCAGAGCACTACGAAGAGCGTGTTGGACTTGCTGCTGCCCCATGGCGCTGCGCAGTGCCCCTTTACCCAGCAAATGGTTTAATGCCACCGCTTCCATTGGCATGTGCAGCATCACTTCTTTGTGATGTTGCTTGGCTAAGTGCGCCATCTCTTTGCCATGGGGCGAAAAAGGCATCACAGCAAAGGTCAGGGCATGAGGTAACTGGATCAAGGCAGGGTCGGTCTTTTGATAACCGATATCATCGATGATAATCGCGACTTTCACCGGCATAGTTTGTGCGCTAAGAGACAGACTAAGCACTAGGCTTAAACAACAAAGAAAAGGTTTAACCACAACAAGCTACACTCGAAAAAGCCAAGCCAACGGCTGGTCGCTGAAAATGGGCGGCATTATGCCTGATGTCACGGATTTCGCAACCAAGCGAGTGGGTCGACGGCAGTGCCTTTTTGTCGAACTTCAAAATACAACCCCACTTGTTGTTGCCCACCGCTTTGGCCGACAAGGGCAAGGTGTTGACCCGTTTTGACGATGTCGCCAGGGCTGCGTAACAGGCTTTCATTATGACCATATAAGGTCATCAGGCCGCCACCATGGTCCAGCACAATGACATAGCCATATCCTTTGAGCCAATCGGCATAAATGACTTGACCATCGGCTACCGCCTTGACCGGTTGGCCGGGTTTGGCGCTGATGATAATACCGCTGGCTTTGCTTTCGCCACCGTGGGTACTACCAAACCGTTGTACCACATTGCCGGTGACAGGCCATGGGTAAACGCCTTTGCTCTTTTGTTGAAACTGCATGCGACGCGCCGCCGCTTTGGCTTTTAGCTCTGCGATGGTACTTTGCAGGCTCTTTTCGTTTTGCTTTAAATACGCGAGTTGTTGTTGCTGATCGCTAAGCACTTGCTGCAACTGGCGAATCGATGCGGTTTGCTGTGCTTTAGCATCGGCTAGGGTTTGTTGTTGCTGTTGTAATTCGGCCAAACGTTGTTGTTGTTCATTGCTTTTGCGCTCTGTTTCTTGAGCCAGCTGAGCCAACTCATCGACCGTTTTTTTCAGAGCTTGTAATTGCTGCATACGCGCATTGTTAAAGTACTGGTAATAGGTCAAGACGCGTTCGAGTTTTTGGGCGCTCTGTTGGTTCAGGAGCAGCTGAGTGTAATCGTGGCCGCCAATTTGATACGCGGCTTTTAACTGCAGCGCCAGCGCCTGTTGTTGTTGCTGGTGTTGGCTGGCCAACAGCTGTTTTTGCTGTTGCAGCTTGCTTAACTGCGCTGCAACCTCGGCGAGACTGGCTTGCTGCATGGCAACCGCTTGTGAGGCCTTGGCATGGGCTTCATCCGCTTGTTGCAAACTGGTTTGGGCGTTTTGCAGCTGTTGTTGTTGGGCAAAGCGTTGTTGTTCGCTGCGGGAGATATCGGAGCGGATCGCATCAAGCTCTTGGCGCGCTTTCGCGGTGTCGGTTTGCTGAGCGGCCACCAGACCACTCAGCACAATCAGACTGCTCAGAAGAAGTTTTTGCATCACTGGACGTGAAACAACACTTTACCGGTCATCTCTGCAGGGACCGGCATGCCCATCAACGTCAGCATGGTCGGTGCGATGTCGCTGAGAATACCGCCGTCCGTCACGCGCGCATCGCGACCCACATAAATCAGTGGCACAGGGTCTGAGGTGTGAGCCGTGTGGGCTTGACCGGAATCATAATCGACCATTTGCTCGCAGTTGCCATGGTCGGCCGTGATTAAACATTCGCCGCCGACTTGCTGCAGAGCCTCAACCACGCGACCAATGCTGGTATCAACTGCTTCGACCGCCTTGATGGCCGCAGACAATACACCAGTGTGGCCAACCATATCGCCATTTGGATAGTTGCAGATAATCACATCAAATTTGCCGCTGTGAATGGCTTCAACCAGCTTGTCGGTCAGCAGCGCGGAGTTCATCTCTGGCTGCAGATCGTAAGTCGCGACCGCAGGCGAGGGGACTAAAATGCGCTCTTCGCCGGCAAACAACTCTTCACGACCGCCGCTAAAGAAAAAGGTGACATGCGCATATTTTTCGGTTTCGGAAATACGCAGCTGGGTTTTGTCATGTTTACTCAGCCACTCACCCAGCACGTTGTTCAGGCTTTCGGGGGCGTACGCAATAGGCGCATGAATGTCGCCGGCGTATTCGGTTAATTGCACGAAGGCCGCTAAGTTCACCACCCGTTTACGGGCAAAATCGGCAAAGTCAGCTTGCGTGAAACAACGACTGAACTGGCGGGCGCGGTCGGCTCGGAAGTTCATAAAAATCAGCGCATCGCCATCTTGCAAGTGGGCGACATCGCCATTGGCCGTGGTAATGGCGGTGGCTTTGACGAACTCATCGTTCTCGCCACGTTCATAAGCGGCGTGCAGCGCCGACACTGCGTCGGTGGCGGTAAATTCGGCGACGCCACTGGTTAATAAGTCATAGGCTTTTTCGACGCGATCCCAACGCTTGTCCCGGTCCATCGCATAATAACGGCCGACGATCGTGGCGATTTGGCCTTTACCAACGCCAGCAAAATGGTCTTGAACGCGCTGCAATGACGCTTGTGCGCTGCGTGGCGGAGTATCACGACCATCTAAAAAGGCATGCAGGTAGATGTGTTGTGCGCCTTGGCGAGCGGCTAAATCAATCATCGCGATTAAATGATCTTCATGGCTATGCACGCCGCCCGGCGATAACAGCCCCATAATGTGCACAGCTTTTTGCTGAGAGACAGCGGCTTGGACGGCATCGGTTAATACCGGATTGGTAAAAAAATCGCCGTCTTGGATCGATTTTGTAATGCGAGTGAAGTCTTGATAGACCACGCGGCCAGAGCCTAAATTGACATGGCCTACTTCGGAGTTGCCCATCTGGCCATCAGGCAGACCAACGTCCATACCAGAGCCAGAAATTAAACTGTGCGGGTAATCCCGCCATAGACGGTCCATTACCGGAGTATTGGCTTGGGCAATGGCGTTGTCTGTTGGATCTTCACGATAGCCCCAGCCATCGAGGATTAATAACACGAGGGGTTTTGCAGACTTTGCCATACATGCTCCGAATCTTGTTGCTTGATCAACGAATTTACAAAAGCGCAGTTGCCTCATCTTACCGGAAAAGCCTTGCTGACACCAAGCAGGACTGTTTAAACAATCAGCAGTTAGTGCTGAATTCGTCAGCACACATCAAGGCTGGCCGGACCATGGGCTGTATTTAGCCAAGAAAATAGTTATACTCCGGCCACAAAGCGATTGGCAGGAGTAAAGCCGTATGCAACAGATTTTTGAATTCGCCCAAAACCACCCGATCCTGTCACTGTTTTGGGTCGGTACTTTATTAGCGATCATTGGCACTACATTTTCGTCCTTGACGGCCAAATTCAAGATGGTGACCTCTGCTGAATTAACCTTATTGGTCAATCGTAGTGATGCCACTGTGCTGGATATTCGCGCCATCGACGAATACAAAAAAGGCCACATCACCGGCGCTAAAAATATCCCATTAGACCAATTGCCAAATCAGCTCACCACCCTTGAAAACCAAAAAGACAAACCCATTATTGTGGTGTGTTATGCCGGAATGTCGGCACAAGGTGCGGCTCGTCAACTGATCACGGCTGGTTTTAACCAAGTGTCGGTTTTGACTGGCGGTATGCAAAAGTGGGTCGATGACAAATTACCTGTCGTCAGAAAATAACAAGGTGACCGCCATGAGCAAGGCCAGTATTACTATTTACACCAAAGTGTATTGTCCGTATTGTGTTCGCGCCAAGGCGTTGTTGACGCAAAAAGGCGTCGACTTCATTGAACTTCGTATTGATGAACAACCGGAACTTCGCCCTGAAATGATTGACAAGGCGAACGGTCGAACCACAGTGCCGCAAATCTTCATCAATGACTTACATATTGGCGGATGTGACGATCTGTATGCGCTTGATGCGCAAGGCAAATTAGATCCACTGCTGCAATAAACCAACTATAAAAATCAGGGACTTCCTATGACAGATCAAGCCGTAAATCCAGCTGTTGCTGATGAAGCGCAAATTCCATTTTCAATCCAACGTATTTATGTCAAAGACATTTCGTTTGAATCACCGAATGCGCCTGCGATTTTCCGCAAAGAATGGCAACCTGAAGTGAAATTAGACTTAGATACGCGCAGCAACAAGCTGGACGAAAACCTGTTTGAAGTGGTGTTAACGTTAACGACCACGGTGTCGGTTGAGAACGAAACCGCATTTTTATGTGAAGTGCACCAAGCGGGTATTTTCACCATCCCAACGGTGTCAGAACCACAATTAGCCCACATGATTGCGTCATTCTGCCCAAATATCCTGTTCCCATATGCTCGTGAAGCCGTTTCCAGCTTGGTGAACCGTGGTACTTTCCCTGCGCTGAATTTAGCGCCGGTAAATTTTGACGCATTGTTTGCTCAGTACGTTCAGCAACAGCAACAACAAGCTGCTGAAGCGTCTGGTCAACTGAACTAAGTCGCATGAACAGCGCAGCGATCACGGTGTTGGGTGCAGGGTCCTATGGCACTGCACTTGCCATTTGTCTTGCCCGCAACGGCCACGATACCTTGTTATGGGGCCGTAATCATGACGACATGCAAGCGATGGCCACCGATCGGATCAACCATCGGTATTTGCCTGAGATCCGTCTGCCAGACCAATTGGCGGTGACCGAAGATCTCGCTGCGGCAGTTGCCGCGAGCCAAAATATTTTGGTGGTGGTGCCCAGTCATGCCTTCGCTGAGACGTTGCGCTCCATCAAGCCTCATCTGAAGCCACAGGCTCGCGTCGCTTGGGCGACCAAAGGCTTAGAGCCTGAAACTGGACGCCTGTTGCAAGATGTGGCGCGAGATATTTTAGGTGACGATGTGTCACTGGCGGTGTTATCCGGTCCGACCTTTGCCAAAGAACTGGCAAAGGGTCTACCGACTGCCATTTCTTTGTCTTCAACGGACCCTGAATTCATCACCGTATTGTCGGATCTGCTGCATTGTGGCAAAACATTCCGCGTCTACACCAATCCTGATTTTATTGGCGTGCAACTTGGTGGCGCGGTGAAAAACGTCATCGCGATTGGCGCAGGCATGGCGGACGGTATCGGTTTTGGCGCCAATGCTCGCACTGCCTTGATCACGCGCGGCTTAACCGAAATGTGCCGGTTGGGTTGTGCCTTGGGGGCGAAAAAAGAAACCTTTATGGGCATGGCCGGGTTAGGTGACTTAGTCCTGACCTGTACCGACAACCAGTCGCGCAATCGCCGATTTGGCTTATTGTTGGGGCAAGGCGTTGCCGTCGAGGCAGCGATGCAACAGATAGGTCAGGTGGTGGAAGGTTATCGCAACGCTCGAGAAGTGTTTAATCTGGCCACTCGGGTTGGGGTGGAAATGCCCATCACCGAGCAGATTTACCAAGTGTTGTACCAAGGTAAAGATGCAAAGTCTGCGGCGTTGGACTTGTTAGGTCGGGAAAAACGCGACGAATAACAGCGTCATGGATACTCGCTTCCCTTTAGAAACGGCCGCTTAGGCCGTTTCTGCTATCTCGGCTTGGGCATGCCACTGCTTGGCTGTTTGTCCTGGCCCCCAAAATTCGCCATAGGCATCGCGACAGCCCATCACGTGTAATAAATACGCTTGCATCTCTTGGGTCACATCCGCCGCGATCACGTGCAGTTGGCGGGCATGCACCAACCGGATCAAACAGGCCAGATGGTTGCGGGCATTGTCACTATGCTCGATAGGGTCAATCAGGCGCCCACTTAAAATCACCCAATGCCATGACACGGCCGACAGCACCTTCAAGGCACACAATCCCTGGCCAAATTCGTGCAGCGCTAACAAGAAACCGGCGCGGACCAGTTGTTGGCATTGTTTACTAAACAATGCAGCGTCTTGTAAAAAACCTTGCTCGGTTAACGCCAACACAAATTGCGACGGCAGCAGTTGATAATCACTACACAGCTGCTGCAAGTTGTTGAGTAAATCACCATGCAATAAATGCTCATAGCTGATGGCGATCACCACAGTTGCGGCTCCATGCGCCTGCAGATGTTGTGACATCGCCAGCGCAGATTGCTCCAAGGCCCAGCATTCAAACTGCACACGCATCGAGGCTTGTTCGGCCATGCTCATGAGCTGCTCATGTGTCAGCTCTCCTCGTGTTGGATGTTGCCAATAAAGTTGGGCGCAATACGCGACGATCTGATTCGTTTCTAGCTGGTGCAAGGCTTGGTAATGCATCTCGCATTGGTACTGTAACAGCGCATTTTCTAACTCCTCGACCAGCGGTTCTTGCAGGGCAGGTTGCTGAGTTTGTTGCCATAACATGAGTTGCTGCGGGGTTTGCCGTGCTTGCCACAAGGCCTGCGCCGTATGATTGACGAGCTCGTCAGGTTCTCGTCCCGCATCTGGATAGACAGCGGCGCCTAGACGAAGCTGTGGGCTTATCTCCAGTGTGTCTAATAAATAAGGGCCACGGGCAAAACTCAACCAAGTTTTGCACATCAATTCAAGTTCTTGCCATGCGCCACTGCCAGTGGATTTGAGTGGCACCAGCAGCGCCAGCTGGTTCGATTGACGCTCAGTCATCAAACTGCCGAGCGGTAATTCAGGCTCAATGCTATGGGCTAGCTCGCACCACAATTGTTGGGTTTGTGGTGGAGTTAACAACTGCTGCAGGTTTTCAAGCTCAGGCAATTCAATAAACACCAAGGCGAAACTGTGACAATGGTGTTGATATTGGGACACAAAGTGGCGCAGCCCAAATTCAAACACTTGGCTGTTGGGCAATCGGCTATTTGGACTAAACAGCGCATCATATTGGCGTTGTTGTTGGGCTAGCTGATGAACGTTTGGCTCCAACCAAATCAGCCAATGTTGATAAGGTAAAGGCACAATTCGAGCTTTGCAGGCCAGTCGCGAGGTATCCCCCAGCCAAAGTTGGCCTTGCCATTCGTCGCTGTCAATCATTTGCCTTAATTCGTCGTCGGCGAACTCAGTACTGGCGTGGCCGAAATACAGCGGCAAGCGAGCACTGGTGCTCTCCAGTTGTTTCGCTGCGGGGTTGCTATCGACAATTTTCAGATCCGATGTGGTCAGCCAACCGGCGGTATCTGAGGCGTATAACACCTGTTGCAGTGAGATACTTAAGGTAGGGTAGCGTTGCCGCCACCAGTACCGTGCGAGTATGGCCACGCCTGTTAGCAGCAGCGCGGTTAATAACAGCAGAAATTCCGTCATATGCATTCCGTGCACCTTGGTTGTCCCTGTTTGTCTGACTATAGTCGCTGCGATCAGAAATGCCAGCAATGACAGGTCTGAACTGGTAGTAAGAGGGCCGTATCGGTATACTTTGATTTTTTTGTTGGCGGTGTATCCATGTTTCATATCGCATTATTTGAACCCAAAATCGCGCCCAATTGCGGCAATATCATCCGCTTGGCGGCAAATACCGGTTGTCAGTTGCACTTGATTGAACCCTTAGGATTCGATTTCGAAGAAAAAAAATTGCGGCGCGCCGGGTTGGATTATCATGATTTAACCAATGTTACCCGTCATGCCTCGTATCAGGCGTTGTTGGCAGATCTTAAGCCGCAACGAGTGATTGCTCTGACAACTAAAGGCAGTCGCCCCCATACCGAGCTGGCGTACCAAGCGGGTGATTTGTTGTTGTTTGGCTCTGAAACAAGTGGTTTACCTGATGAGATCCGCAACAATATTCCGGCCGAGCTGCGGATCCGTATTCCGATGCAAGCCGATGCGCGCAGCTTAAATCTGTCCAATTCGGTGGCCATCGTCTGTTACGAAGCATGGCGACAACATGGGTTTAGCGGTGGGCTTTAACGCCAACTAAGGAACAAGGATGTCAGATCAACAGTATGCCATGTGGGTCAAACGGTCAGCGTATTTTACCTTGGCCATGTCGTTGACCATCGTGCTGTTAAAGTTATATGCCTCGATTGAAACCAATGCTTCGGCGATGTTGGCATCGTTTACCGATGCCATGTTGGATGTGTTGGTTTCTGGCTTGAATTTCTTTGCGCTGCGCTACGCCCTGCGTCCCGCGGACGACGAACATCGGTTCGGCCATGGCAAAGCGGAAGCGGTGATGGCGTTGTGTCAGGCGGCATTTTTAACCGGTGCTGCCGTGTTACTGTTGTATCAGGGGGTGAGTCGGATCTTTACCCCCGAGCCAGTCGAACAAGTGATGCAAGGGGTTGGCATTACTCTCATATGTATGATGTTAACCTTGAGCTTGGTGTTGGTGCAGCGCTGGATCATCGCCAAAACAGGCTCGTTAGCGGTGCAAGCCGATTCTGCGCATTACCGTGGTGATTTGCTGATGAATGCCGCTGTGTTGGCAGCGCTGCTGTTAGTGTCTTATGGCATTGTGTGGGCAGACGCGGTGTTTACAGCGCTGATCGCCGGCTATTTGTGTATCAATGCATGGCAGCTCGCGGGTGAAAGTATGCGTCACCTGTTGGATGAAGAACTGCCCACAGCCCAGCGGGAATTAATACTGCAAACCTTACGGCTGGTACCTGGGGTGGTCGCGGTCGATCAACTGCGTACTCGCCAAGGCGGTCCGCATATCTTTATTCAATGCCGTTTGGTGTTGCCTGATGCGTGGTCGCTGCAACAAGCGCACGATGTGGTGGATGGTGCAGAACAACAGATTGCCAATCTTTTCCCAAAAGCCGATGTGATTATCCATGCTGATCCACAAAGCGCGATTGCTGAGCCTGAATATCGCTTTTAAGGGTTCTTAGGGCGAAGTGCCCTGCAGGCGTTGCAGAAATTGGTTCATGCTGCGATAGACCAAGGCTCGTTGTTCGTCCTCGCCGTTCAGGAGCTCATGTTTGGCGCCGGTGATGCTGGTAAATTCCGCCCCGCTGCGGTGTCGCCAGCTGTCTTGCGCGGTGTTGCAAACCACCGTATCCAATTCCCCCTGTAGCAGCAGCATCGGTAATGTGGGTACATCATCCTGCTGAATGTGCTGGCATGCAGCCAAGGCACACGCAAGCCAGCCCCAACTGACGCCGCCTAATTGATAGTCCGGGTGCTGTTGGTACAGTTGCCGAAACCACTGATAGCGGGGTTCGCAAGTGGTTAAGTCATTGTCGATAAATGCTTTATTCACATAGTTTTGCTGCCTAGGCACGTAGGATTTTGGCATCAGCTGTTTGGCCAATTGTGCCAGCGGTTTGGCCACGAAGGTTGGCAAAGGCGAGGTAGGAATGCCAAACATGGGGGCGCAAAAAACCGCAGCCTGCAAGCGACTGGTGCCAAACAATTGCAAGGTTCGATACAAAATGGCACCGCCCATCGAATGGGCAAGGGCGAAGGTTGGTAGAGCGGAGTCCGACTCCATCAACGCAATCAGTTGCTGCAAGTCATAGGCGTACTCCGTAAAGTCCGCCACATAACCGATGTGTCGATTGTCACATTCCCGCGCCGATAGGCCTTGGCCACGATGGTCGGGAGCCCAGACCTCATAGCCTGCTTGGGTTAAATCCAGCAGCACTTCTGCATATTTGTGGACGGCTTCAATGCGGCCAGGCACTAACAAGACTCGGGCTGTTGGCCCCACCTCCGTTGCGGCTATGCGCACCCAATGCAACTGCAGGCCGCGAGCACCACGCACCTCGAGATGCTCGGCGTGTTGCCACAGCAACTCCAAGCGTGCGAGGCTTTCTGGGTCACTAAATTGCTGGCTGCTGAATTGAGCTTGGATCTGTGGGAACAACGGTTTGTTTTCTCATTTAACGACGCGGTAGGGTGATAACAATACGTAATCCGCCGGAGTCTGGCAACTCGGCGCGGATCTGCCCTTTGTGTTGGCGAACGGCCTGTGCGGCAATAGCCAGACCCAGCCCAGTACCGCCAGTGGCGCTGTTGCGGCTGTCCGAGACCCGATAAAAGGGATCGAAAATCTTCTGCAAAGCATCCGCAGGAATACCAGGGCCTTGATCGGAGATCTGCATCGTCACGTGCTCGGCGCTTGCCTGTAACTCGACATCAATACGACTATGCGCCGGCGCATACTTAATGGCGTTTCGAACGATATTTTCTAAGGCTCGGCCCAGCAACATGGAATCGACCCGACAGGAACACTCGCTTGGGCCTTGATAGTGCAAGCGTTGATCCCGCGCGGCGGCTTCCAGTTGGTTGATGTCAATAAGCTCTTCCAGCAAACCGACTAAATCGGTGTCGGTGACTTCAAGCGGGTACTGCCCCGCATCTAAGCGACTGTAAATCAATAAGCTGGCCAGCAATTGGTCAATCCGCTCTAGTTCTTGGCTTAACCGTGGCAGTTGTTCACCGTTTTGCTGGCGTTGTTCCAAGGCAATCGCCAGCTGTGCCCGTGTTAACGGTGTGCGAAGGTCATGCGAGATATCACGCAACAAGCGTTGCTGATTTTCTAGTAAATCGCTGATCTTGGATGCCATTTCATCAAACCCACGCGCCAGTTCACCAAGCTCGTCTTGGCGTTGGGCTAAACTACCGGCCCGCGTTTTTAAATCACCGCTGGCAAATTGCAAGTTCTTTTGTTGCAGCTGACGCAGCGGCCGACTTAAGGTTAACGCGACGGCAATCGCGGCAATGAAGGAAAAAAACAGCAACAACAAGGGCAACAGATACTTCGGTAAAAACGACAGTAAGGGGGCATCATTCGGACGTGAGCGTTGCTGGTACAAGGCCAGCGGTCGGTCGTGGAACATCACCAGAAAAGGGCCTGCCAACACCACTTTCCGGTGCAACAACAAGCGCGGTTTATTCAGCTGTGACAACTCAGTGAGCCATTTTTGGTCGAAATCGCGCGGTAAGATGGCGCCATTGAGCACTTGGTTGCTGTCCGGGTCGACCACCAACCAGCGATTGCGATCGCGACGATTTAGTCGCTGATTTAACTCTTCCAACGAATCAAATCGATTGATAGCGTGCAAGATGTGATGCACTTCATCTTCAAGCCCTGGCGGTAACCGCTTGATTTCGGTGTCGTCTTGCACCGCACTGGCTAAGATCAGCGCGACGGTGGCGGTTAATGCCAACACCAACCAAAACGCCAAAAAAAACCGAAAAGCTAACATCCGCCATGGGTTTAGTTGTTTAAGGGTCCACAACCTCATACGGCACCTAAAAACAAATAACCAGCGCCGCGAAGTGTCGAGATCCGTTCTGTGGCATCGATATGGGCAATTTTGCGACGTACATTACTCAAATGCATGTCTAAGCTACGATCATAGGCTTGCAACGTCCGCCCCAAGATCTCCTTGCTCAGTTCTTCTTTACTGACCACCCGTCCTGCATGGCTCATCAGATACTCTAACACGTCAAATTCGGTGGCGGTCAGCACCACTACTTGGCCTTGCACTGTCACTTGTCGAGTGTCGCGATTGAGGCGAAGACCGTGTAATTCGATCACTTCAGCGGCTTTGCTGCTTGCTTTGTTGGAAGCGAGTTCAACCCGGCGCAAAATGGCTTTGACCCGAGCACTTAATTCGCGAGGGTTAAATGGCTTGGCCAGATAGTCGTCAGCCCCAAGCTCCAGACCAACGATACGATCGACATCATCGCCGCGTGCGGTCAGCATCAATACCGGGCTGTATTGGGATTGCCGTAATTGACGCAATAAGGAAAAACCGTCCAAGCCTGGCAACATCACATCCAGCAAAATCAACTGATAATTGTGTTGTTGTGCTTTGCTTAAACCGCTAATGCCATCGCTGGCGTGATCGATGTGGTAGCCATCTAGTGTTAAATAATCAATCACTAATTGGCTTAATTCGGGATCATCGTCAATCAATAACAAATGCGCTGCGGCCACTACAAAACTCCTTGAACATCACACCACCAGGCGTCTGGGCTGAGTGTAAAATCCCATGATAAATCGACAAGACTCTTTACCAAACCTTTACGTGGCGTTTTCGTTGCTTTGCATTGGAAGGGGTATAGTTGCAACATGACCTGCAGGGCAGGCCAACTCGCAAACTCAAAGGAGTCTTCAAGATGAAATCTATCACGTTTAATCGTCTGGCCACGCTGTTTTTCGTCAGTGTTTTAACCATCGGGGCTGGTTCAGTCATGGCAAAGCCGCATCACGGTGGCGAAGGGGCGCCGCATGGCATGATGGTCCATCGGATGCTGAAAAACCTCGATTTAACCGAGGCGCAGCAAAGTCAGATTAAAGCTCTGACGGAAAAGTTCCGTGCCACACAGCCGCAGCGGGACGCAAAAATGGCCGAGCGCGACCAGCTACAAGCCTTGGTGAAAGCCGATACCTTTGATAGCACCGCAGCGCGCATTCTGCTGGAAAAACAGCAGGCGGCACGGATTGAGCAACAACTCACCGCTTTGCAATATATGCATGATGTTCGTGCGGTGTTGACGCCTGAGCAAAAAGCCAAAATGGATGAAAAGGTGGCAAAAATGCAACAGCGCGCGAAAGAGCGTCGGGCAGAAGCACAAGATAAATAAGTGCGCGATTAATTCGGTGGACGACCGTCAAAAATCCCAATAGCAAACGGTTGCTGGCGATGTGTCAGCAACCGTTCCGCCTCCCCTGAGAAGGCTTTCATTTGCACCGCATAATGCTCTAGCAAATAATCATCGGCGGTTTGAGGCTCCCACAGCGGCACAGTGGTCAGTTCGCCGGCATCATCGACCGCGACAAAGGTTATGATGCAATGATTTGTCTCACAGGCTTGCTGGGTTTTTGCATCCATCGCCTCGACACTCACAAACACGTGCACACTGCTGCGCCCGGTGTGGACCACTTGGGCATGTAAATGGACTAATTGGCCAACTAACACCGGATTACGAAAGCGGATCGCGCCGACCGAGACGGTCACACAATAGTGACCGGTCCAACCGACCGCACAGGCATAGCCTGCTTGGTCCATCCATTTCATCAACATACCGCCGTGCACCTTGCCGCCAAAGTTTACATCGGTAGGTTCCGCCAAAAACTGCAAATCGAGGCTACTGCGTTGCATAACAAGCTCCCAACACATGGCATTTTAAGAGCCTAGCTTGCCTTGTCTTATTTGTCCTCTATTGCGTAGTTTTTCCACTAGCGAAATTTTGATTTTTGTCCGGTTAATTTGCCAGCTATTCCATATCCAATTCTTTAAGCTTACGGGTCAAGGTGTTACGACCCCAGCCGAGCTTACGGGCCGCATCTTGTTTATGGCCATGGGTGTAATGCAAGGCTTGTTTTAGCACAATGCGCTCGAATTCAGGGCCTACTTCGGCCAAGATATCTTCAGCCCCGGTTTGTAGTTTCTGCGCGACCCACTGGGCCAACAACTCTTGCCACGAGCGCGAGTCAGTCCCGGCGACTGTGGCTTGAATTTTTGGCGCTTGCGTTAACTCAGGCGGCAAGTCTGCCAGCAGGATCTGTTTACCAGATGCCATAACGGTCAACCAGCGACAGGTATTTTCCAATTGCCTGACGTTTCCAGGCCAGTCCAATTGCGCTAAGAATTTCTCGGTGTCCAATGCCAGATCTTTGGCCTCGACATTTAGTTCTTGTGCGGCGGTGTGTAAGAAATGCCGCGCCAATTTTGGAATATCTTGCCGACGTTCTTTCAGCGGCGGCAGATGGACTCGAATCACATTCAAGCGATGGAATAAGTCCTCACGGAACTTACCTTCAGCCACCAGCTGTTCCAAATTTTGGTGGGTGGCGGCGATGATGCGCACATCCACTTGCACTTCTTGATGGCCACCGACCCGATAAAACTGGCCATCGGCCAACACGCGCAATAAGCGCGTTTGCACATCCAGCGGCATATCGCCAATTTCGTCCAAAAACAGCGTACCGCCATCGGCTTGTTCAAAGCGGCCTTTGCGCAAGGTGGCGGCACCGGTAAAGGCGCCTTTTTCATGACCGAACAGCTCAGATTCAATTAAATCTTTTGGAATTGCCGCCATGTTTAACGCAATAAAAGGTTGTGATGCTCGCGGACTATGTTTATGCAGCGCTTGCGCGACCAGCTCTTTACCGGTACCGCTTTGGCCATTAATCAACACACTAATACTGGATCGCGATAAGCGACCGATAGCGCGAAATACCTCCTGCATTGACGGAGCTTCACCAATGATTTCAGGCACATGCGATGGTGCAACCTGGCTGGTTTTCGGCTTTTTAGCGTTGGCATGCTCCAAGGCTCGGCTGATTAAGCTCACCGCCTCGTTGACGTCAAAGGGCTTTGGCAGATATTCAAAAGCCCCTTGCTTAAAAGCATTCACCGCACTGTCTAAATCGGAGTGCGCTGTCATGATGATCACCGGCAATTCCGGCGCGAGCGTTTGTAGTTTGCCCAGCAGTGCCATGCCGTCGGTGCCAGGCATCCGTATGTCGGACACCACCACAGACGGTTGCTCATACTCTAAGCGTTGCAGCATTAAATCTGCCGATGCATAGGATTCGCACACAATGCCAGCCCGTGACAGCGCTTTTTCCAGCACCCAACGGATTGAGTTGTCATCATCGATGATCCACACGTTTTGTTGCATTACGAGGCTCCGTCAAAACTAATCGGCAAATATAAGGTAAATTCGGTACGACCTGGCCAGCTTTCACAATCAATCCAGCCGCCATGCTGGTGGATCAAGGTTTGAGAAATCGACAATCCCAAGCCGGTACCGCCAGGTTTACCACTGACCATCGGATAAAACAGCGTGTCTTTAATCGCGGCTGGGATCCCCGGGCCGTTATCGATCACTTTTAAGGTGGCCACCAGACGATGCCGGCGGCCATGAATGGTGTGTTGGTGCAAAATGCGGCTTTGCAACGTGATGTGCCCACCGCTGACCAACACTTGTTGAGCGTTGCGAACAATATTGAGCAAGGCTTGTTCAATCAATTCAGGATCGAGCTGAAAATCAGGAATACTCGGGTCGTAGTCGCGGAAAAACTGCACGGCATTGGGGTTATCCATTTGCGCCAGTTGGCTGACCCGTTCCAAAATTTGATGCACGTTGGTGTTGACGCGTTGTGGCGGTTTGTAAGGACCGAGCAACCGATCCACTAAGTTGCGCAAGCGGTCTGCTTGGGCGATGATCAGCTGGGTGTATTCCTTTTGATCATCGGTCAAGGACTCTTCCAGCAGTTGCGCGGCGCCGCGCAAACCACCTAAAGGATTTTTGATTTCGTGCGCCAGCCCTCGGATCAGCTCGCGTGCGGCAAGGTGCTGGTGCTGTTGCAAACTTTCCATGCTGATTTTGCGTTGTTGATCAACCTGGCGCAGTTCCATCAGCAAGCAGGGCTCTTCGGTCTCCAACCAGTTGGCCGTGAGATCTAACAACAGATGCCGACCGTCTGGTAATACACAACTGACGTCGGAAAATCCAAAACCTTGGCGCGTGGACAGCGTATTTAATAAATGACTGGCTTGCAGATCAGAAAATTGAAACAAGCCTGGAAAGTATTGGTTGATTAAACGTTTTTCACCAATGCTCAACAAGGCACAGCAAGCGGTGTTAAAGCTTTTGACGTGTAAACGATCGTCCAGCACGAGGATCGCCGTTGTGAGATGCTCGGCGATATCAAGGCCGGGGATGGCAATTGTAGCAGTCGCAGTATTCACAGATTGTCCTATACGCACCAAATTAGTGCAGTATAGAGGCTCACCGCTGCAGGTGGAGCCTTCGTGATGCACTAATTTGGTGAAATTGCTGAAGCACGATGCAAATACACCGTTATTTCAGTACTTTGTGCAATAACCTTGCCGCTTTGATCAAGAAGTTCTAACCGCAGTTTATGCTCACCGCGGTCAATATCGTGCAGGATAAAGTTGGCATTGCCTGACGGGCCTGCGACTAACTTATTGTCGAGGAACAGTTGCACCCGTAAGCCTTGCGAAAACATCGGGCTGACCAGGCCTGACACATAGATAGTACCGGTGTTGTCGCGAATGGTGTCTTGGTCGTTGGGTTTATCGATATGAACCTGAAACTTCGGGTTATCATCCACTGACGGGGTCGGTAAATTCACCGGTGTAACGGGCAACATGCTATTGCCGTTGTCCTTGATTCTGACTTGGGTTGCACCTGGCGAGGGATTATCAGAAAACACCGGCACGTTGTTTTTGTCGACGGTCATAAAGACGGTTTTGTCGTCCGATGGTTTTTCTTGTGGCAAAGCCCAGCACAGGCTGCTGCACAATAAGGCGCAAAGTAGCAAAAGTCTAGACACGTGCAAATCCCTCTTCAGACTGTCTTGCCTAAATGTAACGCGCTTGAAGCATTTTGACCAGAATAAAAAAGCCCGCAGATGCGGGCTTTTAGTCGCGGTTAGATAGTCGCTTAAAATCAGCGACTTATATCTAATTACACGCTGTAATACAGTTCGTATTCCAGTGGGTGAACTGCCATAGAGACGCGTTTAGCTTCTGCACGTTTCAGAGCGATGTAAGCATCGATCATATCGTCAGACATAACGCCGCCTTTGGTGAAGATAGCGCGGTTCGCATCCAGTGCATCCAGAGCTTCGTCTAATGAACCACATACTTGTGGGATCAGTGCTTCTTCTTCTGGTGGCAGGTCATACAAGTCTTTGTCCATCGCTTCGCCTGGATGGATCTTGTTTTGGATACCATCTAAACCAGCCATCAACAGCGCCGTAAAGCCCAGGTATGGGTTGGCTGCTGGATCTGGGAAACGAACTTCGATACGACGAGCTTTCGCGCTTGGTACCACTGGGATACGGATAGACGCTGAACGGTTCTTCGCAGAATAAGCCAGCATGACTGGCGCTTCGAAGTGTGGAACCAAACGTTTGTACGAGTTGGTTGATGGGTTGGTGAAGGCGTTGATTGCTTTCGCGTGCTTGATGATACCGCCGATGTAGTACAGTGCAGTTTCTGACAAGCCAGCGTATTTGTCACCCGCAAACAGGTTAGTACCGTCTTTGCCTAATGACATGTGGCAGTGCATACCTGAACCGTTGTCACCAACGATTGGTTTTGGCATGAACGTCACAGTTTTGCCGTACATGTTCGCAACGTTGTGAACAACGTACTTCAATACTTGGATTTCGTCGGCTTTTTTAGTCAAGGTGTTGAAACGGCAAGCGATTTCGTTTTGACCAGCAGTCGCAACTTCGTGGTGATGCGCTTCAACCACTTGACCCATTTCTTCCAGCACCATACACATAGCGCTACGGATGTCGTGGTGTTGATCTACTGGTGGTACTGGGAAGTAACCGCCTTTCACGCCTGGACGGTGCGCTTTGTTACCATCTTCGTATTCAGCGTCTGAGTTCCAGGCCGCTTCTGAAGAATCTACTTTGAAGAAAGAACCTGACATGTCGTTTTTGAAACGAACGTCATCAAACATGAACCACTCTGGCTCTGGGCCAAACAGCACAGTGTCAGCGATACCGGTAGATTTCAGGAATTCTTCTGCACGTTTTGCAATTGAACGTGGGCAACGGTCATAGCCTTGCATAGTTGCTGGTTCTAACACGTCACAAACGATGTTGATGGTGGTTTCTTCGAAGAATGGGTCTAACAGCATAGTGTCCGCTTGTGGCATCAGCACCATGTCGGATTCGTTAATGCCTTTCCAGCCAGCGATTGAAGAGCCATCGAACATTTTGCCGTTTTCGAAGAAATCTTCGTCGATTTGGTTCACTGGGATAGTGACGTGCTGCTCTTTACCTTTGGTATCGGTAAAGCGTAAGTCGACAAATTTCACATCGTTTTCTTTAATAAAACTGAGTACGTTCGATGCAGACATGCATTCCTCCGGATTCAACTCAAACTGATGGTTCTGCTGCGGCGTGCCGCAAGGTTGCGCAACTAATGCTAAAGCTGTGCCAATAGTTTAAGTTGTTGAATTTAAAGTGTTCTAGTCACAGGTGTTGGTTTTAAACTTGATAAAAAGCACTATTATGGTGCAATGCTGCGCCTTGATGGTGCAGGTGTCGTGTGCTTGCCCCAGGAAAGTGCAGGGATAACGATAGCAAGAAACCTGGACACAAACATGACGTCAGTTAAAAAAAAGTCATGGATCCTGTTAGCATGGCAAACAACATCGTCATAGTGTGGACATAGTGTGATTTCTAGATAGGCGGGTTATGTCGGTTCATCGTCTTTTTATTCGGTTATTGATTGGCTGCTGTTGGCTTTTAAGTTTGCCGCTAAGTGCGCAACTTCAGCCAGCCATCGGCCCACTGCAAGATTATTATCACGAACATTTCACGACGCGTGATGGCTTACCGCACAACACCGTGAATGCGATTAATCAAACGCAGGATGGCTATCTGTGGTTTGCCGGTTGGGAAGGTGTCACCCGTTACAATGGGCGTGCCTTTGAATGGTTAAGTCGCGATCAATTGGGCGGATTTGCTGATTCGGGCGTGATCAAAATGTTCCGTCGTGCTGATGGTTCGTTGGTGATTGGCGGTATGCGCGGGAGTTTGGTGTTTTGGCGGCAAGGCAAAACGACAGGCCAGGTCAAACTCGAAGGGGTGATTAGCGACATCGACGAAGATAACTCAGGGACGCTTTGGGTGACCACCGAAGGCAATGGCTTGTTTCGAGTCACCGTCGATGGTCAAGTGCGACGTTTTGGCTTGTCTGAAGGTTTGCCGTCGTTGCAGTTGCATCAAGTGGAGAAAAGTCGCGATCACAAGATGTGGTTTGCCACCGTCAAAGGGCTGTTTTGGATCGATCCTGCGCTTGAAACACCTCGTTTCCAGCCCATCAGCCGTTTTCGCGACATCGAGACGTTCACGATTGCCGAATCGATGAATGGCAGTTTATTAGTGGGCACGGCACAAGGTGCTTTTAGTATCGATCAACAACAGATTAAATTGCTACACCCAAGGTTGGCCGAGCCGTCCGTCAGTGCTTTTTTACAAGACAAGTCGGGCGCGTTGTGGATAGGTACCCAAGACCAAGGTATTTTCCGCTTGTCGGGGGAACAACTCGAGCAGTTATCCCAACAAAATGGCCTACCGGATAATCGAGTGTTGAGTTTGTTCCAAGACAAAGATTTGAACATTTGGATTGGAACCAACGCTGGATTGTATCGCATGCGCAACACAGCGTTTCGAACCCTAACCACCCACAATGGCTTATCCGATAACTATGCGCGGACCTTGTTACAAACCGACGATGGCACGGTCTGGATCGGCACATCTGCGGGCTTAAATCGTTATGTCGATGGGCAGGTATTGCCATGGCAGCCAACCAAGCCCATTCGTATTCAGTCGTATCGCAGTTTAGCGCAAGCCCTTGATGGAGATGTGTGGGTAGGTACCTTTGCCGATGGCGCTATTCGATTGCGTAATCAGCTGGAAGTTGAGCGTGTAAGTCGCAAAGAAGGCCTTGCATCTGATCATGTCATTGCCATTTTACCGATGGCGGATGGCCGGGTGTGGTTTGGCACCAATGCCGGTCTCTCCGTGCTGCATGAAGGTCGGATCCAATCTTTTCATATGAGTGACGGTTTACCGGGTGAGTTTATTGGCTCGCTGCGACAAGACCGTCACGGCGATATTTGGATCAGTACCAATGGCGGCGTAGCCGTGTACCGCCATGGCAAATTTGAGCGGATTGACCCTGCGCAACTCGCCCCTGCGTTGCACGTGTTTGATGTGTGGTTTGAACCTGAGTCTAGCAAGGTGTGGTTTGCCACGGATCGCGGCTTAGCACGTTATGACCAAGCCACGAAGCAAGGCTATTTAGTCTCACAACACCATGGCTTCCCAGTCGACAAAATCTTTACTGTGTTACCTGACAACCATGGCTCGTTGTGGATGTCCAGCAATCACGGCATCGTCAGGGTCAGTCTTGGTGATGCGGCGGCGGTGATCGAGGGGCGAAAAGGGCAACTGACCAGCGCAGAATTGTACGGTGTCAGCGACGGCATGCGCGATGCGCAGTGCAATGGTGGTTCGATGACCGGCGCCTTACGCCTGCCTGATGGCACCTTTTGGTTCGCCACGGCGCAAGGCGTTGCGCGACTGCACCCAAAAGATTTGGCGTTGTTTCAAACCGGCGCACCTCAGGTGGTGATCGAAGCGGTGCGGGTGAATGGTTCTCCGCAACAAGGCCCGTTGTTGTTACCTGCCGATTTTAAACGCTTAGAAATTGATTACACCGCGCTCAGTTTCCAGATGCCGACTCGTATTCGTTATAAAACCAAACTGGAAGGCTTTGACAATGATTGGGTGGAGCGTGGCGCCAAACTCAGTGCTGAATATACCAACTTAGCGGCTGGGTCTTATCGGTTCTTGGTGATGGCAGCCTACCCAGGTGGCGATTGGAGCCCCCAACCTGCTGAAGTCAAACTGGTGGTGAAACCTGTGTGGTGGCAGCAGCCTTGGTTGTTCGGCACTGTGCTGGTGCTGTTGGTGTTTGTCGCGGTGGCCCTGCATCGCTGGCACCTGCGGCACTTGGGGCGTCATGTTTCCCAGTTACGTCAGCAAGTGAGGCTGCAGGACTCGGAGCTGCAAATTCAAGCGGAACAATTGTGCTTACTTGAGCAAGATCAAAGCCGGTTGGCCAGTTTATGGGTTCATCCAGCCTCTAAGCTAAACCCTGATACTGGGCTGCCGACGTCGGACCGTATGTTGGAATTGGTGACGGCTGAGTTTAGCCGCTGTAAGCGAGCAAGCCAGCCACTGTCGTTGATTCTGTTGGAAATCGAGCATTGGCATGAGCTGCAAGCAAAGCTTGGCAAAACCAACATCGATTTACTGCAACAATTGGTCGGGCAATTGTTGCATCATCAGCTGCGTGGAGGCGATTGGGTGGGTCATTGGCTGCATCACCATTTTTTGTTGATACTGCCACAGACTGCGCGCTCAGACGCTGAAGATATTGCTGAGCGCTTAAAGATCGCGTTGCAACATTTCCATGAACAACAGGCCTTTGTCCCTGAATTGTCGGCACGATGTGCGGTGCTGGCATTTGATGAGAGCGCAGACTTAGATACTGGACTGCGGCTACTTGCATCGCGTCTTTCTTAGTCTTTCGCCGCAGGCGCTTTCATAGCGCCTGCGAATGCGCGAACAGGCAGCTATCCAGTAGATAAATTTCCCAAGTGTTGGCAAAAAAGGTAGAATGCGCGCAATTTTTTTCCAAAACCTGACGGTTGCCGAAAAAAGCGACAGTCTAACCCCTTCTTTATTGAGTGAGCATCATTTAAATGGCAAGCGATATCAGCAAGTTACGTAACATAGCGATCATTGCGCACGTTGACCACGGTAAAACTACCCTCGTGGATAAGCTGCTGCAACAATCCGGTACCTTTGACAGCCGGACCAAAGTGCAGGAGCGTGTGATGGACTCAAACGACCAGGAAAAAGAGCGTGGTATCACCATCCTGGCGAAAAATACCTCGGTCCGTTGGAACGGTTATCAAATCAACATCCTCGATACACCAGGCCACGCCGACTTCGGTGGTGAAGTAGAACGCGTTCTGTCGATGGCAGAC
Organism: uncultured Rheinheimera sp.; assembly: GCA_964437935.1. GTDB lineage: Bacteria > Pseudomonadota > Gammaproteobacteria > Enterobacterales > Alteromonadaceae > Pararheinheimera. Next base: position 28,550 of record CAYTIQ010000034.1, read on the forward strand.
TCTGTATTGCTGTTGGTTGACGCTGTTGAAGGCCCAATGCCTCAAACACGCTTCGTGACGCAAAAGGCCTTCGCCCACGGTTTAAAACCAATCGTGGTGGTGAACAAAGTTGACCGTGACGGCGCGCGTCCAAACTGGGCGATTGACCAAGTATTCGATCTGTTCGATAACTTAGGTGCGACCGACGAGCAATTAGACTTCCCAATCGTCTACGCATCAGGCTTAAACGGCTGGGCGAGCCATGAGTTAGAAACTCGCAAAGAAGACATGACCGACTTGTTTGAAGCCATCGTCAAGTACGTTGAGCCACCAAAAGTGGACGTCGAAGGCGAAACTCAGTTGCAAGTATCTCAGCTGGACTACTCCAGCTACTTAGGTGTGATCGGTATCGGTCGTATCAAACGCGGTACATTAAAACCAAACCAACAAGTGGTGATCGTCGGTGCTGACGGCAAAGAACGCAAAGGTAAAGTAGGCCAAGTGTTTGGTTACTTGGGCCTTGAGCGTTATGAAACTGACGAAGCAAGCGCGGGTGACATCGTGGCATTCACTGGTTTGGGCGAGCTGAAAATCTCTGACACCATCTGTGCGCCAAGCAAAGTCGAAGCCTTAACACCGCTGACGGTTGATGAACCAACAGTCACCATGACGTTCCAAGTCAACACCTCACCATTTGCTGGCCAAGACGGTAAGTTCGTTACCTCACGTCAAATCTTAGAACGTCTGCAAGCAGAGTTAAAACACAACGTTGCACTGCGCGTCGAAGAAACTGAAGATCCGGATAAATTCCGCGTGTCTGGCCGTGGTGAATTGCACTTAGGCGTTTTGATCGAAAACATGCGTCGTGAAGGCTTTGAACTGGCTGTGTCACGTCCTGAAGTGATCATGAAAATGATCGACGGCGTGAAAAACGAGCCGTACGAAAACGTCACCATCGACTTGGAAGAACAACACCAAGGTTCAGTGATGGAGAAAATGGGTGAGCGTAAAGCGGACCTGACCAACATGTTGCCAGATGGCAAAGGTCGTGTACGTTTGGACTACGTGGTGCCAAGCCGCGGTCTGATCGGTTTCCGCAGCGAATTCCTGACACTGACCTCAGGCACCGGCTTGATGTACAGCTCATTCTCGCATTACGGCGAGCACAAAGGCGGCAACATCGGTAACCGGATCAACGGCGTATTGATTTCTAACGCCCAAGGTAAAGCGCTAGCGTACGCCCTGTTCAGCTTGCAAGAACGTGGTCGCTTGTTTGCAAGCCACGGTGACGAAGTGTACGAAGGCCAGTTGATCGGTATTCATAGCCGCAGCAACGACCTGACAGTGAACTGCTTGAAAGGTAAGCAATTAACTAACATTCGTGCCGCTGGTTCTGACGAAGCGTTGACGTTAACTCCACCGATCAAATTCACCTTAGAACGTGCTCTGGAATTTATCGATGACGACGAGCTGGTTGAAGTAACACCACACTTCATCCGTCTGCGTAAGAAACTGTTGACCGAGAACGAGCGTAAACGCGCAGGTCGTTCAGAAGGTTAATCGGTCAACCAGACCCGTTAAAAATGCCAGACTGTTGTCTGGCATTTTTTTCATCCCCAACATCCAAAATACATCGCGTGTCATGCTGCATTTTCGGCTAAAGCGCTGCCTAAAAAACACGTCGTCAAAGGCTGACTGATCTTATTCGGTTAAGCTGCGAAAAATATCTACTGCTATCTGTAGAACTTGCATTGTTACTGGAAATTAACAGCAAGGCTGTGTATCGTTTGAACTCGGGCCTAACATAAACACCTGCTGTCGTTTAGGAAGCCATGATAAGTCGCGCAAATTTTTACAAAAAATACAGCATCTTAGTTGTTGATGATTCTGATCAAATCCGCAGCTATATGAAAAGTACCTTAGCGCTTATTGGGTTTGAGGAGATTAGCCTTGCCCGTGATGCGGACATGGCGCTGTCATTGTGTAAACGAGTGCCTTTTGATTTTATTCTGGCAGACTTGCATCTAGGGCGTGGTCGCGATGGTTATCAATTGCTGGAGCTGTTGCGTGAAGAGCGTCTGCTAAAACCGACCTGTTGTTTTATCGTGGTCAGTGCCGAGCGGCAGCGCCATGCGGTCTACGGCGTTATTGAGTTCCAACCCGACGATTACCTGCTAAAACCCTTCAGTTATGCTGAACTTGAGCGACGCATTAGTCGGGCCTTTCACTTAAAAAATGCCCTTCGACATGTGTATAAAGCCATCCATGACGAAGACTTCGCCGCCGGTATTGAGGCATGTGATGCGGTGGTGGCTGAGAATAGCCGGTTTGCCATGCATGCCAGTCGGATGAAAGCCGAGTTACTGATCGAACTTGGTCAGTACAACGAGGCGGAGCACTTATACCAATGGGCGCTAACGGTACGTGAATTTCCATGGGCGCGATTAGGCTTGGCGGTTACCTACGGCTATCAAGGTCGGCAAGCCGAAGCAGAAAGTTTATTGCATGAATTAAGCGGTCAAGCGGAAACTCGTATCGAGGCGCTTGACTGGTTAACTCGGCTCTACATCAGCCAGCAAAAAGCCACCGAAGCCTTGACCGCCGTTGAGCAAGTGGCGAAAAGCTCACCACGCAACTATCTGCGACAGCACGTGCTTGCAACTTTGGCAGGTATTGCCAGTCAAAAAGAGCTGGCGGTCGATGTGCACCATAAGTTGCTCAGTGCTGCGCGCTTTTCCATGTATGACACCCCAGACAACATGTTAAATTTTGCGCGGGCTTTGGTGGAACAAGCCAAAGAGATGCAAGGCAATGAGCAAGCGGCCCAGGTTGAAAAAGTAAAAGACTTTATCTACAACATTCGCAAACGTTTTAATCCAGCTAACTTTGCCCATGATCGGATGGTGGTGGAAGCGCGGTTGTATGCGCTGCAAGGACATACCCAAAAAGCCATTGAGTTATTGGAACAATCCGAAAAATTATCCCTCGATAAGCACCTAACCGCGGCTGGTATGCTAGACCGCGCTCGCGCCTATTTTGAAGTCGGCAATTTACCAATGTGCGATCATTATATGGGGACTTTGTCGAGCGTGACGCAAGGGGATTCGCTGTACAACAGTGCTCTGCAATTGATGATGCAACATGAGCAAGTCAAGCACCAAGAATTGCGAGCTCAGCTGATGGAGCAAAATTCAGCAGGGATGGAAGCCTACGGCAGTGGTGATTTTGCCATGGCGATTGATTATTTCCGCTCGGCGCTGCAAACCATGCCTGCCAACGTCAATATTGCGATGAACTTACTGCAAGCATTAAGCATGCGCAAAGTGCTGAACAAAGAGCTCAAAGACGTCGCCAAACATTGTATATCGGTGGTGGAAGCAGGGGGCGTACCGCCTGATCAGCAAAAGCGCTTTGAGGTGATTTGCGGCAATTTGGATGTGTAAACACGCTAGAATTTGCGCCGACCTTTCAGTACACTGCCGCCTCTTTGCCTTCGGAGAAATTTCATGCTGTTGTCCCGTATGCTGCCAGTTGCAGCGCTGCTTGCTTTGGTGTTATCGAGCTGCTCGCAACCCGAACAAATTCAAAAAATGACTGGCCCGGCCCAAGGTTCGACCTTCCATATTAGCTACTGGACCCCAATGTCGCTGAACCATCAACAGCTGGAACAACAGATCCAGCAAGAATTGGACAGAATTGATGTCGTCATGTCCAATTACCGTCCAGATTCGGTGATTGAAAGGTTCAATCACCAACAAACCACCGAGCCGCAGGACGTCGGTCAAGAGTTGGTGTTGTTGGTTGAAGAGGCCCGCAAGGTGTATCAAGCCAGCTCGGGGTGTTACGATCTAACCGTCAAACCACTGTTTGACTTGTGGGGCTTTAAAGCCGACAAGTTCAATCAACCCAGCGCCGAACAGCTGCAACAGACCATGCAGTTGATTGGCATGAATAAATTGCAATCGTCCAACGGCTCCAACCTGCAAAAGCAACTGCCTAATTTGCGAGTGGATGTGTCCTCGATTGCCCAAGGTTATACCGTGGATAAGTTAGCGGATGTGATGCGCCATGCAGGCATCAACAACTTCCTCGTCGAAGTGGGTGGTGAAATGATTGTGCAAGGCCATAAACCTGGGCAAAAGCCATGGCGCGTGGCGATTGATAAGCCGCTGCCGGGTGAGCAAAGTTTGCAGAAAATCATCACGATTGCCCAAGACGCACCGATGTCGGTGATGACCTCGGGTACCTATCGACATTATTTTGATGCCAATGGCCAGCGCTACAGCCATGTATTAGATGCTAGGCAAGGTGCTCCGGTAAAACATACCACGGTTTCGACGACGGTGTTGATGGACAATGGGACTCAGGCGGATGCCTGGTCTACCGCCTTTTTGTGTTTGGGCAGCCAAGAAGGTCTTAAAGTGGCGGATCAGCTTGGTATTAAGGTGTTATTTATTGACCAACAAGGTGACCGCTTGGTTGAAACAGCCAGCAAAGCGCTGAGCCGTGCGCAAAACATCCAACTAACCACGCCGGAGTGATTCCGGCGCTTTGCGCAAGCGTCAATGATTGACGTGCCCGTCCTGACTTGCCAAGATGGGTTTTGACGCGAATTTTATGACACAACTCATGATGTTATCTTTTTTAGAACGGACTCGACAGCGGCTGCGGGCGGCGTGGCTCATGCTGCGTGCGTATTTTCAACGTTGCCAACATGATCAAATCGGCATGATGGGTGGCTATTTGGCCTATATTAGCCTGCTATCCTTAGTGCCACTTTTGGGCGTGGCTTTTTCTATTTTGCAGGCGTTTCCGGTGTTCTCTAGCCTGCGCGGTGATTTAGAACGCTTTTTGTATGCCAACTTCTTGCCGCAAAAGGGCGATGAGTTGCAAGGGTATATCAACGGCTTTATCGACAACATTAGTCAAATGACCACGGTGAGCATTTTGGTGTTAGTGTTTGTCGCCATCATGTTGTTGCATAACATTGATAAAACGTTGAACAAAATTTGGCGAGTCCACAAACGGCCGCGCTTGATTATTTCCTTATCCATTTACTGGATGATTCTGACGCTTGGCCCCATTTTACTCGGCGTCTCTATCGCGTTGACCTCGTACTTAGCAACCTTGACCCACATGGCTGACGACTACACGGCGGGACTTTCAAGCCATCTGTTAACACTTGCGCCATATGGTGTATCGCTGTTAGCGTTTTTTATGCTGTATCAATTAGTACCGAATTTGAAAGTCCGATACAAACATGCATTTTGGGGCGCCTTACTCGCCAGTATTTTATTTGAAATGCTCAAGACTGGTTTTGCGCTTTATATTGCCCATTTTGCGACCTATCAAGCGATTTATGGCGCCTTAGCCTCGGTGCCGCTGTTGTTTGTATGGATCCATTTGTGTTGGTTAGTGGTGTTATTAGGGGCAGAGTTGACGGCGTGTTTGCAAGAGCACCAGCAGCATCAGGCCAAGTCGTTGTCCAGTCAGCCTACAGAGTCAAAGGAGTCGGCAAATGTGGCCGGATGAAACCCCCGAAGCCTATCAGGTCGAGTTTTTAACGCGACCGGAAGGGCATCGCATTTACCTCGAGCAAAGCGGCAACCCCAAAGGGATCCCGGTGGTGATGTGTCACGGTGGTCCAGGTGGTGGTAGTTCACCGTTTCAGCGCAGTTTGTTCGATCCTCGGGTTTATCGTGTGGTGTTGTTTGATCAACGCGGCTGTGGTCAATCCACGCCCTTTGCCTCACTGAGCCATAACACCACCGCTGATCTGATTGCTGATATGGAAGCGATACGCCAGCATTTAGCCATCGAACGTTGGGTGGTTGCCGGTGGTAGTTGGGGGAGCACCCTAGCACTTGCTTATGGTGAGCAGTATCCGGAGCGTTGTTTGGGCTTTATTCTACGTGGCATCTTTTTAGCCCGCAGCGAAGACATCGACTGGCTTTATCGCCCAGGCGGTGGTGCTAGCCAACTATTTCCGGATTATTTTGCTGATTTTATGCAAGCGATAGCACCGGTGCAAGGACTGGACGTGCTTGTTGCCTATCGTGAGCGTTTACAAAGTGACGATGCACACACCATGCTCGAAGCGGCCAAAGCCTGGAGTTTGTGGGAGGCGCGAGTAGCAACCTTAGTGCCCAACGCGGCAATGCGAGAGGGGGCGTTAGAGCCTGACTCTGCGCTGCCATTGGCCCGTATCGAAAACCACTATTTCTTGCATCATTGTTTTTTAGAGCCAAATCAGTTGCTGCAAAACCTCAGTCGTATCGCGCATTTACCGGCGTATATCGTACACGGCCGTTATGATGCGGTGTGTAAATTAGAAAACGCCTGGAGTTTGCATCAAGCATGGCCTGGCTCAGTGTTATCTGTGGTGCAACAAGCTGGTCATTCAGCATCAGAGCCTGCCATTGCTAGGGCTTTGTATCAGGCAGCTACAGAGTTGGCTCAACGTTTAGGAGCACGCAAGTGATTGGGTTGATTCAGCGAGTACGCCGGGCCAGTGTTGAGGTATCCGGCGACACGGTTGGGCAAATTGGCACTGGGCTGTTAGTGCTACTGGGCGTCGAAGCCAATGATACCGAGCTACAGATGCGCAAACTGGCCGATAAAATTCTGAAATATCGGGTGTTTAATGATGAACACGGCAAAATGAACTTAAATGTGCAACAAGTGGCTGGCGAGTTGCTGGTGGTCTCGCAGTTCACCCTCGCCGCCGATACCAATTCAGGATTACGGCCAAGTTTTAGCCAAGCGGCCTTGCCGGGTGTGGCAGAGCCGTTGTATCAAGCCTTTGTTGCTTATTGCCAACGCCAAGGCATCACGGTGGCCACCGGCCAATTTGGTGCCGATATGCAGGTCAGCTTGGTCAATGATGGCCCTGTCACATTTTGGCTGCAAGTCCCCTAAACGGGGCAAGACCGATGACCCAGCGGCGTTGACGCGCACCGTGCTTATGATGCTGACGTGGGTGGTTCAGGGTCGAACGGGGGGCGTGGTGGTAGTGGAGTTCGCGCTGCCTTGGCTCTGCCCGGTCGGTGACGTCAGGCGGCTTTAATTTATTCAATCAAGGAACTTTCATGATGTCATGGCAGCTCAGTACGCCAACCACAGAACTGCAGTGGCAGCAGTATTATGAGTTACGCTATCAAGTGTTACGGGCACCTTGGGGGCAGCCTCGGGGCAGTGAACGCGATGAGCTTGAAGCGGATGCTTTTCATGCCATGGTGCAGGAGCAGGGGCAGGTGCTAGCGGTTGGACGTTTGCATCGATTGGTCGATGGTCGTGCCCAAGTCCGTTATATGGCCGTGTCCGAAGCCGCCCGTGGGCGTGGGTTCGGCGCCATCGTGTTGGCAAGGTTGGAACAACAGGCGGTACAGTGGGGGTGTTGCGGTATTGTGCTGAATGCGCGCGAAAACGCCGTGGGGTTTTATAAAAAGCAACATTACCTGCCAGGCGCCGTCCAACCGCCACTGTATGGCATCCCGCACCACCAAATGCACAAAACGTTGCGTATGCAGGGTGAGCAGAGCCAATGGCAAGACTGGTGCCACACCTTGCAAAACACTTGGCATCAAACCATTCCGTTGTCAGCGTTCATGCACTTGCAGATCCACGCGTTTGATGGCTACCAATTGCAATGCCAAGCGCCACTAGCACCGAATATCAATCTGCACCAGACGATGTTTGCGGGCAGTATTTATACCTTGCTGACGCTGACTGGCTGGGGCTTGGTGTACTTGCAGTTACAAGCATTGCAAGTGCAGGGGGATATTGTGCTGGCCGACGCCGATGTGCGTTATCTCAAACCTGTGACCGACGGTGCTATTGCGACGGCACGTTTGATGGATGTCGATGGCGAGTTGTCACCGTTAATCGCCGGTCGCCGCGCTCGGCAAAGCGTGTTGGTTGAACTGCATCATCAAGGGCTGTTGCTGGCCAGTTTCCGTGGCCGCTTTGCCGTATTACCAAGGGCTGATGCATGAACAGATTGGTGGTCATTGGTTGTGGCTGGCTCGGCAAGCGGTTGTTTAGTTATTGGCAGTCGCATCTGCCAGACTGGCAATTTGTGGCGTTACGCCGCACCGCGGCGGGCTTGCACGATCTGCCGGCGCAGGTGCAACCTCTGGTATGGCAGGAACCTGCGAGCGACGATGCTTTAGCAACCCTGCAAGGGGCGATTTGGTTGATCGCGATAGCCCCAGGCGCTGACATGGCGGCGTATCATCAAACGCTACAGCAATGGACTGAGCGTGCGGCCAGCTTGCAATGTCGTCAGCTGATCCTGTGTTCCAGCACCGGTGTCTATAGTGGTTTAGGCGGTGAGATCTTCGAGGATTCGCAGCCTGACCTATCCAAACCCCGCGTAGCCCAATTAGTGACCGCAGAGCGCATCGTGCAGCAGTATCCTCGGCATAGCGTGTTGCGATTAGCGGGATTATTTGGCGAAGGGCGTCATCCAGGGCGTTTCTGCGCACGGGGGCAGCTGGCCGGAGCCGACTTGCAGGTGAATCTAGTGCATAGTGACCAGATCGCCGCCTACTTGGCATGCTGGCTCACTGAACAGCGCTGGCCGGCATTGGTGAATATCGTGCACGATGACCATCCAACGAAACAGCAGTTTTATCCGCTGGCGGCGCAACGTTACGGTCTCGCGGCACCGACCTTTACCGACGCGGATGAGCAGCCTCGAATCGTGCGTTCGAGCCTGTTACCACCGCTGCAGTGGCCATCCGTGCTCGAGATGATGCAAAATATCAAAACTTTATAAGAATTCGGTACAGTTTTTTCCCTAAAGCCAACACAAACTAGCCTCATGCTGTCCATGGAGAAACATAGCATGCAGGATTCCTTTGGTTGGTCTTGGTTTTTCTTTGTGCTGGCGGCAAGCAGTAGCGTGGTCGCCTTTTTACTTTGGCCGTTGGCCAATACGCCGCATGAGCCAATTCTCGTGGTCTGCCTATTGCTGGTGCTCGCGTGGTTGGGCATGTGGTGTAGTCATCGATTTGGCGCAACTCAGGCACCGTCGGCGGTGTTCTTTACTGGGCGACATCCGCAGTTTTTACAGCGCTGTCGACAGATGCCTGCGTGGCAACAGGGCGTGTTCCTCGATGCTGCCAGCGCTTGTCGGATCTACCAAACCTCGGCTAAACGCCAGTTAATCTATTTGCATCCCCATGCTACGCATCCGGTGGATACCGTGCTGCTACGCCAGCTAGTGATGTTGATGTGCCGGTATGATTGTCAGCAGTTAGTGGTGTGCAGTTTTGCCGGATTATCCAGCACTGCCGCTAAAATAGCTGAACAAATAGACATCGAAGTCATTGATCAAACGCAATATTTTTGAATCTTGACCCTAAAAAGGTGACAATGGTTCTGTTTTATGTACAATGCAATGAGCTTCTGTTTTCGCAAGGGAGCAGACCAGCAAACGCAGAAGGAACGACAGCTAGACCTTGGATGGTCAACACGCCTGCCTGGCTGGCCTTAGTCCAGCCTCTTTTGCATCCGGCAGGCCCGCCTGGATTAGATTTTGAAGGAACTAATTGAGCCCAATAACTCATCGGCGTTTTGCGCGACCGCGGAGGCATGGTGTTGGGTATTTTCAGCTTTCTCGGCACTTTGCGCGGCCAGCTCAACCATGGTTTGCATACTGACATCGATGCTCTCACCCAGCTGCAATTGTTGTTGCGTGGTTTGAGCAATGCTTTGACTGATCTGATGCATTTGACTAATGGCTTGCGTGACATGCGTTAACGCTTGGGTTAATTCATTGGTATGATTGACACAATATTCAGCATCCTCCTTGCCTCGGGTGATCGACGCCATGGCTGAGGTACTTTCATGTTGCAAGGTTTGAATCATCTGCCTAATTTCGTCAACGGCCGATTGACTCCGGACCGCTAAGGAACGAACTTCATCGGCTACCACCGCAAAACCGCGCCCTTGTTCACCGGCACGTGCCGCCTCGATCGCCGCATTAAGCGCCAACAGATTGGTTTGTTCTGCGATGCCGCGGATGGTTGCCAAAATACCGCCAATGTTATTCGACTGCTCATTCACTTTGGCCATGATGCCAACGGTGTTGCTGAGTTGCTCGGCTAACTTGCTGATCAGTACATTATTTTCATTGGATATTTTGTCAATTTGCTCGCTTTGCTTTAACGCCATTTCCATTTCACCGACCGCTTGGCTCGCCTGACCAGTGATTTGATGGGTACTTTCGGCCAGCTGATGCGTGGTGGTATTGACGTCCCCAATCTGCTGCTGCTGCGTGGTGAGGGCGCTGGAGATCTCTTGAACCTCTTGTTGCGATAAGCTTGAACTTTGTTGCAAATGCTGGGCATTGTCGGAGATCCGATGGATTAACTGACTCAGCGAGTCGATCAGTTGATTGACGCGTTGTGATAACGCACCAAATTCATCTTGCTGCACAATCTTCAACCGACGGGTTAAGTCACCATTTGCAACTTCCGACAACACTTTGTTGATACTGCCAGGGCGAGAGCATGAGTGTTCACTTTTTGAACGACACCTTCCCAAGCCCCGCT